>NZ_JALJQZ010000005.1 GCF_022968395.1 Affinirhizobium lemnae
CAAGCCGGAGGTCTCTCCACTACGATGTAGAACTCGTCCAGTCCTCCACCGTAGGTGGAGGTTTACTTTGATTACAACGGACGTGCGCTGTCAGAAGCCTCTGACATCGGCACGGTCAGGAAACCGCGAGGCTTCTTGATACCGTCACCAAACGCGAAGGCGCTGCCTTCCTGAATGTTAAATTCATCCGTGACATTCTCAGCGACAAAGGTTTCCAGATTGAACTGGCTGTCATCGATCATCCACTGTGTGAGCGATGGATAGGCGTAGACTTCACCCATCGGCGGAACGATCTCGCCCAACAGCGGGGTTTCTGTTTCGTTGCGAGGATCACGTTCCCCGACCCAGCCAGCAGTTGCGCCACGGCGATTGATCAGTTTCTTATAATCGCTGGTGCTGACCAGGACGCCCCCGCCCGTCGCGGCTCGCATCGGTGACAGCGCGATAAGTTGGTTCTGGATAAGGCGATCAATTTGCGTCGGGACAGTGAAGCCGCCATCCGGGCCGGAGTCGCTCGACATTCCAGCGCGGGGCTGAAGGTTCAGCATTGCATCCGGCTTGCCGCTGCGCAGAAACTCTGTCACCGCAGCGCTTGCCTGCTTCATTTCGGGATTGCCACCGCCATCAGCCGCGCCGCCGAGCTTCATCGCAGCGATTTGGGCGTTCAGCTGATCGATATGGCCGTTCATTTCGTTCAGTTCGCGCTTGTGGCCGGACTTGAACTCCTCAACGCTCGCCTGAAGTTGGGCAAAGATCGCAGCGTTTGCCCGCACGGAAACGATACCGCGCATCCGCGAATTCATCGGAGCAAGCATTACCATCGCCATATTTGTCGCAACGGCGTGGGGTTCGGTGAACAGCATGGTGACCGGATGAGCCATGGCTGGAGAGAGCGACATGGCGACGGCGAAGGTGCAAAGCGCAACGAGTGCGAGACCGAGGATAATGTTCTTTGTCATGGGATAGTCCTAGCTTTTGCCTGTGGGTCAGACTTTGAAGAGAGCAAGCAACTGTTGGGCTTGTTCGGATGTCAGCTCTTCAGGGTCCGGTTCACTTTCGGTTTCGTCTTCACCGATGGATTGCCAGCCGTTTGCAGCTATGGCTTTGGCAGCGGTGCGTGAAAATCCGTGTGTGCGGAGAAATGCTTCGAAGTCGCGGCGCGACCTGATCGCATCGGCGGAAGATGTTGGCTCTGCTGAGGAGAGGTGAGACATTCCACCAGGCGCATTAACGGACAAGGTTCCGCAGTCGTCAGAGGCGGCTTCAGGCTCGTTGCGCTCCTCTTGCCTGCATCCCGCAGGGTTCAATTCGCTCAACTCGACTTGCGCCGGATCTTCTGATTTTGGAGTTGCCTCGTTTGCCCAGCATCCCGCTGGCGGCTTTCGTCTGACACGGCGGCAAAGCTGTCACAAACTTCTGAGGCTGACAAGAGGGCTTCATTCGACGACATGAAGATTTCCCCGCTTTGGCGCTTCAGGTGCGCGAAACACGTCCGCCATGCCGGACAGAATGTCCGCGAACTCGAAGCGGTTGATACCGCTTCCGAGCATCACCGCAGCCGCAGCGCCATTCACGACGCCTTCGAGGATGGCTTCAGGCGAGAAGCCTTGCTGGCCGAATTTAGGCCAAAGGTTGAAGACAGCATTGGCGATGGCCTTCGCCTGCATTTCGTGCCGAGCAGCGGCGGCATCAGGCGTCTGGTTATCGTTGTTCATTCGAAGATCCTCAGGTGAAGTTGAAGGTGGATTGATTGTCGTTCGGCGCTGCTGAGGCGCTGAAAAAGGCGCGTTTGCAGGCTGGTGAGCACCAATGCGGGACGCGACCAGCCGCGCGGCGCGGAGCTGGAAAGACCTCGCCACATTGGCGGCAGGTGAGACGTTGCGGGTTTGGCTTCGAGGCCTTCTGACGCCATGCCTTCATCTGCTGGTTCTTCGATGCAGATCGGCAGGCGGGCGAACAAAACCGCAGCGGGCGACCATTTGGCGGAGTCTGTTCGAAGGGCGCGCCACATTCAGCGCAGGCTGCAGTGAGCGGTTTTCGTGCGGCGACCGGCACGGAAAGCGGAAGCTGGTCGCCCCCCGTATCCTCCAATTGTCCAGGTACACAAAAAATTTTTCCTACCGTTTTTTTTATCGCGCCGGGTTTTTTTGACATAGGCGGGCGGTCAGGGGGAGTTTGCGCCAGACTTTTGGCCGGGGGGTGGGTCTTGCGTTCACATCCCATCGCGCAGCCCCTTGGCCGACAAAATCGGTAAATCTGGCAAATCATTCCGTCCGTGCGATTGGTCCAAGCTCCACAGTGATCCGCCTGTTTCACGCTGCCTTACGGGCGCTGCTTGCGTGAAGCGATCCGCATAGACCGCAAGCGGTGCAGGATGTTTTTGCTCATTTCGGAGGGGTTCAACACGCTGAGCGTGTGAGGGTTTTCGAGCGAATGCCGCACTCACCTTCTCAAAAGCCGAAATCTTGGCATCGTCTGGCTTAGAGAGGTCTTTTTTAACTCCAGTCACTGAAGTGTTCAAACGTTTGAACCCTATCCCTCGCGTGATCCAACCTATCCAGCGACTGCAAACAATGCGAATGACGTTGGTGAGGCTCTTGCGCCCTTGCTGTGGCCGCTCTCGCACCGACACATGTCCGAGATCTTTAGAACGCGCTTTGCGAAGAGCGTTTTGAACAGTCGTTCGGCTAACGCCTGCAATTCGTGCCAACTCATCAAGACACAGATCGCAGAAACCTTTGCGCTTGCATGTATCAGCGACAACACCAAGCACTGCTTGTTCAGCCAAGCTGTAATGAGCTTTGACATCCGGTGGCGTGTTCGCGCCTGCCCACTTGCGCCGACGCGCAATCATCTTGGCGCGATCCTCGTCAGTGTGTTTGGCTACACGAATAGAGCGGACGGCCTTGGCGGCGGCACTGACTAGACCTTGACGCTCGTGTGCCTTCGTCACGCCTTTGGTCGCGAGCCCTTCCTCGAAGCGACGAACAATGGCGCTGTCAGATCGAAGACTGAAACGCTGGTTCAATCTGAGAAGCGCCGGAGACGGTGTCAGATCAGCCATGATCATACACCTCCTCGAAGCCAGCACTCGTAAGAGCACATGCCCAGGCAACAGCGGCCATCAGTTGATCAGCATTCAGCTTGAACCGACGGCGCAGGACGGGCCAAACAGGTCCGCGAACCTCATCCCAATTGGCCGCCAGCCATTGAGCGGCGCGCTCAAATTCGCCCAAGCTATGCCCAAGAAACAGCGCTGATGAAGCGAGGAGAAGCTTGAAATGGCGCTTCAAGCTCGATAGATGATGCCGCGTTTCCGGTAGGCGTACCGTGTTGACATCGTAGGGGTCACAAGTTCGATCCTTGTCACGCCCACCATTCCTATTCAAAAAGGCCTTCAGAGCGATCTGGAGGCCTTTTGGTTTTAGGGCACGAAATTCCGTTCGCCCTCCTGAACATGAGTAGGCCAGAGGGCCAAGGCTATTCTTTCCATCGGCATTCGATAACGCCGTCCAAGGCCTCTATGGCACGCCCGAGTGCGCGGTAGTTTATTTTCTTGCCGATCCATCCGGCGCGCTGAAAATAGCACCCTGTGCGAGCCGCCTTGTCGAGATCCTTCATTGTCCAGCGAATTTCCAGGCAACGCTGTCGCACGTCATCGAGTGCGGGATGACCTGTGCTTTTGTAGGTTGATCTGACCGCGCGACAGAATCCGTGATAGCGCGCCACCTGGCAGATATTCGTCCAACTGGAGTGCGGAAAGGCCTCTACGATTTCCTGGACGCTGGCTATTGGATAGAGACGTCTCAGCTTGGCGAGTTCCACGGCCGTCCAGACGTGAATTTTTCGTCTCAATCCGAGCAGTTGGCATCGATTAGCAATCGCTGCGCGCGTACGGTGTGGCAGAAGCTTGCTCATCAGATCATACTCACCCTGATGAGCAATCAGGACCGCCTCCTCCTCGCGGCTCCAGAGCCTGTCGCCCTTCATGTTCTGGCCGTGCTTACGCATCCGCCGACGGCTGCGCTGACCCATTTTCACCGCACGAGTCAAATAGTCCAGGCTCATCGCTCACCTCTGGTCGCAGCGAACGGCGTGTATCTACAGGCGCCGAGCACAAAGGCAGCTTTCCTCTTGTCCATCCCTCAGAACGCACCTGAACTGCACTGCCGTAGACGCCACCATACGGCAACTGTTGAGCACCTCCCCTTACCGACCTGAAACTTCGCTCTCGCGGTGAGAAGAGATGAAACTCACCAACCGAATTGATGAATAGCCGATCACTGTGCGACTAATACCAAATGTCGGTGATAGGGACCGATTACGCCGGAGCGATTTTGGTTTGTGGCGAGAAGAAAACCACAGTCGGACCTGAAGGTCCGGCGCCGATTTTCGACGACGTCCAAAGGCCAAAGCGCCCGATGCTTCGCACGGGCCGGATTTCCTCGATCGACTCTGTCGCAATCCTCCACCGATGCGGCAGCATCGCTCTCCGGTATGCGTCCCACGCCGGATGAAGGTCCCCGGTCCCACGAAATCGGTTCAGATCATCGACATTTGGTATTAACCCTTGCGGCATCACTCAAATCGTTGTGAGGAATCATCCGATCACCCGTTATACGAGTACAAACAGAATAAAAAGATAATGTCGTTAAATATGATAAATAATCATATTAATACATGAATTTTAAATAAGCCAGCATGATCGATCTGATGTGGATCCCCTACCGGGCTGAAACAACAACCAACAGACAGATTTTGCCTGGGCAATTCAGAACGTCGGCAAAGTCATGGGCCCGCAGATTACGCGCGCAATTGCCACGTCACCGGAAAAATCGGCTTTCTCGTCTCAGATGGCTTCAACGACAGCTCCAAGCCTGTGGCGGCGCCTAGAATCTGGTGGGTTGACCCTGCCGGAAGCCAATCAATCGCGACGTCAGCGATACGTTGGACGGCGAAGCGACAAGGTTACTATTTTCGATACCGCTTGCCCACGCGCTCGCGACGGAGACAACGGTACAATGATCGGGTCAGCCGATTCCGCCAGAGACCGTTTCACGCAGCCAGAGTTGCACATACTCTGGCTTCCCTTTCGAGGTTAGCGCGTTGGAAGACGGATCTCAGTCCGTAAGCGCTCTTTCCATGCAAATCAGAAGCTCATCGCGGATCATGAGCTTGTAAAAAGTCCTGGAGCCGGGCAGCAGATCCTGCACCCGGCTCGCGTTGAACTTTACCAGCGCGGCGGACCACCCCAGCGGCGATCCCAACCCCCGTGATGGTGATGGTGGCGCGGCGGCGGGCCCCAACCCCAGCCCGGCGGTGGCGGCGGCGGGCGGTGATAGCGCGGCGGTGGCGGTGGGCGGCGCGGTACGCACTCACCCCAGCGGTTCAATCTCCAGCCGCGCCCGCAGGCCCAGTCAACTTTCTCAATCAGACCCGATACTGCACCGTTCGCCGGAACTACTTTCGGTGCGACGGGCATGGGTTGCGCTTCGGCGGCAAGCGCGCCGGTAGCAAGGATTGCGGCAGCCAAAAACATAGACTTCATGATCGTCACCTCAGTTTCGATAATGAGGAAATTAGAAACTGGAAACTGAACGGCTTCTGAACCATCCGTTCATGAAAACGTCGCTTTCCCTCTCCTATAAGCGCCGAAACCTTGTACCAACCGTGACTTGACACTTGACGCTCTGGCTCCAATTGCCCGCAGACAAATGATCAAGGCATTCGCGGTTTGGCGCTGATTTAAGATCATGAACAGGAAGGCTGCAGGCCCGATGCAGACGCTGGCTCCCGGAGCGATATTCAAGTTCGGACAAACCTGGGGCAAGCTCCTGAAAAGGAAGGCCTTTACGCGCGGCTCCGAGATCGGACTGATCTTTTCCGGCATTCTGATCGGCATCGGCGCTGGCTGCGCGGTCAGCGGCATGAGCTGGATTTCGAAGGCCTTGCACAGCCTCATCTTCGGCATCGAAATGAGCGAGTGGCTGAGCGCCTCGGAAATTGAGAATAAACTTGTCGTGCTGTGCGCGCCCATTGTCGGAGGCATCATTCTCGGCTGCGTGCTTTTCATTCTGTCGCGTCGGCGAAAGCGCGCAATGGTCGACCCAATCGAGGCCAACGCGCTCTATGGCGGGCGCATCTCGCTGACCGACAGCGTGATCGTCGCGGTGCAGAACCTGATCTCCAACGGCTTCGGAGCCTCCGTCGGACTGGAAGCCGGCTACACCCAGCTCTCCGCAGGCCTGGCATCAAAACTTGGCTCCAAGCTCAAATTGCGGCGGGAAGACATGCGCGTCCTCGTTGGCTGCGGAGCCGCCGGTGCCATTGCCGCGGCTTTCAATGCACCGCTCACCGGCGCCTTCTACGCATTCGAGCTCATCATCGGCACCTACAGCATGGTTGCCCTGGCGCCGGTCGTTGTCTCGGCCATCGTGGCAACCTTCGTGGCGCGCGGCTTTTCCGGCGACAGCTTCCTGATCGAAGTCGGCGAAATAGGCACCATCACACCTGCGGATTACATCCCGGCCATTGCGCTGGGCGCAATCTGCGCAGGCGTCGGTATCCTGATCATGCAGGGCGTCGCCTTCATCGAGGAAACGGCGCGCAAGAGTTCGCTTCCTCCCTACCTGCGACCGGCACTTGGAGGAATCCTGATCGGGCTGATGGCCATGGTAACGCCGCAGGTTCTTTCTGCTGGACATGGCGCGCTTCATATCAATCTGGATAGCCAGGCCCCGGTGCAGGTGCTTATCTGCCTCTTCCTGCTCAAATCGGTCGCCTCGGCGGTGTCGATCGGGTCCGGCTTCCGTGGTGGCCTGTTCTTCGCATCACTCTTCATGGGCGCATTGCTTGGCAAGATATTTGCCATGCCTGCTGACTTCATCACGACCGGTTCCCTGACGCCGACCGTGCTGGCGGTGGTGGGAATGAGTGCGCTGGCCGTTGCAATCATCGGCGGCCCGCTGACCATGACCTTCCTCGCGCTGGAAATCACGGCTGACTTCCCCATCACGGCCCTCGTTCTGGCGGCCGTCATCACCTCATCGCTCGTCGTGCGAAATACATTCGGCTACTCCTTCGCGACATGGCGTTTCCACTTGCGGGGAGAAAGCATCCGCTCGGCCCATGATGTCGGCTGGATCCGCAACCTGACCGTCGACAAGCTGATGCGTGCGGATGTGAAATGCGCGAAGCTCGCTATGTCATTGGATGAGTTCCGGGAGGCATTTCCGCTCGGCTCAGCCAAGAGAGCAATCCTGCTGGACGATAACGACCGCTATGCCGGGATTGTATCGATACCGGAGGTTTACGCCGAGGAGGTCGAAAGCACGAAGCCACGGACCGAGGTCAAGGATTTTCTCCAGTTCGAGAACGACTTCCTGTTGCCGAACATGAACGCGAAGCAGGCGGCTGAAATCTTCGATCAGGCCCATGCGGAGGCTCTGCCGGTTATCAACAATCTCATCGACCGGCGCGTCATCGGCCAGCTCAGCGAAGCGCACACATTACGGCGATACTCCGAAGAACTGGATCGCCGCCGCCGTGAAGCCGTGGGCGAGATCTGAAACCTGCAAAAATCAATACTGGGAAAATGGAAACGGCGCCGGGATGACCCGACGCCGCTTCGTTATGGTCAGGGTCGAAAGGCTCAGGCAGCAGCCGAAGCAGCCGTCGGGACTTCTGCGATCGTTGCCAGAACGCGCGAAGCGATCTGGTACGGGCAACCCTGTGAGTTCGGACGACGGTCTTCCAGGTAACCCTTATAGCCGTTGTTGACGAAGGAATGCGGAACGCGGATGGAGGCGCCACGGTCGGCAACGCCGTAGGAGAACTTGTTCCACGGAGCTGTTTCATGCTTGCCGGTCAGGCGCAGGTGGTTGTCCGGGCCGTAAACGTCGATGTGCTCTTTCCAGTTCTTGGCAAAGGCTGCCATGAGCGCTTCGAAATATTCCTTGCCGCCAACTTCACGCATGTAGGTCGTGGAGAAGTTGCAGTGCATGCCCGAGCCGTTCCAGTCCGTATCGCCGAGCGGCTTGCAGTGGAATTCGACGTCGATGCCATACTTTTCGCAAAGACGAAGCAGCAGGTAGCGCGCAACCCAGATCTGGTCGGCAGCCTTCTTGGAGCCCTTGCCGAATACCTGGAATTCCCACTGGCCCTTGGCCACTTCGGCATTGATGCCTTCGTGGTTGATGCCGGCAGCGAGGCAGAGGTCGAGATGCTCTTCGACGATCTCGCGCGCAACGGAACCAACATTCTTGTAGCCGACGCCCGTGTAGTAAGGACCCTGCGGAGCCGGATAACCCTGCTCAGGGAAGCCGAGCGGACGGCCGTTCTCGTAGAAGAAGTATTCCTGCTCGAAACCGAACCAGGCGCCATCGTCGTCGAGGATCGTTGCGCGGCTGTTCGACGGATGCGGCGTAACGCCATCCGGCATCATGACTTCGCACATAACGAGAGCGCCGTTCGTACGGGCAGGATCGGGATAGATCGCAACCGGCTTCAGAACGCAATCGGAGCTATGACCTTCGGCCTGCATCGTCGAAGAGCCATCGAAGCCCCAAAGCGGCAGCTGCTCAAGCGTCGGGAATGTATCGAATTCCTTGATTTGGGTCTTGCCGCGAAGGTTTGCCACCGGCTTGTAACCATCCAGCCAAATGTACTCGAGCTTGTATTTCGTCATAGTGATCTCTCGTTTCTTATGCTGCGCGTTGTGAGCACATCCTGTTTCGCGCTTCCCTTCATGGGCGCACCGCCAGGAATGCCCATAGCAATGCATAAGCCGTGCCAGTTTGAATCGAGCCCCGCGACTCGTTGCATCGAACAAGTTCTGCACGCCGCGAGAACTCTCGAGCGAGGACAAGAGGAACTCCTCCGATCCTATGCCGTTATCAAATGGAGGCAGGGGCGAGATTACAGAAGCGGCGAACGCATACAGCCAGATTGCCACTTGCGTTTTGCGCAAAAATAATGCATTCTGAACAAAATAAACGCACCCAAAATGGTGCAAATTAAAGCATAAAGCATAAAAATTAGGCAAAAGCATATCCGGACGGAAAAATGCACCAAGGATAAGACCATGACGACAGCAAGCCCCGAGCATACAGCACAGATCATTCAGTTTCCCGTTGGAGGCCTCAAAGGCCGCCGCGATTTCATGGCGCGGATCGAGAAGAAGGCTGTGGAAGCCAACCCCGCGCTTTGCGATCTGGCTTTCGGTGGCGGCTGGTATCATGCCGAGGCGATCAAGGACTCTGCTCCTTCAGCAGGCAAGCCGTCCTGATTGATCTGCCTACTGAAAAGGCTAAATCGTCTAATTTTTAATCATGAGCTGCGAAATTAAGCAATTTCGCAGCTCATTCCTTTTGCAGCAGACGCGACCCGACTCTGAATGCAGCATCCCGCCCAAGGCTTTTGCAGCGCGAATTATAATTGGGCATTCGGCAAAACAAGGCGAATGGAAAATCTCTCACCTGCAAGATGAGCGCACGGCGATTTGCAGCGCATGGCTTGTCTCTACTGTGGTGAAGAGCTGCCCGCGCCTATCGGCAACTTGAAACACCTTGCTTTATTCTCCTGCATTGCACAAACTTGAACCCGCAGTTCGGTGACGGGTATCTGTTTGCGGCCCGGCAAGGAGTTTCATGTCCATCAAAGCCAGCATCTACCATCTTACGCATTATATGTATGACAAGCCGGTTCGATTGGGACCGCAGATCATCCGCCTGAAGCCCGCAGCCCATTCCCGAACGCGCGTTCTCAGCCATTCGCTTAAGGTGACCCCCGAAAATCACTTCGTAAATCTGCAGCAGGACCCTTACGGAAATTATCTCGCTCGCTTCGTGTTTCCGGACCCCGTGACGGAATTCAAGATCGAAGTTGACCTGATAGCCGACATGACGGTCTACAACCCCTTCGACTTCTTTGTCGAAGAGGAAGCGACGAAGTGGCCCTTCGAATATCCTGAGAATCTGGTCGAGGATCTTTCGATCTATCGAAAGCCGGAGCCGACCGGCCCTCTCCTGACAAAGTTTCTTGAAACTATCGACAAGAGCCCACACCAGCCGACTGTTGATATGGTGGTGGCGCTGAACGCCCGCCTGCAACGCGAGATCGGCTATATCGTTCGCATGGAACCCGGCGTGCAGACGCCTGAAGAAACGCTGGAGCGCGCCAAGGGATCCTGCCGCGACACGAGCTGGCTTCTGGTGCAGATCCTGCGCCATCTTGGTTTGGCGGCACGCTTCGTTTCCGGTTACCTCATCCAGTTGACGCCGGATCTGAAGGCCCTCGACGGCCCCTCTGGCACTGAGGTGGATTTCACCGACCTGCATGCCTGGGCGGAGGTTTATCTTCCGGGCGCCGGTTGGGTGGGTCTGGACCCGACCTCGGGCCTGCTGACCGGCGAAAGCCACATTCCGCTGGCTGCTACCCCTCATTATAAGAACGCAGCCCCGATTTCCGGCGGTTATTACGGCGAGGCCGAAACCAGCTTCGACTTCGATATGAAGGTCTCGCGCGTTGCCGAGCACCCGCGCATCACCAAGCCATTTTCCGATGAAAGCTGGGATGCGCTGAATGCACTGGGCGAACAGGTCGACGCCGTTCTCAAGGCGCAGGATGTGCGCCTCACCATGGGCGGCGAACCGACCTTCGTGTCCATTGATGACTTCCAGTCGGAGGAGTGGAACACCGCAGCCGTTGGCCCCACCAAGCGCGACCGTGCCGATGTGCTGATTCGCAAGCTGCGCGAGCGCTTCGCCCCTGGTGGTTTTCTGCATTATGGTCAGGGAAAATGGTATCCGGGCGAAAGCCTACCGCGCTGGACGTTCTCGCTTTACTGGCGCAAGGACGGGTTACCGATCTGGTCGGACCCGGATTTGATCGCCGTCGAGAAGCGCGATCATAAAGTAACCCACGAAGACGCGGCAAGACTTCTTCAGGCGATTGCGCTGGAGCTGGACCTTTCGACAGAGAATGTCGCCCCTGCCTACGAAGATCCGGCAGAGTGGATCGTGCGGGAAGCAAACCTGCCCGAGAATGTCGATCCGGCCAATTCCAAGCTCAAAGACCCGGAGGAACGCAGCCGCATTGCAAAAGTCTTTTCCCAGGGGCTTAACAATCCGGCCGGTTATGTCCTGCCGGTTCAGGCCTGGCAGACGCGCGCTTCGGGCCGCAGCTGGGTCAGCGAAAAATGGCGTACGCGTCGCGGGCGGCTTTACCTCATTCCGGGCGACAGCCCTGTCGGCTTCCGCCTGCCGCTGAACTCGCTACCCTATATTGCGCCGTCCTGGTATCCCTACATCAATCCGGTCGATCCAACCGTCGAGCGTCCGCCTCTTCCGGACTTCTCGACCGAGAAGGGCCGCGTCATGCCGGAGCATTCGCTGCGGCCCGATATTACACAGCAGACCCAGCTCGGCCAATCCTATGAGGAAATCGGCGGACGCGTGCGCACGGCCATCTCCGTGGAAGTGCGCGATGGACGGGTCTGCGTCTTCATGCCGCCGACCGCCGCGCTGGAGGAATATCTCGATCTCATCGCCTCGGCGGAACGTGCGGCGAGGGCGCTCAATCTGCCGGTTCATATCGAGGGTTATACGCCACCGCATGATGAGCGGCTGAATGTCATCCGGGTTGCGCCAGATCCGGGTGTCATCGAGGTCAACATCCATCCGGCTTCCAACTGGAAGGAATGCGTGGAGATCACCACCGCCATCTACGAAGAAGCCCGCCTGAGCCGTCTGGGTGCCGACAAGTTCATGATCGATGGCCGCCACACCGGCACCGGCGGTGGCAACCATGTGGTTGTAGGCGGCGCAAACCCGAACGACAGCCCCTTCCTGCGCAGGCCGGACCTTTTGAAGAGCCTTGTGCTGCACTGGCAGCGACACCCCTCCCTCTCCTATCTCTTCTCGGGCCTGTTCATCGGCCCGACCAGTCAGGCCCCACGTATCGACGAAGCTCGCCACGACAGCCTCTACGAGCTGGAAATCGCGCTGGCGCAGGTGCCGGCGCCCGGCCAAGGTGTGCCTCCCCTGCCCTGGCTGGTGGATCGCCTGTTCCGCAATCTCCTGACGGATGTCACTGGCAATACCCATCGTTCGGAAATCTGCATCGACAAGCTGTTCTCCCCCGATGGCCCGACAGGACGCCTGGGCCTGGTCGAGTTCCGCGGTTTCGAAATGCCGCCGAACGCACGCATGTCTTTGGCTCAGCAATTGCTGGTGCGGGCACTGATTGCGCGTTTCTGGAAGAACCCGGCACAGGGATCCTTCGTCCGATGGGGAACGGCGCTCGCCGACCGTTTCATGCTGCCGCACTTCGTCTGGGCAGATTTCATGGACGTTCTCGCCGATCTTCGTGACAACGGTTTCGATCTGCGCCCCGAATGGTTCACCGCCCAGCTGGAATTCCGATTCCCCTTCTTCGGCGAAGTGGAATATGAGGGCGCGAAACTGGAAATCCGGCAGGCGCTGGAGCCATGGCATGTCATGGGCGAACAGGGCGCAATCGGCGGCACCGTGCGTTACGTCGATTCCTCGGTCGAGCGTCTTCAGGTCCGGCTGGAGACCAGCAATCCATCGCGCTACCGCGTGGCATGCAATGGCCGCAATGTCCCACTTGCGTCGACAGGTGCGTCCGGGGTCGCCGTAGCCGGTGTCCGCTTCAAGGCATGGCAACCCGCATCGGGCCTGCACCCGGTTCTGCCCGTTAATTCGCCGCTCACTTTCGACATCTATGATACATGGTCGAACCGCTCAATCGGTGGCTGCGTCTACCATGTCGCTCATCCCGGAGGTCGCAATTACGAGACATTCCCGGTGAATGGCAACGAAGCGGAAGCAAGAAGGCTTGCGCGATTCGAACCTTGGGGGCATACGGCTGGCCGCTATACGTTGATGGCAGAGCTGCCCTCCGCCGAATTCCCGCTGACGCTTGATCTGCGTCGGCCGATAGGAGTGTGAATTGTCAGTGATCCCGGTAACAGAGCTGGACTATGCAGCCGAGGCGGTGGAAGGAGATCCCATCCTCGGCTACCAGGCCTTGCCGGGCGTGTCTGACGAAATGCTGGATCGGGACGGTCAGATCCGTCCTGTCTGGCAGAACCTGATTTCCTCGCTCAGCTGCATGCCGGAAGGGGAATTGCACGAACGGTTTGCCCGCGCAGACCGCTACCTGCGCGATGCGGGCGTCTTCTATCGCTCTTACGCCGGACAGGGAAGCGCCGAGCGCGCCTGGCCAATCTCGCACGTTCCGGTCGTGATCGATGGCAAGGAGTGGAAGAAGGTCTCGGAAGGGCTTATCCAGCGCGCAGACCTGCTGGAGAAGATCGTTTCCGATATTTATGGCGAGAACCGGCTGGTGCGCGAAGGCATTCTGCCACCTGCGCTGATTGCTTCAAACCCGGAGTTCCTGAGACCTCTGGTCGGTATCAAGCCATCCAGCGGCTATCATCTGCATTTCTGCTCATTCGAGATCGGTCGTGGACCGGACGGCAACTGGTGGGTTCTGGCAGATCGCACACAAGCGCCCTCCGGTGCCGGTTTCGCATTGGAAAACCGCGTTGCGACTACTCGCGCTTTCTCCGAAATCTATGGCGAAAGCCATGTCCATCGACTTGCCTCCTTCTTCGGAGCGTTTCGCGATGCGCTGCAGGCACAGAAACGGTATCCGGATGACCGGATCGCCGTTCTGACCCCCGGCCCGGCCAACGAAACCTATTTCGAACATGCCTATATTGCCCGCTATCTCGGCTTCATGCTGCTGGAAGGCGAGGATCTCACCGTCGTCAACAACAGGGTCATGGTGCGCACCGTCGCAGGCCTCAAACCTGTCAGCGTTCTCTGGCGCCGTCTCGACGCGCCTTACGCCGATCCGCTGGAGCTGAACCAGAATTCACACATCGGCACGCCGGGAATGGTGGAAGCGCTGCGCTCCGGCTCCGTAACAATCGTCAACGGGCTCGGCTCGGGTATCCTGGAAACGCGCGCACTTCTCGCATTCACGCCAACCATTTGCCGCCATCTGCTCGGCGAAGAGCTCAAGCTGCCCTCAATAGCTACCTGGTGGTGCGGCCAGAAAAGCGAGCGCCAGCACGTGGCGGAAAACATCGAGAAGATGGTGATCGGACCCGCCTATTCCCGTGCACCCTTCTTTGACGACAACAACCAGTCGGTTCTGGGCGCGACCCGCAAGGGCGGCAAGCAATCCGTTGAAGACTGGCTGAATGCCGCAGGCGGCAAGCTGGTGGGTCAGGAAGCGGTGACGCTTTCAACGACACCGGCCTACGTCAACGGCAAGCTGATGCCCCGCCCAATGTCCTTGCGCGTTTTTGCAGCACGCACCGAAAATGGCTGGCAAATCATGCCCGGCGGCTTTGCCCGCATTGGCTCTGGCGACGATGTGGCTGCGATTGCCATGCAGGCTGGTGGAACCGCTGCAGACGTCTGGATCGTATCCGACAAGCCGGTTGAAAAGCCATCGCTCCTGCCGCCGGAAGAAAGCTTCTCCCGCAACATGCCGGGCAGCCTGCCGAGCCGCGCCGCCGACAATCTGTTCTGGCTTGGCCGCTACATCGAGCGGGCGGAAGGTGCGCTGCGAATCCTTCGGTCGTGGCATATGCGCTATGCCGAAAGCGCCGATCCTGAACAGCCGCTGCTGGCCGATGTCTCGCGCTATCTCAAAGGCGTCGATATCGACATGGTGAAGGCGGTGCCGCTGCCGCTCATTCGCAACATCGACAGCGCGATCTACTCCGCCAGCAATATCCGTGATCGCTTCTCGCCCGATGGCTGGCTGGCGCTGAACGATCTGGCAAAGACAGCGCGCCGCTTCCATGAGGGCGTTCAGCACGGCGACGATGCCGCCCATGCGATGACGGTGCTCCTGCGCAAGCTGGCGGGCTTTGCCGGTCTTGTGCACGAAAACATGTATCGCTTCACCGGTTGGCGCTTCCTGTCCATTGGTCGCTATCTGGAGCGCGGCCTGCACATGACGCGTCTGCTAGGTCACATGTCCGGGCCCGACGCACCGGACGGCGCGCTGGATATGCTGCTGGAGATCGGCGACAGCGTGATGACCCACCGCCGCCGCTACAATGTGAACACCGCTCGCCTGACGGTGACCGATCTTCTGGCACTCGATCCGCTCAACCCACGCTCCGTCCTTTTCCAGCTGAACGAGATCCGTACGGAAGTCGAGCAATTGCCGCATCCCTATGGCACTGGCCAGATGTCGGCGCTGGACCGGGAATCCATGCGCCTGCATTCCGGTCTCGCGGTCATGACGCCGGAGGCAATGACACCGGATGTCTACGAGCGTCTTGAGGCAGAAATGGAGAAACTCTCCGATCTGCTTGCGCAAACCTATTTCGGATAACCCATGCTTTACGATATCTCGCTCCACATGGGCTATCTTTATGACACGCCCGCCTCGGGAGCTCGCCACATCCTTCGCCTTTTGCCGCTCTCGATCCCGGACCGGCAGCGCCTGATTGCCGGTTCGGTCACCGTTGCCCCGACTGCGGAAGAGCGCAGCGACTTCATCGATTTCTTCGGACAGCAGGCAACCTCCATTTTTCTGCGCGCACAGCACGAGAAACTCGACATTCGAATGCAGGCGCGCGTGATGGTAGAGGCCGCACCGCTGACGGCAGATCTGTCGCCACAGCTGAAGGATCTGGCGGTGGAGCTTGCCGAGATTCGCTCGATCGATCCCCACGCGCCGCATCATTTCACCGGCCAGAGCCCGCGACTGCCAGACAATGCTGAGATCGCAGCCTTTGCACGAGAAACCGCAAAAGCGGGTCAGACCGTGCGGGAGATCGCGAACCTGCTTTGCGCGCGCATCTTCAAGGAATTCAAGTACGACGCCGAAGCAACGACCGTGGACACGACCCCGGCGGAGGCTTTCAAGCTGAAGCGCGGCGTCTGCCAGGACTTCAGCCACATCATGATCGTGGCGCTTAGAAGTCTGGGAATTCCGGCCGGTTATGTGAGCGGCTTCCTGCGCACCATTCCGCCACCAGGCAAGGCGCGTCTGGAAGGAGCCGACGCCATGCATGCCTGGGTGCGCATCTGGTGTGGAAAATCGACCGGCTACATAGAGCTTGATCCGACCAACAACATTCCCGCAGGAGCAGATCATATCGTCGTCGGCTATGGACGCGACTATGCCGACGTCGCACCCGTTGTGGGTGTTCTCAAATCCTACGGTACGCATCGCACTGTCCAAGCGGTGGATGTCATTCCAGTAAGCTAGCGAAACGCCTCAAATCTGGCCGGTTAGCTAAAAGTTGAACGATACAATTAGGAGTTTAGTCAGCCCTCATCGATAGACGTTAACCTGTTCTAATGAATGGGACGGACCGAAGCGATGAACCGCTCAACCTGCAGAGATCTGCTTGCCGAGGAAACCGGCAACTTCGCAATAATGACGGCCATACTGCTGCCGCTGACGATTGGCGTGGGCGGTGTCGCCCTGGACCTCACCAATGTGATGCGCGAGAAGGCCGAGATCCAGAATATCGCGGATGCCGCAACCCTGTCTGCAGCATCCAAAATGTCCAAGGACGACATTACCGAAGCTGAAGCCACGAAGATGGCAAACGACGAGATGGTGGGCCAGTATCTGGCCAATCTCGAGGCAAGCGGCCTTTCCGCAGAGGAAAGAGCCGCCGCCAAGGCCGACCTTCAGAAAAATATGAATACCGGGGCAACCATCACGTCGACCGGCGGCACCAGCAAGAATTTCGAAGTTCGGATGAACCTCAAGGCAAACGTGCAACTAAGCGGCCTGACGCGTATTCTGGGCTTTGAAAAAATCCCGATTTCTATTTCCAGCATTTCGGCCAGCGCCCGCGAAGGCAACGCGCTTTCCATGTATCTGGTACTGGACGAGTCTGGCTCCATGGCCTGGGATACGACAACAGTCGATCCGCTCAAGCCGACCAGGACTGTGACCGGCTGGTATCAATGCGGCACTTATCAGTGCTGGGGCAACTATCAGGTTACAAACTACGTCACCAAGATCGCTGCGCTGAAAACAGCGGCAGGCGTGATGATGACCGAGCTTCTGAAGGCCGCCGCACCTGATCTGAGCAATGCAACGGCGCAGGAAACGGAAGCCATGAAGCTGATCAGAATCGGGGCCGTTTCCTACACGCACGAAACCAAGACCGAGCAGAAACCAGCCTGGGGAACGACGACTGCCAGGAGTTACGTTGCTGCTCTTCCGACTGTACCGGTAGGGGGAACGGACGCAAGTGGAGCAATGGCTATGGCCTATGCAGATCTTCAGAAGGCAAATCCGACAGAGGAAGCTCAGCACAAGGCCAAAAAGAACTTCGGCTTTTCGCGCTTCATCGTGCTGATGACCGATGGTGAAATGACCGGTTACAGCAATGCCTGGAACAAGGGCATCGATGACAAGGTTCGTGCCGCATGCACGCAAGCCAAAGCGGACGGTATTACCGTCTTTACGGTTGCCTTCATGGCGCCGGACAAGGGTAAGGATCTGCTGCAGGCCTGCGCCAGCAACAAGGAAAGCTACTACGAGTCGTCAAATATGGCCGATCTCGTGGCTGCATTCGGTGACATTGGGCGAAAGGCAGCCAAGACACAAACGCGCTTGACAAACTAATACAACACGCACTTCTGAGGATTTACAGGCGCTTGCAAAGATGCGAGCGCCTTTCCGTTTTTCTTCAAGAGCTTGCTAGACCAAAGCGCTTTGAAAAACTCTAACAAACCCTATTGCGACCGTTGAACGCATGTGCATCATAACGATTAAATTCGACGTTGAAGAAAAGGCCATATTCTGAACCGAACGCCTCCTCCACCGTTCCCTCCAGCAAAGTTGGCAACCCAATGAATAATACGCTTTCTCCGGTAGAAATCCCGCAACCGGCTCCGCGCAGTTCCCGCCCCGAGATTATGGCGGAAGAAATCATCGAGCGCCTGACCTACCGCATCGGTAAGGACGCCAAGGTTGCCAAACCACATGACTGGTTGACCGCCACCATCCTCGTGGTTCGTGACCGTATCATCGACAAGTGGATGGAATCCACGCGTAAGGTCTACCGGACCGGCGACAAGCGCGTTTACTATCTGTCGCTCGAGTTCCTAATCGGCCGCCTGATGCGCGATGCCGTTTCCAACATGGAGCTTCTCAGCGAAATCAAGGATGCACTCGTTTCGCTAGGCGTCGATATCGATGTGATTGCGGGCCTCGAACCGGATGCTGCACTGGGCAATGGCGGTCTCGGTCGACTGGCAGCCTGTTTCATGGAAAGCATGGCAACAGTCGATATTCCCGCCTATGGCTACGGCATTCGCTATGTGCACGGCCTCTTCCGTCAGCAGATGGCCGACGGCTGGCAGGTGGAACTGCCCGAGACCTGGCTTGCGCACGGAAATCCTTGGGAATTCGAGCGACGTGAAAGCTCCTATGAAATCGGCTTCGGCGGCTCGGTGGAAAGCGTCGGCGGCTATGATGATCCGCCGCGTTTCGTCTGGAAGCCTGCGGAACGTTTCATCGCCATGGCCTATGACACGCCAATCGTTGGCTGGCGCGGCAAGCGCGTCAACACGCTGCGTCTCTGGTCCGCCCAGCCGATCGATCCGATCCTGCTCGACGCATTCAACGCCGGTGACCACATCGGTGCGCTGCGTGAAAGCAACAAGGCGGAGACCCTGACCCGCGTTCTCTACCCGGCAGACGCCAATCCGGCCGGTCAGGAATTGCGTCTGCGCCAGGAATATTTCTTCTCGTCGGCTTCGCTGCAGGACATTTTGCGCCGTCACCTCCAGCAGTACCCGGACTTCACCAACCTGCACGAAAAAGTGTCGATCCAGTTGAACGACACGCACCCGGCCATTTCGATTGCCGAGTTGATTCGTCTGTTGTGTGACGTGCATGGCATGGATTTCGATCTAGCCTGGGACATTACCCGCCAGACCTTCTCCTACACCAACCACACGCTTCTGCCCGAGGCTCTGGAAAGCTGGCCGGTGCCGCTGTTCGAGCGTCTGCTGCCACGCCACATGCAGATCATCTACGCGATCAACACCAAGATCCTGCTCGATGCCCGCAAGGAAAAGAAGTTCGGCGACAGCCAGATCCGGGCGATATCGCTGATCGATGAAGGCGGCGACCGGCGCGTGCGCATGGGTAATCTCGCCTTCGTCGGCTCGCACTCTATCAATGGCGTCTCGGCGCTCCATACCGACCTGATGAAGGAAACGGTGTTCGCCGACCTCCATTCGCTCTATCCCAACCGTATCAACAACAAGACGAACGGCATCACCCCGCGTCGCTGGCTGATGCAGTGTAATCCGGGCCTGACCAACCTGCTGCGTGAAGCGATCGGACCCGAGTTCGAAGACAATACCGAGGCCCTGCGCGCACTGGACAGCTTTGCCGACGACAGCTCTTTCCAAAAGAAATTCGCCGAGGTGAAGCGTCAGAACAAGGTGCAGCTTGCCAATCTCGTGGCAGGCCGCATGGGCATTCGCATCGATCCTTCGGCAATGTTCGATATCCAGATCAAGCGCATCCACGAATATAAGCGTCAGCTTTTGAATATCGTCGAAGCGGTCGCTTTGTACGATCAGATCCGCTCCCATCCGGAGCTGGATTGGGTGCCGCGCGTCAAGTTCTTTGCGGGGAAAGCTGCGCCCAGCTACCATAACGCCAAGCTGATCATCAAACTGGCCAACGACGTGGCACGCGTGATCAACAATGATCCGGCCGTTCGGGGGCTTCTGAAGGTCGTCTTCATCCCAAACTACAACGTCTCGCTCGCCGAGGTCATGGTTCCGGCGGCAGATCTGTCCGAACAGATTTCGACGGCGGGCATGGAAGCCTCCGGCACCGGCAACATGAAGTTCGGCCTGAACGGTGCGCTGACGATCGGCACACTGGATGGCGCGAACGTCGAGATGCGCGACCATGTGGGCGAGGAAAATATCGTCATCTTCGGCATGACGGCGGATGAAGTCGCCCGCGTTCGCTCGGAAGGCCACGATCCGCGTGCCATAATCGAGCAGTCACGTGAACTGGCCCAGGCGCTCCAGGCTATCTCGTCCGGTGTGTTCTCTCCCGACGATCGTTCGCGCTTCACAGCTCTTATCGATGGCATATATAACCATGACTGGTTCATGGTGGCGGGTGACTTCGATGCCTATGCCAAGGCCCAGCGCGATGTCGACCAGATCTGGGCGGATCCGGTGTCCTGGTATGGCAAGACCATTCGCAATACGGCGCGCATGGGCTGGTTCTCGTCTGACAGAACCATCCGCCAATACGCGTCGGAAATCTGGAGAGCATGATGAGCCACTCGCCCGCATCCAAAGGCAAGAACGGACAAACACCGAGTGAACTTCCGCTTGCCGAGATCGAGGCGATCATCAGCGGTTCACATGCCAATCCCTTTGCGGTTCTTGGGCCGCACAAGTCAGGTAGCGGGATTATTGCCCGCTGCTTCATACCCGGAGCCGAAAATGTGACCGTGACGGCACTGGACGGAACCGTTCTGGGTGAACTCAGCCTTCGCCACGAAGCCGGTTTCTTCGAAGGGCCAGTAACGCTGACCTCGCTGAAGCCACTTCGCTATCGTGCACGCCGCGGCGATGCGGAATGGGCGCTGACCGATCCTTACAGCTTCGGTCCGGTGCTTGGTCCCATGGATGACTATTTCGTCCGCGAAGGGTCGCATCTGCGTCTCTTCGACAAGATGGGCGCACATCCGCTGAAGCATGAAGGCGCCGAAGGTTTTCACTTTGCCGTCTGGGCTCCCAACGCCAAGCGTGTTTCCGTGGTCGGCGACTTCAACAATTGGGACGGTCGCCGCCATGTCATGCGGCTGAGGGTCGATACCGGCATCTGGGAGATCTTTGCCCCCGATGTACTGCCCGGCAGCACTTACAAATTCGAGATCATCGGCAAGGATGGCGTGGCCCTGCCTCTGAAGGCAGACCCCTATGCACGGCGTGCCGAGCTTAGGCCACAGACGGCATCACTGACCGCACCGGAACTGGTGCAGGAATGGGAAGACGAGGCACATCGCAAGTTCTGGGCGGAATGCGACCATCGCCGCCAACCGATTTCGATCTACGAAGTTCATGCAGGCTCGTGGCGGAAACGGCCCGACGGGACTTTCCTAAGCTGGGACGAACTGGCGGCGGAACTCATTCCCTATGTCGCCGACATGGGCTTTACCCATATCGAGTTTCTGCCCATTACCGAACATCCCTTCGACCCGTCCTGGGGCTACCAGACCACCGGGCTCTACGCACCGACCGCGCGTTTTGGCGAGCCGGAGGGCTTTGCCCGCTTCGTCAACGGTTGCCACAAGGTGGGTATTGGCGTTATTCTTGATTGGGTGCCAGCCCACTTCCCGACGGACGCCCATGGGCTTCGCGAATTCGATGGCACGGCCCTCTACGAACATGCCGATCCGCGCCAGGGCTTCCACCCGGACTGGAACACGGCGATCTATAATTTCGGTCGCATCGAAGTTCTGTCCTATCTCATCAATAATGCGCTTTATTGGGCGGAAAAGTTTCATCTGGACGGTCTACGTGTCGATGCAGTCGCGTCCATGCTCTACCTCGATTATTCCCGCAAGGAAGGCGAGTGGGTTCCGAACGAATATGGCGGACGCGAGAATCTGGAGGCCGTTCGCTTCCTGCAGAAGCTGAACTCCGCCAGCTACGCCTCGCATGCGGGGCTGATGACGATTGCCGAAGAAAGCACGTCCTGGCCCAAGGTTTCGCATCCCGTGCACGAAGGCGGCCTCGGCTTCGGCTTCAAGTGGAACATGGGCTTCATGCACGATACGCTGAGCTACCTGAAGCGGGAGCCGGTGCATCGCAAGTTCCACCATAACGAACTGACCTTTGGCCTGATCTACGCCTATTCGGAAAACTTCGTTCTGCCGCTGTCCCACGATGAGGTAGTGCACGGCAAAGGGTCGCTGATTGCAAAGATGGCAGGCGATGACTGGCAGAAGTTCGCGAACCTGCGCGCCTATTACGCGTTTATGTGGGGCTATCCGGGCAAGAAGCTGCTGTTCATGGGACAGGAATTTGCGCAGTGGAGCGAGTGGAGCGAGGCACGTTCGCTCGACTGGAACCTGCTGCATTACCATCCGCATGAAGGTGTCCGCCGTCTGGTCCGCGATCTGAATTTCACCTACCGCTCCAAGCCTGCACTGCATGCACGCGATTGCGAGGGTGAAGGCTTCGAATGGCTGATCGCGGATGATTCCGACAATTCGGTCTATGCCTGGCTGCGCAAGGCGCCGGGAGAAAAGCCGGTTGCCGTCATCACCAATTTCACGCCCGTCTATCGGGAAAACTACCGTGTGCCTCTGCCGAAGGAGGGTCGCTGGCGCGAAATACTGAATACTGACGCCGAAATCTACGGCGGTAGCGGCAAGGGTAATGGTGGCAGGGTGCAAGCCGTTTCTGCCGGAGGAACCATTAACGCAGACGTCACGCTACCACCGCTTGCCACCATCATACTTGAGCCTGAAGCCTGATTTTATCGATATCTGGGAGGAACGCCATGACGACAAAACGTGTTCAACCGCTAGCCCGCGACGCCATGGCCTATGTACTGGCAGGGGGACGTGGCAGCCGTCTGAAGGAACTGACGGATCGCCGCGCAAAGCCTGCGGTCTATTTCGGCGGCAAGGCCCGCATCATTGATTTCGCTCTCTCGAATGCCTTGAATTCAGGTATTCGCCGCTTCGGCGTTGCCACCCAGTACAAGGCGCACTCGCTGATCCGCCACCTGCAGCGCGGCTGGAACTTTCTGCGGCCCGAACGAAACGAAAGCTTCGATATTCTGCCTGCCTCTCAGCGCGTCTCCGAAACGCAATGGTATGAAGGCACAGCCGATGCGGTTTACCAGAACATCGATATCATCGAGGCCTATAATCCGGAATATATGGTCATTCTTGCGGGCGACCACATTTACAAGATGGACTACGAGCTGATGCTGCAGCAGCACGTGGATTCCGGCGCCGATGTAACCGTCGGCTGCCTCGAAGTGCCGCGCATGGAAGCGACCGGCTTCGGTGTCATGCATGTCAACGAAAAGGACGAGATCAGCGCTTTCGTAGAAAAGCCCGCCGATCCGCCGGGCATGCCCGACAAGCCGGACTACGCGCTTGCATCCATGGGCATTTATGTCTTCCATACCAGATTCCTGATGGAATGCCTGCGCCGCGATGCTGCAGATCCAGGCTCCAGCCGCGATTTCGGCAAAGATATCATTCCGTGGATCGTGGCGAACGGCAAGGCTGTCGCGCACCGCTTTGCGCAATCCTGCGTGCGCTCCGATTTCGAAAAACAGGCCTATTGGCGCGATGTGGGAACGATCGACGCCTATTGGCAGGCGAATATCGATCTGACGGGCATCGTTCCCGAACTCGATATCTATGACAAATCATGGCCGATCTGGACCTATGCGGAGATCACTCCGCCGGCAAAGTTCGTTCACGACGACGAAAACCGCCGGGGCTCTGCCGTATCGTCGGTCGTATCGGGTGATTGCATCATCTCGGGCTCGGCCCTATCCAACAGCCTTTTGTTTACCGGCGTACGCGCAAACTCATATTCACGCCTTGAAGGTGCGGTCATCCTTCCGAATGTGCGCATCGGACGGCGCGCCCATCTGAAAAATGTGGTGATCGATGCGGGCGTCACCATTCCGGAAGGTCTGGTCGTGGGAGAAGATCCAGAACTCGATGCCAAGCGGTTCCGCCGGAGCGAGAACGGAATCTGCCTGATCACGCAGCCGATGATCGACAAACTGGATCTCTGACGCATCTGGAATTCGGGCACAGTGAGAGACGATGGAGTATCAATGCTCCATCGTGCCACTGCATGGGGGAGAAGGTGATGGGCATGAGGGTTCTGTCGGTTGCCTCGGAAGTATATCCGCTGGTGAAGACCGGAGGATTGGCCGATGTAGCTGGTGCGCTGCCGCTGGCTCTTGGCAAACTTGGTATCGAGATGAAGACGCTGATCCCCGGCTATCCGGCAGTCATGTCGGCGCTGCGCGATGTCGCCATTCGTATGACATTCGATGATCTGCTGGGTGTCAGCGCCAATGTGTTGGAAGCCAAGGTGGCCGGTCTGGAACTTCTGGTTCTGGACTGTCCCGCCCTTTTCGACCGGGCAGGCGGGCCCTATCTCGACACCCAAGGGCATGATCATTTCGACAACTGGCGGCGCTTTGCGGCGCTTTCCAAGGCGGGCGCTGAAATCGCACTCGGCAATATGCCAGGCTGGAAGCCGGATCTCGTACACGTGCACGATTGGCAAACGGGTCTGCTGCCTGCCTATCTGCGCTTTGCCGACACGCCGGCGATCCCCAGCGTGATGACCATTCATAACATCGCGTTCCAGGGTAATTTCAACGCCGATATCTTCCCCCAACTCGGGCTGCCTCCGCATGCCTTTGATATGGAAGGCGTCGAATACTACAATCAGGTCGGCTATCTGAAGGCAGGCATTCAGACCGCCTGGGCGGTAACCACCGTCAGTCCGTCCTACGCGGAAGAAATCCTGACGCCGGAATTTGGCATGGGGCTGGAAGGCCTGCTCAATCGCCGCGTCAGCGATCTGCACGGCATCGTCAACGGCATCGACGTCGACGTGTGGAACCCGCAATCCGACAAGGACGTGGCCAACCACTACTCTGTTGGCGACCTCAAGGCACGCCGCAAGAACAAGCGTGCCGTGGAAGCACAGTTCGGCCTGGTGAATGACGACGCGCCACTCTTCTGCGTCATATCCCGCCTGACCTGGCAGAAAGGCGTGGACCTGATTGCTCAGTCCGCTGACGATCTCGTGGCCATGGGCGGAAAGCTTGCGGTTCTGGGCTCCGGTGACGCGGAACTGGTGAATGCGTTGCAGGCCGCTGCGAGCCGCCATCCGGGACGTATCGGCATCAAGGTCAGCTATGACGAGCCGCTGTCGCACCTCATGCAGGCGGGCTGCGATGCCATTCTTATTCCCTCACGTTTCGAGCCTTGCGGACTGACGCAGCTTTATGGCCTTCGTTACGGTTGCGTGCCTGTGGTTTCCCGCACGGGTGGGCTGAACGATACCGTTATCGATGCCAATCCCGCCGCGCTTGCGGCAAAATCCGCCACCGGGGTCACCTTTGGCCCCGTAACGCTCGATAATTTCAAGCGCGCGCTTCGCCGCGCTGTTCGCCTCCATGGCGACACAAAGACATGGGTTCAGATGCAAAAACAGGGCATGAAATCCGACGTGAGTTGGGAAAAGAGTGCCGGGCTTTACGCCGAACTATACTCCAGCCTTCTTCCGAAAGGTTCGCATTGATGATCAAGACCGTCTCGACCACACCCTATCAGGATCAGAAACCGGGCACATCCGGCCTGCGCAAGAAGGTGCCGGTGTTCGCCCGGGAAAACTATGCCGAGAACTTCATCCAGTCGATCTTCGACAGTTTGGAGGGCTTTGAGGGCAAGACGCTGGTGATCGGTGGCGATGGTCGCTACTACAACCGCGAAGTTATTCAGAAAGCCCTGAAAATGGCCGCAGCCAGCGGCTTCGGCAAGGTCATGGTCGGCAGAGGCGGCATTCTCTCTACACCAGCCGCGTCGCATGTGATCCGCAAATATGGTGCCTTCGGTGGCATCGTGCTGTCGGCCAGCCACAATCCCGGTGGCCCGACGGAAGACTTCGGTATCAAGTACAATATCGGCAATGGTGGTCCCGCGCCGGAAAAAATCACCGATGCGATCTTTGCCCGCACCAAGGTCATCGATACCTACAAGATCCTCGAGGAAGCGGATGTAGATCTTGATACGGTCGGCCTCTACGCGCTGGGTGACATGATTGTCGAAGTCATCGATCCGGTGAAGGATTATGCCGACTTGATGGAGAGCTTGTTCGATTTCGGCGCGATCCGCAACCTGATCGGCTCCGGCTTCCGCGTCGTGATCGATAGTATGAGCGCTGTCACCGGACCCTATGCCGTGGAGATTTTGGAGAAGCGCCTCGGAGCGCCCGCAGGTTCGGTTCGCAACGAAGTGCCACTTCCCGAGTTCGGTCACCACCATCCGGACCCGAACCTGGTTCATGCCAAGGAACTGTATGACGATGTCATGAGCCCGCAAGGCCCAGATTTTGGTGCCGCTTCCGATGGCGATGGCGACCGCAACATGGTCGTGGGCAAGGGTATGTTCGTGACCCCATCCGATAGCCTCGCCATAATCGCCGCCAACGCGACCTGCGCGCCGGGCTATGTAGACGGCATTGCCGGTATTGCCCGCTCCATGCCGACCAGTGGCGCCGCCGACCGCGTGGCGGAGAAGCTCGGCATTGGTATGTATGAGACACCGACCGGCTGGAAATTCTTCGGTAACCTTCTGGATGCTGGCAAGGCAACCGTTTGCGGAGAAGAGAGCTTCGGCACCGGCTCCAACCATGTGCGCGAGAAAGATGGCCTCTGGGCCGTTCTCTTCTGGTTGAACATCATTGCCGCCAAGAAGAAGAGCGTGAAGGACATCGTGGAAGCCCATTGGGCCGAATACGGTCGGAACTATTATTCCCGCCACGATTATGAGGAAGTGGATACGGACGCCGCCAACGGGCTGGTTGCTGCCCTTCGCGAAAAACTCAGCTCCCTGCCTGGCCAGAGCTTCGGCGCGCTGAAAGTCGAAGCCGCGGATGATTTCGCCTACAACGATCCAGTGGACGGTTCGGTCTCAAAAAACCAGGGCATCCGCGTGCTGTTCGAAGGTGGCAGCCGTGTAGTGTTCCGCCTCTCCGGCACCGGCACATCGGGCGCTACGCTGCGGCTCTATGTGGAGCGTTATGAGCCTGATGCGTCCCGCCATGACATCGAAACACAGGCAGCACTGGCCGATCTGATTGCCGTGGCAGATGAGATTGCGGAAATCAAAAAGCGGACGGGCCGCGATGCGCCGACAGTCATAACCTAAGCGGCTAAGCTTCACCCCCTCTGTCCGGCAAGGCAGAGGGGGGGGTAATACGCTTGTATGACTGCCTATCCCTGCCGAATCTCCGGCTCTACCAGAAGTGTCAGCAAGGACAGCGATTCCTGCCAGCCGAGATAGCAGGCTGCTTCCGGAATGGGGTCGGGAATACCCGCCTGCACAATGGTGAGTTCCGTCCCCATCGGTGTCTCCTTGAACTCCACCACCGTTTCCATCTGCCCGGACAGGTTCGGATCATCGAACTGGTCTGTATAGCGAAGGCGCTTGTTTTCGACGAATTCGAGATACTTGCCACCGAAGGAATGCGTTTCGCCCGTCGTGAAATTGGTGAAGGACATGCGAAAAATGCCGCCCTCCTTCGGCTCGAATTCATGCATGCGTGCAGTAAAGCCGTGCGGCGGATTCCACTTCACCATGGCGTCGGCGTCCGTAAACGCACGGAAGACGCGGTCCACTGGAGCCTTGAGCACACGATGTAAGCGAATGGTCGATGGCATGTTTTCCTCCCCAAAACTGTCGAACTGTGCAAGATGCGTATGACGCGCCTGCCGCGTACATAAGTCAATACTGATACTATGACAGTTTCTCGAAGAACTGGAAGCCGTATGCAGCATTCTTTTCTGGGCGCAACCCTTACCGCAGGTGGCGTTACCTTCGCAGTCCAGTCCACGCATGCTGTGGGAGTGGAGATCTGCGTCTTCGACGCTGGGGGACGGCAGGAACTCCAAAGGTTGGCGATGACGCCGCAGGGCTATGGCCGGTTTACCCTTGCCGTTCCGGGACTTGGGGAAGGCACTCGCTATGGCTTGCGCGTTTCCGGCCCCTACGATCCCGCGTGCGGACTTTGGTTTGATCCTACCAAATTGCTGGTCGACCCTTATGCGAAGGAGCTTGATCGCCCCTACACCTACGATCCTCGCCTTTCGGAATTCGGCCTCGATACGGCCGATCTGGTTCCTAAGGCGATCGTGACGGCAGACCGACCGGTCACGTCAAAACCGCCAGTGTTTCGCAAAGGTGGCCTGATCTATGAGCTGGGAGTTCGCCCCTTCACCATGCTTCACCCGGACGTGCCGCAGCATGAACGCGGCACGCTGAAGGCCCTTGCCCATCCATCCGTCATCGCGCATCTGAAACGCATCGGTGTCGATGCGGTCGAGCTTCTGCCGATTACCGCCTGGATCGATGAACGGCATCTGCCGCCTCTCGGGCTCACCAATGGCTGGGGCTACAATCCCGTCACCTTCATGGCGCTCGATCCACGGCTTGCTCTCGGTGGCATGGCGGAACTAAGCGAAACGGTTGCGGAACTGCATCGCCACGGCATCGGTGTCATTCTCGATCTCGTCTTCAACCACACCGGCGAGAGCGATCGCTACGGCGCGACCCTGAGTTTCCGAGGTCTGGATAACCTGAGCCTCTACCGGCATCAACCGGACAATCCGGGCGCTTTGATCAACGATACAGGCACCGGCAACACTGTCGCCTGCGACCACCCGACCGTTCGGCGAATGATTGTCGACACCCTTCGCCACTTCGTGCTGAATGCTGGCATCGATGGATTCCGTTTCGATCTTGGCACCATTCTAGGCCGCAGTCATGAGGGCTTTTCCCGCCATAGCGATACGCTGCTGGCAATCACGCAAGACGAGGTTCTGGCTGACCGGATTCTCATTGCCGAACCTTGGGACATCGGACCAGGCGGCTATCAGCTCGGCAATTTCCCGGCACCCTTCCTCGAATGGAACGACCGCGCCCGCGATGACATGCGCTGCTATTGGCGTGGCGATCCTTCGAAAACCGGAACGCTTGCCAATGCTCTGGCCGGCTCGTCAGATATCTTTTCCCGCCACGGAGAGACCGAGACGCGCACGGTGAACTTCATCGCAGCCCATGACGGGTTCACGCTGATGGATCTGGTGTCCTATGCCCACAAGCATAACGAGGCCAATGGCGAGGATAATCGTGACGGCCACAACGAAAACCACTCGTGGAACAATGGCATCGAAGGCGCCACCCCTCTATCGGCCGTGGTGTCAGGGCGAAAACGCGATGTTAAGGCACTGCTGTCTACCCTATTCTCAACGCGCGGCACGATTATGCTGACGGCGGGCGATGAAGGCGGGCGCAGCCAGCAAGGCAATAACAATGCCTATGCGCAGGATAACGAGATCACCTGGCTGGACTGGACGGAGCTCGATGAGGAGTTGCTGGCGCATACCGCAGAGCTCGCTGCCATCCGCCGCCGCTTCTCAGCCTTTGCTGATCTCGACTTCTTTCACGGGGACGGCGACATTGCCTGGCTGAACGAACTGGGCGAACCGATGACCATAGCCGACTGGGAGCAGCCGGAACGAACACAGCTGACCATGCTGCTGCAAACCCTGGATGGTGACACAAAGACGGATGTGCAACTGGCCATCGTCTTCAACCGCTCCAGCGAGGTTCGGCAGATCTGCCTGCCGGAAGGCGCATGGAATGAGGTGCTTGGCGATCGCCCGCAGCCCGAGGAAGGGTTTGCTCCGCGTTCGGTAACCTGGCTGGTGTCACAAGAGCATTGAGTGAAGACAGTATAAGAGGATCTGTTGATAAATGCTGACGCCCCTGAAATCGACAGAAGATCGTTTGAATATTACAAAGCGACCCTCCAGATATGAAATTCATTGTCCGACAGGAACAGAATGACAAAAATCATTTCATTGAAAGACGTCTCCGCCCTGACCGGACAGGAAATCGGCGTATCCGACTGGATCACCGTTGATCAGACGATGATCAACCAGTTTGCCGATGCCACGCTGGATCAGCAGTTCATTCACACGGACCCTGAAAGAGCGGCCAAGGAAAGCCCGTTTGGAGAAACCATCGCCCATGGCTTTCTCACACTCTCCCTGCTATCCGCCATGAATTACTCGGCACTGCCCAAAATCCGCGAACAGACGATGGGCCTGAACTACGGCTTCGACAAGATCCGCTTCGGCTCACCCGTCAGGGTCGGTCGGCGCGTGCGGGGTAAGTTCGTACTGAAGGAAGCGCGGTATCGCGGAGCCAACATGCTGATGACGAGCTATGACGTGAAGGTTGAGATCGAAAACGAACGAAAGCCAGCCGTGTCAGGAATCTGGCTGACGATCGTTCAATTCGATCCCAAGGACAGGCCTCAAGACGAGTGAACAGTCATGGAGCGCTCCGTTTACAAGCCGTAGAGGCGTCCGACCACCAGTACGCTACGCCCACATTTGGGAGCCGCAAACTACCAAAGATACCAACTCCATCATAAATCGCTATCAGATCTATTCTGCGTCCAGCGCCGCCTCGCGCAGGAGGCCGAAGGCGTATTCCGAAAAAGAGCGCCAGCATTCCAGGCGGAAACTCTGTTCCCCTGTCCGCAAAAGCACGACTTCGATCTTGCCAAACAGAGTGCGCGCACAAGAACCCACCGGGAAAGCTTTCAGTGAAAGATCCAGCGGGCAGCCGCCGTTCAGGGCGTCGGAAGAACCCGGCCCCTCGATCAGGATTGCCGTATTGCGATGCGAAACATCCGTTGCGGAATGAACCGCACCAGAGGACCGGGCAGCCTCCACAAGTCCGCCCTCGCCTTCATCGATCACGAGCCATTCATCCGGCCCCAGCCAGAGGGCGGTGCGCGAACCGGAAGAGGCGGAGGTCTTCGGTTGTGTGGGCAAGCTCAATCCGAGCGTCGTTGAAAGTGTGGAAACGGCGTCTTCTCCGGCGCGAAGCGAGATGCGATGGGCCGACGACGCCGGCTTCAGCCGAACGGAAGCCGTCCCGCCGTGAGCGCCGGCCAGTGGTACTGCGCGCGTTGCAAGTTCAGCCATGGATGCGGCCTCCTTCCTTGTCGAAGAACACCATATCCGTCACGGTTGCGGCAATGGTCTTGTCTTTCATCGGGATGTAGACGGTCTTGCCCATGCGGGCACGGCCATCGGCAACGAGCGCAATCGCAATCGAGCGGCCCAGATTTTCCGACCAGTAGGCAGACGTCACATGGCCCAGCATGGTCATCGGCTTCGGTTCGTTCGGATCGGCAACGATCTGGCCGCCCTCTTCCAGAACTTCCGTGAGGTCCTGAGTCAGCAGGCCAACCAGTTGCTTGCGACCGGACCGGATCAGATCAGGGCGCTTCAGGCCCCGAATGCCGACGAAATCCATCTTCTTCTTCGAAACGGCCCAGCCATAACCGGCATCATCCGGAGTCACGGTTCCATCCGTATCCTGCCCAACGATGATATAGCCCTTCTCGGCGCGCAGCACGTGCATGGTTTCCGTGCCATAGAGGCAAGCGCCCAAAGCCTCGCCACGCTCCCAGATGGCCTTCCAGACGGAAGCACCATAATCGGCAGGTACGTTGACTTCGAAACCGATTTCACCGGTAAACGAAACCCGGAACAGACGAGCCGGAACACCCATGACCGTGCATTCGGCAACGCTCATATGCGGGAAGGCCTCATTGGAAAGGTCGAGACCCTCCACCAGCGGCTCAATGATGTCGCGCGCCTTCGGACCCTGCACGGCAATCACCGCCCATTGTTCGGTGGTGGAGGTCAGCCAAACCTTGAGATCCGGGAATTCGGTCTGGAGGTAGTCCTCCATGTGGTGGAGCACGCGCGGCGCACCGCCCGTCGTCGTGGTCACATGGAAGCGATCTTCAGCCAGGCGCCCCACGACACCGTCATCGTAAATGAAGCCGTCTTCGCGGGTCATGATGCCGTAACGGCACTTGCCGGGTTTCAGGTTGTCCCAGGCATTTGTGTACATGAGGTTGAGGAACTTCGCCGCATCCGGACCGACCACCTCAATCTTGCCGAGCGTGGAGGCGTCAAAGATACCGGCCACCTCGCGTGCTGTCTTGCACTCGCGATTGACGGCAGCATGCATATCCTCGCCACGACGCGGGAAATACCAGGCACGCTTCCAGTTGCCCACATCCTCGAACTCGGCGCCTGCGGCTACAAGTTCACCATGCAGCGGCGTCTTGCGGGCGGGATCGAACAGATCGCCGCGAGAATGGGCAATCAGCGTGCCGTACGTCACCGGCGTGTAGGGTGCGCGGAAAGTGGTGAGACCGACCTGCGGAATGTCCTTGCCCAGCATTTCCGCCGCAATCGCCAGACCATGCATATTGGACAGCTTGCCCTGATCGGACGCCATGCCGTTTGTCGTAAAGCGCTTGATGTGCTCGATGGAGTGCATGCCTTCGCGCACGGCAAGGCGAATGTCCTTTGCCGTCACGTCGTGCTGGAAATCCACGAAAGCCTTCACCGCCGTATCAGGCCCTGCTCCTTCGGCAGCACCGATCATGCCGCCCGTCCAGGCATAGGCACTTTCGCCGGAAAGGTTCAGCGCACCGCCGCCAGCAGCCGAAGCCTCTGCCAGCAGCGCGCCGATCTCGTCGGTTCCGTTGCAGGCACCGACGGAGACACACGCTTCCGCGTAGATATTGGGCAGGAAACGTTGGTTTTCTGCATCGAACTTCAGCTTGCCGCGCGATTGCGAGAAGAGATGAACCGAAGGCGTCCAACCGCCGGACATCAACAGCGCATCGACGGGGATCTTGCGATGGTTGGTCGAGCCGTTGCGAGCCACCGTCATCGAGGAAATGCGCAGACGGCCAGATGTGTTGACGACCGAATAGCCGGACAGGACTTCGATGCCCAGAACACGCGCAGCCGAAAGAAGCGCCTCGTTTGGCTTGGCACGGCAATCGACGATGGAAACCACGTCGATACCGGCGCGCTTCAGGTCGAATGCCGCCTCGTAGGCGCTGTCATGGGCCGTGTAGACGCCAACTTTTGAGCCGACGGCAACACCGTAATGGTTGAGGTACATGCGCGCCGCCGAGGCCAGCATGATGCCGGGACGGTCATTATTGGCAAACACCATGTGCCGCTCGATCGCGCCGGTTGCCAGTACCACCTTTTTCGCTCGCACCTGCCATAAGCGTTCACGCGGCAGCGACTTATTCGGACGCGGCAGGTGATCCGTCACCCGCTCCGCAAGACCGATGAAATTGTGATTGTAATAGCCGAACACAGTGGTGCGGGTCAGCACGCGCACATTCGGCATGGCTTTGAGCCTGGCAAGCACGCCGTGCGCCCAGTCATAGCCCGGCTTGCCGTCGATCACGATTCCGCTATCGAACAGAAGCGCGCCGCCCACTTCTGCACGCTCATCCACCAGAATAACGGAGGCACCCGTTTCGGCGGCGGAAAGTGCTGCCGTCAGGCCCGCCGCACCGGCACCGGCCACAAGCACATCGCAATGGGCAAAGCGGTTGGCATAATGATCCGGATCTTCTTCCTTTGGCGCAACGCCCAGACCGGCAGCACGGCGGATGATCGGCTCATAGAGCTTCGCCCAGGCCTCGCGCGGCCACATGAAGGTCTTGTAGTAAAAGCCTGCCGCGAAGAATGGCGAGAGCAGATTGTTGATACCGCCGATATCGAAGGACAGGAACGGCCAACGGTTCTGCGACTGGATGATCGCACCGTCGAAGACCTCCTGCACGCTGGCGCGCACATTGGGCTGACAGCGGGCGCTGTCACGCGCGACATCCAGAAGCGCATTCGGCTCTTCCGCACCGGCAGACAGGATACCGCGAGGACGGTGATACTTGAACGAGCGGCCCATAAGATGCACGCCATTCGCCAGAAGCGCGGAAGCAACCGTATCGCCTTCCAATGCGGTGTAGATCTTGCCGTCGAAGGTAAAGCGGGCCTTGCGGGCAGGCGTCAGTCGTCCGGCACCCTTGATGCGATGAGACGTCATGCCGCATCTCCTTCCACCGGTTCAGAGGCACCCGGAACCGGTTGCCGCGCCAGTCCTGCCTTGTAGCTCAACAGGAACTTGTCGCTCACGGTGTCACGGATCGTGTTGAAGAACCGTCCGCAGCCATGAATGTGCCGCCAGCGTTCCCAGGCAATGCCCTTGGTGTTGTCGCGAATGAAGAAATATTCGGCAAAGGCTTCATCGGAAATCTCGGCAATGTTCTCGGGCCGCGCGATATGCGCCTCGCCCGCCCAGCGAAATTCCAGTTCGGAACGGCTCTCGCCGCAATAGGGGCAATGGATCAACAGCATGAATGTCCCCTTCTTCAGTGCGCGACAGCGGCAGCCGCCGCTTCGTCGATCAGGCGTCCTGTGCGGAACCGGTCCAGCGTCAGGCCTTGCGCCAGACGATGTGGCTCGCCCTTGGCAATCAGCCAGGCAAACAGGTTTGCAGACCCTGGCGTTGCCTTGAAGCCACCCGTTCCCCAACCGCAATTGACGAACAGGTTCGGCACCGGCGTGACGCTCTGGATGGCGGAGCGATCCGGCGTGTTATCGGTGATGCCACCCCATTGGCGCATCATCTTCACGCGGCGGAAAATCGGGAACAGCTCGCAAATGGCATCCAGCGTATGCGTGATGATCTGAAGACCCCCGGTCTGGGAATAGGAGTGATACTGGTCCGTACCGGCGCCAATCACCAGTTCGCCCTTGTCCGACTGCGAGATATAGGCATGCACCGTATTGGACATGACCACGCAGGGGAAAATCGGCTTTAGCGGTTCCGACACCAGCGCCTGAAGCGGGTTGCTGGTCAGCGGCACCCGCACATCCGCCATCTGCATGACGACCGAGGAATGACCGGCAGCGGACACGCCGATCTTGCGTGCACCGATGAAGCCGCGATTGGTCTCAACGCCTGTCACTTCACCGCCCGGACCGCGACGGATGCCGGTGACTTCGCAGTTCTGGATGATGTGAACGCCGCGATCGGACGCCGCGCGCGCATAGCCCCAGGCAACCGCATCATGACGGGCCGTGCCGCCACGCTTCTGAAGTGCTGCACCATTGATGGGGTAACGGGCCGTCTTGGAGATATCGAGCGGCGGACAGAATTTCTTTGCCTCTTCCGGCGTCAGCCATTCATTATCGATGCCATAGAGCCGATTGGCATTGATATGCCGTTTGAAGCTCTGCATGTCGTGCGTGTTGTGCGACAGCATCATCACGCCACGCGGCGAATACATGACGTTATAATTGAGATCCTGGCTCAAGCCTTCCCACAGTTTCAGGGAATGCTCGTAGATATCCATGCTCTCTTCATAGAGATAGTTGGAGCGGATGATGGTGGTGTTGCGACCCGTATTGCCGCCGCCCAGCCAGCCTTTTTCGATCACCGCCACATTGGTGATGCCGTGTTCCTTGGCAAGATAATAGGCCGCGCCCAGTCCGTGACCGCCGCCGCCGATGATGATGACATCGTAAGAAGAACGCGGTTCCGGCGAGACCCATTGCGGTTCCCACCCCTTGTGGCTGCGCATGGCCTCCCGGGCCACCGCAAAGACCGAATATTTGCGCATATCTGCCTTTAGCTCCTTGAGGCGAAATAGCCTTTCGTGGAACCATACAAATCGCAAATCGAAGCGCGTCGCAATGGTTGCTTTGCGACGCATTCAGGCTTTGGTTTCGACACACGCGATTTTGTTAAAGCGCGTGTGCCAGCTTGGTTCGGTCTCAGGAGATACGAAGAAGAACCTTGCCCTTGCGACCACGCTCGACTGCGGCATCTACAGCCTTCGCGGCTTCGGCCAGTGGGAAAACGGCATCGACCTGCAGTTTCAGCTCGCCCTTGGCGGCACGCGTCACCAGCTCGCCGATCATGCGACCTGCATCCTCCCGCGACATGGTTTCCATGAGCTTGGCAAGCCAGAAACCCTTGACGACCGCTTGTTTGAAGATGACGTCTCCCGCAGAAATCCGCATTTTCTCGCCCGACATCACGCCAAACGAAATCAGCTGACCGCCCTCGCCCAAAAGCGACAGGAGATCGCCGGACGCGTCTCCGCCAACACCATCAATGGCAACGGCGATCGGCGATGTTCCGGTCAGAGATGTCACCGCCTCCTTCCAGTTCGGCGCATCGGTTGCGATGACGTTTTCGATGCCAAGCTCCTTGAGTTCTTCCACCGCATCCGCGCGGCGCACAAGGTTGATGACATGGATGCCACGCGGCTTGGCAAGCTGCGCCAGCACCTTCCCGACCGCACCATTGGCAGCATTCTGGATAAGCCACTGGCCTTCGCGGATCCCGGTGAATTCCAGAAGCGTCAAAGCGCTCAATGGCATGGCAATCAGCTGCGCTGCCGTTTCATCATCAATGCTCTCTGGCATCGGCACACAGGAAGCGCCCTTCGCAATGGCATATTCGGCCCAGGCACCCTTGAGACCGCTGGCAACCACCCGCTGACCGACGGAAACGCCCTGCACACCCTCGCCCAGCGCATCGACAATGCCCACACCTTCGCTACCGGCCCCAGCTGGAAGCGGCGGCTTGTAACCGTACTGACCGCTGACCGTGAGCACATCATGGTTGTGAATCGGAGACAGCATCATGCGCAGGCGCACCTCGCCAGCTGCGGGTTCCGGCTTGGAAAGCTCATGAACCGCGAGCACCTGGGAGGGTTTTCCGAACTGTGAATATGAAAGACCTTGCATATTGCTTCTCCTGTTCTGTCGTTACTGAAACGTGCCGGTATATGCACCTTGCTTTCTAAAATTCAAATCGCAGCATCCTTTTCATCGAGCCTTGATGTGGCCGTGCATGGTGCTGCACCTACTGGATTCAAGGGGTTTTGCACAATTTAGCAAACGGAGCCGCCAAGCCCGCTGGACTTCGTAAATCCCTTCTGTTATGTGCCTTCACCAATTGCATGGCGTGGGCCATGGAAACCTATTATTTCGCCTTCAGTACTGCGCTGTCAGGCGGCTAACTCGAATAACCAAAGGAACGGGATTCACGTGCAGGTACTTGTCCGCGACAACAACGTTGATCAGGCTCTCCGCGCTCTCAAGAAGAAGATGCAGCGCGAAGGCATCTTCCGCGAAATGAAGATGCGCGATTACTACGAGAAGCCTTCCCAGAAGCGCGCTCGTGAAAAGGCAGAAGCTGTGCGCCGCGTGCGCAAGCTGGCCCGTAAGCGCGCACAGCGTGAAGGTCTGGTTGCTGCTGGTCGCACCGGCCGCTAATTGGCCGTCTTTTCGACGTTATTTCGTGATTGAAGGGCGGGGGCGAATTTTCGCCGCCGCTTTTTTTGGTTTCCCGGATCGCCGCCTTACACGTAAAGACACGAGGAATTGTGCCTGATGGCCGCTACGACCGCAGCAAATTCGCCTGAACTTCCAACCCCAGAATCAAGGCAGATGCACCGCCGCTTGCAGGTTCGCATCGCGGGACCAATGCTGCTGCTCAGCGGACTATTGCTGGCTGGCTGCGAAACAACGACCAGCACCGACCTCATCCGGCTTGATCGCGCACAAGGGTCGGAGCAGAATATTGCTTCCCTGACTTCGGTCATCCAGGCAAACCCGCAGGATCCGGAAGGCTATAACGTGCGCGGTGCGGCCTATGGACGCTCCGGCGATTTCAAGCGCGCCGTGGACGATTTCAACCGCGCAATCCAGTTGAACCCCCGCTTCTTCCAAGCCTATGCGAATCGTGCGCTCGTCTATCGTAACATGGGCAAGCCGGCAGAAGCCGTAAACGACTACAACACTGCGCTCCAGATCAACCCGAACTATGACGTGGCCCTGATCGGACGCGGGAATATTTATCGTCAGGCTGGCCGCATAAACGAAGCCTTCAATGATTTCGACCGCGCAATCCAGCAGGACACGACGGATGGTCGCGCCTGGCATGGTCGTGGTCTGATCTACCAGATTCGCGGACAACACGCCCAGGCGATTGAAGACTTCTCCAAGGCCATCTCGCTGTCTCCGGGTTCGCCGGAACCCTATAACGGCCGCGGCGTATCCTATGTCGCGCTAAACAATGACGACAACGCCTTTGCCGACTTCAACCATGCCATCGAGCTGAACGACAAGATTGCCGAATCCTGGGCGAATCAGGCGCTGGTCTACGAGCGCCGCGGCGACAAGGCACGCGCCTACAAGTCTTACAACCATGCCGTTCGTCTGGACCCGAACTACAAGCCTGCGCAGGATGGTGCAGCACGTACGCGCAGTGGCACGGCTGCCGCGGGCTGAAGATATCTCCCTTCGCAAGACATTATGAAAAAGGCCCGGTCGATGCCGGGCCTTTTTCGTTTCATCTTGCGAATGAGGACTTCAAATCAACGCAGCAGATAGAAACCGGCAGCGTTTAGGATAACGAACACCAGAATTCCACCAAGCAGCCCGCCATGGGCGAAGAAACCGGCCAGCATGGCAATCAGCAGGACAATGCACATCATCGTGCCCCACTTGGCACCGGCCAGGAACAGGTCATAGGTCTTTTCGTGCTCGCGATAGTCCATCGGAGCGCCTGTTTCGACCGGTCCTGCGTGATGATGATCCATGCTCAAACTCTCCCCTGCATCGATGTCCAGCGCCTGCAAGACAGGCGCAATCCTCTACTGAGAGAAATGGCTACACAAAAAGCACAAAAAGCGCAATCGACTTGGTGTTACGCTCTCTGCTGCGCCTGGCATGAAATCGACGATAGCCTCGCGAAAATCTGGCAAACGACAGTTTCCTGCGCATTCGCGCATCACTGAGCAAGAAATATCGGGAAAGCAGGGTCCCCGAGACATTGGTAGCGTTGCGCCGATTCCCGATTTAGCCTTAGAGAAGATAACAAAGAATAAGGTGGGGGAATTGCATCATGACTGTGCTCCTTGCTCTCAGCCGCGCCATAGACGCGGTAACGAGCTTCATTGGTCGCTGGGTGTCGTGGCTACTACTGGCAGCTGTCTTGATCAGCGCTGGCAATGCCGTCATGCGCAAGGCGCTCGATATCTCGTCGAATGCCTGGCTTGAGGTTCAGTGGTATCTGTTTGGCACCGTTTTCATGCTCGCAGCAGCCTATGCCCTGCTGCAGAACGAGCATGTCCGCATTGACATTCTGTCTTCGAACTGGAGCAAACGCACGCGCGATCTGATTGATCTGACGCTTCACATCATCTTCCTGGTGCCATTTGCAAGTCTGATGACCTATTTGGCATGGCCATGGTTCTGGCTTTCCTACCAGTCAGGTGAAATCTCTTCGAATGCAGGTGGCCTTGTCATATGGCCGGCAAAGCTGGCTGTCCTGATCGGCTTTGCGCTTTTGCTCGCTCAGGCCTTCTCTGAGATCATCAAGCGTTTCGCCGTCGTTACGGGCCGGATACCGGATCCGCGGGAGGAGAAATCGTCGGAAGCCGCAGCCCCAGCCTCCGAGGTGACCCATGGCTGAGATCATTCATATCATTGCACTCAATTTGCCACTGGTGATGTTTTCATCAGTGATGCTGATGCTGCTGCTCGGCTATCCGGTTGCCTTCACGCTCGCAGCAGGCGGCTTGATCTTCTTCGTCGTCGGCGTTGAACTCTCGCATATCTCACCAGACATCCGGTTGTTCTGGCCCCTCCTCCAGTCGCATCCCGAACGCATTTACGGGATCATGTATAATGACACGCTGCTGTCGATCCCCTTCTTTACCTTCATGGGGATCATTCTTGAGCGATCAAGGATGGCGGAGGATCTGCTGGACACGATTGGCCAGTTGTTTGGCCCTGTCCGCGGCGGTCTTGCCTATGCGGTCATCCTCGTCGGCGCCTTGCTCGGAGCAACGACCGGTGTCGTTGCTGCATCCGTCATGGCCATGGGATTGATCTCGCTTCCGATTATGATGCGGTACGGCTATAACCGTCCGCTGGTATCCGGCACGATCGCAGCGTCCGGCACGCTTGCACAGATCGTGCCCCCATCGCTCGTTTTGATCGTCATGGCCGACCAGCTTGGTCGCTCTGTTGGCGACATGTATGTCGGCGCACTCTATCCCGCCCTGCTGATCGTAGGCGTTTACTGCCTTTACATCTTCGCGGTCACACTGGTGAAGCCAGAATGGGCACCCGCACTGCCGCAGGAAGCACGCACGCTCGGAAATGGCGTGACGTCCCTGGCTGTGATGTTCGTCATTGCGATTGGCCTCTATTACCTTGGCCTGCACATTCTCTTTGTCGGCATTCAGAGTGAGGAATGGCGACTTGTTGCGGCTCTGGCATTCGCCGTCGGCGTCGTTTATGTGGTGGCGCTCGTCAACGAGAAAATCGAAAAGAAAATCATCTCGCGTCTTTCCGAACGCGTGATCATCGTTCTGATTCCGCCTTTGGCCCTTATCTTTCTGGTTCTCGGCACGATCTTCCTAGGCATTGCCACGCCGACGGAAGGTGGCGCCATGGGTGCCACTGGTGCCCTTCTTCTTGCACTTGCCAAGGGCCGCCTGACTCTTGGGTCAATCAAAACGGCTCTGGACGCAACCACGCGCCTGTCGGCCTTCGTGATGATGATCCTGATCGGTGCGCGTGTGTTTGGCCTTACCTTCTACGGCATCAATGGCAATGTCTGGATGGAGGAATTGCTACTGGCGCTGCCAGGCGGAGAATACGGCTTCCTGATCGTCGTCACGATCATCGTTTTCATTCTCGGCTGCTTCCTCGACTTCTTCGAAATTGCCTTCATCATGGTGCCGCTTCTGGCGCCTGTTGCAGACAAGCTCGGCATCGATCTGGTCTGGTTCGGCATCATCCTTGGTATCAACCTTCAGACCTCGTTCCTGACACCACCGTTCGGCTTCTCCCTCTTCTTCCTGCGCTCCATTGCGCCGGCAAGTCCATGGGTCGACAAGGTCACAGGCAAGACCATGCCACCTGTCAGAACGACGGAAATCTATAAGGGCGTCTTCCCCTACATCATCATCCAGTTCGTGATGATTCTGGTTGTGATTGCATTCCCGGGACTGGTCATGCATTACAAGACAGACCAACCGACAACCAATCCTTCCGATGTGCAAATTCAATTGCCGGGGATGGGATCCGGCAGCACACCTGGAAATGACGGTCTGCAACTTGGCCTTCCCCCGCTCGGTGGGCAGAACGGTTCAGCGCCCGCCATGGGCCTTCCGCCATTGACCTTCGGCAATGACAGCCTGCCAGCAGGCCAATCTGGATCAGCCCCAGCCTTGGGACTGCCGCCGTTGAATGGTCTGCCTGGACAACAGCCGACGCAAACGCAACCGTCCGGTCAGCCGGATTTGAGCCAACCGCCCAAGATCAATCCTTGAGATTGCATCGGTCCTGACATCAAGGCCTCACCTCGGTGGGGCCTTTTTCATACCTGATGCAAGCAACAAAAAACCCGGGGTTGAAGCCCCGGGTTCGTTTGGAAAGCGGATGAGTTGATCAGAGCTTGCCGTTGCGCTGCTGGATCATCATGAAGGTATCGTAGGTGTATTCAGCAAGCTGCATCCACAGATAACCTTCCTTCTTGAAAGCCACCTGATCTTCGTAGATCTTCTTGAACCATTCGTTCTTGGCGGAAATCTCGGCATAGACTTCCTTCGAAGCGTTGAAGGCCGCTTCGAGGATCGGCTGGCTGAAAGGACGCAGCGTCGTGCCATTGGCCACGATCTGTTTGATCGCAATCGGGTTCTTGGCGTCGTATTTCGCCATCATGTTGCTGTTGGCAAAGGCGCAGGCGTCCTGAAGCACTGCCTGGTAGGACTTCGGCAGAGCCTCGAACTTCGCCTTGTTCATGAAGGCGTGGATAACCGGACCACCTTCCCAGAAGGCCGGGTAGTAGTAGAACTTGGCGACCTTGTAGAAGCCAAGCTTCAGGTCGTCATAAGGACCGACCCATTCGGCGGCATCGATGGTGCCCTTTTCCAGCGACGGATAAATGTCACCGCCAGCAATCTGCTGCGGCACAGCGCCGAGCTTCTCGACCACACGACCGGCGAGACCGGCGATGCGCATCTTGACGCCCTTGAAATCGTCTACGGTGTTGATTTCCTTGCGGAACCAGCCACCCATCTGCACGCCGGTGTTACCTGCGATGTAGCCGATCAAACCATGGGTCGCGTAGAATTCGTTGAGGAGCTTCGTACCATTGCCTTCGTAGAACCAGGAGTTCGTGAGACGCTGGTTGAGACCGAAGGGAATGGCCGTTCCGATCGCGAACGTCGGGTCCTTGCCGACATAGTAGTAGGAGCAGGTGTGGCACATTTCGACCGTTCCGGCGGATACGGCATCCGCCGCCTGCAGGCCGGGAACGATTTCGCCCGCAGCAAAGGTCTGGATGGTGAAGTTCCCATCGGTCGCAGCGGCCACATGCTTGGCAATGTCTTCCGCACCGCCATAAATCGTGTCCAGAGACTTCGGGAACGACGATGTCAGACGCCAGGTGATCTTGGGTGCAGATTGCGCAATGGCAGGTGCCGCAAGCGCAGTTGCTGCAGCAGCACCCGTGCCGGCTACAGCTGCCTTTTTGAAGAATGAACGACGATCCATTTAGTACCTCCCGTTATTGATGCGCCGACGGTTTTTTCTCCCCTCGATCGGCCATGGTTCGAAGTAAACATGAGGTCTGTCCGCTGGCAAGCGGTCGGGATAATATTCCTTCGCGATTGGTGACCGGAAGAGCACAATACTTTCGTCTAATGTAATCTCGTTGACTAAAACTTTGGCAGTTCAGGGCAGACTGAGGGTTACGCTTGACACTGGACTGGCCTGCTGGTGAAAAATACAGCTGTATTCGGAGTATCCTATGACCCTGCCGCTCATCGCCATTCCCGCCGATATTCGCCATCTCGACAAGGCGGATTGGCACGCCGTCCAGACGCAATATGTCAACGCCGTGCTGAAGGTCGCCAACGGAATGCCGATCATCATACCGGCGCTTGAAACCGGGGCGGACTTGCAGACGGTTCTTGATCGGGTGGACGGTGTCCTGATCTCGGGTTCGGCCACGAATGTGCACCCTTCCCTCTACGGCGCGGACTGGACGGAAGCAGACGGCCCGTTCGATCCCGCCCGTGATGCCACCTCGCTTGAACTCATTCGCCAGACGATAGAACACGGCATTCCGCTGCTCGCCATCTGCCGGGGCATACAGGAATTGAACGTTGCACTTGGAGGAACCCTGGCACGGGAGATTCAGGATCAGCCCGGCACATGGGATCATCGCAAGCCGCCGGTCGAAAGCCGTGACGAGATGTATTCGATCCGCCAGCCGGTGCTGATCGAACAGGGGTCCTGCATGGAACACTATCTGGGTCTGACCGGAGAAGTTCAGGTCAACTCCCTGCATCGTCAGGCAATCGGCGAGAAAGCACCGCGCCTGCAGGTGGAAGCCAAGGCAGAGGATGGCACCATTGAAGCCGTTTCGGTGATCGGTGCCACGGGCTTTGCCGTCGGCGTTCAATGGCATCCGGAATACTGGGCGGAAGGAGATCGTCCCTCCCGCGCCCTGTTCGAGGCGTTCGGAGCCGCCGTCCGAGACTATGCGGCCAATAGACCAAAAGCCTGATTAGGTCGTAACCGGCGTTTCCGGCACGGCCGTCAGCAACTGCTTCTCGCTGAACCACTTGATAAGGTTGTCGACAACAAGATCGGCCATATCGTTGCGTGTCGGCACCGATGCCGAAGCCACATGCGGCAGCATGCAAAGGGTGGGAAGATCAAAGAACCCGGCTGGAATCTTCGGCTCGTCATAGAAGACATCCAGTCCTGCGGCAGCAATGGTGCCTTGGCGCAGCGCGGTCTCGAGCGCCTCTTCATCGACGCTGGTGCCCCGACCCACATTGATGAAAACGCCGTTCGGCCCCAGTGCCGCAAGAACCTCGGCATTGATGATCTTGTGCGTTTCCGGCGTCGCCGGAATGATGGAGATCAGCGTATCGACAGACTTCGCCAGTTCCACGGCAGAAGACGCATAGGTGTAGCTCACATCCTTGCGCGGCGTGCGCGTATGATAGCTGAGCTTCACCTTGAACGGCTCCAGCCGCTTGGCAATCTCAAGCCCGATACGCCCCAGCCCCAGAAGGCCGACATGCCGGTTCTTCAGCGAAAGCGGCGTGAGCGGGAACGGTCCTTCCTTTTCCCAGCGTCCTTCGCGCAGATAGGTTTCGGCCAGCGGCAGACGACGGATCGTGTTCAGGAGAAGGCCGATCGTCGTATCCGCCACCTCGTCGTTCAGAACGTCCGGCGTGTTCGTGACGAGAACGCCTTTGGTTGCCGCATGCCGGGCATCCACCCCGTCATAGCCTACGCCGAAATTGGCAATCACTTCAGCGTTCGGCAGTTGATCGATCCAGTCGGCAGGCATCTTGTTGGTGGTTGCGACGCCGCGAATACGGGCTCTCTGCTCATCCGTAAGCTGCATTTCAAAACCGACTGGCGTCTGCAGAAGATCGAAGGCCTGCGCCAGCCGTTCCAGAACGCGGGGATGCATGCGGCCCGGCACGAGCACGGTGATCTTGTTGTCAGTCATGATGAATTTCCTATCGAAGAGATTGCGGACGCGAGTGGCGCATACTGCGTCAGAAATTGCGCAGAAACAAACGCATGTGCTTTATTTCTGCGCAATTTTCACAGTCCATGACGCCAATGGCTTCGCTTGCAGATAGACCCCTCCCCCGCCCTCCCCACAAGGGGGAGGGAGTTCGGGGGGCATTCGCGATAACCGCCAGTTTTCCCATTATCAATTTGGCGAGCTAGGCTGTCAGCGGCTCGCTCGACCTGCTCCCTCCCCCTTGTGGGGAGGGTCGGGGAGGGGAATTTTGATTTTGGGCATATTTGTGCGGTATTGCCTCAAGCGGCAAAAAAGTCAGCTACGCGGCTGGTAGGGTCCGGTTGACTGCCGGATCCGCATCTCCGGCTTGATGAGATGGATGCCATCCGGCTCATGGCTTCCGGCAAGGCGGTCGAGCAGAGCGCGGGCGGCAAGTCGCCCCACTTCGGTCTGGCCGTTCCAGACCGTGGTTAGAGAAGGCGTGGCGATGGATGCCTCTTCCAGATCGTCATAGCCGGTGACGGAAATATCCTTGCCCGGCGTAAGTCCCGCTCGGGCAATGCCGTTCATCAGGCCAATGGCAACGAGATCGTTCCAGCACACGGCAGCCGTCGGTTTCTGCGGCAGGGACAGGAAATGCACCGCTGCCTCGAACCCGCCCTGCTTCGTGCGGGGTCCGGGAATGCGCAGCTCGGAATCCACTTCAATCCCGGCCTTTCGAAGCGCATTCACATAGCCCTGATAGCGGTCACGCCCTGTCGACGTCTGGTCCGTGCCGCCAATCATCGCGATGCTGCGATGACCCAGTCCGATCAGATGGTTGGTTGCAAGCGAAATGCCGTAACTGTCGTCGCCACGGTAGGTTGGCAGATCCACTCCTTCCATGGAGCGCGCGACGAGGATTGCGGGCATACCGTTCGCCTCGGCCAGCTTCACATCCTCAAGCGGCGTTCCGATTGCAGGAGACATGATCACACCGTCACCGCCAAGCTGCAGAAGCGTTTCAATGAAGGTGCGCTGCTTTTCGACCGAATCATAATGATTGGAGAGAATGAAGGTCTGGCGGCTGCGATCCAGCTCGCTTTCGATGGCCTTGAGAATTTCTCCGTAGAACGGGTTCATGATGTCGTGCACGACAACCCCGATGATACCCGAGCGGGATGTCCGCAGGCTGGCAGCACGGCGGTTGTAGATATATCCCAGCGCGCGGGCCTGTTCCTTGATCTTCTCCCGCGTATCGGAAGCAACCAGCGGGCTGTCACGCAGCGCAAGCGATATGGTCGCGGTAGACAGCCCAAGGCTCTCCGCGATGGTCGACAATTTGATTTTCTGAACCACAACCCCTCCCGGCGGATTCCCGATCTAACGGATCTAAAAATTCTTTAAACAATTTAATCCGCGATTGCAATCCGCCGTCATCAATCTGTCACAACCTCTTCCTCATCCTCAGATTGCGCCTCTCCAATCAGGTTCCGATTGAGCGCCTTCAGAAGCTTCAGCAGTGTCCGGATCTCCTTGTCAGAGAAATCCTCAAGTGCCTTGGAGTTGGTTGCAGCGGTGGCAAAGTTGATCTTTTCGAGGCTGTGCAGACCCAGAGGCGTCAGATGCACTTTCACCTGTCGGCCATCTCCCCCGTCCGGCTTTCGCTGAACGAAGCCTTGCGCCTCCATGCGGCCAATGGTGCGGGTCATGGTGGGAGCCTTCACGCCAAGACGATGCGCCAGCTCACCGGGTGTCAAAGCCTCACCTTCCGCCAGAGCGAGGATAACCCCATCCTGACCGGAATAGAGCCCTGCCTCCAGGAGATTGCGAGAATGGACCGTTCGCATTGAACGAGCGGCCCCTGCAAGCGCGGGCGCCAGATCATGCGCGCCGCCGGGCGCCTTCTTGCGACCAGCCTTTTCCTTCTTCTCGCCCTTTTTCTTGCTCATCTCCCGCCCTTCCCGCTATACCACGCCTGCGCCTCATCAATCCTTAGCCAAAGCGGAACGTGATCGCCAGATGTCCCCAGAACTGCCCCGGCCCCGCTTCCACGAGAATGACAGGATGCTGCCCCCCGAAAAGCGGGCAGACTGGATTGTCGTCTTGCCGCTCGGTGCCCATGAGCAGCATGGTCCGCATCTGCCCTTCGAGACCGATAGCCTGATCGCCGTCGGTCTCGTCGAGCGCCTCATCACTGCCCTGCCGAAAGATCTGCCTGTCTCCTTCCTTCCCGTCGAACGCATTGGCTATTCCATCGAGCATGCGGACGTGCCCGGCACGCGCACACTTTCCTTTGCGCAGGCCATCAACCGCTGGCTGGCGATTGCGGAAGGCCTGGCGGACCAGGGCATCCGCAAATTCGTGATGCTGAATGCCCATGGCGGCAATTCTCCGCTGATGACGGTGGTTGCGACCGAAGCACGCGTGCGCTTCAATATGCTGGCCGTCGCCACAAGCTGGACCCGCTTCGGCCAGCCGGAAGGCTGGATTTCGCCTGAAGCCAAGGCGATTGATATTCACGGCGGTGATATCGAAACATCCGTCATGCTGGCGCTTCATCCGGACAAGGTCGATATGGCGAAAGTGGCCTCCTTCGGTTCCCGCCAGTCCGACTTCGCCAGAGACTTCAAGCATCTGCGCGCCTATGGGCCCCACGCCTTCGGCTGGAAGATGTCCGACCTGAACAGGCAGGGCGTCGCTGGAAACGCGGCTGCAGCAACCGCACAACGCGGCGAACAACTCGTTGCACATGCGGTGAGCGGCTTTCTCGAACTGCTGGATGACGTCCACCGCTTCGATTTGTCCACGCTCTCGTGAGGCATGTGAACATATAACATAAGGAAAGCCTTTGAACTCGACGGTACGAGGGCTTATATGGACGAAAATCGCTGACGCTCCATCCGCGAGCGCCCTCATTTCCCGGAGGTTCCCATGGCCGATACTGCGACACAGAAGCCCGTACCCGTGACCGTTTTGACCGGTTACCTCGGCGCCGGCAAGACAACGCTTCTCAACCGCATCCTGTCCGAAAGCCACGGCAAGAAATACGCCGTCATCGTCAACGAGTTCGGTGAAATCGGCATCGACAACGATCTGATCGTCGAGTCGGACGAAGAGATCTACGAGATGAACAATGGCTGCGTCTGCTGCACGGTGCGTGGCGACCTGATCCGCGTGGTTGAAGGCCTCATGCGCCGTCCGGGCCGCTTCGACGGCATCATTGTTGAAACGACTGGCCTTGCTGATCCGGTGCCGGTTGCCCAAACCTTTTTCATGGACGACGACGTTCGCTCCAAGACGGAACTGGACGCGGTCGTGGCCCTCGTGGATGCCAAGCATCTGCCGCTGCGCCTGAAGGATAGCCGCGAGGCTGAGGACCAGATCGCCTTTGCCGATGTCGTGGTCGTCAACAAGACGGATCTGGTAACGCCGGCAGAACTGGCGACGATCGAGGAAATCGTACGCGCCATCAACCCGACGGCCCGCATCTACAAGACCACCCGTTCGGGTGTCGATCTCGCCCGCGTGCTGGATCAGGGGGCGTTCAACCTGGAACGCGCGCTGGAAAACGATCCGCATTTCCTTGAACATGGCCATGAAGACCATGTCTGCGGACCGGATTGCGACCACCATCACCACGATCATGACCATGGGCACGACCATGGCCATCATCATCATGATCATGGTCACGATCACCACCATGACCACGGGCATGATCACCATCACCATGCAGCACCGTCTGCCATCCATGATGTGACCGTAAAGTCCATTTCGCTGCGCGGCGGTGAAATGAACCCGGATCGCTTTTTCCCGTGGATCCAGAAGATCACGCAGACGCAAGGCCCCAACATCCTGCGTCTGAAGGGCATCATCGCATTTGCGGGCGATGACGAGCGTTATGTGGTGCAGGGTGTTCACATGATCATCGAAGGCGACCACCAGCGCGCCTGGAAGGAAGGCGAAAAGCGCGAAAGCCGCCTCGTCTTCATCGGTCGCGATCTGGACCGCGAGAAGATCGAACAGAGCTTCCTCGCCTGCCAGGCAAATGGCTGATAACAGGCCCTGCCTCAAGAACTGACATAGAAAAGGATTGCCCAGGAAATGCCGACAGTTGCCCCGTTCGACATCGAAGGACACGTGATTGCGACACATTTCCTGGGCGATACGCCCTTCTTCGCCACGGCTGCGGGAGAGTTGCGCAGACTGGATGAAGGAGAAAAGGTCACACCCCTGCATGCGGGTATGCTGACCTGCATCAAGGACCCTTTCAGCGCCTCCCTGCTGACGGCCGGCGAAGACGGCAAGGTGATGCGTGTGGCGGCCGATGGCTCGAGCAAGCTGATTGCCGAAGCGCCACGAAAGTGGATCACGGTTGTCGCGGGCGGACCGCAGGGTGCGGTGGGTTACGCCTACGGCAAGGCCAGCATCATTGTGCTGCCGGATGGTTCAACCAAGGAATTCACCGAAGAGCGCACGGTCGAGGCTCTGGCCTTTGCGTCCAAAGGTTTGCGCATCGCAGCTGCACGCTACAACGGCGTTTCCCTGCATTGGGTCAACACCAATGCACCGCCGACGGATCTGGAATGGAAGGGTGCGCATACAGGCGTGACCTTCTCGCCGGATGGTCGCTTTCTCGTAACCACCATGCAGGAAAATGCCTTGCATGGCTGGAAGCTGGACGGCAAGCCAGGTGAACCCCGCCATATGCGCATGACCGGTTATCCATCCAAGGTAAAATCCTACTCCTGGTCTCCCAAGGGTAAATGGCTGGCAACCTCTGGTGCGCCAGCGGCGATCGTCTGGCCTTTCTCGGCCAAGGATGGCCCTATGGGCAAGGCGCCGCTGGAACTTGGCACGCGCGCAAACATCATGGTCACCTGCGTTGCCTTCCATCCTGCCGAGGAAGTTCTCGCCATCGGCTACATCGATGGCATGGTGCTGGGCGTTCGCGTCGGCGATGGCAAGGAGGCGCTGCTGCGCCGTGCGGGAAATGGCGCCATCACCGCCATGAGCTGGAGTGCCAATGGCAAGCTTTTGTCCTTCGGTTCAGAAGCAGGCGATTGCGGCATCATCGATATCGCAGCCTGATCGGCCGTTCATTTGGCAGGGCAGGAACTGCAGTAGAACGACAAAGGGGCGTCATTCCTGCCCAACCGAAACTCACGCGTGCCAAGGGCAAAACACGATTCAAACCGCAAGTCCCACAGCCAACGTGCCGCCAACCAGTGTTTTCGTCGCAGACATAAGACCCTCGCCCGTGTTTTTCTTAGGGCTCAGCAGTTGAGCAATGACTGCAGCAATCTGTCTCGCTGGAGTAAGTTCAAGCATGTCAGCGTGGCCAGCGGCAACAGAGTGAATGTGAAGACTACCACTCGTATGTTGCTGCCAGATGGCCGGATCATATTTCAAGATCTTATTGAGACCAGGTGAACTCATAGGTAGAGCCTGGAACATATGAATATCGGTCTCGATATGCCCCGGCTGGAACCCGCTGCTGATTGTGAGATTATGCAGAATTGCATCTCTCATTCGCTCGACGATCTCTGGATTGGTTTTCCTCAATTCCTGCCGGAAAACATCGCCATCCGTTTCCCATTGATGACGGAGGAAATTCTCTAGCGCATCCACCGTCGGATCAGGTCCAAGCGCCATCATGTCGTAACCCAGAAATGCAAGCGCCTGCTGGACGAGGAAACCGCTTCTTTCTTTCAGATCCAGTTTGCCAGGTACGAACGGATAAGAGTCGAGCATCGCAAGGAACGACACGCTTTCCTCTTCAAGAGCCAGAATTCTCGTCATTTCATGAGCTACGAGACCGCCCATCGACCAGCCCAACAGTCTGTAGGGCCCCCTGGGCTGAATTGCACGTATCCGTTGCACATAATGTCTGGCGGTGGTTTCCATTGTCTCGCTCCGCCACGATTCTCCATCAAGATAAACATCGGATTGCAGTGCATAGACCGGCACATCGGGACCAAGTGCTGCGGAAAGAGATGCAAACTTCCATCCCAGACCCATAGCAGGGTGAATGCAGAACAGTGGAGTTTGTGTGCCACCCTCTCTTATGGCAAGAACTGGCTCGAACTGGTTTGCGCTACGCTGTCGGCTCATGACTTGAGCAAGCCGCGCAATGGTGAACGAATCCAGCACAGATGCAATTGGAACTTCCGGCAGCTTGGCTGCTCGCAGAGCGGAAATCAGGATCGCCGCAGTGAGTGAATCGCCCCCTAGATCGAAAAAGTTACTGTGAACTCCCACAGATTCAAGGCCAAGAATCTCGCACCAAATGGCGGCGATCTGCTTCTCCAGTTCCGTCACAGGAAGCACGATCTCGTCCTGCTTCGTCTGAGGCGGCTCCGGCAAAGCGCGGCGATCGATCTTGCCATTCGTATTCAAGGGAAAAGCATCCAGAAAAACGAAATCGGAAGGTATCATGTGGGCAGGCAGAAGGCCCGCAAGTTTATGCTGCAAAACTTTGGGACTCACTGCGGAACCGGCTTCCGCAACCATGTAGGCTAGTATTCGCACGCGGCCGGTAGAGTCCGGTCGTGCAACGATGACGGCTTCCCGGATACCTTCACAAGCAGCAAGAACAGCTTCAATCTCACGCAACTCCACACGGAAGCCGCGTATCTTTATCTGATCGTCGTTACGTCCGATGTATTCAAGCACACCATCTTCCCGCCATCTGACGAGATCGCCGGTCTTGTAAATCCTGCTGCCATCCCGCCTGAACGGATTTTCCAGGAACCGTTCGGCTGTTAGATCGGGTCGGTGCAGATAGCCCTTCGCAACTCCTAAACCGCCGATATACAGTTCACCTGGCGTACCAAGCGGCACTGGCTGAAGGCTGCGGTCCAGAACATAAATCTGGGTGTTCTGGATAGGCCGCCCAATCGGCGTCGTATCCAGATTATCGCCCGACAAAGCCATTGAAGTAGACCAGACCGTTGTCTCAGTCGGCCCGTAAACGTTCAGGACAGCGTGCCCCATAAGCGCCATTTTGCGCGCCAGATCTGGGGGCAAGGCCTCCCCCCCAACGAGCGAACGAAGACCGTGGAGGCGCCCACCAAACTCATGAGCGAGCGAGCGCCAGAGTGACGGCGTTGCTTGCAATACAGATATCTCTTCTCGCTCGATGAGAGCAATCAATCTGGCTGGATCCTTGACGATCTCGCGGCTGACAATGACGCTTGCGGCGCCTGAAATAAGAGGCAGGAAGAGTTCGAGGGCTGCAATATCGAATGCGACGGTGGTGACAGCGGCAATTTTCTCGCCCTCCCGCAGCGGCACCAAGCCTTGCATCGCCTGCAAAAAGTTGAGTAGCGAAAGATGGGAAATTTCCACACCCTTCGGTCTGCCGGTCGATCCGGATGTGAAGATCACATAGGCGGTATCCGTGCCGCTTGGCATGTAGGAAGTGACAGGACCGCGGATCTCAGGTAGCGCTTCATCGAGGAAAAAAGTCGGCCCTTGTGTGCGCGGCAGATGCGAGGCGGCGGCTCTGGTCGTCATAACCGCAGCAGTCTTTGCATCCTCGAAAATCAAACCAAGGCGATGAGCCGGGTCTTCGGGATCGACCGGCAGATACGCAGCACCCGCCTTGTGAACCGAAAGCATTGCAACTAACATTTTGCCTGAGCGCGGAACCGCTACTGCAACCAGATCACCCCGACCAATACCCGCTTGACGCAGCACTGCGGCCCATTGATCGGAAAGGCAATCCAGTTCGAAATAGCTCAGACTTCTATCATTGAATCGTACTGCAAGCGCATGAGGCGTGTCGCGCACCTGGTTACGGAAAAGTTCGATCCAGCTTTCACCGCAAACTGGCTTCTCAATTCCGTTCGACATGTGCAGAAGCTGTTGGCGCTCTTCATCCAGCAAGAGAGATATTTTGCTGATAGGCGCATCCGGCGCCGCCAAAATGGCGTCAAGAACACGCTTGAACCTCACCTCATGTAACAATAACTCATTGGCATCGTAAAGGCCGGGATTTGCATCAAAATCCACCTCAACATCCTGATCGTTACCTCGATCATAGGCGAATATGGTGAAGTCACTCATCGTGCCGTTCGACAGGTTGTGAGCGGTAGCCGGATACCCATCGAACCGTAAATCGTAATCGAAAGGTTCTATATTTACGCCAAGTCGGACCACTTGATCATCCTGACTGACCATACCAAGATCGCGTCGCATGTCTTCATAGCGGTAACGCTGATATCGCAGCGCACGCATCATTTGCTGGGAGACCTGCTTGGTCAGCTGCAGCCAGTTGAGTTCTGGCGTAAAATTGAAACGCAGCGGAACGCCGTTGGCCATCATGATCGGCAATCTGCGCATGGCTGGGCTTGTTCGCGCCGTCACCATTGTCGCCATGGTCAATTCCTCGCAATCCGTGGCTCGCGCATAATAGGCAGCAACCAGAGCGATGAGGCATTGCGGCAATGTGCAGCCGATCTCCTTACCTAAAGCAGAAAGCGCTTGAACTTGCTCGCGCGGAAGGCTGCCCCGATGGCGTAACAGACCGCCAACGACCTGACCCTGACGTTTAGCGAGAGTAACCGGCGAAGAAACGCCACTCAGTTGAGATTTCCAATAGGCACGATCCCGCTCGAACTGAACGGATTGCCTGTACTGCGCCTCAACCTCAAGCGCTTCAGTGATCGGACCGAACACACTGGGAGGCAGAGGTTCTCCCCGCTTCAAGGCCGTGTAGATCACAGCGAGACGACGCGCCAGCAAGCCGCCAGCAAAACCGTCCATAGCAACGTGGTTTGCACGGTGAAACCATATCCAATGGTTCTCACTCAAGCGTAGCAGACTGCTGTTCCATATAGCAGGATCGTCCCCTTTACGTATTTGCGCATTCATCCATTGATAAGCGGCCGCGCGGGGATGAGTCTCTGTTGAAAAATCATGTAAAGAGAATTCTTCCTCACGCTCATCCCTTATGCGGATCTTGGGAGCTCCGGCAACTTCAACAATTTGAATACGCGTTCCCTCAACCTCTCTTGATAAATGGTCAAGGCTCTGAATAAAAATTTGAGGATCTATGGGGCCGTGAATCTCAATACTTTCGGCTATGTCTAAAAGTGTATCCTTAGAAGAGAATTTTCCTTTTAACCAGACGCCTTTCTGTGCTGATGTCAACGCAATATAGTCAGATGAATTGCTCACAATAATCTCCAAATAAATACGATTATATTGCTTTCTAATGTGACAATCCAGTTACATTACTTGCGATCTGAATATTCACGTATAAGGGTGCTTTCATTTATATGAAATTTAGGGGGGTTTAGTGAAATTTAAAAAATTGAAACATCACTTCTCGGATTTTAGTGCTAACGCAGATTTACCCACAAGAGCCTAAAATTGGCTCTGCAGGATGATTAAACGTTAAAGGTGTTCCGCGTCGGAACAAATATCAAAAGTTTTGGCGTCGGAAGTGCTCCTCACGACGAAATTCCCTGCAAAAATCCTCAACGCCAGAATTTCAGATCGCGATGTTCAGACAGGAATATTTGAAGACTGGGGCTGAAATGACCGCTAGCTGTCAGCAGCACTCATAGATAAGGACACCGATATACAAGAAGCACGATCAAGTTCGCGCGCTCCATCAAACGGCATTGCAGACAAGGATGGTGGACAACACGTCCAGCGTTGTCCACCATCTCACCCCCACGGAAGAGACCTGCCACGGTGCCGGATGCCCCCATCCGAACGATTCTTCACGGAGGTAGCGTAAAAGTCAGAACCGATAGGTTACACCGGCGCCCACCAACCACGGATCAAGCTTGGCCTTGCCCGAGAGGCGGCCGAGTGTGGAATGATTGGCGCTCCAGTCGGTTTCGAGGAAGATCTTCTTCACATCGAAGTTCACGCCCCAATGTTCATTGAACATGTAGTCGAAACCGACCTGCAAGGCCGCGCCAACATGATCATCCACCTTGAGGTTGCTGAAGCCACCCTTATCGGATTCGTTATAGAAGAAGGCATAGTTGATACCTGCACCGACATAGGGCTTGAAGGCGCCGAGCTCGGTGAAATGATACTGAAGCGTGAGCGTTGGCGGCAGAATCCAGGTCTTGCCCACATTCACACCGGCCAGCGTTCCAGCACCGCCGATCTTCGAGCTCGTCGTGCCAAGGATAAGTTCGGCAGCGAGGTTATCCGTGAAGTAATAGGAAATATCGAGTTCAGGCGTGATCGAATTCGAGTACTGGAGATCCGACCCGGCAACACCGTTGACGGAACCCTTATCGTTGGGGATGACGCCCAGCGCACGAACGCGAACCTGCCAGGGGCTGTGCGCAGCCGCAACGGCGTCCTGCGCTGCCCGTGCGGGATCCGATACTCTCAAATCCGCCGCCTGCGCTGCGCCCGAAAGAAGGACCGTAGCCGCACCCATGATGGCGGCAAGGGCTGGTCCATTCCTGATCATGATATTCTCCTTGATGCGCGAGCTTGTCTGTCGAAGAGAATTTCTAGATCCGGCTGCCCTTGGTGGTATTGATCCCGATCAACACCACTTGACCATGATCAACCCGGACACCAATTCGCCACATCTCGCACATCGATTTTGCAAAAATGCAACAGCACTGACGGGAGAAAAAAGAAAACTCCCTCCTGTAGGGACAGGAGAGAGCTTTCCTGGAGATAGAGTGAGGCAGAATCAGGCGGCGCGGCGCAGAGCAGAGGAACGGGAAAGCTTGCGTCCGGATGCCGTCAGCATTCCAGCAGCACCCTCAAGCCAGCCGGCTTTGAGTTCGAGCGCGAGGAAACGTTCGCGGGCAAAAGGTCCCGGCATCACGAGATGCTGCGTTTTTTCCGCAAAGAAGCCGAAGCGCTCATAATAGGGCGCATCGCCGACCAGCAGGATTGCACCATGACCGCGGCCTGTGGCCTCAGCAATGGCAGCACGCATCAGTGCTGCGCCGATTCCCTTGCCCTCATGGGCTGGATCGACCGCCAGCGGACCAAGCAGAAGTGCATCCACAGCAACGCCATCGCGGCCGACGCCGGCTTCCACGTTCCACAGGCGAACAGTGCCGATGACATGGCCTTGGCCGTCACGGGCAACCAGAGCCAGCCCTTCCGCCGGAACACGACCCCGGCGCAGCTTTTCGGACGACTTCTTGCGACGGCCCGCTCCCATGGCACGGTCCAGCAGAGCCTCGCGGGCAACCACGTCTGCCGGTGTCTCATCGGCAATGATGTAGGATTTCGGCGCAAGCAGTGCGCGCACAGTGTCAAGAACAGCGGCCATCTTGGCCTCCGAAGCTCAAAACCGTTCAAACGGCTCAATCGGGAATGGTGAGATGCGGCTCCGGTTCGAGACCGGAGCCAACAGATCAGATGACGTAAGCCTTCAACGGATCGAAGCCATTGAAAGCAACCGCCGAATAGGTCGTCGTGTAGGCGCCGGTGCCTTCGATCAGAACCTCATCGCCCACCGTCAGAGAAATCGGCAGCGGATACATGTTCTTCTCATACAGCACGTCGGCCGAATCGCAGGTCGGCCCGGCCAGTACGCAAGGCTCCTTGGCATCACCGTCGCGATCCGTGCGGATCGGATAGCGGATGGCTTCATCCATGGTTTCTGCCAGACCACCGAACTTGCCGATATCGAGGAAAACCCAGCGATGCTCGTCATTGTCGGACTTCTTGGACACCAGCACGACTTCAGCCTTGATGACGCCTGCATTGCCCACCATGCCGCGACCGGGCTCGATGATGGTCTTCGGCAGGTTATTGCCGAAGTGCTTGCGCAGCGAAGCGAAGATGGCCTGACCGTATTCTTCCGCTGACGGAATATCGCGCAGATACTTGGTCGGGAAGCCGCCGCCCATGTTCACCATCTGCAGGAAAATGCCCTGCTTGGCGAGCTGTGCGAACACGCGCTTGGCATCCGCCAGAGCCGAATCCCAGGCATCGACCTTGGTCATCTGCGAGCCGACATGGAAGGAAACGCCGTAGGATTCCAGACCCAGCTGATGCGCGTAGACCAGAACATCGACAGCCATCTGCGGCACGCAACCGAACTTGCGCGACAGCGGCCATTCGGCGCCTTCGCCGTCCGTCAGCACGCGGCAGAACACGCGCGCACCTGGGGCAGCACGGGCAACCTTTTCCACTTCCTCGTGGCTATCGACGGCGAACAGGCCGACGCCCAGCTCGAAAGCGCGCGCAATATCGCGCTCCTTCTTGATGGTATTGCCGTAGGAGATGCGCTGCGAGGACGCGCCAGCGGCCAGCGCCATCTGGATTTCGGCAACCGATGCGCAATCGAAGTTGGAACCCAGCGAAGCCAGCAGCTTCAGGATTTCCGGCTCCGGATTTGCCTTTACAGCGTAATAGATCGCGCTATCCGGCAGGGCGTGACGAAACGCCTTGTAGTTGCCGCGGACGATATCGAGGTCCACAACCAGGCAAGGGCCTTCCGGACGTCGGGTGCGGAGGAAGTCGAGAATACGTGCAGTCGTCATCGGTCAGATCCCTATAGAGCTTCTCCGGCGAACCGGAGGACAAAGACGCGCCATAAGGTGAACGAGGCCCGGCCGGTGGAAAACCCGGTGCTTCGATCGCGCCTTATTGCGCAGGGTTTGGATCAACGCCCTGCCAAGAGCATGGATCCGGCTTTGTCTGCCATGGATTGGAGGGGATCATCCCAACCGCACTTCCGGCAATGATGGTGTGCCTCTTCAGTATTGCAGGCTGATGGAAAGCCTGCAGAGACTAGAAAGGCCCGCACCGTCGTTGCTTCAAGATGTCCTCGCATTTTCCGGTTGGCCGGAGTAGCGACTGGAGGGGTTAGTTCCAGGTACCTTACCGATTATCCTCACCACTCGAGGGTCGGCGGACACCCACAGGCACGTGCGACTTTGGGCAGCACGGTAATATGAATAATCACGGTCATAATCAAGAGGTTTTTTCAACCTCACCGCAAAATTCACATTGCACAACGACGAGTAACGCTCCACGAAAGAAACTGAATGACAAAAGGGACGAGAGTGTGGACACGCTGACGCGCATGCGCGCCTTCATAGATGTCGTCGAAGCGGAGGGCTTCTCTGCTGCCGCAAGGCGGACGGGTCGCTCGAAAGCCCTGCTTTCCAAGTATGTTCGCGAGTTGGAAGACGATCTGGGAGCCCTGCTTCTGAACCGTACGACACGGCAGTTTTCACTGACCGAAGCGGGCCACACCTATTATCGTAGCGCCTCCGACATCCTTAAGGAGATCGACAATCTGTCTGATCTCGTACGGGAGGGGAATGCTGATCTCAAGGGACGCCTGCGCCTTTCCGTGCCCCGTACCTTCGTGGACGCCGATGTGGGCCAGTCGCTGATCGACTTCGCTAAGCATCACCCGGATGTGTCTCTCGAGATCGTGGCAGAAGACCGATTCGTGGATCTGATCGAGGAAGGTTTTGACCTTGCGATTCGCGTGACCCGGCTGGAAGATTCAGGCATGATCGCCCGCAAGCTGGCTGATTTCCGCATCTACGCCTGTGCGACGGCCGAGTATCTCGTCCGTCATGGACCGATCAATCATCCGCAGGATCTTTCCGGCAAGCCGGTGATCATCGACACCAATGCCCGCACGCACAATCACCTGCGTTTCCGCGATCCGCAGGGGGGAACGATCTCGGTGTCTGTCTCCGGCCAAATCGAAGTCAACAGTCCACAGGCGACGCTTCGCGCCGCGAAGGCAGGAATAGGCATTGCGCTCATTCCTGATTTCATTGCCAAGAATGCCATCGAATCAGGTGAGCTTGTTGCTGTCCTTGACGATTTCATCTTCCGCGACCGCGGCATCTACGCCGTCTATCCCCATCGCCGCTATCTACCCGCCAAGGTCAGAAGTTTCGTCGATTTCCTTCACAACTGGTTCCGCAAATCGGCATGAGGAAGAGCTGATACTGAAGGTGGATTGACGACAGCCGAAATTCCGTCCCATTTGCGGAAGAGAGCTTTGCGGCATCAGCAACGTGGATTCGGAAATGATCAAGAAACGGTGGCTTGCAGCCGCCCTGTTGGGCTTAACTCCGGTCTCTGCCGAAGCGCATCCACACATCTTCGTGGAGGCACGCATGGAAGTGCTGGCCAACGACAAGGGCGAACTGACCGAAGTACGCAATGTCTGGCGTTTCGACGAGTTGTTTTCCTCCAGCGTCCTTCTGGATTTCGACAAGAACACCAACGGTAAGCTGGATGATTCGGAACTCGCCGAACTTGGCGAGACGATGCGCACCTCGCTTGCGGACTTCCATTACTTCACGACGATCACGCAGGACGGAAAGAACATCCCGGTCCTTAAGCCGGATGTCATCCATGTCAGCGTGCAGGACCAGCAGGTTCTCGCCTTCTTCGCCGTCAAACCGTCGCAGCCGGTTCACCTCAAGGGCCGACTGGCCTTCGGCATCTACGATCCGTCGCTGTATACCTCGATCGATTTCCCCAATGACGCAGATCTTGTCCAGGAAGGAAAAAGCTTTGCAGCCTGCAAGAGGCAGGTCGTGCGCCCCAATCCGGATGAGGTGATCTCCCAGAACCAGGCCTCGCTGACTGATGCCTTCTTCAACGATCCGTCAGGCACGGACATGACCAAACTGTTTGCAACACGTCTGGAGGTGACATGCTGAGGAAGCGATCCATCGTCATCGCGGGCTGCCTGATCCTCGGCGTGGCCATCGCCGCCCATGCGCAATCGCCGCTGGGAGTTGGAACGGCAGAGCCATCTTTCAACACGGGTGGTTTCCTCGGTCCCTTCCTCGGCTGGATCAATGCCTGGCAACAAAGCTTCTATCGCGCCTTGACCGGTTCGCTGAGGGCCATGCGGGAAGACCCATGGGCGCTGAAAACGTTGATCGGCCTCTCTTTCGCCTATGGCGTGTTTCATGCCGCAGGCCCCGGCCACGGCAAGGCTGTGATCTCCTCCTACATGATCGCGAATGAGACGGCGCTGAAGCGCGGCATCATGATCTCGCTGATCTCGGCCCTGCTCCAGGGCGTGGCGGCAATCGGCCTCGTCTTGGTGGCCTATCTGCTTCTGCGCGGCTCCGGCATTACCATGACCAAGGCCACCTGGGCTATGGAACTGGCAAGCTTCGGCATGGTCACGCTGTTTGGCCTCTGGCTGCTGGGGCGAAAACTCTATGAACTGCGCCCGCGCTATTCCTCGCTGCCGATTTTTGCCAACGCCACTCCCGGCACAGGCGCAACCGGGCTGAACTTTCAGGCCATCGAAGTGGGCCATGACCACGCGGACCTAGCACCCGGCACCTATTGTGCTGATTGCGGCGAACTGCATATTCCCGATCCGGCGGCGCTGAAATCCAAGGATTTCAGCCTGCATGAAGCCTGGTCGGCCATAATCGCGGTCGGACTTCGTCCCTGCTCCGGCGCCATCCTCGTCATGAGCTTTTCGCTTTTGAACGGGCTCTATCTGGGAGGTGCGCTTTCCGTGCTCGCCATGTCGCTGGGCACTGCCATCACCGTCTCGATCCTGGCGATCATCGCCGTTGGCGCGAAGGATCTTGCCGTTCGTCTTGCAGGCCCACGGTCACGCGGCGCGCGCCTCGTTTCCAACGGTATCGAGGTCTTCGGCGCACTGTTCATCGTACTGGTGGGCGCCACCCTGCTGGCGGCATCGCTTCAGGGCAGCATGGTGCAGGGTGGCTGAACCGAAGCGGTATCAGTCGCGCTTGCGCTGATGCCGTGCCCTCAGCCAGAAGATGGCGAAAAACGAGAGGACTGCCACCGTGCCGAAGGCCGCTGCAAGCCACGGTGAGAAATCCGCCAGCCAGAGCATGATGGCGGGCATCGCGAAGAATAGCAGCAGAAAGCCAAAGAAAATGACGGCGGCCGCAATGGCGGGCGATTTCTGGCCCTGCCCGCTCATGCTGCTTGCTCCTGAAGTTCAGCGCGAATCTCTTCCAGGCGCCGCTTCTGGTGACCATGGTCGTCAAAATTTGATGGATCGAGCCATGCCTCGAAGGCTTTGGCCAAAACCGGCCATTCGCCATCGATCATCGAGAACCAGGCCGTATCACGGTTGGCTCCGCGCGAAATCATGTGCTGGCGGAAAACGCCTTCGAACGTGAAGCCATAGCGCAGAGCCGTGCGCTTGCTCGGCTCGTTCTCATTATGGCATTTCCATTCGTAGCGCCGATAACCGAGATCTTCGAACACATGCCGCGCCAGCAGATAGTGCGCTTCCGTCGACAGCGGCGAGCGCGTCATGCCGGCACCATGCGCGATGGAACCAACCTCGATGACACCGTTTGCGGGATCGGGACGCATCAGCGTGCCCATGCCGACTACTTCGCCATCTTCCTTGTCCCGGAAGACGAAGGTCAGGTAACCGAGTCGCGTGTTGATATCGTCGATCCAGTCTGCAAACTCATCCGGCGTCCGATAGGTCTTGTTGGGAAAATAGCGGATGAGATCGTTGATCCCCTCCTCGCCACCAAGCGCATTCCATAGGGTGATGCGGTGAACTGCCCGCTCATACGGCTCGGCAATGACATAGCGCCCTTCCAGGCGCACAGGTGCCGGCGCCGGGCAGCCCTTGAAATTCGCAAGATCGCGCATTGTGTTTAATCCCCTCACTCTTGGGCTGAAGGATTAAGCGAGGCAGGCGGCAAAAACAACTGCGCCGCATGCCGCACCGCTAGTAGAATGAATTTGACATTTGGTTTCCGCTCAACGCACGCTCTCAAAGCAAATGTCGGAATCGAACCACTAGTTTATCCCGAGCGGGAGACGTCGTTTACAGACTGACCTTGGCAGAAGACACCGTCGCCTCGATATGATCGACCAGCGGATCTGGCAGTCTTAGTCGACCTGCCAGAAGATCGAGATAGCCGCGCTCCGCCCTGGTATCCGGGTCTATTGCCAGGCGGGACGCGGTGTAGATCTCGACGCGTTGCTCCTCGGTTCGACCGGCGGCCACAAGCGCATCCAGGTCGATCGGGTCCGCAAGCTCCTTGGACAAAAATGCCTCGGCTTCCGCACCAAGATCGACCTCGTGGACCTTCTCCATGATCTTCTGCCGTTCGAAGGCATCGATATGGCCATCCGCCTTGGCGGCAGCGATCATTGCGCGCAGAAGCGTCAGCGCAAAATCATTGCTGAGTGAAGGTGATTCGAAATTGAAGGGAGAATCGGCTGGAGGCTGAAGCGCGGACGGATCCACCGGGCCGAACTGCGGCGCCTTTCCGGATTGGTAATTGCGGTAGGCAAGATAACCGAGGCCAGCGACCGCAGCGACGCCACCAAGCGTTGCAACATTACCGGCGAGCTTTCGTCCTGTCTTCGTTCCCAGAAGGGCAGCGGCAAGCGCGCCTGCCTTCATTGGATTGTTGCGAGCAAAGCCGCCCACCTGATCGGCACGCCCCTTGACTGAACCGGAAAGGCCCGGGATCTGCGAGCCAAGGAACTGATCCAAAAGCTTCTTCGCGTCGAACATTCATCTTCTCCCTGTTGGTCTTTAGGCAAGAGATAGGAAGCCCGACGCGAAATACAAAGGCGTTCAGCCCTTCAATGCCGCCGCCTCTGATGCCAGTTTCGTGATCCCGGCCCAATCGCCAGCCGAAACAAGTTCCTTCGGAGCGACCCAGGATCCACCTACGCAAACCACATTCGGCAGGCTGAGATAGTCCCGAGCATTCTTCAGCGAGATGCCACCCGTCGGGCAGAAGAGCGTCCCGGCCAAGGGCGAGGACAAAGCCTTCAGGTAAGCGGAACCACCAGCCTGCTCGGCCGGGAAGAATTTCAGGACATCATAACCGGCCTCGCGAAGCTTCATCACTTCGCTGGCCGTCGCAGCACCCGGCAGGAGCGGCACGGAACTGTCCTTTGCCGCAGACAGGACACCCGGCGCGACGCCAGGGCTGACGATGAAGGTTGATCCCGCCTTCACGGCAGCATCGAAATCACGACCGTTCAGAATGGTTCCGGCACCGACATTGGCGCCTTCGACTTCTGCCGCAACTGCCTTCACCGCATCAAGAGCGGCGGGCGTGCGCATCGTGATCTCGATTGCACGCAGGCCACCGGCAACGAGCGCCCGCGCAAGAGGAACAGCCGAGGCAACATCTTCCACGATCAGAACCGGCACGACCGGCTGGAGCTTGAGAATGGACAGAAGGCTTTCGGTTTTGCTGCTCATCATGGACCTCCCGGAGGGTGATTTTGAAACGATTGAAAAACCCTTAGTGCTCCTGCGGCGAGGTGTCGAGCGGAAAAACCGCCTGCTTTCCGTTCTCGCTCTGGTTTGCGCGCGAAGTTTACAATAGGTTGTCGCAAGAGACGCGATAGGGAAGCTTATGGCCAAGGAAATCGAGCGCAAGTTTCTGGTTCGGTCCGATGATTGGCGCACCAAATCGGTATCGAGGGCCAAACTGATGCAGGCCTACATCACCGTGAACGAGGACCGCAATGTCCGTGTCCGGTTGATCGAGGGGACGTCAGCACGCCTGACCATCAAGGTCGGCAAAAGCGCGATGGTGCGCGATGAATTCGAGTATGAAATCCCCGTCAGGGATGCGGAAGAGCTGACCTCATCCGCCATTGGAATCGTCATCGAGAAGGTTCGCCACAGGGTTCCGGTCGCAGGCAAGACCTTCGAAATCGATGTCTATGAGGGCTTCTATTCCGGCCTTATCGTTGCGGAGGTTGAACTGGAAAGCGAACAGGACCATTTCGAGCGTCCATCCTGGCTCGGTGAGGAAGTAACCGGCGACCGCCGCTATTCGAACATGATGTTGGCCACGAATGATCTGGCATCGGAGTTGATCCATGGCGTTTCGCATCAAGCCCTCTAGATCCTTCCCGCAGGAGTTTCGCCGCGTCACGCGCTCTCAGTTGAACGCGGCAATCGAAAAGCTGCAAAAGCGCGAGCATGGCGTTCATGAGGCTATTCACGCCGCACGCAAGCGCTTCAAGCGTGTGCGTGCGCTCTACCGGCTGGTCGAACCTGACGCAAAAGAGTTCCGCCATCGGGAGAATGCAAGCATCCGAGACATGGCGAGGAGCCTTTCCACGGTGCGGGATGCGACTGCACTGGTCGAGACACTCGATTATCTCCAGTCGGTGACGGATCAACCGGACGAACTTCGATCGCTGGCAGAGGTTCAATCATGCTTGCGCGATCGCCGCGACCGGATCGCAAGCGAGGAAGAGCACGATCTGGAGCACAAGTTGAGCGACGCGGTTGTGACCTGTACCGATGCAGTAGCAGCGCTTGACGAGCTGGAGATTTCCGTAAGCAGGGCAAGAACCGCCCGGCGGCTGGAACGGGTGTGGGCGAAGCAGCTGCGAAAGGCTCAGCGTGCAATTGCTAACTGTCACGAAACACGCGCCGAGGATGCCTTTCACGAACTGCGCAAATGCGGCCAGATCTACTGGATGCATCTGGCAATCCTGAGAGATCTTTGGCCGACCGCCATGAAGGCAAAGGAAAGCGAGGCCCGCGCGCTCGTCGCGCTGCTCGGTCATGAGCATGATCTCAGCGTGTTGTTGCAGGTGATCAATGAAGACCCGGCGCTGGTGCCGGATAGTGACAGTCTCGCGCATCTTTATGCCGCCATTATCCGCAGCCAGCAATCTCTGCGGGAACAGGCGTTGGACCGTGCAAGCCATGTCTTTGCCGAGGATCCTGCCCGCGAAGCCAGCATTATCGCAACGCTCTGGAGCGAAGCATCGGACTGAAAAAGCGCCTGATTGTACCAGTTTAAGGCTGAATCTCGGAATTCCGTTGATTTGCGGGCTCCAAGGGATTATTTCGCCAGTCATGACCGACATCACCAACTCCTCCGCAGGCGCGGAACCGGGCTCGTTCCTCGTTGCAGCGCTATATCATTTTGCCCGCTTCGAAGGCTTCGTGGATTTCCGCGAGCCGCTGCAAACCCTGTGTGATGAAACCGGCGTGAAAGGCACTCTGCTGCTGGCGCACGAAGGCATCAACGGCACCATAGCCGGAACCGATACGGCTATTGCCAGCGTGCTTTCGTTCATTCGCACCCGACCGGAATTCGCAAATCTCGAGCACAAGGAAAGCCGCGCATCCAAGATGCCGTTCCTGCGCATGAAGGTCAGGCTAAAGAAGGAAATCGTGACGATGGGCGTCGAGAATATCGACCCCAACCGGATCGTTGGAACCTATGTCGATCCGAAAGACTGGAATGCGCTGATCTCCGATCCGGAGACGATCCTGATCGATACACGCAACGACTATGAAACGGCGATCGGCATCTTCAAGGGTGCGGTCGATCCGCAGACAAAGACCTTCCGCGAGTTTCCTGATTGGGTCCGCAACAATTCCGGCCTGCACAACAAGCCAAAGATTGCCATGTATTGCACAGGCGGCATTCGCTGCGAAAAAGCAACGGCCTTCATGAAAGAGCAAGGCTTCGACGAGGTCTATCACCTCAAGGGCGGCATCCTGAAATATCTGGAAGAAGTACCGGAAGAAGAAAGCCTCTGGGAAGGCGCCTGCTTTGTCTTCGATGAACGTGTCTCCGTGACGCACGGCCTGAAGGAAGGTAATCACAAGCTCTGCCATGCCTGCCGTGAGCCACTGACGCCCGAGCACCGCGCCTCACCTCTGTTCGAGGAAGGCGTCTGCTGCCCAAACTGCTATGACATGCGCACGGAAGCTGATCGTGACCGCTATCGTCAACGGCAAAAGCAAATCGCGCTTGCCAAAAAGCGCGGCGAAAAGCATCTGGGAAGCTGAACGGACAGGAAGGAGTCAAAGCCTATTCGGCCGCTCGCATTTTTGGTAGAGAATCGTAGCTCTGGCGGACGATGCGCGTAATCTCTTCCGCTGGGCTTGGTCGTCCAAACAGATAGCCCTGCAGCAGTTCGCACCCCGCAAGCCTGAGCGCATCCGCCTGTGCTCCAGTCTCCACACCCTCTGCCGTCACGGGCATATCCAGCGCGCGCGCGAGCGCAACTGTTGCATGGAGGAGTTCAGCAGAGCGCTGGTTTTCGGTAATATCCTGAACGAGCGTCTTGTCGATCTTGACCCGGTCGAACCCGAACTGGCGAAGATAACCCACGCTCGAAAAGCCCGCGCCAAAATCATCCAGAGCTACGCGAATGCCCATGCCGCGCAGCATTTCAAGCGTCTGACGGGCACGTGCCGGGTTCTGGATAAAATAGGTTTCGGTCAATTCAAGAGTGAGCCGCCTTGGTTCAATATCCGCCGCTTGCAGGATTTCTTCCACCCGACCGACGAAGGCAGGATCCCGGAACTGGCCGGGTGATACGTTAACCGAGAGGGTGAGTTCAGGCCACTGGCGCAGTTCGAAACAGGCCGATCTCAGGACGCACATGCCAAGGAGATCGATCAGTCCCGTGCTTTCCGCGACCGGGATGAAGACATCCGGCGAAACGGGTCCATACCCTTCGCGCGTCCAGCGGGCCAACGCCTCCACACCGGCAATGCGGCCATTATTGGAACGCACGAAAGGCTGATAGGCAACGCCAATCTCCTGCCGCTCAATCGCCGCGCGCAGATCCAGTTCCAGCTGGTTGCGCATTTCGCGCTCATCATCCATCGAGGGGTCGTAGAGCGTCCAGCGCCCGCGACCGTCTTCCTTCGAGCGATACATGGCCATGTCGGCCCGCCGAATGAGTTCCTCGGTGACGACGAGTCCCTTGCGCGATACGGAAAGCCCAATGCTGCAACCAATGACGGCGACGCGCTCACCAATCACCAGCGGCTCGCTCAGAAATTCGAGAATACGCTCAGAAAGCTCTGATGCCTTCTTGTGAACATCAAAGCCAGAAAATGCTATGGCAAATTCATCGCCGCCCACGCGGGCGAGAACCGTTCCTTCGTGGCAAAGCACTTTGAGGCCGGCAGAAACGCACCTGATCAGAAGATCACCGGTCGCATGACCATAAGCGTCGTTTACTTCCTTGAACCCGTCGAGATCGAGGTAGAGAAGTGCGACATCATGGTTTTCCTGCTGGGCATACGCCACCAATTGCTGCAAACCGCTAAACAGGCCGCCTCGATTGGCGAGTCCGCTGAGACGATCGGTCAGCGAGAGACGCACGGCAGCCGCCTCATCCGCACTCATCCGCTTCAACGCCTGGCTGCCACTCACGAACAGAAGTGCCATATAGATAGCGATCATAAGTACGGCGCACCATACAAGTGGCCGAACCAGCGCAAGACTGGCATCACCGGGATATCGTGGCACCCAGGATAATGCTGCCAACTGCTCTCCCTGCGGATTGAAAAGTTCGACGCGGTGGGAACTCCGCTCGTGTCCAAGTTCCAGGGTCAGACCAGGAAGCACGTAGGCCTGTGAAAGGCGCGTGACCGTCGTATCTGTCAAATGACGCAGGAAGACGACATAGCGGCTGTCTTCCAGCAGGCCGACGCGCTCACCGGATTTCTTGCGGATCAGGCCAACAGCAATCGCTGCAATGCCGGATTTTGTCCGGGCAAAGCCGGTCGCTTCCGGATAGTCAGTATGACGCGTTGCCCTTACCCGCTCAAACAGTGTGCGCACATCCACCGTCAAATAATCATCGAGCTTCTGCTTGATATCTTCGCCATTGGCATGAGCCGTCAATGCGTTACCTTGGTGATCGAGAATGATTGCCGCATCGAAAAGCTCGCTATTGAAGCTCATGTCGCCGAAGTTGCGCTTGAGCCAATCCAGATCCGGCTCGATGTAAGCGGACTGCACGGCATCATCCCAGGCTGCATAGTCGTGGAGGGTCGCGGCAAGCTGGTCCTGGAAGGTGCGAACTGCGCCGGTCACTGCCTCGCGTGACCGGTCCTCGTCCAGCTGGTTCGCGTAATGGGCAACGCGGTCCAGAGCCGTAAAGACCATCGATGAAACGCAGATCATCACAGCGCCAAAAATGAGCAGCATCGAGCGAACCGCCGATCGCCGATCGACCTTCGCTGCGGATTGCTTGAACTGGGATGAGACAAACCGCATTTATACGCCCCGATACATCAGGCGACTTTGAACGCTAACCGTTCGATTTTGGTTAAATTTCATCGCGTGATTCGGTGGAAATGCAAACTGAACCAAGCATCATAATGCAATAGCTCGAAACGGTTCGCCGACTCCCGTTCCGTCAGCACTTGAAATATGAGCCAAGGCGCCCCCACTACAATCAAAGCGTGCATCATGCAGCGAGATTGAAACCTCGCTCAAACCGTTCGAATGCCGGCTTGGCAAGCACGTAGCCCTGTATCAAGGACACTCCGAAATCCTGCAGAACCTGCAATTCTCCTGCGGTCTCAACTCCTTCACAGATGGGTTCGATGCCTAGATCGGCAAGCATGGCCAGGATATGTCGCACGACCTTGCGTTTGGCCTCATCAAGGTCAATATCGCGGATCAGTTCCATATCAAGCTTCACGAGATCCGGCTGAAAGCGCGCCAGGAGATTGAGACCCGAATAGCCGGCACCGAAGTCGTCGATCGCAGTCTTGAAACCCATGCTGCGATAGGCCTTCAGGATCTTCAAAAGATGTTCGGGATCGACCCGCTCGTTCTCGCAGAATTCGAATATGATACGTTCGAGCGGAAAGTTGTACTGCTCCGCAGTTGCCAGCGTCATACGGATGCATGCTCGCGGCTCGTAGACAGCGTTGGGCATGAAGTTGATCGACAGCATTTCTGAGGACCGTGGATCATAGAGCTTTGCAGCCAGTTGAATGGCGGTGACCCTGCATTTCTGATCAAAGGCGTAGCGTGTCTTTTCGTCGACGCGCGAAAGAACGCTACCTGCTCCGGCACCGTCCACACCGCGAACCAGCGCTTCAAAGGCAAAGGGCTGCCAGGTGCGTGTGTTGACGATCGGCTGGAAAGCCATGGAAATATCGAAGTCCAGTCCTTGGCCGTCGCGGCAGCCTGCACATTGAGCCGACATGATGAAACTCCCGTTTTCACGATCATTTCATAATTTTATTAAGTAAATCAAAAATAATTATACATCAGACCTAATGTGATTTCCTTTCGGAAAATGAGCCGCAAGTGCTTGATACCATTCTCCACTCTTCTTGATCGTGCGAACTTGGGTGTCGTAATCGACATGCACCAGACCGAAGCGCATGCGATAGCCCTCCGCCCATTCGAAATTGTCCATTAGACTCCACGCGAAGTAACCGCGAAGCGGAATGCCGTCTTGAACAAGGTCGGCGGCCACAGCGAGATGGTCGCCATAATAGTCCAGGCGCATCTGGTCATCTATCGCGCCATCGACCACATCCGTATTGTCGCAGGCACCGTTTTCGGTGATGTACATCTCCGGCAGTTCGTAACGGTGGTAAAGCTGGGTGACCATGTCTGCCATGGCTGACGGATAGATCTCCCAACCGATATCCGTTTTGGCCTGGTTGACGAAAGGAGCGGGCTTTGCTGCTGGAAACTCTGCACCTTCCGCCGGATCGTCCGACACACGCATGGGCGTGTAGTAGTTCAGGCCCCACCAGTCTAGCTTCTGGCTGATGATCGCAAGATCTCCCTCTTCGATCACCGGCATACGATGACCCAGCGCCTGCATAAAGTCAGTAGGATACTCGCCCTTGAAGACGGGATCGAAGAAGACGCCGTTGTGAAACTGGAAGGCGCGCTCCGCTGCCTGGCTGTCTGCTTGGCTCTCGGAGCCCGCAACAACAGCATGGGCGTTCAGGACCAGCCCCAGCGGTACATCCGGAGACACATGGCGGATCGATTCAACCGCCAGCCCATGCGCCAGGTTCGTATAGTGCAGCGCGTGGAGGGCTGCATCCATGCTACGTTCGCCGGGCGCGTGAACGCCATAAAGATGGCTGAGCCAGACCGAGCACCAGGGTTCGTTGAATGTCGCCACCGCATCGAGCCGGTCACCCAGCCGCGCCATGGCAACCTTGGCGTAACGTTGGAAGGCATAAGCGGTGGAGCGTGCCGTCCAGCCTCCGTCACCCATCAGGGCCAGCGGCAGATCCCAATGATAAAGCGTCGCAAAGGTTTTGATGCCGCGGGCCTTGCAGCCATCGACAAGGCGGTCGTAGAAATCGAGACCCTTCTCGTTAATGCGGCCAACACCATCGGGAATGATCCGCGGCCAGGCAATGGAGAACCGGTAGCCCGAGACGCCCATTTCCTTGATAAGATCGAGATCTTCCTCAAGCCGGTTGTAGTGATCGCAGGCGACATCGCCATTGTGCCCTTGATAGACGCGGCCCGGCATGTTGGAAAACGCATCCCAGATTGACGCATTGCGACCATCCGCCTTTGTCGCACCCTCGATCTGAAATGCAGCCGTTGCGACGCCAAACAGGAAATCGCCCGGAAAACGGTCGGCAAGGGTTTTCGGATCGATCATGACATTGTCCTCGGTTTCGTGCGGATGGCGCCTGTGCAATCATTGTCTTTGTCTGTTTAGACCATTGGCAGAAAGGCGTGAAGAGCTCGTACCGCAAGCGCAACAGCTTCAAAGGGATGTAAACCGGATGATCCGGCGCTGTTCTATAATTTTACCCAAGCACCGTTCTTTCGGGAGCTTTCAATACAGGCCGTGACAAAGGCCACACCCTTCACCCCATCATCGACGGTTGGATAAACCACGGCGGGATCAACTGTTACGCCAGATCGCGCCGCCTGAATTGCAGCCGCCGCTTCCGAGTAGATTGTGGCGAAGGCTTCCAGATAGCCTTCCGGGTGGCCTCCGGGAATACGGGTCACCCGCGAAGCTGCGGAACCCGCCCCCGCACCACCACGCGTGATCAACTGCTTCGGCTCGCCGAGTTTTGTGAACCACAGATAGTTTGGGTCGGCTTGCGTCCATTCGATACCAGCCTTCGTGCCGTAGATGCGGACCTTCAGGCCGTTCTCATTGCCTATCGCGACCTGGCTGCACCACAGAAGCCCTTTTACGCCACCCTTGAAGCGCATCATCACATGCGCATTGTCATCCAGCCGCCGTCCTTCCACGAAGGTGTGCACATCGGCGGCCAGTTCCTCCAGTTCGAGGCCTGAAATGAACGAGCCGAGATTGTACGCATGCGTGCCGATATCGCCTGTCGAGCCGCCGACGCCGGATTGCGCCGGATCCGTGCGCCAGACCGCCTGTTTCGCACCAGTCTGCTCCACCGGCTCTGCCAGCCAGTCCTGCGGATATTCCATCTGGACGAGCCTGAGATCACCAAGTGCACCCGTTTGCACCAGTTCGCGCGCATGGCGCACCATGGGATAGCCGGTGTAGTTGTGCGTCAGGATGAACAGGGACTTCGAGTTATCCGCGACCTCTTTCAGTCTGTGGGCATCATCCAGATTGGATGTGAGCGGCTTGTCGCAAATGACATGGATGCCCCGCTCCAGAAAAGCCTTGGCTGCGGCGAAATGCACATGGTTCGGCGTGACGATGGAGACCGCTTCGATCCCGTCCGGTCTGGCTGCTTCCTTTTCGGCCATCTCCGCAAACGATCCGTAGCAGCGATCGGGATCAAGCCCCAGAGCAGCGCCCGATACTTTCGATTTGTCCGGGGTGGAAGACAATGCTCCCGCCACAAGGTCATAGTGGTCGTCCAGTCGTGCAGCCATGCGATGCACTGCGCCGATGAACGCGCCCTGCCCGCCGCCCACCATGCCGAGACGGATTTTGGCAGACACTGCGTCGGATTTACTCGCTTCGATAGTCATGAAGTTTCTCCTTGCCCGGCGCGCTCTAAAGACCCAGCATCCGCCGGTTTGCCGCATCATCCGTTCCGCCCGAGGCAAAGTCATCGAATGCTTTGTCGGTCACCTTGATGATATGGGCCTTGACGAATTCGGCGCCTTCGCGCGCTCCATCTTCAGAGTTCTTGAGCGCACACTCCCACTCGACGACTGCCCAGCCATCGAAGTCATTGGCTGTGAGTTTTGAGAAGACGGCGCCGAAATCCACCTGTCCGTCGCCAAGAGAGCGGAAGCGACCGGCCCGTTCGACCCAGCCCTGATAACCGCCATACACGCCCTGGCGTCCGGTCGGATTGAACTCCGCATCCTTGACGTGGAACATCTTGATCCGGTCTTTGTAGATGTCGATGTTGTCAAGGTAGTCGAGGCACTGCAACACATAGTGCGACGGATCGTAGAGCATGTTGGCGCGCGCATGATTGCCGACGCGCTCCAGAAACATCTCGAAGGTCACCCCGTCATGAAGGTCTTCGCCGGGATGAATTTCGTAGCAGACATCCACGCCCTGCTCATCGGCGAAATCCAGAATGGGCTTCCAGCGGCGCGCAAGCTCGTCGAAAGCCGTCTCGACAAGACCTGCCGGACGCTGCGGCCAAGGATAGATGAACGGCCAGGCCAGTGCTCCGGAAAAGGTCGCATGCGCCTTGAGACCCAGATGGCACGAGGCTTTCAAGGCCATCTTGACCTGTTCCACCGCCCATTCCTGGCGCGCCTTGGGGTTGCCGCGAACCTCTGGTGCCGCAAATCCGTCGAAGGCTTCATCATAGGTTGGATGCACGGCGACCAGTTGTCCCTGGAGGTGGGTGGAAAGCTCCGTGACCTCGATGCCGTTCTCCCGTGCAACACCCGCGAACTCGTCACAATAGTCCTTGGACTCGGACGCCTTCCTGAGATCGATCAACTGACCTGCCCAGCTTGGAACCTGAACGCCCACATAGCCCTTGTCTGCCGCCCATTTGGTGATACCGTCCCACGAATTGAACGGTGCCTTATCTCCGGCGAATTGACCTAGAAAAATCGCAGGTCCCTTGATCGTTTTCATGCTATCTCCTCCCTGAGATTATACTGAAACGTTACAGTCACCGCTATCCGAGTCTGACGCATATGACAACCGGGGACTATTTGAATGGGTTGATGGGCTCGTTGCCCGAATGATCGATCTGGATCTTGGCCGGTTTTGCTTCTTGGCTGGGCTGGTTCCTCGCTCACCATACCGTTTTCAGAGCATGCTATTGTCGCTCGGAAAAAATTGCGATAGGTAATCAATGAAATGTTCGCAATTGCATTTCTGACATGAAATGCGGAATTGCCATACTCATACAGTCAAACACGCATCCGAAGCTGTATATTTTCGCCACATCTTTCGATTCTTGCGGACTCCCGTCCTGAATGCTTCACGATATTTACTTTCGAGAAACATGAAGCTTGTCTGACAAAACCATAAAGTGTAGATGACACTCCAATCGATTAAACTTCGTCTATATATTAGAATTTTCTAACTGAATCACTGGCGCTTTTGGGATTACGAGACATCAAGGCGGATAATCACAGGATGAATGCAGCCGGCGTTGGAAGGATTATTCTCTATGCGCATGATGTGGACGCCATGGTCGCCTTTTATGCGCACCATTTCGGCTTTCGGGCGCGAACGGCCTTCGACGAAGCAATGACCGAACTCACCCCGGTCGAAGGCGGTGCGGTTCTGTTAATCCAGAAGGCAGGTGCCAGTCTCACTTATGGACAATCGATTTTAGAACTGGTTTTCGATGTCGTCGACGTTGATGATTTCGTAAAACGCGCAACAGAGCGCGGACTCGTCTTCTCGCCGGTGGTCCAGGCGGAAGGTTATCGTTATGCTCGCACCACCGATCCGAATGGCAACACGATCTCCGTCTCCAGCCGCGCTTTCATGCCCCGCTGAGACGAAGCGGGAGATCACCCTTGCGGATGATCCCCCTGATGCCTGATCAGACGTAACGGTTGACCACGTTTTCCAGAAGTTCCTGCTTGCCGGACTTGGGCTGCGGGTTCACGTTCTGGCTTTCCACGCGGGCGGCAATCGCCTCAAGGCTTTGCTCACCCCTCAACATGGCCTGATTCTCCGGCTTGTCCCAGCCGGCATAACGCGCGCTGAGCGGGCCAGACAGGGCCTTGTCCTCGATCATCTTGGCAGCAGCCTTCAAACCACGGGCGCAGCAGTCCATGCCACCGATATGGCCGATCAACAGGTCTTCCGCGTCGAGCGACTGACGGCGCAGCTTGGCGTCGAAGTTCGTGCCGCCCGTGGTAAAGCCGCCGCCCGCCAGAACTTGGTAATAGGCCAGCGCCATCTCCGGCACATTGTTCGGGAACTGGTCCGTATCCCAGCCGGACTGGTAATCATTGCGGTTCATGTCGATGGAGCCGAAGATGCCAAGCGCATTGGCAAGCGCCAGTTCGTGCTCGAAGGAGTGGCCGGCGAGGATCGCATGGCCCTGCTCGATGTTGACCTTTACTTCCTTCTCAAGACCATAGTTCTTCAGGAAACCGTAGACGGTCGCCACATCGTAATCATACTGGTGCTTGGAAGGCTCCTGCGGCTTCGGCTCGATCAGGATCGCGCCCTTGAAGCCAATCTTGTGCTTGTATTCGACCACGAGATTCAGGAAGCGGCCCATCTGGTCCATTTCCTTCTTGAGATCCGTGTTGAGCAGCGTCTCATAGCCTTCGCGACCACCCCAGAGAACATAGTTCTCGCCGCCGAGCTTCTGCGTAGCGTCGATGCAGGTTTTGACCGTTGCCGCGGCAAAGGCGAAGACATCGGGATCTGGGTTGGTGGCAGCACCGGACATGTAACGGCGATGCGAGAAGAGGTTCGCCGTACCCCAGAGCAGCTTGACGCCGGTCGCTACCTGCTTTTCGGCAAAGTAATCGACGATCTCGTTCAGGTTTTTCGTGTTCTCGGCAAAGCTGTTACCTTCCGGGCGCACATCGGCGTCATGGAAGCAATAATATGGCGTACCGAGAAGCTGGAAGAACTCGAATGCCACGTCGGCCTTCATCTTGGCAGCGTCCATCGTATCCTTGAACCAGGGACGCTCGAAGGTATTGCCACCGAACGGGTCCGTACCCGGCCAAACGAATGTATGCCAGTAGGCAACGGCAAAACGCAGCTGATCTTCCATGCGCTTGCCGAGAACCACCTCGTCCGGGTTGTAATGGCGGAAGGCAAGCGGATTGGTGCTTTCCGCGCCCTCATATTTGATCTTCTGGATATTGCCGAAAAAGCCGGTGCTCATGGGTGTTTCCTCTTTGGATCGGTATTAGTTCATTGTGGATTTGATAGCCGGATAAAGCGCGCGGTAGCGGCCATAGGCCTGTTCGTAACTTTGAGACAGCGCGCTCACCGGCTCGACCGTCTCTGCCGTTTGCGGCGCCGTACAGATCTCCAGAGGGTCGGCACCGGTCGAGGCAATCAGGCCAAGACGGGCGGCTCCAAAGGCTGCACCGAAGTCACCGTCCGCCGGAATGTCGACCGGCATGCCCAGCGCCGTCGCAATGGAGGCAAGCCAGTAGCGCGAACGCGAACCGCCACCGATGGCGGTGACGCGCTGAATGCTGGTGCCCGCCGATTTCAGTGCCTCGAGACTGTCACGGATCGCGAAGGTAACACCTTCCATCACCGCTTGCGTCAAGACAGCGCGCGAGGTTTCATGTCCAAGGCCGATGAATGCACCGCGGATCTTCGCATCGTTGTGCGGTGTCCGCTCGCCCGAAAGATAGGGCAGGAAGGTCACGCCCGTCGGCGCCTGAAGCGCATCGCCCAGCTCTGCGGAAAGCTCGCCCGGCGTCTTGCCGGTGACATGCGAGTGCCAGTTCAGCGCGTCGGTCGCCGACAGAATGACACCCATCTGGTGCCACGTGTTTGGCAAGGCGTGGCAGAAGGCATGCACGGCGCTTTCCGGCTTCGGCAGGTAGCTCCCATTGGCGGCAAACAGCACGCCCGACGTTCCAAGCGAAACAAAAGCCTGCCCTTCGGATACGGTTCCCATGCCGCAGGCTGAGGCCGCGTTGTCTCCTGCCCCACCAGCCACGATGACGCCGTAAGCCATGCCCCACTCGGAAGCAAGTTCACCACGAAGCGTGCCGCCAGCTTGCGTGCCTTCCACGAGGACAGGCATCTGCTCTTCGGAGAGATCGGTCGCAGCCAGAAGCTCGGAGGACCAACGCCGTTTTCCGGTATCGAGCCAGCTCGTGCCGGCCGAATCCGACATTTCGGAAATGTGCTCGCCCGTCAGCCACAGACGCAGATAGTCCTTGGGAAGCAGAACCTTGGCAACCTTGGCGAAGATCTCCGGTTCATTGTTCTTCACCCAAGCGAGTTTCGGAGCCGTGAAACCCGGAAACACAATGTTTCCGGTCAGCGCCCGAAAACGCGGATCCGCATCCAGTTTAGCCGCCTCGGCATAAGAACGGGTATCGTTCCAGAGGATGCAGGGGCGAAGAACCTGATCCTCCGTGCCGATCAGGGTTGCGCCATGCATATGGCCGGACAGGCCGATACCTTTGACCGCGCTCAAAGCCTTGCCATGGCTTGCCTTCAGCGCAGCAACCGCTTCTTTCGTCGCGCTGATCCAGTGCGACGGATCCTGCTCGGACCAGCCGGGGTGAAGACGTGAGACATCGAGCGATGCATTGGCCGATGCAATCACTGCCTGGTCGGCATCGATCAACATGGCTTTTACGCCGGAGGTGCCGAGATCTAGACCAAGAAACATGGTGAGCCCTTCCCTTCTGCCATCACGGCAGATTTTCCTTCAAGAAAATGTCGATGCGGATACGTTCCTGCGCGACCACGACGCCAGCCCCATCCGCTTTCGCCTTCAGCACTCGAATGGCGCTGCGAACCTCGTGTCCGGCATCCTGATTGAGCACCGCGTCGATATGGCCTGCCAGCAGGGCAGCGCGTGTGACGGAGGTGAGTTCATGGGCGATGGTGACGGGGTGTCGCCCTTGCGGGAAGGCTGCCAGCGCCCGGATCAAACCTCGATTACCGGCACCGAAACTATAGATGCCTGCCAGCTCCGGATGATCGGCCGCTGCCTGTGAAACAAGCGCTTCGACACGAACCGGGTCATCGCCCCCTTCCACCACTGGCAGGAGAACACGCTCGGGAAACTGATCCTGGAGCACGGACTGGAAGCCTTCCAGGCGCTCACGGTGATCCTGCACCTGCAACGAACCTGCCACTGGCAGGATAGGGCCGTCACGGCGCCCCAAAAAACGTCCCAGCAGTGTGGCCGCCGTTCGCCCTGCCGCCAGGTTGTCGATGCCCGCATAATGAGCACGGGAAGAATTCATGAGGTCGGAGACGACCGTAACCGCGGCCAGTCCGCTCTCGGTAAGTCTCTCAAGCGCCTCACGCACGAGGGGATGATCGATCGCCACGAAGGCAACGCCATCCATCTGCTCCGCGCGAACGGCATCAAGGGCCGAAGCCAGGGCCTCGGCATCAAAGGCAGGGACATCGATCAGCTGAATAGAAATTCGGTCCTGCGCGGCCCAGCGACGAACCGCTTCCAGTTCGCCACGCAGGCCGATCATGAAGGAATTGTCATTGGCAGGAATGATGAAGGCAAAGGTGTAAACCCGGCTCTTGGCAAGGTTTGCAGCGGCGACATCGCGGACGAAGCCAAGCTCGGCAACCGCCGCCTCAACCTTTTCGCGGGTGGGCGCACGAACACCCGGCCGACCGTTCAAAACACGGTCAACGGTCGCAAGGCTGACCCCCGCGCGTGCAGCGATATCGTGAACTGTCGGCTTCATGTTTCCTCCGCATAAAGGCATAGCGGAGGATTTGAGGTACGTAAATCAGAATTTTGAAAAGCTCTTGCTTTTTGGCGTGAGCGATCGTGGGGAAAAACGAAGCGGGGCTGCCGCTGGGAAAACGGCAGCCCCGGTGCTGACCATCCGGCAGGGGTCCGTAGGGTCAGTGGGCCGCATCTGGAGGCGGTGCGGCCTTGGGACGGGAGATCATCGATACGAGCAGGATCAGGCTTCCGAACAGAATGGTCAGCCCCATGAAGACGTCGATGAAGGACATGATTGTTGCCTGTTGGCTGACCATGCCGGAAAGCTTCTTGAGCGCGGCGGTCGTGCCGTCCATGCCATAGGAATTGAAGTTACCAGCCACATTGTTCATCCACTCCAGCGCCGCCGGATTGCCGAAGTTCACATGTTCAGACAGACGGGCATAGTGGGCGTCTGAGCGCTGGGTCAGCATGGTGTTGATGATGGCGAGCCCCACGGCCCCGCCCAGATTGCGGGTGAGGTTGTAGAGCCCGGAGGCGTTCTGGATGCGTTGCGGCGGCAGCGTTCCAAGCGCCACGTTGTTGATCGGCACCATGCAGAGCATCAGCGAGCAGCCGCGCAGGACCTGCGGCAGGAGGAGCTCATAGAACTCCCAGTCCGCCGTCAGGCCTGTCATGAGATAGGTGCCGCAGGCAAAGCCGAAGAAGCCGATGCCCATCATCACCCGCGGATCCATCTTGACCGACAGCCTGCCCGCGATTGGTGCCGTAAGAAACATGGCGAGGCCGGACACGAACATAGTCTCCCCGATCATCAGCGCATCATATCCGCGAATGCGCGCCAGATAGAGCGGGTAGATGTAGGTAAGGCCGTAAAGTCCCACACCCATGATGAAGGAGAAGAGCGAGCCGAAGGCGAAGTTCCTGTTGGCAAACGCCTTCAGATCCACCACCGGAAACTCCACGGTAAAGGCACGCCAGAAAAAGACGACAGCGCCCACCGTCATGACGACAGCACCGATCACGATATGCTCGTCCGAGAACCAATCCTTGTTGTTGCCCTCTTCCAGCACATATTCGAGGCAGCCGAGGAAAAGCGCCATGGAGGCCAGCCCCCACCAGTCAAACCGCTTCATCAGTGAATGCTGCGGCTTGTCGAAATCGATGAAAGTCCAGGCAAGCAGCGTCACAAAGATACCGGGCACGATGTTGACCAGAAACAGCCAGTGCCAGGAAAATGCGTTGCTGAGATAGCCGCCTACCGTCGGTCCGATGGTGGGCGCAAGCGTCGCAATCAGGCCGATGATCGGCGACACCACGGAGCGCTTGGACGGCGGGAAGATGGTGAAGGCTGCGGCGAAGACAGAAGGGATCATGCCACCACCGATGAAGCCCTGCAGGGCGCGGTAGATGATCATCTGCTCGATGTTCGTCGCCGTCGCGCAGAGCGCCGACGCCAGAGTGAAGCCTCCAGCGCAAACCGTAAACAGAACCCGTGTCGACAGGATTCGCGCCAAGGTTCCGGACAGCGGAATCATGATGACTTCCGCGATCAGATAGGATGTCTGGACCCAAGCGATCTCATCGGAGCCGGCGGAAAGGCCCGCCTGGATCTCGGAGAGTGAGGCGGAAACGATCTGGATGTCGAGAATGGACATGAACATGCCGACAACCATCGCAAAGAAAGCGATCAGCTTTCTGCGGTCCATGGGAGGATCGGCGGGCATGGCGCCGGCAGTCGCGGTCATGGCGGCCATGGGAGCTCCTTCACGCAGTCCGGGGCCCTGCCGGGCTGGAGACTGCATCAAACATTAGCTGGGTGCGATGCCCGCGAGCGGATCGTGGGCATCGGAAACGATAGCTTAGCGACTTGCCTGCGGTGCGGCGCCGGGGGCGGTGCGGACATCCACATCGGCAATGACGCTGAGGCCTGCCCGCAGACGTCCGCTGTCCAGAACGTCCTTCGGAACCTCGATGCGGACCGGAACACGCTGCACGACCTTGGTGAAGTTGCCGGTCGCGTTCTCGGGCGGCAGCAGGGAGAAAACGGAACCCGATGCCGGTGACAGCGAAACGACCGTCCCTTCAATCGGCTGGTCATCAAAGGCGTCGACATGGACGCGGACCTTCGAGCCCGGCACGATGTGGCCGATCTGCGTTTCCTTGAAGTTGGCGCTTATGTAGAGATCCGACATCGGCACCAGCGATGCAAGGCGCTTGCCGGCCGTTACGAAATCACCGGTCTGAACCGCGAGATTGCCGATCGTGCCGTCATAGGGGGCCTTCAGGACTGTGAAATCCAGATCGCGCTTCGCCTGATCGACCGCCAGTTGCTGAAGCTTCACCGTATTGGTGGCTTCGTTGCGCTGCGCCTTCAGGAGTTCGATATTGGCCTGCGCCGAGGTAACAGCCGCCTGCCCTGCCTTGAGGTTGGCCTGTGCCTGTTCAAGCGCGATCTGTGCATTGTCGAGCTCAGCCGTCGTGCCGACATTTTTGGATGCCAGTTCCGCAGCACGCTTCTGCGTGATTTCGGCGCCACGGACCGTCGCCTGAAGCGCACCCAGTTGCGCCTGCGCCTGCAGCACACTTGCTTCGCCGCCTGCGATCTGCGCGTCGATGCGGCTGACCGCGAGGCGAGCGCTTTCGACGTTGGCCTGCGCCTTTTCCAGCGCCAGCAGGTAATCGCCCTGGTCGAGGGTGACGAGAGGATCGCCAGCCTTCACCGTCTGGTTTTCGATGACGTTGACCTTCTGGACGTAACCGGAGACCTTCGGCGAGATCACGGCAATATCGCCCTCGACATAGGCATCATCGGTGGAGATCAGGAACCGTCCGTCGGTCCACCAGTTATGTCCGTACCATCCGCCAGCGCCCAGAAGGGCAAGAACGAGAATCGGCAGCACAGGACTGCGTTTTTTCTTCCTGGCCTCGCCAGACTTCGTCGCTGCCTGCCCTGCATCTGGAGTGGGCTTTTCGGCAGCAGGACCATCCGGCTTCGGCTCAGAACGCTGTTCTATTTTGTCGTTGGTTTCGAGGTCTTCGGAACCGTTGGCGGACACGACGCGGAGAGGCCCGTTATTATTAGGCGAGGTCATTGCTATCACCGTAGCTGGATGAACGATCAGATCGAACCGATCGGTTTAATGCAGCTTGACATAAATCGTTCCAACCGACATATCAAGAGCAATCGAACCGATCGGTTCGAAAAGGTTAAGTTTTTGGATGATGCATGTCTGATAAACCCTACGTGGCCTATGAAACGCCGGTTCAGTCTGGACGATTTGCCGCGGGAGAAGATCCGGCCAAGCGTGAACAGATCCTGGATGGCGCAAAGCGCGTCTTCATGACTGTCGGCTTCGACGCTGCCAGCATGAACGATATCACCCGCGAAGCAGGTGTTTCCAAGGGCACGATATACGTCTACTTCGATGGCAAGGACGATCTGTTTCGCGCCCTTATGGAGAGAGAGCGCGGCAATATAGCCCGTTCCATGCAGGACGTTCTGGACGGCCAGACCGATGCGGCCGAAGGTCTTCAGCGCTTTGCGGCGGCCTTCGCCGCACGGATCATGCGCGAGGATACGATTTCCGCCATGCGCACGATGATCGGTGTCGTTCCCCGCATGCCGAAGCTTTCGAAGCGTTTCTTCAACGCGGACAGCCTGAACGTACGCACTGTTCTGGAAGATTTCATTCGCCGACAGGTGGCGGAGGATAAGCTCGCCGTAGACGATGTCTCGATGGCGGCCCGCCAGTTCATCGACCTTTCGACGGGCACATTCTTCAAGCTACGTCTTTTCGGCGATCTGAGCGAAGCGCCGGATCAGCAGGAAATCGATGCCGTCGTATCTGCCGCCGTTCGAGTTTTCATGGCGGCCTACGGAAGAAAATCTCAATAGAGATTGGAATAAGCGTCATACCCCTTGCGTAGACAGTGCTTCCGGCTTGATTAAGCCGATCGCTCTCCTACACTTCGTCAGCCGGCTCTCCGTTACGGCGCAAGGGAAAATCCATTCATGCAAGACATAATGATGCTCGTACAGGACCCGGCTGCATGGGTCGCTCTGGTCACGCTCGTGGTCATGGAGGTTGTACTCGGTATCGACAACCTCATTTTCATCTCGATCCTGACCAACAAGCTGCCACCGGAAAACCGAGACAAGGCTCGCAAGATTGGCATTGGCCTGGCCCTTGTCATGCGCCTCGGCCTGCTCGGCACCGTCGCCTGGATCGTACAGCTGACCAATCCAGTGTTTGAACTCTTTGGCCATGGCTTCTCCTGGAAGGATCTCATCCTGATTGCCGGTGGTCTGTTCCTGGTCTGGAAAGCAACGAAGGAAATTCACCACAATGTCGACCCGATCGATCACAAGGAAGATATGGTCGGCGGCGCCGCTGCCATGAGCTTCAGTGCAGCCATCGGCCAGATCCTTCTGCTCGACCTGGTCTTCTCCGTGGACAGCATCATCACCGCCGTCGGCATGACCCCGCATCTGCCGATCATGGTCATCGCTGTTCTGGCAGCTGTCACGGTCATGCTGGTAGCGGCCAATCCGCTCGCCAACTTCATCGAGAAAAACCCCACCATCGTCATGCTGGCACTGGCGTTCCTTCTGATGATCGGCACCACGCTGATTGCCGAAGGAATGGGCTTCCACGTGCCCAAGGGCTACATCTACGCGGCCATGGCCTTCTCGGCCCTGGTGGAAGTTCTCAACATGGTGGCGCGAAACGCCCGCCAGAGAAAGCGAGGGTGAGGACTTGGGTCATGTTATTGAAATGGCACGATGAACGGCAAGAATATGCGAGGAGAGGTTCGATGGATGGGTCTCATACCTATTCGAGAGCCCCGACAAAGCAGATTGAAGCCGTTCGCGGGTCCTTCGGATGTGGCCGCGTCCCTCGATCTACGTCGTTGAAAAGCCTCGCCGATGCGGGAGCATCGCCTGCCTTTTTCGCCTCGTATCTCATCCGGATCGCCTCACACCATTTCAACAAGATGACCCAAGTCCTCACCCTAAAGCGATAGTTCACAGCGTACGGACCGCCGGACGGTTGGAACTTTGATCAGCCCATTGTATTGAGGCACATCAAACTTCACCCCCGGCGGCCCTCATCTCATCGAGCCGCCCTCTCCCCTCCGGAGCGGCATGACAACCGAACAGATCCTCTCCTTCTCCGTGATCGCCGGCATGATGGCGGTCTTCATCTGGGATCGCTTTCGCTACGACGTTGTGGCCTGCTGCGCACTGGTCGTGGCCGTCGCGCTGGGCGTCGTGAAACCCGACCATGCCTTTTCCGGCTTTTCGGATGATATCGTCATCATCGTCGGCAGTGCCCTTGTGGTCAGTGCGGGCGTCGCGCGCTCAGGCATCGTGGACGTTGCAATCAAGAAGTTTTTTCCGAACCTGAATTCGGTTCGAACGCAGATGGCCCTGCTGATGATTGTCGTGGCGGTTCTTTCTGCCTTCATCAAGAACATCGGCGCACTCGCCATCATGATGCCCGTGGCATTCCAGTTCGCACGGCGAGCGGGCGTTTCTCCATCGCGCTACCTCATGCCCATGGCGTTCTCCGCGCTCCTCGGCGGTCTGATGACGCAGATCGGCACCTCGCCGAACATTGTCGTCTCGCGGCTGCGCGGCGAGATGACCGGAACACCCTTCACAATGTTCGACTTCACCCCCGTCGGAGGCATTCTGACGCTCGTCGGCGTGACCTTCCTGATGTTCTTCTACTGGCTGGTTCCGGAGCGGCAGAAGCAGTCGAACAGTATCGAAGAAGCAGTCGAGATTTCCAATTATGCTTCGGAGGCGACCGTTACAGGACAGTCCACGATGATGGGCAAGCCCTTAGCGGAACTCTTGAGACTTGGAGATGGCGAAGTGGTCGCAACGGCCGTCCTTCGTGGTCCATCGCGCATGTCGCCGTTTCCGGATATCATTCTGCGTGAGGATGACTCCGTGCTTCTGGAGGGTCGCTCGGCGGCGCTGGAACGCGTGGTTTCCAGCGCAAAGTTGCGCCTGTCCGGCAAGGCCCTGAATGGCCCCGGCAAGGTGGAGCAGGATCTCATTTCCATAGAGGCGGTCATTTCGCACCAATCGCCTCTGGCAGGCGTCTCGGCCCGCAATCTGGCTTTGTCCTACACGCGGGGCGTCAATCTTCTGGCTGTCAGCCGCCGTGGCGAGAGATTGCGCGAACGTCTGAGCGATCTCGTGCTCAAGGAAGGCGATGTGATCGTGCTGCAAGGCGCGCGTACCACGCTACCCGGCGTGCTTCAGGATCTGGCGCTCTTGCCGCTGGCGCAGCAGGAGATCATGCTCGGAACGCAGCGCAAGGCGCTCATTCCTATCATCATCCTGGCCCTGGCCATGATTTCGACGGCCCTGGGCTTCGCACCGGTTGCAGTTGCCTTCTTCGCTGCAGCGCTCGGCATGGCCGTCTTCAAGGCGGTACCCTTGAACGATATCTACAAGGCCGTCGACGGACCTATTCTCGTCATGCTGGGAGCTTTGATCCCCGTATCGGACTCGCTTCGAACGACGGGAGGAAGCGAGCTTATTGCAGGCTGGCTGGGACAGGTGGCACACAGCCTGCCACCCTATAGCGCCATCGCTCTCATCATGATCACCGCCATGGCGGTTACCCCGTTCCTCAACAATGCGGCAACCGTACTCGTCATGGGACCGATTGCCGTGAGCTTTGCGACGACCTTGGGTTTCAAGCCGGAAGCCTTCCTGATGGCGGTCGCCATTGGCGCGGGCTCCGACTTTCTGACGCCCGTCGGGCATCAATGCAACACGCTTGTCATGGGGCCTGGTGGCTATCGCTTCTCGGACTATCCAAGGCTCGGGCTCCCGCTATCGTTCCTGATCGTTCTGGTCAGCGTGCCTGCGCTTTTATGGTTCTGGCCTGTTCAATAAGGGTCGGATTTGCCAAAAATCTTGACGCTTGCGGCGGAATATGCGCTAAGGCCAGCCAATCCGATTAGTGAGGCTTGCGTCCTTCCGACGCGCCATTTCCTTTTTTTGAGCAGGCACAAATGAGCACTTCCGGCGTCCGCGTCCGCATCGCACCTTCTCCAACCGGCGAGCCGCATGTCGGCACGGCCTATATCGCGCTGTTCAACTACCTCTTCGCCAAGAAGCATGGCGGCGAATTCATTCTGCGCATCGAGGACACCGATGCCACACGCTCCACCCGCGAATTCGAGCAGAAGGTGCTGGATGCACTGCGCTGGTGCGGTCTTGAGTGGAAGGAAGGCCCGGATGTCGGCGGCCCCTATGGTCCCTACCGCCAGTCCGACCGCAAGGACATGTATCAGCCCTTCGCGCAGGAACTGCTGGACAAGGGCCATGCCTTCCGCTGTTTCTGCACGCCGGAGCGTCTGGAGAAGATGCGCGAAGAGCAGCGCGCCAACGGCAAGCCTCCGGGCTATGACGGTCTGTGCCTGCGCTACTCCGCCGAAGAAGTGACGGCCAAGATGGACGCGGGCGAAGCCTCGGTCATCCGCATGAAGATCCCGACAGAAGGCGCCTGCGAATTCAACGACGGCGTCTATGGCGATGTGTCGATTCCGTGGTCTTCGGTGGACATGCAGGTTCTCATCAAGGCCGATGGTATGCCGACCTACCATATGGCTAACGTCATCGACGACCATCTGATGAAGATCACGCATGTGGCACGCGGCGAGGAATGGCTGGCATCTGTGCCAAAGCACATCCTTCTGTATCGCTATTTCGGCTGGGACGAGCCGAAGTTCATGCATCTGTCTCTGATGCGCAATGCCGACAAGTCCAAGCTCTCCAAGCGCAAGAACCCGACGTCGATCTCCTATTATTCGGCACTCGGCTATCTTCCGGAAGCGCTGATGAACTTCCTTGGGCTGTTCTTCATCCAGATCGCGGAAGGCGAAGAGCTTCTGTCGATGGAAGAACTGGCGGACAAGTTCGACCCGGACAATCTTTCCAAGGCGGGCGCGATTTTCGACATCCAGAAGCTTGACTGGCTGAACGGCCGCTGGCTGCGCGAAAAGCTGACCCCTGAAGAGTTCATTGCCCGCACCATCGAATGGGCTTCGGAAAATGGTCGTCTGACCGAAGGTCTGAAGCTCGCCCAGAGCCGCATTTCGAAGCTCGGCGAACTGCCGAACCTCGGTGGCTTCCTGCTGTCATCGGATGTGGGCCTGACACCTGCCTCCTTCGGTGGCCTGAAAACCTCGCCCGCTGAGACGCTGGAGATCATCAATACCGTTCAGGCCGATTTCGAAAAGATGCCGGAATGGACGACGGAATCCATCGATCAGGAATTGCGCGCTGTGGCCGACAAGCTGGGCAAGAAGCTGCGTGTGGTCACCCCGCCGCTCTTCATCGCCATGTCGGGCAGCCAGCGTTCCCTGCCACTGTTTGACTCGATGGCGCTCCTTGGCCGCTCCGTGGTGCGCCAGCGCCTGAAGATCGCCGCAACTGTCGTCGCCTCCATGGTGGGTGCAGAGAAGTAATAGCCAACGCGGCGAGTTCCCTCCCCCTTGTGGGGAGGGTTAGGGAGGGGTCTTTGCCCAGAGCAAGATGCTTCCCCTCCCCGTCGCTCCGCTCCGACCCTCCCCACAAGGGGGAGGGTTAGTCGAGCAAGGCGTACCGGCAGAGCAAAACAACCAGCCCCAAGAGGCAAGCCCAATGACCGAACAGAAGACCGAAACCGCCCTCTCCTCCGACGCGACCGCAGTGCGGCGCCAGAAACTGGCGCTGCTGCGCGACAAGATTGGCGATGTCTATCCCGCGCACTTCCACCGCACCATGACGAATGCGGAACTCGCAGCGAAATACGAAAGCCTTGAGCCTGACGTGGAGACGCAGGATATCGTCACCGTCGCAGGCCGCGTCTATTCCTCGCGCAATTCCGGCATGTTCATGGACATCCGCGATGCGTCGGGCAAGGTCCAGATCTTCAGCCACAAGGATACGACGCCTGAAGCCGCGCGCGACATGCTGTCGATGATCGATATCGGCGATATCATTGGCGTGACAGGCGTGGTGCGTCGTACCAAGCGCGGCGAGCTGACGATCAACGCGCATGAGATCACCATGCTGACGAAGTCGCTGCTGCCAATGCCCGAAAAGTGGAACGGTATTGCCGACGTCGAAATTCGCTACCGCAAGCGTCACCTCGACATCCTATCGAACGAGGAAAGCAAGCTGCGTTTCCAGCAACGCTCGAAGATCGTTTCCGGCTTCCGTCACTTCCTCGAAGGCGAAGGCTTCCTCGAAGTCGAAACCCCCATGCTGCAGACGGTTTACGGCGGCGCGACAGCTGATCCGTTCAAGACCTTCCATAACACGCTGAAGATGGACATGTATCTGCGTATCGCGCCGGAACTGTTCCTCAAGCGCACGCTGGTTTCCGGTCTCTCGGACAAGGTGTTCGAGATCAACCGCAACTTCCGCAACGAAGGCGTTTCCACCCGGCACAATCCAGAATTCACCATGATGGAATGCTACTGGGCTTACGCGGACTACGAAGACATGATGGCGCTGGTCGAGCGCCTGTTCGAGCATCTGGCAACCTCCGTCCACGGCACGACCGATGTGGTCTTCGGTGACAAGACGCTCTCCTTCAAGGGGCCGTTCAAGCGCGTTCCAATGCCGGATGCGGTGAAGGAAGCGACCGGTATCGACTTCCTCTCCATCAAGACGGATGAAGAAGCACGCGCCGCCGCCAAGGCCGCCGGTTTTGAAGTCGAAAAGGACTGGACCTGGGGTGAATGCCTGGCCTTCATTTTTGAGGAAAAGGTGGAAGGCACGCTGATCCAGCCATCTCACGTCACGCATTTCCCGAAGGACATTTCGCCCTTCGCCAAGGAGGTTCCAGGCGAGCCGCGTCTGGTCGAGCGGTTTGAGACCTATTGCAACGCCTGGGAAGTGGGCAACGCCTTCTCCGAACTCAACGACCCGGAAGAACAGCGTCGCCGTATGGAAGAGCAGCTGGAGCAGGCGCATGCCCGCGGCGAAAAGGACAAGCAACTGGACGACGAGTTCCTCGATGCCATCGATCAGGGCATGCCGCCCGCTGGCGGTCTCGGCATCGGTGTGGACCGCCTGATCATGCTGTTGACGAATGCGCCGTCGATCCGCGACGTGATCCTCTTCCCGGCCCGCCGCAACAAGGCCGACTGATCACGCCGTTCGAAATGCAATGAAGCAAGGCCCGCCGCATGGTGGGCCTTTCGCATTCTGATACTGTTCAGTGCGAGGGCTTGGGTGCCGGCGCAGCCTTCGGCGCATCCGTGGGAGCTGCCACCTTCATCGGGTCGATGCCATCGCCTTTGCCGCTCGCCTTGCCCGCTGCTTCATGAGGCTCCGGCTTGCCATCCGCGGATGCAGTTGGCGCAGGCGAGACAGGCTTTTCGGTCACGGTCGGTTTATCGCTACCGAAGATCATGCCCTTGATACGGTCCAGGAAACCGGGCTGTTCTGCCGCAGCCGTATGTTCGGGGCTCGGCGTCGTGTGATCACCCGCGACCTCGGTCTTCTGTTCTGCCTGGCTGGCATTTGCAGGCTCAGCCCCGTGCTGGGCCGCAGCTTCCGCCGCCTGCGATTTGTTGCCGAAAATCATGTTGGTCAGAGAGCTTACGAGACCTTCGCTCTTGGGCGCCTCTTCATGAGCCGCACCTTCAGCCGCAGGAGCATGTCCGTCCGGGGCCTTCTCACCATGGCCCTTGTCAGCCGCAGGCTTGTCGTGTCCGGAGGCTTCCCCGTGACCCGATTTTGCACCGTGGTCTGCGCCCTTCGCACCCTTCGCGCCCTTGGCGGGCTTTGCACCATGCGGATCGGCTGCCTCGGGAATGATCGGCGAGACGCAGTCTTCGAAATCCTTGAGGGCGGCAGCCATCACCTCAAGATCCTCCAGCGGTGGAGAGATCTTCAGGCCGAAAAATTCGCCGTGATTGGCTGCCCCTTCGACATAAAAGCCGGAAAGAACCGGATCACTCGGATCGGGCGCTTTGGTCGTGTCGGGAATGTAAATGACCTGGGCACCGATCGCCCGGCCGCGCATGGCTGCCCGTTGCGTCGGTCCGTTCTTGTCAAGAACAGTCACCTGAACCAGATCGGCCTTTTCCGACTTCTGGACCGCTTTTGCGACCCGGACCGCGGTCTTCAACCGCTGCGGACCATCCCCGCCTTCGGCAAAGACAAACCGGCGGACCCAGGAATGTCCTTCCTGCTTGAGCTTGATTTCCTGAAGCGTCGTGCATTTGAGGCCGTTCACCTCTTCCCAGGAGGGACCAAGCAGCTTGTCGGCACCCACATACAGGGCCGCTGCTCCGCTTCCACCGATAAGAAGCAGTCCTCCTCCCAGAATCATGACGAGAGTGCGTGACAGTCGTATTTTTACGCCTTTCACGCCCGGCACTCCGGCATGCTTAACTCCAATCGACGCAATACAAATCTCGAGACGAGGCATCCTCCATCATTACTCTTGAAGAAGCTTTAATACGGCACCGCAATCCACAGCCTGACGATGCATCAATTCGAGACAGAACACGCGGACTGACGCATCTAATGCAAGTGATTTGCAATAGCATTGACAGTTCAACTTCTGCCGCTACATTGTAATGCGAACCATTTGCAATAAGGATCCGATACCGTGTCTCTGTTCCGCCTTGCCGTGCCGCTTTGCCTTGTTTTCTCGATGCTTTGGACCAGCAGCCACGCTGCCGAAAAGCCAAAAGTGGTGACGACCTTCACCATCATCGCGGATATGGCCCGCAACGTTGCAGGGGATGCAGCCGACGTCGAAAGCATCACCAAGCCCGGCGCGGAGATCCATAATTACCAGCCGACCCCCCGCGACATTTTGCGCGCAAGAGATGCAAACCTGGTTCTGCGCAACGGCCTCAATCTGGAACAATGGTTCGAAAAATTCCTGGTTAATCTCGGCAAGGTACCAAGTGTCACCGTATCGGACGGGGTCACTCCCATGGCGATTGCTGGCGGAGCCTATCAGGGCAAGCCAAACCCGCATGCCTGGATGTCGCCGGAAAATGCGCTGATCTATGTGGAGAATATTCGCAAGGCTCTGGTTGGCATCGACCCTACGAATACCGAGACCTACAACAGGAACGCCAAGACCTATAGCGATAAGATCCGCGCTGCTGTCCAACCCATGCGCGATGCCTTGTCGAAGCTGCCGGAAACCAACCGCTGGCTGGTCACAAGCGAAGGCGCATTCTCCTATCTGGCCCGCGATTTCGGCATGAAGGAACTTTACCTCTGGCCGGTCAATGCCGACAGCCAGGGCACGCCGCAGCAGGTCAAGGCGGTCATCGATGCGGTCAGGGCCAACAAGATCGGCGTCGTCTTCTCGGAAAGTACGGTTTCACCCGATCCCGCAAAGCAGGTCGCCCGCGAAACGGGTGCCCGTTATGGCGGCGTCCTTTACGTCGATTCGCTCAGTGAGGCGAACGGCCCGGTTCCGACCTATCTCGATCTCTTGAAGGTCACCACCAGCACCATCGTGAAAGGGCTTGCACCATGATGATGGGTAAATCGAAGCGCTTCAGTTCGGGGCTCTCTGTCAGCCATGTAACGGTCGCCTACAAGAACGGCCATGTGGCGCTGCGCGATGCAAGCTTTACCATTCCGAAGGGCACCATCACAGCGCTGGTCGGCGTGAACGGTGCCGGAAAATCCACTCTTTTCAAGGCGATCATGGGCTTTGTCGGTCTGGCGGAAGGCCATGTGGACATGCTGGGCATGCCCGCCAGGCAGGCACTGAAGCAGAACCTTGTTGCCTATGTTCCGCAGGCAGAAGAGGTGGATTGGAACTTCCCGGTTCTTGTGGAAGACGTGGTGATGATGGGACGCTACGGCCACATGAATTTTCTGCGCATTCCCTCTCGCCGCGACAAGGAGATGGTGACGCAGGCGCTGCGGCGGGTGAACATGGAGGCCTTTCGCAAACGCCAGATCGGCGAACTGTCCGGCGGTCAGCGCAAACGCGTTTTCCTTGCCCGCGCACTGGCTCAGGAAGGTCAGGTCATTCTGCTGGATGAGCCCTTTACGGGCGTGGATGTCACCACCGAAGAGCAGATCATATCGCTCCTGAAATCCTTGCGCGATGAAGGCCGCATCATGCTGGTCTCTACTCATAACCTCGGCAGCGTTCCGGATTTTTGCGACCGCACGGTCTTCGTGAAAGGCACTGTCATCGCCTATGGACGGACCGAGGAGACCTTCAACGAAACCAATCTGGAAAAGGCGTTTGGCGGGGTCTTGCGGCATTTCATTCTTGGCGGCGCAGACCTGCATGACGACGACGACGCGCGGCATGTCCGCGTCATTACCGACGATGAGCGGCCATACGTGACCTATGGCAAGGACGGCGGCAAGCTTGTCGCCAAACCGCAGGCCAGCCCGGATCATCAGGCAGAGCAGGAGGCGGCCGATGCTCCAGACGCTTCTTGAGCCCTTCTCCTACGGCTACATGCTGGATGCCATCTGGGTCAGTGCGCTGGTCGGCGGGGTGTGCGGCTTTCTCTCCGCCTACCTCATGCTCAAAGGCTGGTCGCTGATCGGCGATGCCCTGTCCCATGCCATCGTGCCGGGCGTTGCAGGGGCCTATATGCTGGGCCTGCCCTTCGCGCTGGGCGCCTTTATGTCCGGCGGACTGGCGGCGGGGGCCATGCTGTTTCTCAACCAACGCACGCGCCTAAAGGAAGATGCGATCATCGGCCTGATCTTCACATCCTTCTTCGGGCTTGGCCTGTTCATGGTGTCGCTCTCGCCCACCTCGGTGAACATCCAGACCATCGTGCTCGGCAATATTCTGGCCATCACCCCGGAAGACAAGCTGCAATTGCTGCTGATCGGCGGCATCAGCCTCTTGATTCTGAGCCTGAAGTGGAAGGATCTGATGGTGGCCTTCTTCGATGAGAACCATGCCCGCACCATCGGTTTGAGGCCGGATCTGCTGAAGGTTCTGTTCTTCACTCTGCTGGCCGCATCAACAGTTGCGGCGCTTCAAACAGTGGGCGCCTTTCTCGTCGTTGCCATGGTGGTAACGCCCGGTGCGACCGCCTATCTGCTGACCGACCGCTTCGAGAAACTCATCGCCATGGCCGCTGGGATCGGCGCCGTCACAAGCTTCGTGGGCGCCTATGCGAGCTATTTCCTCAACGGTGCCACCGGCGGCATCATCGTCGTGCTGCAAACGCTGATCTTCCTCACAGCCTTCGTGTTTGCGCCCAAACATGGCGTGCTGGCGGCCCGTCGGCGCCGCAGACTAACACTGCAGGAGACGGCATGAGCGCGTTCCTCGAATGGGTCATCCTGCCCTTCCAGCTTCCTTTCATGCAGAACGCCTTTCTGGTGACACTGATGATCTGCATTCCCATGGCCATGCTCTCCTGCTTTCTGGTGTTGAAGGGCTGGTCACTGATGGGGGATGCGGTCTCTCACGCCGTACTTCCGGGTGTAGTGCTGGCCTACATGCTCTCTTTGCCATTGGCATTGGGCGCCTTCGTTGCCGGGCTCGTCTGCGCCATCGGCACCGGCTTCATCAAGGAAAACAGCCGCATCAAGGAAGATACCGTTCTCGGCATCGTCTTTTCCGGTATGTTCGGTCTCGGCCTCGTGATGTTTGTTGCCGTGAAAAGCGACGTGCATCTCGATCACATCCTGTTTGGCGACATGCTGGGAATCGGGCCTGCCGACCTGCTGCAGTCTGGATTGATCGCTCTGGCCGCAACACTCTTTCTGGTGATCTTGCGAAAAGACCTGCTGCTGCACGCCTTCGATGCCCAGCATGCCAAAGCGATCGGCCTTCCAGTCACAATACTGCATTATGGCTTGCTAACGGTCCTGTCTCTGACAGTTGTGGGCGCGCTGACAGCGGTTGGCATCATTCTCGCGGTCGCATTTCTGGTGGCGCCGGGTGCAATCGCCTATCTGCTGGCCCGTCGCTTCCACGCCATGCTTCTGACGTCCGTTGCCGTTGCAGTCGGCTGCTCGTTCGTGGGCATCTATGCGAGCTTCTTCATCGATAGTGCGCCAGCCCCCACCATCGTTCTATTGATGACGGTAGTGTTCATCCTGGCCTTCCTTCGCAACAGTTTTCAGGCACGAACGCTCTCCAAGGCATAAAAAACGGCCCGTTCGAAACAGGCCGCTTTATTCGTCTCAACGTGAGGGCATCAGGCGGCAGCCAGTTCTTTCTTCACCATCTCGCGCAGGGCCACGAGATCCTTCGCAAACAGGCGAATGCCTTCCGACAGCTTTTCCGTCGCCATCGCGTCCTCGTTCAGCATCCAGCGGAACTTCTTCTCGTCGATCGGCTGGAATGCATCTTCGGTGATGTTGTCCGGCGAAAGCTTCCGTTCAAGCGTGCCTTCAGCCTTGTCCAGCTCGTCCAGCAGCGCAGGGCTGATCGTCAGGCGGTCGCAACCTGCCAGCGCCTCGATTTCGCCAGCATTGCGGAAAGACGCACCCATGACGATCGTCTTAATATCATTGGCCTTGTAGTAATTGTAGATCTGGCGCACGGAAACGACGCCCGGATCGGTCTCTGCCGTGTAATCCTGACCTGTCGATTTCTTGTACCAGTCGAGAATACGACCGACGAACGGCGAAATGAGGAACACCTTCGCATCGGCACAGGCGATGGCCTGAGCCTTGGAGAACAGAAGTGTCAGGTTGCAGTCGATGCCTTCCGTCTGCAGAACTTCGGCCGCCTTGATGCCTTCCCAGGTGGAGGCGAGCTTGATCAGGATACGATCCCGCTCGATGCCGCGCTCCTTGTAGGCGGCAATGATGCCCTGCGCCTTTGCAATCGAGGCCTCTGTGTCGAAGGAGAGGTCTGCATCCACTTCCGTGGAAACGCGACCGGGCACCAGTTCTGCCAGAGCTGCACCAACAGAAATTGCCAGACGATCGGCAACGGCAGCCACCACAGCATCGGACGATCCGTTCTGGCTCTTTCCCCAGGTAATCGCTTCCTTGACCTTGTCGGCGAAAGCCGGGGTGCCCAGCGCCTTGAGTACGATCGTGGGATTGGTGGTGCAATCCACCGGCTTCAGACGCGCAACCGCCTCGATATCGCCCGTATCGGCGACCACCGTGGTCATGGCGCGGAGTTGTTCAAGTTTGGATGCCATCCGATGTTCCTAACGCTTTCATTTGCGGTCGGAGAGTCTGCTCTCCCATGAGTCTACTATGTGCGCGCTCACACGCTGAAGTCAAGACATTTGCTGAATGGATTTGACATTTGTTTCATCTCAACAGATAGTTCCGACGAAACATATCAACGGATAACAGCAGGCGCAGTGGCAAAGCTCAGACGCGAAACGCATCAGGCCTATTCGGAAGCCGCATCCCTTCGGTTGCGCGCCGCATGGCTCTATTACAATCAGGGCCTGACGCAAAAGGATGTCGCAGAAAAGCTCGGCATCAGCCGCTCCACCGTCATTCGCATGCTGGACGAGGCCTTGAAGCGGTCCGAGGTTCAGATCTGGATTAGCGAGGGGATCGATGATTGCGTCGAACTCGCCGTCAAGCTCGAAAAGGCCTACGGGCTGGATGAGGCCATCGTCGTACCGGCACCGGATCGATCCAATGCGGGTGGCATTGCAAAGGCGGTCGGTCTAGCGCTTGGCCATTTCCTGACGGAAGTGGTGGCCGATGATATGACAATCGGCGTCGGCTGGGGCCGAACCATGACCGCCTCGCTTTCCGGCTTTCGCCCGCCGCGGCGGGAGAACTGCAAGGTGGTTTCCCTGCTCGGTGGCATTGTTGCCGTGCACCAAACCAACCCTATCGACTACACCTGGCGCCTTGCCAGCCAGTTGGGGGCGGAGTGTTATATGTTCCTTGCGCCGCTCCTGGTGGATTCCGTTCAGACCAAACGGGCGCTTATCGAACAATGCGGTCTGAAAACCATCTACGATCTTGCCGAAAATCTCGATCTTGCCATCGTTTCCTGCGGCGATATCGGCCCGCACTCGACTTCGCTGTCAGAGGGCTTCATCTCGAAGACTGAGCTTCAGGATCTGATTGAGGCGGGCTGCGTCTGCGACACCATGTTCAATTTCCTGGACGCCGAAGGCCGCACGATCGATCATCCCATCAACGAGCGGGTCATGTCCGTCGATCTGGATACTCTGAAGAAGGCAAAGCACATCGTGCTATCCTCGGGCGGGGCCCACCGCGCCCATGCCATTCTCGCCACCATCCGCCGCATCGGCTGCAATACGCTGATTACCGATGAGGGCGCCGCGCGGGCATTGCTCGCTAAAGGCTAAACCTCATCTGGCCACGCCTTGGCGCCATGTTGAACAAACAATATTTCGACCGCTTCCTCGTTAACACGGTAAGCGACGATATAAGACGTTCCGCTTATGACGAGTTCCCTCGTTCCCGGAATCTATCCGATACGACCAGCAAATGGATTGTCGGACAGCAGCTGTTCGATCCGCGAGTGGATCACTCGAACGAGCTGCGCGGCAGCACGGGGATTGCGCTCAGCCACAAAATCACCGATCGCCTCAAGCTCGCGAAGGTAACGCCGCGTCCAGACGATTTTCACGCTCAAACCGGATCATACTTGGTCAGTACACGAGAAATCTCATCCTCGGATGCGAACTCTCCACTGTCCGCCTCGTCAAGGCCAGATTGAACTCCCGCGATCCAACGCTCCTGCCAGGCAAGAGACCGGCCATTGGCGAGAGCGTCTTCAATGATTTGACTTCTGGTAAGCCGCGAGCGCTCCGCCAAGAGATCGATGCGGCGGCTGATATCGTCAGAAAGTTCAATACTACTTTTCATCGTCGAATGATCTCACAAGAGAACCGCTGCATCAAGTTCCCTCACCCCTTCCCCGCTTCCCAGCCGAGAATGGCGCGCTTGCGCGTAAGGCCCCAGTGATAGCCGGTCAGAGCGCCGCTTTTGCCGAGCGCCCGATGGCATGGAACCACGAAGGAGATCGGGTTGCGCCCGATGGCAGCTCCCACTGCGCGGCTGGCTGTCGGCTGACCTATATCGCGCGCCACATCGGAATAGGTCACAGCCTTGCCGAAGGGTATTTTCAACAGACTTTGCCAGACCCGGATCTGGAAATCCGACCCAATGAGAACCACGCGCAACGGCTCTTCGCAGGCCCACCTTCGAGCGTCGAAAACACGGGAGACATAGGGCGCGGTCGTCTCTGGCTCCTCGACGTAAAGGGCATTCGGCCAGCGCCGTGCCATGTCGTGAAAACAGGCATCGCGTCCACCCTCGTCATCCGTAAAGGCCAGTCCCGCAAGCCCTCGATCTGTAACCATCACCAGCGCCAGCCCGAAGGGTGACGGATGGAAACCATAGCGCATGGTCAGTCCACCGCCTTTTGCCTTCCACTCTCCCGGGCTCATGGCTTCGTGCGTCACGAAAAGATCATGCAACCGGCTGGGGCCGGACAGGCCAACCTCCAGCGAGGTTTCCAGAAGCGGAAGCTCCTCCTGATGCAGCAACCGTTTGGCGTGGTCCAGCGTCACCGCCTGCAGAAAGGCCTTCGGTGAAAGCCCCGCCCAACGCGTGAACACCTTTTGCAATTGCGTAGGCGATTGGCCGAGTTCTGCTGCGATCGCGCCCAGCGATGGCTGCTCGCGATAATCAAGAGTGATCAGCTCGATGACCTGCTTGACGATGGCATAGTCTTCGCCAGAGGGCGTAATGTCGTTAACCGTTTCGGGCGCGGGCGAGAATGCGTTCATAGCAGAGTTCCTATTCGTCGGCGCAATTCATCACGCCGGCGCGCGACACGCCACCCGTTTCTTGCTTAACGAGAAACAGGTAAATATCAGATCCGCTGCTTCACCGTCGCCAGTGCGGAACGAAAGGCCTTTGCAAAGCTTTCCCGATCATCAGGGTTCAGGAAGGATCCGATATCCGTATGCCGCCCCTCTCCCGTCACATGCATGGAGGTAATGCCGAACTCGTGGTGACGGCGTACTCTGAATCTCGCCCAGAAGGGGTTGAAGCTGTGCTCGACCACGCGCCCGGCAGGCGAAAATTTGCGGACGGAAACACTGGTCCGCGAGACGGTCACCTCTTCGCGCGCCCGCCCTGAGCGATAGTTCAGCAGGAAAGCACCCCATAGCAAAAGGAAATCCAGGCCGAAGAAAAGCCCGATCGGCCAAGCCCCTGTCGCGAGGAAGAAGATCGCATGCAGCATGCAAATGGCGCCGCTGATGGCCAGCATGATGCGGAAACCGCGTGACCCAAGGGAGCGATACGGAGTGAGTTCCGCGGAAAAAACCGGTTGTTCTTCTGTCGCCTGCACGTTGCCTTCCATCCTCTGCCTTGCGATACAAGCCATATGGCAACTCTTGAAACCTAATCCACATGCAAACCAGACAAAAGTCAAATGGCGCGGCGAGAAGCCGCAGACATGCCCGCACCGCCTATAACAAGGCAGAACTGGAAGAAATCTTCCGTAGGTTCTCGATCCAGAGACCGGAACCGAAGGGCGAACTGGAACATGTGAACCCGTTTACACTCGTGGTGGCGGTGGCTCTATCCGCCCAGGCAACCGATGTCGGGGTCAATCGCGCCACGCGCAAACTGTTCCAGATTGCCGATACGCCGGAAAAAATGCTGGCGCTCGGCGAAGACGGAGTCATAGAGCACATCAAGACCATTGGGCTTTATCGCAACAAGGCAAAAAACGTCATCGCGCTCTGTCGAATGCTGATTGATGAATTCGGCAGTGAAGTGCCAAAGACGCGCGAAGAACTGATGCGTTTGCCGGGCGTAGGTCGCAAGACGGCCAACGTCGTTATGTCGATGGCCTTCGGCATTCCAACATTGGCCGTCGATACCCATGTTTTCCGTATAGCCAACCGCATCAAGCTGGCTCCGGGCACGACCCCGGATGCAGTGGAGGAAAACCTGCTGCGGGTGATCCCGAAGGATTATCTCTTACACGCGCACCACTGGCTGATCCTGCATGGACGCTACACCTGCAAGGCGCGCAAGCCGGAATGCGAAACTTGCGTCATTGCCGATCTCTGCCGCTATCCCGCCAAGACGAACGATATTCCGGCTGTCCTTGAGGAATTACCCGCGCAGATGATTGGCGCTTCCAGTCTGGCCGACGAGAGTGAATGACGGATCGCGGCGGCTGATCGCCTTGTGAAGGTGCACCATCAGCCCCGCCGCAAACAGGGGCGTCAGCAGATTGACGAATGGGATAGCCAGGAATGCCGCGATCAGAAGGCCCGCCAGAAACACCGTCCCCTTATGTTTCTGGCGAAAGGCCTTGGCTTCCGGCGGTGTGCGAAAGCGCATGGCGGCGAATTCGAAGAATTCACGCCCCAGCAGGTAACCGTTCACGAGGAAGAAGGCGAGAAGATTGACGCCTGGAATGAACAGCAGAAACAGGGCGATGATATTGCCGACGATGACAACTCCGAGAAATTGCACGGATTCCAGAATGGCGCGGCCAAGCGGTAGGGCCATACCGGGTGCATCTAAGGCATAGTCCCGCTTCTCGACCACCTCCGCCACATCATCCAGAAACAGACCGGCAATCAGCGCTGTGATGGGCGCAATCAGAAGCGCTAGCCCGAGTGCCAGTCCGATCCCGGCCAGGATGGCGAATAGGAAAGTCAGCCAGCCTGCCCAGTCCGGCACGGTCGGCATCAACTGCGCAAAATACGGCCAGATATAAAGGGCGAAGACCTCCCGCAGGGCAAACCACAGGCCGATCAGCACCAGGATGGTCAAGCCCAGGACTTTCCAGAACACGGAGCGTGTTTCCTGCGCAAATAGGTTGATCAGCGATAGTCGCGCGGCATCGAAAAGCATGGGTCGCGGCTCCTTTTGTTACCACCCATGTAGGAGGGGGAGATTTTTCAAACAAGCGGTGAGGCCGACTGATTCAAATTCGTTCCAGTTCGGCCCGATGACGATGCATGACCAGGAAGCGCCTGTAGTCGCGGTCGTAAAGCTCCTTGCGCGCCGGATCGCACCGACGGATCGTTCCACCCTGATCCATCGTTCTGCCGGCATCCGCCATCGTTGCATTCATCCCGGCCGCCACGGATGCCGCCATTGCGGAGCCCAGAAGCACCGCATCTGGCGCATGGGGGATACGGATGGCACGCCCCGTCACATCCGCATAAAGCTCCACAAGCAGTGGGTTATTAATGTGACCTCCCCCGGCATGCAGCATGTCGAAACGATACCCGATCTCTTCCATCGCATCGAGAATATGCCGCAGGCCGAGAACCAGCGCAACACAGGTGCGCCAGTAGATCCGGCACAGACCGTCGAAACTTGTATCGAGCGTCAGCCCGCTCAGCACGCCAGTTGCACGCGGATTGGCAAGAGGAGAACGATTTCCGTGGAAGTCCGGAAGAATATGCAGGCCTTCTCCAAAACGCTCACCTTCTTGGGCCCGCAGAACGGTGATTCGATCAATGATTGACTGATGGCGCGCCGCGTCAGGCTCGCCGCCACTGGCATGCATTCGCACAATATGATCGAGAAGCGCTCCTGTGGCGGATTGACTACCCTCCATCAACCAGAAGTGATCGAGCGCCGCTTCGAAAAATGGTCCCCAAAGCGACGCACCGTGACGTTGCGTCCTTGAAAAGGCGACCAGACAGCTGGATGTTCCGCCAATCAGTGCGGCGTTCCTTTCAAGTGCCTCATCATTGTCCAGAACACCGGCGAGAAGGCCAAGCCCACCGGCATAGGCATCGATCAATCCCGCCGAAACAACGCATGCTTCATCAAGGCCAAGCTCTTGCGCAGCCTTTGCGTTGAGATTTCCGATGGCAGCTCCGGGCCCCGCACTATGGTCCGTAAGGCCGCCTCTTTCGCGAAAATCCTCCAGCCCGGCCCGAGCAAGAAAATCGAGATTCCAACCCTGTTGCTCGTGAGCAAGATAGTTCCATTTGGCGGTCAGCGTGCTGCGCGAACGAGTGGGAGATCCTGTCGCACGCCAGGTCATGAAATCGGCAAGATCGAAGAAGAAGCCAGACTTTTGCCACTGCTTCGGCATGTACCGCTTGAACCACATGAGTTTCGGGATCTGCATCTCGGGTGAAAGCGAGCCGCCGACATGATCGAGAACCGGATGGCCTGTCGCGTTCATTTCCTCGGCTTCAGCCACGGCACGGTGATCGAGCCAGACAATCGTATCGAAACGCGGATCGCCCGTTTCTGAAACGCAGAGCGGCGCGCCTTGGCTATCGCGGATGACGAGAGAACAGGTCGCATCGAACCCCAGGCCAGCGATCTGCGAGGCTTTCAGTCCGGATAATGACAGGGCCTGGCGTACGGCATGGCAAGTCGCACGCCATATGTCTTCCGAATCGTGTTCGGCAAAATCGCCTGGTCCCCGCCGCATTTCAATCGGGTGAAGGGCCTTTGCCAACATTCGACCGTCACGACTGAAAATGCCTGCGCGCGCACTGGTCGTCCCTATATCGACCGCGACCAGATACTCCCGCATTAGGCTCTGCTTTCCATCCCGTTGGGCCCCCACCCTTGCATCAACGCCGATCTCAGGCTGGAGACTCACACTCTTTTGCGACAAGGTGGATCAAATCAGCCATGTCGTCAAATGTGACGGTCGGCTTAAGTGCGGAAATCTCGGTACGATAGTCTTCCCGGTCCGCATGCGATCCGCCAGTGAAGGCAAAGACTTTCATACCTGCTCGTTGAGCCGCCAGAATACCTGCCGGACTATCCTCGACCACAATACAAGAGTGGGGGTCTACGCCCATTTCTTTTGCCGCATGAAGAAAAAGATCGGGCGCAGGCTTACCGTTTTTCACCATCGTGGCGCTGAAGATATACGGCTCTAGAAAGTCCCTCAATCCCGTCAGGCCAAGCGAGAGACGAATGCGTTCGGGCTGACTTGAGGATGCAACGCATTTACGCCAGGGAAAATGGGCCAGAATCTCCGCCATACCTGCAATCGGCTGTAACTCCTGCTCGAACCGGCTGTAGAGAGCCCGCCGCATCCGCTCCAGGAACGCGGCATCAGCACGGATGTCGAAGTCCGTGTCCAGTACCGAGACAAGCGTTGCCATGCTGCGCCCCAGAAATCGTTGATAGGCTTCGGCCTCGGTCAGATGGCCACCATGCGCAGCCACCGTATCCAGCAGCACACGGATGGAGAGCGGTTCGCTATCCACCAGCACACCGTCGCAATCAAAGATCAACAGGGGTTCGCGTACGTTCAACATGGAGCAAACTTAGCCGATCAGACGATCATCAAGATAGAGCCGAAGTGTCTCAGACGTCCCCTTCGTCCACAGGGTCTTCAAGGCATGCGCAAAACGGCTGCGGAAATGCTCGGAACCGGATACGGCACCAAATATTTCAGCGAAGACCAGAAAGGCATCCGGATTGTCTTTCGCCTGAAGAGCGGCAGCTTGAAGTTTTTCCGCGCTCGCATCGTTGAAGACGATTGGCTTGCCACTGTCCGTCGTTCCGGCAAAATATCGGCACCAGAGGGCTGAAACCAATGACAGCCCAACGATATCCTGCCCCTGCCTCAAACGGTCTACGGTCGAGGGCAGGATGAATTTTGGCTGGCGGTTGGAGCCATCCTGAGCGAGGCGCGGAATAGTGTCGCCGATCTTCGGGTTGAGAAAACGCCGCTCGATCAGTTGGTAATAGTCGTTGAGATCCGTATCCGGCACTGGTGGCACGATGGGAATGATCTCCTCGCGTTCCAGCTTGGCAAGGAAGGCCCGGATCAGCGGATGCTCCATCGCCTCATGCACGAAATGAATGTCGAGAAGCGCTGCCGGATAGGCAATCGCCGCATGCCCACCATTCAGGATACGGATCTTCATCAGCTCGTAGGGGGCAACGTCGGCCACAAATTGCACACCCACTTTTTCCAGCGCTGGACGGCCAGCAGAAAAATTGTCTTCCATCACCCACTGCTTGAATTCCTCGCAGAAGACAGGCCAGTTGTCGTCAATGCCGAATTCGTGGTTGAGCAGGTCGATCTCGCGCTTGCCGGTCGCAGGCGTAATCCGGTCTACCATGGAGTTTGGAAACGCCACGTTCTCATGGATCCAGTTAGCAAAGGCCGGATCGGAGAGACGGGCCAGACCGCAGACGGTATTTTCCGTCACGTGGCCATTGCCGGGAATATTGTCACAAGACATGACCGTGAAGGGAGCGATGCCCTTCTCCCGCCGCAGCTTCAAACCGGCGATGATCAGCCCGAACACCGTCTTCGGCTGAGCGGGGGTCTGGCTGTCCGCAACAATGGCTGGATGGGCCGGATTGAAATGGCCCTCGGCATCAATGAAGTATCCGCCTTCGGTAATGGTCATTGAAACGATCCGGATTTTCGGATCGGCCAGGGCCGCGACAATGGCGCCAGAATCTCCGACCGGCAGGATATCGACCATCGGCGCCGTAATCCGTGCACCAGTCTTGTTATTGTCCTGCTCGACGACGGTGGTCAGGAAATCCTGAACCGCAAGCTTTTCACGCATGGCTTGGTCGGACGGCAGGACGCCTGCTCCAAGGATGGCCCAGTCATGGTCCCGGCCAAGATTGAACAGATCGTCCAGATAGACCGCCTGATGGGCACGATGGAAGTTTCCGACACCGAAATGCAGAATACCCGCAGAGAGATGACCCGGATCATAGCCCGGAACAGTGGCGGTTTTGCCGGCATCGGCAAGCGTGGATAGAGAGAGTTTGATGGTCATGACGTCACGTCCTGGGAAGGGAAAAAATGATTGAAACGTTCGCCTCAAGATCTCGACAGGTTGCACTACCCCCCTCTGTCCTGCCGGACATCTCCCCCTCAAGGGGGGAGATCGACCCGTGGCGCACCTCCAGCCCCGATGAGAGCCAACCACTTTCGGCAGATTCAGTGAGAGTATCTGTCGAGCGTGTGCTTCTTGCTGATCTCCCCCCTTGAGGGGGAGATGCCTGGCAAGGCAGAGGGGGGTGCATTGAAACCTTGGGCGTTCTCATGGTGACCGGCCCCGTCTCAACTCATCCAGTTGCCGCCGTCGACATTGTATGTCTGGGCGACGATGTAATCTGCCTCGGGAGAAGCCAGGAAAATGGCCATGCCGGTCAGGTCTTCGGCGCGGCCCATGCGACCGAAGGGCACCGACTCTCCCACAAGCCGCTTCTTTTCGCCGAGGGGCCGGTTTTCATATCTGGCGAAATGCGCGTCGACGCCGTCCCAATGCTCGCCATCGACCACGCCCGGGGCAATCGCGTTGACATTGATGCCATGCTTGATCAGATCGAGCCCTGCCGATTGCGTCAGAGAAATGATTGCCGCCTTGGTGGCACAATAGACACCGACCAGCGCTTCGCCCCGTCGGCCTGCCTGACTGGCCATGTTTATGATCTTGCCGCCCTGCCCGCGGGCGACCATGCTTCTGGCAACTGCCTGCAGCATGAACAGCGAACCGGCGACATTGATCGAAAACAGCGTCTCGTAGCTCTGCCGGGTGATCTCGACGATGGGCGCCAGATCAAACAGCGCCGCATTGTTGATGAGAATATCGACGCCGCCCGTTTTCGCCTCGACCGCCTTTACGGCTTCGTCGATGCTGTCCTGACGCGTGACATCAAGATGCACCGCATAGGCTTGAGCGCCGATTTCGTTGGCCGTCTCGGTCGCGCGCTCCAGATTGATATCGGCGATCGCAACCGTTGCACCCTCGCGCACATAGGCTTCCGCGAAAGCACGCCCGATGCCCCGTGCCGAGCCGGTGATGATGGCAGATTTCCCCTGAAGACGACCCGTCATAGCGCAAGCCCCCTGTCGTTGAAGCGATGCAGCTTGGTTTCATCCGGCGTCAGGTAGACTCGGTCGCCGTGGCGAACGCCAAACTCGCCACCGGCACGGGCCGTAACGGTTCCGACGTCGGGAACCTCGATATGCATGAACGTGTCCGAACCCAGATGCTCGGCAATCGTGACCGTGCCTTCCCAGAGACCGCTGTCACGGGAGAGACCTATATGCTCCGGGCGGATGCCAACCGTCTTCGCACCATTAGCCTCAGCAAACTTACCTTCAATGAGGTTCATGCGCGGAGACCCGATGAAGCCTGCGACGAACAGATTGGCTGGCTTGCGGTAGAGCTCCAGGGGAGAGCCGACCTGTTCGATATTGCCGCGATTGAGCACGACGATCTTGTCGGCCATGGTCATGGCTTCCACCTGGTCGTGCGTCACGTAGATCATCGTGGTCTTGAGCTGCTGGTGCAGCTCACTGATCTCGAGACGCATGTTGACGCGCAGCGCCGCATCGAGGTTCGACAGCGGCTCATCGAACAGGAAGGCCTTCGGCTGACGCACAATGGCGCGACCGATCGCGACACGCTGGCGCTGCCCGCCAGACAGCTGACGCGGCTTGCGCTCCAGATAATCGGTAAGGTTCAGAACACGCGCCGCATCGGACACCTTGCGGTCGATCTCGCCCTTGTCCATGCCCGCCATCTTCAGCGGGAAGGCGATGTTGGAACGCACGCTCATATGCGGGTAAAGCGCATAGGACTGGAATACCATGGCAAGACCGCGCTTTGCCGGTGGCAGTTCCGTCGCGTTCTGCCCATCGATGACAATCTCGCCGCCGGACACATCTTCCAGACCGGCAATCAGGCGCAACAGGGTGGACTTGCCGCAGCCGGAAGGGCCGACGAACACCACGAACTCGCCCTCGTTGATCTGAAGATCGATGGACGGAATAACCTTGGCTTCGCCAAAGACCTTGGAGACGCTGCGAAGAGTAATGGAACCCATCTTCGTTTTCCTTGAATAACGGCCGACTACTTCACGGCGCCGAAGGTCAGGCCGCGCACGAGCTGCTTCTGGCTGAACCATCCGAGGATGACGATCGGTGCGATCGCCATGGTCGAGGCAGCAGAGAGCTTTGCGTAGAAAAGACCTTCGGGGCTGGAATAGGAGGCGATGAATGTGGTGAGCGGAGCCGCGTTCGAGGTTGTCAGGTTCAACGTCCAGAAGGCTTCGTTCCAGGCCAGAATGATGTTGAGCAACAAGGTGGAGGCAATGCCGGGAACCGCCATCGGTGTCAGGACATAGATGACTTCCTTCATGAGGGAGGCACCATCCATGCGGGCAGCTTCCAGAATCTCGCCCGGGATTTCCTTGAAGTAGGTGTAGAGCATCCAGACGATGATCGGCAGGTTGATCAAGGTCAGCACCACCACGAGTCCGATGCGGCTATCCAAGAGACCGCCATCCCGGAAGATCAGATAGATCGGGATCAGCGCGCCAACCGGCGGCATCATCTTGGTGGAGAGCATCCACATCAGCACATCCTTGGTGCGCTTGGTCGGCGAAAACGCCATGGCCCAGGCCGCAGGAATGGCAATGAGGAGGCCCAGCAGCGTCGAGCCGAACGAGATAACCACCGAATTCCAGAAATGGCTGAAGTAGTCCGACCGACTCTGCACCTCGTGGTAGTTTTCCATCGTCCAGTTGAAGAAGAGGAAGACGGGAGGGGAAGCGATGGCATCGCCTTCCGACTTGAAGCTGGTGAGGAAGGTCCACAGGATCGGAAAGAACATCAGGAACCCGATGGTCCAGGCCATCACCGTGAAGGCGACTTTTCGTTGAGTAGAGACTTTGCGTGCCATGGATCAAGCCTCCAGATTCTTGCCGATCATGCGGATCAGGAAGATCGCAACGATATTGGCCAGCACGACCGCGACAATGCCACCGGCAGAGGCTCCGCCCACATCGAACTGCAGAAGCGCCTGGGTGTAGACGAGATAGGTGATATTCGTGCTCTGCGTGCCCGGCCCGCCATTGGTGGTGACGAGGATTTCGGCAAAGACCGACAGAAGGAAAATCGTCTCGATCAGTACCACCACCGTAATGGCGCGGGCCATGTGTGGGAGCGTGATGTAGATGAATTTGGAAATGGGACCGGCACCGTCCATTTCGGCGGCTTCTTTCTGCTCTTCGTCAAGCGATTGAAGCGCCGTCAGCAGGATCAGCGTTGCAAAGGGCAGCCACTGCCACGCCACGATGATGACGACGGAGGTCAGCGGTGCCACAGCCAGCCAGTCCAGCGGTTCCGCGCCGAGCAGGCGGAAGAGCCATGCAAACAGTCCGTTGACCGGGTTCATGAACATGTTCTTCCACACCAGCGCCGCAACCGTTGGCATGATGAAGAAGGGCGCAATGACCAGGATGCGCACAATGCCCTGGCCGAACATCGGCTGGTCGAGCAGAAGCGCCATCAGAATTCCGCCGATCACCGATATGGCAAGCACGCCGCCAACCAGGAGAAGCGTGTTCTTCAACGCATCGAAGAAAGCCGGATCGGTCAGGAAGAACTCGTAGTTCAGCAGACCGGTGAATTCTTCCGTGCCGGGCATCAGCAGGTTGTAGCGCAGCAGGGAGAAATAGATCGTCATGCCAAGGGGCACGATCATCCAGGCAAACAGCAGGATGACGGACGGAGCCATCATCAACCGCGCAGCCGAACGCGTATGGGTCGTCGCCATTTTGGCCGCCTCCGGGAAAGGGTTTAAGTTCGCATTAGCATCCCGCCCCCTCTGGCTGCCGCCATCTCCCCCACAAGGGGGGAGAAACCTCGCGGCACTGTTCTGCTCGAAAAGAAAGGCAGATCGGTGCGGCAGCTTAAGCCCCTCCCCTTGTGGGGAGGGGTTGGGGAGGGGTTTTGAATGCAACACCAGGATCTTGCAGATCCCCGCCCGGCAGGGCAGAGGGGGTATCGTTATTCAAGCGCCGAAGTTGCAGGGCAAATTACTTCTTCGGATAACCGGCCTTCTTCATTTCACGCTCGGTCAACTGCTGTGCGCTGGCTAGGGCCTGATCGACCGTCACCTGACCGGCAAGAGCCGCAGAGAACTGCTGCCCAACAGCGGTTCCGATCGCCTGAAATTCGGGGATCGCCACATACTGAACGCCTTCATAAGGAACCGGCTTGACGGTCGGCTTCTTCGGGTCGGCCGCGTTGATGCTGTCGAGCGTCATCTTCGCGAAAGGAGCCGCCTTCTGGTACTCGGCGTTCTGGTAGAGCGATGTGCGCGTGCCCGGAGGAACGTTTGCCCAGCCTTCCTTCTCGGCCACGAGGTTGAGATAGTCCTTGCTGGTTGCCCAGGCGATGAACTTCTCTGCCGCTTCAACCTTCTTGGAGCCGGCAGGGATTGCGAGATTCCAGGACCACAACCAGTTGCCACGCTTGCCAAGACCCGTATCTGGAGCCAAAGCGAAGCCAACCTTGTCGGCGACCTTGCTTTCCTTCGGGTTCGTCACGAAGGAGGCGGCAACCGTTGCATCAATCCACATGCCGCACTTGCCGGTCTGGAAGAGCGCCAGGTTTTCGTTGAAGCCGTTCGAAGAAGCGCCCGGAGGGCCAGCGTCCTTCATGAGCTTGACGTAGAAGTCGAGTGTCTTCTTCCACTCAGGCTGATCGAACTGCGGCTTCCAGTTCTCGTCGAACCAGCGGGCACCGAAAGCGTTCGAGGTGGCGGTCAGGAAGGCCATGTTCTCGCCCCAACCGGCTTTGCCGCGAAGGCAGATACCATAGGTCTCGGATCCCTTGTCGGTGATCTTGCGGGCCGCATCGGCAATGAAGTCCCAGGTCGGGGCATCCGGCATCTTCAGCCCGGCCTTGTCGAACAGGTCCTTGCGGTACATGACCATCGAGCTTTCGCCGTAGAAGGGCGCGGCATAGAGCTTGCCATCGACGGTGAGACCGGAACGGATCGGCGGCAGCAGATCGTTCGCATCGTAGGCGGCATCCTTGGAAAGCTTGTCGAGCGGCGCAAGCCAGCCCTGCTTGCCCCAGATCGGGGCCTCATAGATGCCGATGGTCATCACGTCATACTGGCCACCCTTGGTCGCCACATCCGTCGTCACCTTCTGACGCAGAATATTTTCCTCAAGGGTTACCCATTTGACGTCGATGCCGGGGTTTTTCTTGGTGAACTCATCCGTCAGCTTCTGCATGCGGATCATGTCGCCGTTGTTGACGGTCGCGATCGTCAGCGTTTCTGCAGATGCAACACCGGAGAATGCCAGCGCAGAGACCGCGCCAAGCAGAATGGTCTTCAATGTCATGTCTTCCTCCCAGAAGAACGAAAACGAGCATTCGCTTTGCTCGTGGGCAATTACTCACTTTTGGAGCAAAAATGTCAAGCAGCTATCGTCGCTGCATTGCAGCGAAGACACCTCAACTCTCTGATTTTACGAATGAAAAATTTTAGATCAACGCTTGAGCAAATGCTCAGCAGTTCGCTCATCTGTAATGAGACCGTTGATCATTCCGCCCTTCAGCGCCGCAGCGATAGCCTGCTCCTTGCGCTTTCCGAGACCGACACCAATGACGATCGACCGGTCCCTTGGTGGGATTGGAACGCTGGCCACACGCTCGTTGAGCGGATGATCGAGAAGCAAACCGTCGTGTCCGAACACCCAGCCACAGATTTCGCCAACAGCACCGGACTGCATCAAGGCAGTCATTTCGTCGGGCGCCAGAAAGCCATCGACACACAGCGGCGCATCGACACCCAGTTCGCCAACGCCAACAAAGGTGACATCGGCTTCCGCACCGATATTGATTGTAGATTGAATAATGCTCTGCTGATGGAGCGCATCACGCTCCTCGGGGGAAGAGCAGAGAACGGGCAAGGGCATTGGAAAATGACGCGCCTTGATCGCATCCGCCATGGAGAAGATGACGTTGTAATAGGCCGCAGACCCATCAGGTCCGATATTACCGGTCAGCGAGACCACGCGATGCTGCGGGCATTCCATCGGCTCGAGTTGATCAACGGCAGCTTTGAGGGTCCGTCCTGTGCCGATCGCAAGAACAATCGGATCTGCCTTCTTCAGCCATCGCTCGATTTCCGCTGCCGCAGCTTCGGCTATGCCGACCGTCGTGGACGTAGCGGCCGGATCGCTTGGAACGACTTCGATGTGCTGCAGACCATATCGCTTTTGAAGGGCAGCGCCATATTCGAGGCATATACCGATCGGATGGTCGACACGAACCTTGATGAGACGTTCAGCGACCGCCAGAGACACAAGGCGCTGAGCCGATTGCCGGGAAATTCCCATGGTGGCGGCAATCTCGTCCTGCGTTCTGCCCGCGACGTAGTAGAGCCAACCTGCTCTTGCTGCATCATCGAGCCGCCCTTGCGTATCGGATTTCCTGGCCATGTGTGAGGTCTCGCCCTGATCTCAGGCACTGCTGGCATGTTTGACAATGGAATGTCAAATGCCATGCATCGAATTGCAACAAGGCCGCACCATAACGGCGCGGCCTTGCATCATTCTGAACGAGACGGATCAGTCGACTTGAACCAGATGCCCCTCGGAAATCTCGCGATACTGGCGCACGGGCGGAACATATCCGGCCGGACGCACGGGGCTCTTGATCTCATCCGTGGACAGGTTGCGCTTGATTCTTCTGCGGGACGGATCCGGAACCGGAACCGCCGCCATGAGCTTTTTCGTGTAGGGGTGCTGGGGATTTTCAAAGACTGCCGCGCGCGGCCCGATCTCGACGATTTCACCCAGATACATCACCGCCACCCGGTGGCTGACCCGCTCCACGACTGCCATGTCGTGGCTGATGAACAGATAGGCCAGATTGAGGCTTTGCTGAAGATCAAGCAACAGGTTGCAGACCTGCGCCTTGATCGAGACATCGAGCGCCGACACCGCTTCATCGGCAACGATGACCTTCGGATCGAGCATCAGCGCACGAGCAATCGCGATGCGCTGCCGCTGGCCACCGGAAAACTCGTGCGGATAACGCCGCATCATGTCCGGTGAAAGCCCGACCTTGGCAAGAAGATCAGCAGCCTTGTCGCGTGCCTGCGCGGTTGTGCCAAGGCTATGCTCGATATACGGCTCCATGACCGCCGAACCAATGCTCATGCGCGGATTGAGGCTGGCGAACGGATCCTGGAAAACCATCTGGATCGAGCGGCGCATGGTGCGAAGCGTCGTGCGGTCGAGGCCCATGACATTGTAGCCATCGACCATCACCTGTCCGGCTGTCGGCTCGACGAGACGGGTGACCGACCGACCTGTTGTGGACTTGCCGCAGCCCGATTCGCCCACTAGCGAGAGTGTCTCGCCCTCGAACAACTGGAACGAAACCTTCTCAACCGCGTGGACCGCACCGGTCTGACGGCCGAAGATCCCGGAGCGGATGGCAAAGCGGGTGGTCAGATCCCGAACTTCGAGGATCGGGGTCTTCGTCTTGGCGACAGTATCCGTCACTTCGGCCAGTGGCTGGGCCTCGCCGGACTTCACGTCGATGATGGGGAAACGCAGCGGCAACTGCCGATCCTTCATCGAGCCGAGACGTGGAACAGCTGCCAGAAGCGCGCGGGTGTAGGGATGCTGGCCACGATGGAAGATGTCGTCCGTGGCGCCGGTTTCCACTTGTTCGCCGCGGAACATGACAATGGTGCGGTCAGCGATTTCTGCAACGACCCCCATGTCATGCGTGATGAAGAGAACGGACATGCCCTCCTCATCCTGCAATTCCTTGATCAGATCCAGAATCTGACCCTGGATCGTCACGTCGAGTGCGGTCGTCGGTTCGTCGGCGATCAGAAGCTTCGGCTTCGAGGCGAGCGCCATGGCAATCATCACGCGTTGGCGCATGCCGCCGGAAAACTGATGCGGATATTCGTCGAAGCGGCCTTTCGCATTCGGAATTCGGACCTTTTCCAGAAGCCGGATGACCTCCGCCTTTGCATCCGCCGCCGAGATATCCTGATGCACCGTCAGGGCTTCGGCGATCTGCTTTCCGATTGGAAAGATCGGATTGAGGCTCGTCATCGGCTCCTGAAAGATCATCGAGATGTCATTGCCGCGAACCTGACGTATCTCCTCTTCCGGCAGCGACAGCAATTCCTTGCCACCGAGCACGACGCGGCCCTCGATCTTGCTGGAAACCTTGGGCAGCAGGCGCATGATGGAAAGAGACGTCACGCTCTTGCCGGAGCCGGACTCACCAACGATCGCGACCGTTTCGCGCGGCGCAATCGAAAAGCTCATATTGCGCACAACCGACTTCCATTCGCCATTGACGCGAAAGGATGTGGTCAGGTTTTCGACAGTCAGGACCGGCTTTGCCACGCCGTTCTGCTGGGAACTTTCGGTAGAATAAGCCATGGAGTTTTCCTTGTGGTCTACCGCAGATCAGGCAGCGAGCTTGGTTTCGGCCAGCGTCACCCAATAGCTTATGCCATAGGGAATGGCCTCGTCATTGAAGTCGTAGGCCGGGTGATGAAGATTGGCTCCCTCGCCTATTCCAAGGAAAATGAAGGCGCCCGGTCGGGCCTCCAGCATGTAGGAAAAATCCTCGGCGCCCATCTTTGGCGCCATTTCTGTTTCGACGCTCTTTTCGCCCGAAACATTGGCCGCGACAGATGCGGCAAAATCCGTTTCTTCCGCATGATTGACGGTGACCGGATAGCCCCGCACATAGTTGACCTCTGCAACCGCGCCATGGGCGAGTGCGGTTCCCTGCGCCACCTCGACCACGCGCTTGGCCGCAAGTTCGCGAACCTCTGGATCAAGCGTACGCACGGTTCCCGTCAGCTTCACATCCATCGGGATCACGTTATAGGCGTCTCCGCCGTGGACGGTCGTGACGGACACGACAACGGACTTCAGCGGATCCGTTTCGCGCGATGCGATCGATTGAAGTGCAACGATGACATAGGCCGAGGTCAGCACTGGATCGATGGAGAAATGCGGCTGTGCCGCGTGGCTTCCCTTGCCCTTGATGGTGATCTCGAAGGTATCGGCGGCCGCCATCACGCCGCCCTTGCGAATGGCGAAATCACCCAGCGGAATACCCGGCGTATTGTGCAGGCCATAGACTTCCTTGATGCCGAATTTCTCCATCATACCATCCTGCACCATAGCAAGACCGCCGCCGCCACCTTCTTCCGCCGGCTGGAAGATCACAGCGACGGAACCGGCAAATCGGCGTGTCTCGCACAGATACTGCGCCGCTCCGAGAAGCATTGCCGTATGACCGTCATGTCCGCAGGAATGCGCCTTGCCGGGGACCTTGGAGGCCCATGGCTTGCCGGAACTTTCCAGAATGGGCAGTGCATCCATGTCCGCACGCATGCCGATGGTCGGCCCGTCGCCGAGCGTTCCCTTGATGATGCCCACGACCCCGGTCTTGCCGATACCGGTTTCCACAAGGTCGCAACCGAAGGCCTTCAGCTTCTCCGCAACGAAGGCGGACGTCTTGAAAACATCATATAAAAGCTCCGGATTTTCATGAAGATGACGACGCCAGCCGGCGACTTCTTCCTGCATTTCAGCGGCGCGATTGAGAACTGGCATAAGTGCAACCTTATATAATTTCAGCTGTTTCCCTTATTGTTGCCGGGGATATTGCGATGTAACTGATAATAAATGCAAGCTTCAAATTTCATTCTTGAACTGCATTTTATCGTGTGAATATATAGACAAAGTTCCAGCTTCATCCATCACGGGCTAAGGAAACGACATCAACGCATCAGTCCATTCGCCATCTTGGGCATTGAGCATTTATCCGGACTCAAAGACTTGCCCGGCCCTTACAAATGTAAGCCCTCCCTCACATAAAGAGTATGTCAATGAGATCAGTTCTAGCAACGGCCCTGACCATTTTGAGCCTTTCGACAGCCCCTGCATGGGCTGCCCGCGCGACTGACGGTGAGGCCAAAATTCTCTTCTGGCAGGCCGTTTCCAGCATGAATCCCTACCTGTCTGGCGGCAGCAAGGAGGTTTATGCGGCCTCAATCGTCATCGAGCCTTTGGCCGGTTTCGATGAGAACGGGAAGATGTTTCCTCGCCTAGCGGCAGACATTCCGACGCTCGAAAATGGCGGGGTGTCGGCGGACAGGCTGTCGGTGACATGGAAGGTCAAAGATGGCTTGAAGTGGTCGGATGGAAGCGATGTAACCGCAGAGGATGTTGCTTTCACCTGGCGCTATTGCACGGCCCCCGGCGGCGGCTGCGCCCAGAGGGCAAAATTCGACGGGGTGGCAAAGGTCGAGGCAGTCGACCGGCTAACAGTCAAGATCACGTTCGATAAGCCAACGTCCTATGTATACGGTCCTTTCGTCGGCGCACTCTCGCCGATCATTCAGATGGCACAATTCAAGGATTGCATTGGCGAGAAGGCACAACAGTGCACGGCAGCCAACTTTGCGCCCATTGGTACCGGGCCATTCGTGGTGAAAGATTTTAAAGCTAACGACGTGGTTAGCTTTATAGCGAACCAGCATTATCGCGATCCTGCGAAACCTGCCTTCGCAACGCTGACGTTGAAGGGCGGAGGCGATGCGGCAGCCGCAGCGCGTGCCGTGCTGGAAACCGGCGAATTTGATTTTGCCTGGAATACGGTTATCGAGCCGGAAGTCATGGATTTAATGCTCAAGGCCGGAAAGGGACGCGTCGCCAGCGCTTTCAGTACGACAGTCGAGCGCATTCACCTCAATCCATTCGCAGTTGATCCGTCACTGGGCGCAAAGCGCTCAACGAGGGAAGCAGGCCCGCATCCTTCGCTTTCCGACCCTGCTGTGCGGCGTGCCCTATCGTTGGCAATTGATCGCGATATCCTGGTCGAGGCCGGATATGGCGCCGGCGGCAAGGCGACCTGCAACGTGATCCCCTCACCAGATGATTTTGCATCAAACGGCGTCGACTGGTGCCTTAAGCAGGATATCCCGGGAGCAAACAAGCTACTGGACGAGGCAGGCTGGGAAATGGGTGGTGATGGCATTCGCGCCAAAAATGGCGTCCGACTTGCCTATCTTTTCCAGACATCCACGAACTCTGTCCGTCAGGGCACACAGCAATTGGTGAAGGATTGGTGGAAGGAAATAGGTGTAGAGACTGAGCTGCGGAATGTACCCGCAACAGTTTATTTCGGAAGTGACCCCGCTAGCCCCGACACCTACAAGAAGTTCTATGCAGACATCGAGATGTATGCATCGGGCTTCGAGACAACCGATCCGGCCAAATTCCTGGCCGATTTCCGCTGCGACAAAATTCCATCGCCAAATGACGGCTGGCAAGGCGGAAACGTCGCTCGTTTCTGCGATCCCGCGTACGATACATTGATCGGCGATCTGAATAATGCATCTGGTCGCGCCGAGCGCGCAGTGATCATCAAGAAACTCAACGACATGCTTGTTAATAGCGGCTACGTCTTGCCAATCGTCAACCGCGGTGAACCTTCGACCATTGCCAACACCTTAGTCGACGCGAAAATAAACCCTTGGGATACGCAGCTGTGGAACGTCGAGAACTGGAAACGTGGCCGGTAGACGTGCAGGCTCAAGACATATAAAATTATCTTTATCAGTAACTTACCGAAGCCGAATGCAGCTTCGGTAAGTTTTCAACGCATGTCCTGTATGTTCGAAAATTCTATCTTGAACGAAAAATGTGCCTATGTTTAGATGGCTCAAATTTTGGTCATATAGATATTCGGGATGACGAAAACGTCGACCGGATAAAGGTCAAGGCGACGGGAGAAACACGAGGATTCATCATTCGGCTGGGAGGAAACAGCAGGATGGGAATGCGCGCAGCCGATGAGGCTCGCGCCGAGGCTATTTCAGCCAAAATCATTTTAATCTTCAAGGGGAAAACAATGAAGAGAACAAAGATCCTGTTGGCAGGTACGGTGGCCGCATTGGCCTTTGCCAATGTCGCACATGCCCAGCGCGGGACGGACGGGGACTTGAAGATCCTGTTCTGGCAGGCTGTTTCCACCCTCAATCCATATCTTTCCGGTGGCACGAAGGAAATTTACAGCGCCTCGCTCACGATTGAGCCTCTGGCGCGCTACGATGAAACCGGCAAGCTGACGCCGTGGCTGGTCACCGAAATTCCGACAGTCGACAATGGCGGCGTCGCCAAGGATATGAAGAGCATCACCTGGAAGCTGAAGCCAGGCGTGAAGTGGTCGGATGGCTCCGCCTTCACGGCAGAGGATGTGGTCTTCACCTGGCAGTACTGCACGGCCCCTGATGGCGGTTGCGCACAGAAAGCACAGTTCGAAGGCATTACCAACGTCGAGGCGGTGGATCCTCTGACGGTCAAGGTGTCTTTTGCAGAACCGAAATACTATCCCTATGGTGCTTTTGTTGGCGCGCAGCAGCCGATTATCCAGAAGGCTCAGTTCAAGGATTGCGTCGGCGCAAAGGCTCCGGGCTGCACATCCGCCAACTTCGGCCCCATCGGCACCGGCCCCTTCGTCGTCAAGGAATTCAAGCCGAACGACGTCATCACCTTCACCGCCAACGCCAACTATCGCGATGCAGCCAAGCCTGCCTTTGCGTCTGTCACCCTGAAGGGCGGCGGCGATGCGGCATCTGCGGCCCGCGCGGTTCTGGAAACCGGCGAATATGACTACGCCTGGAACATGCAGGTTGAGCCGGAAGTCCTGGCGACCATGCTGAAGGCTGGCAAGGGCACACTGGTGACGGCGTTCGGAACGCAGGTCGAGCGTATCAACCTGAATTGGACAAACCCTGATCCGAAGCTCGGCGACAAGCGCTCGACTGTCGAGGGCGGCAAGCATCCCGCACTCTCCGATCCGGCGGTTCGCAAGGCGCTCTCAATCGCCATCGACCGTGACATCATCGATGAAGCCGGTTATGGCGAAGCTGGCAAGCCGACCTGCAACATCGTTCCGGCTCCCGATGCCTACGTCTCGACCGCCAACGACTGGTGCCTGAAGCAGGACATCGAAGGCGCAAACAAACTTCTCGATCAGGCTGGCTGGAAGAAGGGCGCAGACGGCATTCGTGCCAAGGACGGCGTGAAGCTTTCCTTCCTCTACCAGACCTCTACCAACTCGGTCCGCCAGGGCACCCAGGCGCTCGTCAAGGATTGGTGGCAGCAGATCGGCGTTGCATCAGAACTGCGCAATGTCTCGGCCTCCGTCTTCTTCGGCGGCGACCCGGCAAGCCCGGATACCTTCCAGAAGTTCTATGCCGACGTGGAAATGTACACGAACAATTTCGATGGAACTGATCCGGAGAAGTATCTGGCAGAGTGGCTCTGCAACAAGATCCCGTCTCCGGCCAACGGCTGGCAGGGCCAGAACATTCCGCGTTACTGCAACCCGGAATACGACAAAATCATTGCCGAGCTTTCCAAGACGGCTGATCTCGGCAAGCGCGCCGAACTTGCCAAGAAGGCCAACGACATGCTGACCGCCGAGGGCGCCCATATTCCGCTCATCCATCGCGGCCAGATTTCGTCCCACTCGGTCAAATTGAGCGGCGTGAAGATGAATGCTTGGGATTCCGAACTCTGGAATGCCGCAGACTGGTCTCGCAAGAAGTAACTGAGTGAAAGCGGGCCTCCCCCAAATGGCGAGGCCCGCTTTTCCTTGCTCCAAAAGCGTCTGGAGACCGCCATATGTTTACCTATACGATCCGGCGACTTATGTTTGCCGTGCCGACGCTGCTTGTCATAAGTTTCGTCATTTTTGCGCTGCTTGATCTTGCGCCCAATGATCCGCTCGGCGACCTGCCGCTCACCATACCGCCGGAAGTGCGCGAGCAGATCCGCGCCTCGATGGGTCTCGATCAGCCTTTCCTCATCCGCTATCTCTTGTGGTTGAAGCAGTTCTTCATCAACGAGCCGCTCAACATCTTCGAACAGATGACCGGCATCACCGTTGGCGATGGCGAGCGGATGCGCGTGCTCTCCTGGGCGACCCGCAGCCCGGTCGTCGACCTCATCGTACAACGCATGCCGCAAACCCTCTGGGTCGTCGGCATGGCCTATCTGTTCGGTGTGCTGATAGCGATACCAGTCGGCGTCATTTCCGCCTATCGCCAGTATTCGATCTTTGACCAGATCGGCACCTTCGTAACCATGGTCGGCTATTCGGTGCCAACCTTCTTTACCGGCGTCGTGCTGATCGTCATCTTCTCGTCCTACCTGCAATGGTTTCCGTCGATCTACGACACCAATCTGGTCGTCAACGACTGGTCGAGCTTCGTCCAGCAGGTCAAGCAGATGGTTCTGCCGGTCACGGTTCTGGCGCTCTATAACGCCTCCCAGATTGCTCGCTTCGTTCGCGCCTCCATGCTGGACAATCTCAGCCAGGATTACGTGCGCACGGCGCGTGCGAAAGGCGTGAAGGAAAAGGCGGTCCTTCTTGTGCACGTCCTGCGCAACAGCTTGATCCCGGTGGTTACGGTCATTGCGCTGGGTGTCCCGACAATTTTCTCCGGCGCCATCATCACCGAGCAGATCTTCCGTGTGAACGGGCTCGGACAACTGCTGATCACGGCAGTTCAGGGCGCCGATATTCCGCTCGTACAAACCCTGACGTTCATCTTTGCGGTCCTGATCGTCCTCTTTAACCTGATTGCCGATGTTCTTTACGGCATCCTTGATCCGAGGATCCGCTATGACTGATGCCGTCATTGACCAGCCTGTAACCGCCAAGCCGGAGATCGAAACGCCCTCGATCCTGTTCTGGAGAAAGTTTCGCAAGCATAAAGGTGGCGTCGCAGGGCTGGTGGTCTTCGCCCTCATCGTCCTGATCGTCTATGTCGGTCCATTCATCCACACGATTGATCCGAACAAGATCGACATCCGCGCGAAGAATCAGGGCCCTTCCTGGAAGCACCCGTTCGGCACTGACAACCTTGGCCATGATATGCTGGCACAGGTCATGGCTGGTGGACAGATCTCGCTGGCCGTGGGCTTGACCGCCATGTTGCTGGCCCTGCTGCTTGGCACTTTGGTCGGCGTGCTGTCGGGTTATTTCCGCAAGCTCGATGGCCCCTTGATGCGCCTGACGGACCTGTTCCTGGCGCTGCCGCTACTGCCGCTCCTGCTCGTCATCATCATGCTGTTTCGCGATACTCTTCGTGCAGCATTCGGTCCGGAGACCGGCATTTTCATCTTGATCGTCTTCGTCATCGGCGTCACAAGCTGGATGCACACTGCCCGTATCGTTCGCGGCGATGTTCTGGCGGTGAAGAGCCAGGAGTTCATCGTGGCGGCGAAAAGCAGTGGCATGAGGGAACATCGCATCGTGCTGCGTCACATCCTGCCAAATGTGCTCAGCTCGATCATGGTGTCGGCAACGCTTGGGATCGCGGCTGCGATCATCACAGAGTCTGCTCTGTCGTTCCTCGGTCTCGGATTTCCATCGGACTTCCCGACATGGGGCCGTCTTCTGTTTGACGGGGCGAACTTCCTGCAGCTGACGCCGTCGCGCGTCTTCTGGCCGGGGCTCGCGATCTCACTGACCGTTCTTAGCGTCAACTACATTGGCGACGCTGTACGGGACGCACTCGATCCCAGAACCCAGGCCCGCTGATATAGAGCCAAACGATGCCCTGATCATCCGGGGCATCGTCCATCCAGCACACAGAAATCTTTTTTGATTTTTTTTGGAACGGGCGGAACCTTGCGGAGGCTGATCCGTTGTTGGTGTATCTGGAAGCGCCCCCGTCCCCCGCCCTTCAAGCTTCCGGATATCTCTTCATCCCCCTCGAAGAGACCCAACGGTCTTGGCTTCTGTAAAAGGAAACCAAGACCGTTTCTTTTTGTGCGGAATGCAAAACCGACAGTGATACCAAAGGCGCCACGCCTGCGGTGTCTCGATAACGATCGGGAAATTATTCCGACGCGTGTTCCAATGGAAAAACGAGGCTGTAGCTGATACGATCCAGCGTGATAGCATAGCGCGCCTTGCCGTTGACGGAAGCAGGCACGACGCGCTCCAGAACGGTACTGCCGAAATTCGCCTTCAGGCTGCCGCCGTCCCTGCCCTCGATATGACGAACCGAATTGGGCAGTCCTTCCTCCCAGCGTATTTCAAGTGAATCCTGACCATTCGCCTGCACACGCTGACAGGTCACCTGAATGGCTTGGCCGCTCTTCGAAAAGGATCCATGACTAACCGCATTGACGATCAGTTCATGCAGGGCCAGACCAAGGTGCAGGGATGCATTCGGACTCAAGAGGACATTATCGCCACTAACCTTGATCAGATGCGCGTTCTCAGGAAGGTATTTCTCAGTCTGCTGCTGCACCAGTTCATAGAAAAATGCGCCTCGCCAGCTCGAATCCGTAATGAGATCCTGCGACTGCGAAAGCGAATAGAGCCGCCCCCGAAACTTGTTGAGAAATACATCCAACGTTACGGAATAGCGTGCCGTCTGCAACGCGATGCTTTGAATAATCGCCAGCAGGTTTTTCGAGCGATGACTGACTTCGCGCAGCAGCGCCCGCAGAAGTCGCTCCCGATGGCGCTCCTCCGAACGATCAATAATCGTGGTTACGAGATGCATGCCACCCCGTGGCCTGAACACTGCCTGAACCCTGAACTCGTAAACTTCGTCGGAGTTCACGGTGAACTCCATATGCCCCTTCTGGCCATGTTCAGTGATGCCATCTTTCAGCAGCTTCAACTTCGCAGCAATTTCCTCACCAAACAAACTGGTATCGGTTGGTGTATCGGTCAGCGCCTGCGACCAGGCATCCGGCAGGTTGGTGACAAAAATGTAACGACGCTGGAGATCCTGGATCGTGACGCTCGCACCGAGATCCAGGAGAGCGGGCATGAAAAAATCGCGTAACGCCTCACCGCTTTCACCAGCCTGTTGCCATGTCAGCTGATGCGACAATTACGTGCTCCGCTCTTATCTGCGATACCTGACATATACGCACTCTTGCATATTCGGCCGTGCTGTGCCCCTTATAGGCGGCAACACGGCCGGTCTCAAGCCGATACGCAATTAATTTCTGCTCTCTTAAACCGAACGGTCGGACGGCTATCCGGGCCAGACCACTCAGCAATCTGTAGTCGAAGTCTAAAGCTTGGCCCAAGTCACAACTGCCGAAGGCATCCGTTTAGGGGTCGACGGCTGAACGCTCAACCATCGCCTTGGTTCCAAACAGAACAGTCATATCAGTGCTATGTATCAATGGCCGTCTGTTCAAGCAGCAGCCTTGACAGCCTCATTGAAGAAGAGCGCTTGGCTGATCAAAGCTTTGACCATGTCAGGGTTGAACGGCTTCGTCACCAAGAAGGCGGGCTCCGGCCGCTCGCCTGTCAGCAGGCGCTCCGGAAACGCGGTAATAAAGATGACTGGGACGCTGGAGGATTTCAGAATTTCATTCACGGCATCGATACCAGAACTGCCGTCTGCCAGCTGAATGTCGGCCAAAACCATTTTCGGGCTCGAACTCTGGAAAAGAGCAACGGCTTCCTTGTGCGTGCGGGCAATGCCAGTCACGCGGTGGCCAAGATCCTGCACCATCTGCTCGATATCGAGAGCAATGAGCGGCTCGTCTTCGATGATCATAATATCGGTCGCAACCTGACGCGAGATCTCGCGCGATGCCTCATCCAGCAGGCGCGTAACCTCATTGACGTCGACGTCCAATATTTCCGCCGTTTCCTCCAAGGTGAAACCCTCGACAGAAATTAGGAGGAAGGCGTGTCGCGCCTGCGATGGAAGCGACGCAAGATTGGCAACGGCACGCTGCTCCCACGCGAAGGGCGACTCGATTGGACGGATCTCGATTGCAGTGGAACCAAAGATTGCGACGAAAAGTTTATACAGCGAAACGCGGTCCTTTGAACTTTCCGGAAAGATGGAAATATCGGCAATCAAAGCTTCCAGGACCGCCGCGACATATGCGTCTCCCGAGGTCTGCGAGCCTGTTACGGCGCGGGCGTAACGGCGCAGATAAGGAAGGTGGGACGCAACGCGAGTGGTAAGTGACATTCAGAATCTCCCCTGATGCCCAGTGGGCAATGAACGTGGTATCAACGGTAACCTAGAAAAAAAGTTCCGTCTTCAGGGAACTTTTTTTATTCGAGCGCATTCTCAATTGACGATACTGCAATAGGCTGCCTGCGTGATGAGTGAAGACGAAACCAGAAACAAAGAAAAGATGAACACACCACAATCGAGCAACTTCCGGCCGGGCGCCATGCTACCGAACGCTTCGATTTCGCGCAAATTGCGGGAATTTTATGATGCGGTTCAGGAAGAAGGCATTCCGGATCGCTTTCTCGATCTCTTGGAACGTCTCGAAGAGGCTGAAAAGAGTGCAAAATCGGTGAATGCGAAATGATCACGGATCAAGAAAATGACGATCGCGCTTTTAAGCGAGACCTTTTGGCATCCTTGCCAAATCTTCGTGCTTTTGCGGTCTCACTGACGGGCCGTCACGACAAGGCTGATGACCTGGTGCAAGATACTATCATGAAGGCCTGGGGAAACCAGAAGAGTTTCACGGCGGGCACAAACATGCGCGCCTGGCTGTTCACGATACTTCGCAACGAATTTTACAGCCAGATGCGCAAGCGTGGACGTGAAGTTCAGGATAGCGACGGCCTGTTCAGCGAGCGGTTCTCAGTGCATCCTGAACAGTATGGCCGTCTGGATCTGCAGGACTTCCGCAAGGCGCTGGATACTTTGCCCGACGATCAGCGTGAAGCCATCATTCTGGTGGGTGCTGCAGGCTTTGCCTATGAAGAAGCGGCGACGATCTGCGGCTGTGCCGTCGGCACGATCAAAAGCCGCGTTTCTCGTGCCCGCGCAAGGCTTCAGGAAATTCTGGGTGTTTCCGGCGAAGGCGATTTCGGTCCCGATCCCGGCGATGCCGCAATCACAGCAAGAGCTTTCGGAAGCTAGAACCGCTTCGCGGCAGCATAAACGTCCTGCACCACCGCTACCAATCTCTCATCATCGAACGGTTTCAACATAACAGGAATTCCTTGAAATCCCGGAACTCCTGAACGGTGACGGCTGTCCACGGACGTAAAAACAAATCCAGCGCCCGCCTCCCGCAGGCGCTGGATTCTCCCCCATAGAACCTCCGTTACGAAATCGATGTCAATCAACATGACATCGAACGCCCCTTCCTTAAGCAAGGTGTCGACATCGCGCGGCATGGCAATCGTGACGCAGCACCCGAATGCCTCTCCTAGAACCTGCTCGGCTTCCATAGCCACCAGATAGTGTGTATCGATGACCAGAAGGCGCACGCGAATGTCCCGGATGGTGAAACCAAGGAAAGCCATAGAACATTCATGGAACGGTGGGTCATTTAAAAAAGACATAGCAGCACTCAGTTTTTCTTCTATTGTCTTTTTCCCATGCCAAAAATCGGTCCGCCATGGCTCAAAGCAAATCATTCGCTGCTGTCCGCATCCCCTGTGAACTCTGTCCGTTACGTGCTCGGGAGACATTCCGTGATTTTGATTCGACCGAACTTGGGTTCGTGTCCTCCTTCAAGATTGCGGAACTTCTCCTCGAACCGGGAACGACAATCATTGACGAAGGCCAGCGCCACCCACAACTCTACACGGCTCTCGCAGGATGGGGCTTCCGTTACAAGATCCTGGAGGATGGGCGTCGGCAGGTCCTGAACTACGTGCTGCCCGGGGACCTGATTGGCCTGCAAGGCAATCTGATGTCGGAAATGCTGCATTCGGTCGAGGCGCTGACGAAGATGACCCTTTGTGTCTTCGAGCGCGAACGTCTGACCGCTCTCTTCCAGAACCATCCGTCGCTGGCCTATGACCTCACCTGGATTGCCTCGCGCGAGGAATCCATACTGGATGAACATCTTCTCTCCGTCGGGCGCCGCACGGCTCTGGAGCGCGCGGCCTATCTTCTCGCCTTCCTGGATCACCGGGCTCAGGCCACCGGCGTTTTCCCCGAAGAAGGGCCGAAGGTTCTGCCCCTGACCCAGCAGCATGTTGCCGATACACTGGGACTGTCGCTCGTCCACACGAACAAGACATTGAGGCGTCTGTCGGATGCGGGTGTCGTGCGCTGGCTGGATCGCGGTTCGGAGGTTCTGGAGCGCGGCAAGCTCTTCGATATTGCAGGCTGGCAACCATCTGTCGAAGGCATGCGCCCATTCATCTGACTTGCTTCATCAGACAGACTTCCCAAACGAAAAACGCCCCGAAACCGGGGCGCCTTCGAATCAAGGAATATCGCGTTATTCCGCGACGATTGCCCGCAGCATCCAGAGTGCTTTTTCATGGAATGTCAGGCGGTCGGTCAGCATGTCTGCGGTCACCACATCGCCGGCTTCGTCAGCCTTTTCCGCCGTGTCACGCATGACCTTGACGGCAGCCTCATGGTCGGCGACGAGGTCGTTGACCATGTCCACGGCCGTCAGCTTGCCAACTTCGTTCGCCTTTGGCGCAAACTGGGCTGCTTCGCCCAGCGTTGCCGGAGCAAGGTGTCCAAGCGCGCGGATCCGTTCCGCGATGATGTCCGAAGCCTTGAACAGCGCGTTATAGTGCTCTTCCGTCAATTCGTGCAGCGGCTTGAACAGAGGGCCAACAACGTTCCAGTGGTAAACATGGCTCTTGATCGTCAGCCGATAGGTAGCAGCCAGAATATCGGACAGGCTCTTTGCAGCCTGCGCCCGGTATTTCGACTCGAGCCCAATATTGATCTCTTCGTCGTGGGACTTGGGTTTAAGAACTGCAGATGCGTTTGCCATGTCATGGCTCCTCTGTTTGAGCTTGTTTAAGCGCTTGGGTTCGATGGATCGTTTCCACCGCCCAGAAGCTTCAATGCGATGAGGCCCACACCGCCCGATATGGCGGCGGCCATAAGCGGTTTCGATTTCACCAGCAGCGGCAGCGCTGAGACCGCCGCTGTCAACATCATGGCCCGGCTGCCTGCGGCTGCCTCGCGACGACGCTTTTCATCGGCCTTGTTCTTGATGGACACCGCCAGAAGAATAATCAGGACGATGAGCAGTGCCCCACCTGCAACCGATGCAAGGGCAGTTACCGGGCCGACCTTGCGAGAGAGATAAACTGCAAGCGCTGCAATGCCGGTTCCATAGGCCGTCAGTGCAAAGAGCGCAGCAATGGCATAGAGAATGACATTGCGCTTGGTCCGCTGGGCGAAACCTCGCACATCCGACGTCAACAGCGAGGCCAGAAGAGGCGCAAGTGCACCCATGTTAGCGACGCGACAGAAGCGCGAACAGGAAGCCGATGCCGGCAGCGATTGCCACAGACTGAAGCGGCTTTGTGCGGATCTGGCGCTCGATATCCTTTTCGATCGACTGAAACTGCGCACGGGCAGAATCAAGAGCCTGTGCCGAAGCATCCATGGCCTCATTCGAGGCACGACGCGCCTTGTACTTCAGGTCATCAGCCTTGTTGGATCCGGCAGCGGCCACGGAACGGGCAAGGGCCGCAAGGTCTTCGCGAAGTTGCTGGAGCTGCTTTTCGATATCGCCTTCAGAACCGGTACGCGTGAAATCATTCGGTGAATTCATGGACATCATCATCTCCTGATAATTGAATAAGACCCGGAAAGCAGATCGGCTCTGGCGCCAATCGTCCCCCACTGCGACGAGCACCCCGCAGGCTCTCGTTTTCATGCCGTCAACGCCGATCTCTGCAATTTGTTCCTTAACCGACCGGGAACAAAAAAGCCTTGAGCGATGTCAATCGCTCAAGGCTTATGATCTTCGCAGATGGAAGACTGTCAGGCGGCGGGCGGCTCTGGCCAACGGGTGACACCCCCACTCATGATCTCGAACGCCTTCGACAAACGAAGAACAAACTGATCGGCGAAACGTGGGCCGACGATCTGCATTCCGATTGGCATGCCGCTCCTGGAGAAACCGCAATTGATAGAGGATGCCGGCTGCTCGGACATGTTCCATGGCACGGTAAAGGCGATATGCTCGAACGGCAGCGCCGGATCATTGGTGGGTGACGCCCATTCCGCCGGATAGGAGACGATCGGGTTTGTCGGCGAGATTACGGCGTCGACAGTGGTAAACAGACGCCCGCAGGTCTTGCGCATTTCCATGGTCTGGTTGAAACCGCGCACGGCCTCCACACCGGATACCGCGGCGCCGCCCTTCGCCCATTCAAAAATGTAGGGCAGGATCTCGGCGTGCTTTTCCGCACTCATGGTCTCGATATCGCCCCAGAAGCGGGAACGCCAGAATTTGTCCAGGCCGTCCAGCATGGCCCGCGTCAGGACAGGACTGACCGGTATGATCTCCGCGCCTGTCTGCTCGAACAGGCGTGCGGCAGCAATGATGGCATCCTTCACCTCTTCTTCCACACCAATCCCGGTGCCGGCATCCAGCATCAGGCCGATCTTCAGGCCCTTGAGATCGATGTCGAAATCCAGCCAGTTGAAATCATTGGGCGGAAGGGATGTACCGTCGCGCCAGTCGGGGCGCGAAAGCGGCTCCATCGCAATGGCGGAATCTTCAACGCAACGGGTCATCGGCCCCGCACAACGCCCGACATAATAGGGATCGACCGGAATACGGCCATGGCTAGGCTTGAAGCCGAAAAGACCTGTCCAGCCCGCAGGCAAGCGTACCGATCCACCTATATCGGTCCCGATATGCAAAGGACCGAAGGAGGCGGCACCGGCAGAGGCCGCACCGGCGCTGGATCCGCCGGGGTTCTTCGACAGATCCCAGGGATTTCGGCTCAAGGGATGAAAGCTGGAAAGGCCCGAAGACAGCATTCCATAATCCGGACACGTGGTCTTGGCGAAAATCACCGCGCCATCTTCCCGGCAGCGGGCAGCAATTGGCGCGTCTTCCGCTGCCGGAACGAGATCGACTGCCTTTGTGCCAAGCGGAACCGGATCGCCTTTCGTGGCAATCAACTCCTTCAATGTGACCGGAATTCCGTCCAGTACACCGAGGGTCTCGCCGCTCGCCCAACGCTGCGTGGCGGCAGAAGCCTGCGCCCGCGCACTCTCGGGATTATAGAGATAAAGCGCCTGAACATGGGGCTCGAAGGCTTCGATGCGCTCTTCCACCGCCTGCCAGTATTCCAGCGGAGAGAGTTTCCTGGCGGCATAGAGCTCGCGGATCTGCCGGATGGTCAGGCTCAGCAATTCATTCATGGCATTGTCTTTTCACTGTTTCGTCAAACATTGTCGCGCGGGTCGAGAAGATCACGAAGGCCATCGCCCAGCATGTTGAGGCCGAGCACCGCCAGCGCAATGGCGCTACCGGGAAGAAGCGCAAGCCATGGCGCCTGCCCCATGAAGGTCTGCGAATCCGAAAGCATGCGGCCCCAGGTGGGCGTCGGTGGCGGCATACCCAGACCCAGAAAACTGAGGCCCGCTTCCGTCAGGATCGCAAGACCGAGCTGGATGGTGACTTGAACCAGGATCTGGTTGGTGATGTTCGGCAGCACATGCACATAGGTGATCTTGGCGCGATTGCGCCCCATGCTGACGGCGGCCATGACATAGTCACGCGTCCAGATCTGCCGCGCAGCGCTCAAGGTGACACGGGCAAACACGGGAACCATGAAGACCGCAATCGCAATGATCGCCGTGAACCGCCCTGCCCCGATGAAGGCACCGAACAGCATGGCTGAAAGAATCGGCGGAATGGAAAAGATGATGTCGCAGGCGCGCATCACCACCGTTTCCGTCAGCCCCCGGATCGCAGCGACCGTAACCCCCACCAGGGTGCCGAGCGTCGCTCCGATCGCCACTGCAAGGAACGAGGTCGAAAGCGAGTTCCAGGCTCCCACCATCAGCATGGATGCCATGTCGCGCCCGAACTGGTCCGTGCCCAAAAGACCGTGCGCCAGCGGCGGCTTCAGTTTGTGCACGATCTGCATCTTCGTGGGCGCAAACGGCGTCCAGACAAGTGACAGCAGTGCGATAAAGACGAGCAAAGCCGTGATAATGAGACCGGCGAGAAGCGTCGGGCGGCGCAGGATCTGTCGCATCAGCGCGCTCCTGCCCGCAATCGCGGGTCGATGAAGAGATAGAGCATGTCGACGAGGAAGTTCATGACGATCACCAGACCGGCGAAGAACAGGATCACATTCTGCATCACCACCACGTCTCGCTGGGAAAGCGCCTGATAGGCAAGCCGCCCAAGACCCGGCAGGTTGAACACGTTTTCCACCAGCACGGCCCCCGCAATGAGAAAGGTGAATTGCAGTCCCAGAATGGTGACGACAGGCACCATGGCGTTCGGCACTGCATGCAGCCAGAGCGCAGTCCTTTCCGACAAGCCTTTGGAGCGGGCAGTGCGAACATAATCCTCGGACATGACCTCAAGAACGGAGGTGCGGGTAACCCGTGTCAGCACGCCCGCCTGCGGCAGAGCGAGCGCGATGGCAGGCAACAGAAGCGCCTTGAGGGATATCCAGAAACCCGCACTCCAGCCCGGAAATCCGCCCGCGGGCATCCAGCCGAGCGAAACTGAAAAGAGGAGGATCAACAACAGGCCGACCCAAAAGCCCGGAACGGCGATGAAGAGTTGCGAGACAACGCCCACGATATAGTCCAGCCCACTGTTGCGCTTTCCCGCAGAGATGACGCCAAGCGGCAGTGCAAGGCTGACGGAGAGAAATACCGCAAGCAGGGCCAGCGGCACCGTCACCGCCAACCGTTCCGCAATCAAACCCGCGACCGGAACGCTGTAGGTGTAGGACGTTCCGAAATCGCCGCGTAGGGCCTGCCCCAGCCAGATCCCGTAGCGCACCAGAAGCGGCTGATCGAGGCCCATCTGTTTCTGAAGCGCAGCCAGCGTTTCCGGCGTGGCCGAGGTTCCCAGCATGACAGACGCCGGGTCGCCTGGCAGAAGATCCATGACGAGAAAAATCAGCGCCGAGACGATCAGAAGAGTAACCACAAGACCGGCGATGCGGCGGACGATGAGGGCAACCATATCCTGTCCCTTCAGGCTTTCCGGGAAAGCGAAGGATGAAACGCCTGTTTCAGGCATGCAATGGATTTTGAAAGCGGCAGAAACTCTGCTGACGTTCCGCCGCCTCTCAGCCGGTTACTGCGACCATTCAACCTGGGCCAGCACGTTGGATGGGATCGGTTCGTTTTCCCAGAGCCCCTTGAGGTTCTTGTTCCACACGCCAAGCTTCGGCATCACGAAGAGGTAGAGGGCCGGCACATCCTCTGCCAGGATCTTCTGCGCCTCGCCATAGAGTTTCGCCTGTTCGCTGGCATCGGCGGTGGCGTCTACTTTTTTCAGAACCTCGTTGAAGGCCGGGTTCTTGTAATTGAAGTAGTAGGGGTCACGCGCATAGATATCGATGTCCATCGGTTCGGCATGTGCCACGATGGTCATGTCGTAGTTGCCGCCCTTGAACACATCGGCCACCCATTTTGCCGGAAACTCGGTGGTTTCGATGTTCAGCGTTACCCCCACATCGGCAAACATGGCCTGCAACATCTGCGAACTGCGTTGCGCATAGGCCATTTGCGGCGCCTTGATCGTGAAGCTCAGTCCGCTGGCGAAGCCGGCTTCTGCCAGAAGCTTGCGTGCCTTTTCCGGATCGTAAGGGTAGGTCTTCGTCAAATCCACGAAGCCACGATCGTTCGGCGTATAATGGCTGCCGATGGCCGTGCCGAAGCCGGACCACGCCCCATCGATCAGCGCCTGTCGGTCTACCGCCATCATGAGGGCCTGGCGCACGCGCTTGTCATCGAAAGGCTTCTTGGCATTGTTCATGCCAGCCACGACCTTCAGCTCCGTATTGCCGATCACGGTGGTCAGCTTGCTGTCACCCTCGAAGCTTGCCATCAGTTCGGGTGCTGCAAATTCTGGAAAGGCATCCAGATCACCGGATTTCAGAGCCGCAGCCTGCGCCTGCGCATCGGCTATGAAGCGGAAGGTAACCTTCTCCAGCTTGGCAGTGCCTGCCTTGTCCCAGTAATCCGGGTTCTTTGCCAGTTCGACCTGAGAGCCCTTGGCCCAGCTGACGAACTTGAACGGACCAGTGCCGATCGGGTTCGTCTTGTTGTCGGCCGCACTTTTCGGCGCAACCATGACCGAGGACGGCCAGCCCAGCCAGTAGAGGAAATTGCCCGTCAGGCTCTTCAGCTTCACCACCAGCGTCGCTGCATCCGGCGTCTCGACGCTATCGACCGAGGCGAAATAGCGCTTCTGCGGATTGACGGAATCGGAAGCCCGCGCGCGATCGATCGAGAATTTTGCAACGGCGGAATCGAACACTTCGCCATTATGGAAAGTAACGCCCTGGCGCAGCTTGAATGTATAATTCAGCCCATCCGGCGAAATGACCCAGCTTTCGGCCAGTTGCGGCTGCACCTTGCCATCCTTGTCGATGGTCGTCAGCCCTTCAAAGATGTTCTGCCACGTCACCTGACCGATGGCAACCGGTGCGGCAGCCGTCGGATCAAGGCCCGATGGCTCCACCGACATTCCAAGCGACAGCGAGGTTTTGGGAGCCGCCTGCGCGGAACCAAGCGCGCCCAGGGCGACGCCAGCCGCCAATGAAAGAACGACGAAGGTTCGGCGCGAAAAGCCGGTTGAGGTGGAAAGCGTGAGGCGTGACATGCTTGAAAATCCCCTGGATCTTGCTCCATCCGCCGTTTCAAGCGCGGCAGCAGAGCTGTTTATGCGAAAATACTGTCATTTCGCAGGCGCACACACAATGGCGAATTTTGTGTGCTCTGTGTAGCCGAAATCGCTACACATCTCTCTTCGCTTTCTGACCTGCCTTGCGGGGTTCCGCTCCGCGCATAAAAGCCTCGATGAAATCCACCAGCTTGGCGGCGGCAAAGGAAAGCTGGCGATCAGGCGCGACGCAGAGCTCAATCGCCGTCTTCACCGCCCGCCCGCCGGAAATCGGAATGGCGGACAGAAGCCCCATTTCGATTTCGCGCGTAATGGTCAGCCTCGGCAGAAGCGTCACCGCCGCTTCGCGCAAGACCAGTTCCTTCAACATCTCCAATGATCCAGTGACGAAAACCGGGTCGAGTTCGACACCGACCTTGGCAAACTGCTCCTCGAAGGCCTGACGAGCACCGAAGCTCTTGTCGGGCAGCGCCAGAGGGAGCGCAGCCACATCCTTGAGCGAGATTTCGGTCATTCCAGCAGCCGCGTGCCTGGCAGAGGTGATGAGATCATAGGCCACTTCCGAACGAAGCCGCACCTTGACCCCTGTCAGCTTGGGCGCAAACAGGGTGACGACAAGATCGGCCTCGGCGCTCGATAGTGCCTCGATGGCCTGTCTGGCCGTCGTGATAGCCACCTCGAACCGCAGATTGGGATATTTCAGGCTGAATTGCGCAAGCACGGGCGCAAGCAGGTTCGCGACCGCAGCCCCGTTGGCATAGATCACCACCCGCCCACGCTGGAGCCCCTGGAGGTCATCGATCAGCTGATGCACATGCTCCAGCTCCCGCAATGTCTTGCCTGCGCGAGCCGCAAGCAGTTCACCCGCCGCCGTCAGACGGATGCCCCGACTGCTGCGTTCAACCAGCGGCGTGCCGAAATAATGTTCGAGATTTTCGATCTGACGACTGACGGCGGTTGCCGCCACATTCAGATTTTCTGCGGCGGCGCGCATGGAATTGGTGCGCACCACCTCATCGAAATACATCAGGGCCCGAAGCTGCATGGACATCCGCCAAAAGTGAGTGCGCTCGCTTTAAGCCGTCCGGCGGAAGCCTTCGCTCGCCACCAACAGCTGGCGCGTATACTCTTGCGAAAACTCGCGCTTTTCCAGAGCCTCGACAGAAACTGTTTCCACGACCTCACCCTTTTTCATCACCGCCAGCCGCTCGCACATATGGCTGATGACGCCAAGATCGTGGCTGACCATGATGAAGGTGAGGTTCCGGTCCTTGCGCGCCTGCTCCAGCAGGTTGAGGATTTCGGCCTGGATGGAGGCATCGAGCGCCGAAGTCGGCTCATCCAGAAGCAGGATCTTCGGCTCCAGGATCAGCGCACGGGCAATGGCAATGCGCTGGCGCTGGCCGCCCGAAAGCTGGTGCGAATAGCGGAACCGGAAGCCGGAGCCGAGCCCCACCTCATCCAATGCGCGGGCAATGCGGGCATCGACGTCGGAAAAGCCATGGATCGCAAGCGGCTCCAGCAACAGCCGATCGACTGTCTGGCGCGGATGCAGCGAACCATAGGGATCCTGAAACACCATCTGGACCGTACGATAGAATTCCTTGTCCCGGCGGGAACCGGAATAGCTGCGACCAGCAACCGTCAGGCTGCCGGATTCGAACACATTCAATCCCGCAACGGCGCGCAGCAGTGTCGATTTGCCCGAACCGGATTCTCCAACGATCCCGAAAGATTCGCCCTCGTTCACATTCATGGTCACATGGTTGAGCGCGACAAACTCGTCGAATGTCACCACTATGTCGCGAACGGAAAGTGCCGTACCGGTCATTGCGTCCACTCCGCCTGTCGCTCCAGCACCGGAAGCGGATGCCTATGGCTGCCGATCGTGGGCAGGCAGTTCAACAGTCCCCGCGTGTAGGGATGCTGCGCCGCTGCCAGATTGGCAGATGGCAACTCCTCCACCACGCGGCCAGCATACATCACCAGCACGCGATCGCAGAAGGAGGACACCAGCCTCAGATCATGGCTGACGAAAATCAGACCCATGCCGCGCTCGGCCACAAGCTTGTCCAGAATGCCGAGCACCTCCAGCTGCACAGTCACGTCGAGCGCGGATGTCGGTTCGTCCGCAATCAGCAACTCGGGACCGCAGACCAGCATCATGGCAATCATGATGCGCTGACCCATACCGCCGGAGACTTCATGCGGATAAAGATCGAATACACGTTCGGGATCGCGGATCTGCACCGCCTCCAGCATGGCAAGCGCCCGATCCCGGGCCTGGCGACCAGACACACTTTCATGCGTCCGCAGCGTTTCGATGATCTGCTTGCCGATGGGCATGACGGGATTTAGCGAATATTTCGGATCCTGCAGGATCATCGCCATGCGCTTGCCGCGCATATCGCGCCGCTGACGTTTGGAGGCGGATAGAAGGTCGACACCGTCGAAGTTCAGCCTGTCGGCAGTGATCTTTGCATGTCCCGGCGTCAGGCCCATGATGGCGCGACCGGTCTGCGATTTGCCGGAGCCGGATTCGCCGACGATACCAAGTCTTTCCCGTCCAAGCGTGAAGGATACGCCACGCACGGCATTCACTTCGCCGGTGCGCGTTGGAAAGCTCACGCGCAAATTCTCCACGGTCAGAAGCGGGCTCATTGTCCGGCCTCCTTCGGGTCGAGTGCATCGCGCAAGCCATCGCCCAGCAAGTTGAAACCAAGGCTGACGATAAGGATGGCAAAGCCCGGCATGGCCGCAACCCACCACTGGTCGAGAATGAAGCGACGGCCAGAGGCAATCATCGCACCCCATTCCGGCAGCGGCGGCTGTGCACCGAGGCCGAGGAACCCAAGACCGGCGGCCGTCAGAATAATGCCTGCCATATCCAGCGTCACACGTACGATCAGCGAGGATGTGCAGAGCGGCATGACGTGCCGAAGCACGATGCGGAAGGGCGAGGCTCCCATCAGCTTGACCGCCGAAATGAATTCCGAATTGCGGAAGGTCAGTGTCTCGGCGCGCGCAATGCGGGCGTAAGGCGGCCAGGAGGTCACGGCAATTGCCAGAATGGCATTCTCGATTCCCGGTCCGAGAGCCGCGACCAGAGCCAGCGCCAGAACGAGCTTCGGAAAGGCGAGGAAAATGTCGGTGATGCGCATGAGAACGGCATCGATCCAGCCACCGGCATAACCGGCAACCGTTCCCACCAGCAGACCGATGGGTGCGGCAATCACAGCGACCAGCACCACGACCATCAACGTCAGCCGCGAACCATGAATGAGGCGCGAAAGAATATCGCGTCCCTGGTCGTCGGTTCCCAGAAGAAAGCCTTCCGAACCCGGCGGCAGCAGGCGTGAATTGCGCAGGTCACCGACCACCGGATTATGCGGCGAAATGACATCCGCCAGGGCCGCCACCACGATCAGCGCGATGATGATGAAGAGGCCAAGCAGCGCCAGCCGGTTTTCCGAAAACCGGCGCCAGACGACATAGGCGCGACCAAGCTGCGCCTGCCTGCGGGTTGTCGGGCGGTCGGAAAGCAGCCATTCGCGGCTATACGGTTTCAATGTGGTCTCAAGGCTCGTCATCGGCTGCGCGTCCTCGGATCGAGCGTCCGGTACAGCAGATCGGACAACAGATTGATGGTCACGAACACGGCGCCCACAACAAGCGTGCCACCCAGCACGGCGTTGATATCCGCGTTCTGCAGCGAGTTGGTGATGTAGAGGCCCAGTCCCGGCCAGGAGAAGATCGTCTCCGTCAGAACCGACCCTTCCAGCAGGCCTGCATAGGAAAGCGCGATGACCGTAATCAGCGGCACGGCGGCATTGCGCAGCGCGTGGAACCAAATGATGCGGGTTTCCGAAAGCCCCTTCGCCCGAGCCGCAACGACATATTCCTGCGCCAGCTCGTTCAGCATGAAGGAGCGCGTCATGCGGCTGATATAGGCCAGCGAAAAATATCCCAGCAGTGCAGATGGCAGGATGATGTGCCGGAAAAGATCCCGGAAAACTTCCCACTCGCCCTGCATGATGGCATCGAACAGGTAGAAGCCGGTCGTAGAAACAAACGTGTATTCGTACACCACGTCGATACGCCCCGGATAGGCAACCCAGTTCAGCTTCGCGTAGAAGAAGAGCAACGCCAGGAGCGCGAGCCAGAAGACCGGCACCGAATAGCCGATAAGCCCTACGACACGCACCACCTGATCGACAATGCTGCCGCGCTTTACTGCCGCCAGAACACCAAGCGGCACGCCGAACAGAGCGCCGATCAGGGTGCCAACGGTTGCGAGCTCCATGGTCGCCGGAAACACACGCTTGATGTCCTCCAGCACCGGATTGCTGGTCAGCACCGAGGTGCCGAAATCACCGGACAGAACCTGTTTCAGGTAGATGAAAAACTGCTGCCAGAGCGGCAGGTTCAGCCCAAGTTCCTCGCGAACTCGCTCCACCACATGCGCCGGCGCACGATCACCGACAATGGCGAGCGCCGGATCGATGGGCACCACGCGACCGATGAAAAAGGTAACGGCCAACAGGCCGAGGAAAGTGGTCAGAACCGTCACCGCGAAACGCAGGACGGCCCATGACCTGCGGTTGTTGCGACGCCGCCGTGGCCGCGTCGCTCCGCTCGTCTCGGGAAGTGTCAAGGAACCGGCCCTTAGTCCTTCGAGATGTTGTGGACGAAGTTGGTGTCAAAGCTCGGACCGAGCTTGAAGCCCTTCAGCTTGGCCGAATAGCCCGCCACTTCCACCTGCTGGAAGATGATGACGAACGGACCCTTGGCCAGAACTTCCTTCTGAAGCTTCTGGTAGATCTCGGCGCGCTTTGCGCTGTCCTTCTCCAGAAGTGCAGCCTGCGTCTGCTTCGTCAGTTCCGGCACATCCCAGGCATTGCGCCATGCGAGCGTCTTGTTCTTGCCCGCATCCGAATTGTCCGGATTGGCCGTGAAGGTTTCGGCATTCGAGTTCGGATCGAAATAGTCCGAACCCCACTGGCCGATATACATATCGTGCTGGCGAGCGCGGTACTTGGTTAGTGTTTGCTTACCATCACCCGGAATGATTTCCAGCTTTACGCCTGCCTGCGCCAGGGTCTGCTGATAGGCTTCCGCAATACCGGTTACGGGCTGCGTATTGCGCACATCCATCGTCACCTTGAAGCCGTCTTTCAGGCCAGCCTTGGCCAGCAGTTCCTTGGCCTTGGCAACATCCAGCTTGTAGGGATTTTCAGAGATTGCACCCAGCTGGCCTTCCGGCAGGAAGGTCTGGTGGATCTTGCCGATGCCGTTGATCAGCGTCGCGCCGATCGCATCGTAATCCATCAGATACTTGAACGCTTCAACCACTTCCGGCTTGGCAAGGTTCGGGTTCTTCTGGTTCAGACCGATGTAATAGACGGTGCCCTTTGGAGCAGACGTCTGGGCCAGCGTGGACTTGGACGCAATCGCCTTCAGATCATTTGGCTCGAGGTTACGGGCGATATCGATATCGCCGTTTTCAAGAGCGAGACGCTGCGAGGCGCTTTCCTTCATGTAGCGGTAGATGACACGCTTCAGCTTGGGCTTTGCGCCCTGAAAATTCGGATTAGCTTCAAGAACGACGGCTTCGTTCGCCTTCCAGGTCAGCACCTTGAACGGGCCAGAGCCGGCATAGCCGGTCTTCAGGAACTCGTTGCCAAAATCATTATCCCATTTGGCTTCAGCGGTTACCGTAACCGGCTTGGCCTTGGCAGCAACAACCTTCTTGTCAACGACCGAGGCAACCGTGGCCGTCAGAACGTTCAGGACAAAGCTCGGCGCGTAGGGCTTGTCGACTGTCAGAACGAAGGTCGAGGCATCGGCAGCCTTCGCCTTTTCGGCGACATTGTCACCCTTCAAACCGAACTGCGTCAGCAGGAAGGCTGGCGACTTGTCGAGCTTCACGGCGCGCTCGAACGAATAGGCCACGTCCTCTGCCGTGATCGGATTGCCGGACGCAAACTTTAGGTTCGGCTTCAGCTTGAACGTATAGGTCAGACCATCGTCGGAAATCTTCCAGCTTTCTGCAAGCTGACCGACAACCTTGGATGTATCGTTCGGATCGAGCATCACCAGCTTTTCGTAAGTGTTGGCGGTCACTTCGGCTGTGGAAAGCTCGAAAGCCTCGCCTGGATCAAGCGTGATGATGTCGTCTATGGCAAAGCCGACAACCAGCGTATCGGCTGGCGTTGCGGCAAAAGCCTGCGGCGCAGACAGCATCATGACAGAGAGGGCAGCGCTGGTGCCAAGGAGGCGGAGGCTTCGGTTGAACTCGTTCATGGTCTGGTTCCCCATTTCTTTAAAACATTGTTTTTTAAATCACTTAACCGTCTCTCAAGCCCAGGTTTCCGCAAAGATCCTGAACCAGTTTTCACGGCAAAGCTTTATTAGTTCGTACTGACCGTATCCCGCGTTTCTGAGGGCCGCAACCAGTTTCTGATTGCCCGCCGCATCATTGATTTCCTGTGGAACAGTGGCTCCGTCGAAGTCTGAACCAAGCGCCACGCAATCAATGCCCATGCGCTCGACCATGTAGTCAATGTGCTTGACCATGAGATCCAGCGAGGTGTCGGCATCGTCGCGCGCATCCGGCCGCAGCATCGTCACGGCATAGTTGAGGCCGACCAGACCTTTTCGCTCGCGGATGGCGTCCATCTGCTTGTCGGTCAGGTTACGGGCCACCTCAGTCAGAGCATGAACATTGGAATGGCTGGCAACGAGCGGCTTTTCAGAGGTCTTCTCCACATCCCAGAAACCTTTCTCGGTGATGTGGGCGAGATCGATGACGATGCCCAGACGATCGCATTCCTTCACCAGAGCAAAGCCTGCATTGGTCAGACCCGGCGCCGTATCCGGTGACATGGGATAGGCAAACGGCACACCATGACCAAAGATGTTGTGGCGGCTCCAGACGGGTCCCAGCGAGCGCAGGCCCGCCGCATGGAACACGTCGAGAGCGGCCAGATCGGCACCGATCGCCTCACAGCCCTCCATATGCATGACGCAGGCGAAGATTCCGTCGTCCATCGCAGCCCGGATTTCCGGCACCGTGCGGCAGATCCGCCAGGCATTGGCGCGATCAAGCTGCAGCGCGACGGCAAATTTTTCCATGGCAATATCGAGCGACGGCTGGCGAGCCAAAGGGGCCGCAAGCGGGGTGACATAGTGCCCCTGCCCGTCCGGCTCCTGCAAAATCAAATCGCCCGAGGGAATGTAGATCGCGCAGAGTCCACCGGCCAAACCACCCGCTTTCGCGCGGGGGCCATCGATATGCCCCTCTCTCGTGCCCTGCATGAATTCACGGACAGGATCGGCGCCGTTGCGCATGTTGCGCCATAGCCGCAAGAGAACATCGTTGTGGCCGTCGAAGACTAATTCCATTGTCATTTCCGATTATGCAGATGAGCGAGAATGCGGCGATCCTAGATCCTTCGCGGCAGACCGCAAGGCGAAAAGTAGCAGGCTACATCCAGGCGTCGTTGGCGACCCGCCGAAGAAATGGCGTTTGCAAAACACCGCGAACACGCGATGTCCACTGGGCATCGAGTGCATTCAGCACCTCTTCCCAGCGCCGCGTCTGCAGCATGGCCGCACCAATGGCAACCGGTTCGCAACCGGTCTTTTGCAGAAGCGCAAGCCCTGCTGCGATGGAGGTTCCGCTGGACAGGACATCGTCGATCAGAGCAATACGGCGTCCTTCGATCAGCGGCACCATACGAGGATCGAGGTAAAGCCTCTTCACCTGATCAGGCGTTGTGATGGAGGAAATCGGAACGGAAAGCTCATCCCGGTACCAGAATTTGCGCGAATTCCCACAGGGCACATAACGGGCATGGCCGAGTTTGCGGGCGACTTCCGCAGCAAGCGTCAGACCGAGTGTCGGAAGCCCTACGACGACCTCGATGTCACCGTCTCTCAACTTGTCTGCCAATTGACCCGCCAGCACATCGATCACTTCGAAGGAGGCCTGGTTGATAATGAGCGATGCAAGCGCATGCACGCCGTCCGACAAGGGGCGGATCGGAAGACGTAACTGCCGCCCGTCCTTTAGTCGCGCGGGATAGAAGTCTTGATGGGGACCGATTTCCGGAAACGCGCCAGCCGGATGAATGGTCTGCCAGAACTCGTGCGGTTTCATGACGTCATTCTCTCATCTCTCGGGATATGCCTTCACGCGTAGAAGGGCTCGTTGCGCCAGTGTCCGACCTCTTCGATCAGCCATGCCCGAAACAGCGCCACAGGCTTCAGGTCCATTCGGGTAACCGGTGCGACGAGATAATAGGAGCTTGGGCTTCGGACCTGCTGAGGGAAGGCTTCTACCAGTGTTCCTGCCTGCAGTTCCGCCTCTATGAGAAAGAGCGGCATCAACGCCACGCCTAGTCCTGCGCTGCAGGCTTGCGCCACACTGGCAAACTGTTCGAACCGCATGCCCGGCGCGGGAACGCCCTGCACGCCGACAGCCTCGAAGAAATGTGTCCAGGCGCCAGGCCGCGAAGCCATGTGCAGCAGCGGCAGACCCGCAAGATCTTCCGGCTTCGAAACCGGGTTTTGCCGAAGGAAGTCGGGGCTGCAAACGGGCGCAACCATCTCGTCCATCAGGAAGGTGCATTCTGCTCCGGGCCAGTTCGGCTGACCGATATGGATTGCCACGTCCAGACCATCCTGCTCGAAATCGAAGATACCGATGCGGGTGGCAAAATTCAGCGTGATTTCCGGATGGGCGCTGACAAAGCGCGGTATTCGCGGCAAGAGCCACCGCGTTCCGAAGGTCGGCAGCATGGCAAGGTTCAACGTGTCGCCATGCCGTTTCGTCATGGCCTGAAGCGAGGCAGTGCGGATCTGCGCAAGCGCGGCGCCAATGGCCTTGGCATAGGCGCGGCCTGCTTCCGTCAACTGCACACCACGGCTGCTGCGCTCGAACAACAGAATGCCAAGCTGGTCTTCGAGACCTGAAATCTGCCTGCTGATGGCGCCTTGCGTCAAGGAAAGCTCGTCTGCGGCGGAAGAAAAGCTCCCGAGCCGCGCAACGGATTCGAATGCGGCCAGTGCACTGGTGGACGGAAGAAGCCTGCGACTGAGATTGGTCATGGCCTATTCCTATAGCTCATATCAACGTGAGTAAACGGCGCTTTACGCCGATCCCGCGCCTGCTCATTATGCACCCACATTTTTCTGGAGGTTTTGACGATGAGCGACCGCACCGCATTCAATTGGGCTGATCCCTTCCTGCTGGACGACCAGTTGACGGAAGATGAGCGAATGATCCGCGATGCGGCTGCAGCCTTCGGCAAGGCCGAACTGCTGCCACGCATTCAGGAAGCCTACCTCTCCGAAACAACCGAGCCGGAACTCTTCCGCCTGATGGGACAGACAGGCCTTCTGGGTGTGACCCTGCCGGAAGAATACGGCGCCGCCAACGCATCTTATGTTGCCTATGGTCTGGTTGCCCGCGAAGTCGAGCGCATCGATAGCGGCTACCGTTCCATGATGAGTGTGCAGTCTTCGCTGGTGATCTACCCGATCTACGCCTATGGTTCGGATGAGCAGAAGAAGAAGTATCTGCCCAGTCTCGTTTCCGGCGAACTGATCGGCTGTTTCGGCCTGACCGAGCCGGATGCCGGTTCCGATCCGGGCGGCATGAAGACCCGCGCGGAAAAGATCAAAGGCGGATACCGTCTGCGCGGCTCCAAGATGTGGATTTCCAACGCACCGATCGCCGATGTTTTCGTCGTCTGGGCCAAGTCTGAAGCGCACAACAACGAGATCCGCGGCTTCGTGCTTGAAAAGGGCATGAAGGGTCTTTCCGCGCCAAAGATCGGCGGCAAGCTTTCGCTGCGTGCATCGATCACCGGCGAGATCGTAATGGATGGCGTCGAGGTCTCGGAAGACGCGCTCTTGCCAAACGTATCCGGCCTCAAGGGTCCGTTCGGCTGCCTTAACCGTGCACGCTATGGCATTTCCTGGGGCGTTCTGGGGGCTGCCGAAGACTGCTGGCTGCGCGCACGTCAGTATGGTCTGGATCGCAAACAGTTTGGCAAGCCGCTGGCTGGCACGCAGCTTTACCAGAAGAAGCTTGCCGACATGCAGACCGAGATCTCGCTTGGGCTTCAGGCCAGCTTGCGCGTTGGCCGCCTGATGGACGAGCACAAGATGGCGCCGGAAATGATTTCAATCGTCAAGCGCAACAACTGCGGCAAGGCTCTGGATATCGCACGCCAGGCGCGCGACATGCACGGCGGCAACGGCATCCAGATCGAATATCATGTCATGCGCCACGAGCAGAACCTGGAAACAGTCAACACCTATGAAGGCACGCACGACGTGCACGCCCTGATCCTGGGCCGTGCCCAGACAGGCATTCAGGCGTTCTTCTGATCACCTGATTGAAATGGCGGGGGCCAGGGGCGGCAGACAGGGAGACCTGTCGCCGCCCTTTTTATTAGTATTACTTTTGCCAAGGGGCGTTGATTGTGGCGTCCAATTGTCCTACGTGAAGGTCCGAAACCCTCCAGGGCTTGGGTGCCGCCCCTTTGGCGCCTGTCGCTTATTTCAGCGATTTTCTGAACTCAAAACGAGGTCACCATGCATAGCTATCCAGATGTAAAGCTCTTCATTGCAGGCGAATGGCGCGACGCCGTCGGCGGCAAGACGATTCCGGTCGAAGATCCGGCAACGCAGGAAATCATCGGGAAAATCGCGCACGCGGAAAAGGCTGACCTCGATCTGGCGCTGGACGCTGCGGACAAGGGCTTCAAGGTCTGGCGCGAAACGTCAGCCTTCGAGCGCTCGAAGATCATGCGCAAGGCAGCCGACATTGTGCGCCAGCGGATCGATTACATCGCCTGGCTGATGACGCGCGAACAGGGCAAGCCGATTGCTCAGTCCAAGGCGGAAATCAACAACGCCGCCGATACCATCGACTGGTTCGCCGAAGAGGCACGCCGCACCTATGGCCAGATCATCCCGGCCCGTTTCGGTGGCGTTTCCAACATGGCGATCAAGTTCCCGGTTGGCCCGGTTGCCGCCTTCACGCCGTGGAACTTCCCGATCAACCAGATCGTGCGCAAGCTCTCTGCTGCCGTGTCCGTCGGCTGCTCGATCATCGTCAAGGCACCGGAAGAAACCCCGGCTTCGCCAGCCGAACTCATCCGCGCCTTTGCGGATGCCGGCATTCCAGCCGGTGTTGTCGGTCTGGTCTATGGTGTCCCGGCTGAAATTTCCGAATACCTCATCCCGCATCCGGTCATTCGCAAGATCTCGTTCACGGGTTCCACGCCGGTTGGCAAGCATCTGGCGGCCCTTGCCGGAAAGCACATGAAGCGCGCGACCATGGAACTCGGCGGTCATGCCCCGGTCGTCGTCTTCAACGATGCTGATCTGGAAAAAGCCATCGAAGTCTCCGCAGCCGCAAAGTTCCGCAATGCCGGTCAGGTCTGCGTTGCACCGACCCGCTTCCTCATTCAGGATGGCGTTGCCGACCAGTTCATCGACGGCATTGTGAAGTATGCGGAAAACCTGAAGGTCGGCAATGGCCTCGAGGCTGACGTGACCATGGGGCCGCTTGCCAACGAGCGCCGCATCCCGGCCATGGAAGGCATGATTCAGGATGCCGTTTCCAAGGGCGCCGTTCTGAAGACGGGCGGCAAGCGCATTGGCAACAAGGGCCACTTCTTCGAGCCGACGGTTCTGACCGATGTGCCGACCTCCACCCTGATGATGAACGAAGAGCCCTTCGGCCCGATCGCCATCGTCAACCGGTTCTCCACGCTGGATGAGGCTCTGGAAGAATCCAACCGCCTGCCCTTCGGCCTTGCTTCTTATGCCTTCACCGGTTCGGTCAAGACCGCACACGCGCTCGGCCAGCGTCTGGAAGCCGGCATGTTGACCATCAACCACAACGGTCTTGCGATTCCGGAAGTGCCGTTCGGTGGCATCAAGGATTCCGGCTACGGCACGGAAGGTGGTTCGGAAGCCGTCGAAGCCTATCTGGAAACCCGCTTCGTCAGCCAGATGAACTGAGCGTTTCAGCAGCCGTGATTCAAAAAGGCGTCGGGCAACCGGCGCCTTTTTGTTTGGTTTGCAGGTTCCGAGAAAAGCCCTCCTTACCCCAGTGCGAATACCTTGGCACGCCGCAACGTCACGAAACCCTGCTCGCCTGCGAAAATGTCCCGCTCCGCGTCCACGTCGAACTCAAGCGGTTCCCCCGTCGATGCTGTCGCAATCACACGGCGCTCGCCGGGACGGTCCAGCACCCGGGCAACGCTTGCAGGCACACCCGGCCCCGCAGCAGACCAATCGAGATCGCGGGGACGTGCATAGATTTCCGCCGGGCCATCCGCCACGCCCTCGGCAGCAGCCACGGCAACGCCAGCAACATGTGCTTGCCTGTCACGCACCTCGCCAGTCAGCCGGTTGGCATCCCCTAGGAATTTCAGCACGAAGGCATTCTTAGGATCACGGCACACCTCCTGCGGCGTGCCTTGCTGAACGATCTTGCCGTCCTTCAGAATGACGACGCGATCGGCAAGATCCAGCGCCTCTTCCTGGTCGTGCGTCACGAAGATCGTGGTGATGCCCAGTTCATCATGGATCTCCCGCAGCCAGCGGCGAAGGTCATGGCGCACATTGGCATCCAGCGCACCGAAGGGCTCATCCAGCAGCAGGACCTTGGGATCGACGGACAGGGCACGTGCGAGTGCCACGCGCTGTCGCTGACCGCCAGAAATCTGCGCCGGAAAGCGATCTCCGAGGCCTTCAAGGCGAACCAGCTTCAGAAGCTGGTTCACGCGCGCTACGATTTCCGCCTTGCTGCGCTTCACCTTGGAAACGCTCATGCCGAAGCCGATATTTTCCCCCACCGTCATATGCGGAAAGAGCGCGTAATGCTGGAAGACGAAACCGACGCCGCGATCGCGCACCGGAATGTCGGTAGCATCCTGATCGCCGAAGTAAATGTGCCCGCCATCGGCATATTCCAGCCCCGCCACCATGCGCAGGATCGTCGTCTTGCCAGAACCGGATGGACCGAGCAAAGCGATCAATTCGCCGCTCTGCACTGTCAGCGACACGCCATGCACGGCGCGGAAGGTGTCGAAGGTCTTGACGACGTTATCGAGACGAATTTCCATGGCAATCAATGTCCTGTCGAAGCGGCATCGGTAGCTTGGGTCTTGCGGCGTCCGGCACCGCGACGCTCCAGCGCGACCTTGGCAATGATGGTGAAGACGGCGAGAAGCGCCAGAATGGAGGCCGAGGCAAAGGCACCCGCCGCCTGATAATCGTGGTAGAGCAATTCGATATGCAGCGGTAGCGTATTGGTCTGGCCGCGAATGTTTCCGGACACGATGGAAACCGCGCCGAACTCGCCCATCACGCGCGCATTGCAGAGAACCACGCCATAAAGCAGCGCCCATTTGACGTTGGGAAGCGTGACCGAGAAGAATGTCCGCCAGCCCGAAGCGCCGAGCGATGTCGCGGCCTCTTCCAGATCACGCCCCTGCGCCTGCATGAGCGGGATCAGTTCGCGGGCAACGAAGGGAGCCGTCACGAACATCGACGCCAGCACGATGCCGGGAAGCGCGAACAGGATCTTGATGTCATGCGCATCGAGCCAGGGACCAAAAAGACCCTGCAGACCATAGACGAAGAGATAGGCGACACCGGCAACGATGGGCGAAACAGAGAACGGAATTTCGATCACGACGAGCAGCAGCCGCTTGCCGCGAAAATCGAATTTGGTGATGGCCCAGGCCGCTGCCACGCCGAAGGCAGTGTTGATCGGCACCGCGATGAGGGCGGTCACCACCGTCATCATGATGGCATGGCGAGTATCCGGATGGCTCAGCGTTGCTGTATAGACCTTGAAGCCCTGTTTGAAAGCCTCATGGCCGATGACGAGCAAAGGCGCCAGAATGAGCAGCGCCCCAAGGATAAGGACGATACCAATCAGCACGCGGCGAAAAACCGGTCCATCTCCAACGCGTGGCGGTTTCTTGTGAGAAGCAACAGCGTTCATCTCTATCCCTTCACCGTGTAGCGCAGGGCGCGTGACTGGAGCCAGTTTGTCACCGCCAGCATGGCGAAAGCTGTCAGGAGCAGGACCGACGCAATGGCCGCAGCCGCTTGATAATCATATTCTTCCAGCCGGATGAAGATCAGCAGCGCGGTGATCTCCGTCGACATCGGCTGATTTCCGGCAATGAAGATGATGGCGCCGAACTCTCCCAGCGAGCGGGCAAAGGAAAGCGAAAGCCCCGCCAGCAGCGCCGGTGTCAGGAGCGGCAGAATGACCTTGCGGAAAATCGTCCAGTCCGAGCCGCCGAGAGATTGGGCTGCCTCTTCCAGCGCCGGATCAAGATCTTCCAGCACCGGCTGAACCGTTCGTACGATGAACGGCAGGCTGGTAAAACACATGGCGATCATGATGCCGATGGGCGTATAAGCCACCTTGATCCCCGCTTCGGACAAGACGGAACCGAACCAGCCATTGCTGGAGAAAAGCGCCGTCAGCGAAATGCCCGCAACTGCCGTGGGCAGGGCGAATGGCAGATCCACCATGGCATCGATGATGCGCCGACCGGGAAACCGGTAGCGGGTCAGAACCCAGGCAAGTGCCAGTCCGAAAACGAGGTTGAACAGCGTCGCAATCAGCGCAGAGAATGCAGTCACGCGGTAGCTCGCCACTGCGCGCGGTGACGAGACAATGGACCAGTACTCGGCTGGTCCAAGGCTTGCAGCCTTGAACACCAGCGCCGAAAGCGGCAGGACCACGATCAGGCCGACATAAAAGAGGGTTATGCCCAGGGACAGATGCAGGCCGGGCAGGACATTGCGTTTCACAAGATAGATCCCGTAATAAACGGACAAACCCGGCAGTTAAACAACCACCGGGCCTATCCTTCCTTGGGAGGAGAATTCAGCGACTGCGGTATAGCTTGTCCAGCGTTGCACCGGAAGCGAAGTGTTCCTTCTGGATCTTGTCCCAGCCGCCAAACACATCGTCGACCTTCACCAAACGGATCTGCGGAAACTCGTTCTTGAACTCGGCGGCAACCTTTTCATTCAGCACGCGGTGGCCAAACTCAGCGGCGATCCGCTGGCCCTGTTCGCTGTAGAGAAAGTCCAGATACTTCTTCGACAGCTCTTCCGAGCCACGCTTCTTGGCAACCTTGTCCACGACGGCGACCGGGAATTCCGCCAGGAGCGAAACCGACGGAATGACGCTCTCCACCTTGTCCTTGCCATACTGCTTGGCAATGCCGCGCGTTTCCGCCTCGAAGGTGATCAGCACATCGCCGGTTTCACGCTCGACGAAGGTGGTGGTGGCTGCACGGCCTCCGGTATCGAAGACAGGAACATTGTCGAAGATCTTTTTGACGAAAGCCTCGACCTTTTCCTCGTCACCCTTGAACACTTCACGTGCATAGGCAACGGCTGCAAGATAGGTATAGCGCGCATTGCCGGAGGTCTTGGGGTTCGGGAAGACCACCTTCACGTCATCGCGTGCGAGATCGTTCCAATCCTTGATGTTCTTGGGGTTCCCGGCACGCACGAGGAAGGAAGGGAAGGAATAGAACGGCGAGGCACTGTTCGGAAACGCCTTCTGCCAGTCCTTTGAAACGAAGCCCTGCTTCACGAGAAAGTCGATGTCGGTCACCTGGTTGAAGGTGACGACGTCAGCTTCCAGACCTTCCACGATGGCGCGCGCCTGCTTGGAGGTGCCCGCATGGGACTGATCGATGTTGACGCCCGGGTTCTGCTTGATGAAGGCTTCGTTCTCGGCTGCGAACAACTCACGCGCCACGTCGTAGGAAGCGTTCAACAACTTGGTCGGCTGCTGGGCAAAGACTGGACCAGCGACAAGAGCGGCCAAGGCTGTGCCGAGAATGAGAAGGCGTTTCATCAAAGTCTCCGATGCGATCGATTGTTACCACTAACCTATCGATGCACCTCGCAACCTGCGAGGAACGGTAAACCCTCAACGCCTTTGCGATTGACAAATTTTGGCCAGATTCAAGGCACCCTGCGTGCTTTATTCCGCCCTTGGGCGATGCCTCCGTTCGAAGGCAGGGGGCGGGAAGCGGCAGGGGTGCGCCGCTTCCCGCAAGTCGCTCACTCCGCGGCGGTGGAAAGGTTGAGCGACAACTGGTCCTTGCGCTGGTCGTCATTATCACCAGCGCCGGATTTGGATGCCTTGTCCCGTCCGAAGAACAGGGCGTAGGCAGCAGGCAGAACGAGGATGGTCAGGACGGTGGCAACCATGATGCCGCCCATCATGGCATAGGCGAGCGGTCCCCAGAAAAGCCCACGCGAGATCGGTATCAACGCAAGCACGGCCACCAGTGCCGTCAGCATGATCGGACGGAAGCGACGAACCGCCGAGCCGATGATAGCTTCACTGCGCTCCATTCCCGACGCAATATCCTGGTCAATCTGGTCCACCAGAATGATCGAGTTACGGATGATGATGCCGAGCAGTGCGATGACACCGAGGATCGCCACGAAGCCGAAGGGAGCGCCGGTGATCAAAAGTGCCGCTGCGGCACCGATGATTCCGAGAGGACCGGTCGCCAGCACCAGCATGGCCTTGCCGAAATGCTGCAACTGGATCATCAGCAGCGTAACGATCACGAAGAGCATGACGGGCGCCTTGGCAGCAATCGACATCTGGCTTTCCGCTGCATCCTCTGCGCCGCCCTGGATTTCGACCTTGTAGCCGGCAGGCAGGTTTTTACGCAGATCTGCCATCCCGCTGTACATCTTCGCAGCCAGATCGTTCGGTTCGACACCGTCCGGAACCGTTGCCTTGATCGTGATGGTCGGCAGACGGTCGCGTCGCCATTCGATCCCGTTTTCCTGAACCGGCTCGATGCGGGCGATCTGGCTGACTGGCACGAAGGCGCCGCTGTCCGTGGGGATATAGACGGAGTTGACAGCCGTCAGAAGGTCCCGCGTGGCATCCGGTTCGCGAGCGACGATGGAGACAGTCTCTTCGCCATCACGGAACTGGTCGAGCGTCACACCCGACATCGATGCATAGAGCATCTGTCGGACGCGCTGCGATGTCACGCCAAGCGCCCTCGCCCGATCCTGGTCGATGACGAGCTTCATGGTCGTCACCGGCTCCAGCCAGTCGTCATGGATCGTGCCCAGTTGCGGGTTCTGATGGAAGCGCTGCTTCACCTGATCGGCAATCTTGCGCACCTCTTCACGGTCGGGACCGACGACGCGCATCTGTACGGCCCAGCCGACCGGCGGCCCGAGGAAAAGACGATCCACCTTGCCGCGGACGGACGGGAAGTCTTCCGCAAGGATCTTGCGCAGCTTGATGATCATCCGCTCACGCTCTTCCAGACCGTTCGACATCACCAGAAGCTGGGCATAGTTGGGGTTGCGAAGCTGCTGGTCCAGCGGCAAGAAGAAGCGCGGAGCCCCTTCGCCGATGAAGGTCGCGACGAATTTCTTGTCAGGATCGTCCATGATCTTAGCTTCCAGCGCCTTCGCCTGACGCTCCACCTCTTCGATGGCGGTGCCTTCCGGCAGCCACATATCGACGAGAATTTCAGGACGCGAGGATTGCGGGAAGAAGCTCTGCGGAATGAACTGGAAGGACCAGAGGCTGGTGCCGAAGACGCCAAGCGTTGCCACCAGCACGATCAGCCGGTGCCGCACGCTCCAGGAAACCGTGGCGCGAAGCCCGCGGTAAAACCGCGTGTCGTAGACATCGTGATGCGTTCCCGCATGCGCGCGCTGCTTCAGGATCATGTATCCGAGCCAGGGCGTGAAATAGACAGCAACGAACCAGGATGTCACGAGTGCGATGCCGACCACGTAGAAGAGAGACCGGACATATTCACCCGCAGTCGAATCCGCAAAGCCGACCGGAATGAAGCCCGCGGTCGTGATCAGCGTACCCGTCAACATGGGAAAGGCGGTGGAGGAATAGGCGAAGGTGGCGGCGTTGAGCTTTTCCAGCCCTTCCTCCAGCTTCCGCTCCATCATTTCGACCACGATCATAGCATCGTCGACGAGAAGACCAAGCGCGATGATGAGAGCGCCGAGCGAGATACGCTGCAGCTCGATGCCGAGCTCGTACATGATGGCGAGTGTCGCCGCCAGCACCAGCGGAATGGAGATGGCAATCACGATGCCCGAACGCCAGCCGATGGACAAAAGCGAGACGACCAGAACAATGACCAGCGCTTCCAGAAGCGCCTGCGTGAATTCGCCGATCGCCTCATGCACGACCTCCGGCTGGTTGGCGACCTGCGAAACCTCAACGCCATAGGGAAGCGCATTTTCGAAGTTGCGATAGGTTTCTTCGATCCATGTGCCGACGTCTGTAACCTTGTAGCCATTCTGCATGACCACACCGATCTGGACCGAATCCTTGCCATTGAAACGGAACTTGCGGTCGTAGGGTGAGATCAGGCCCTTGCTGACGGTGGCGATATCGCCCAACCGAAACACTTGGCTACCGCTGCGAATGCGCAGTTCGCGAATATCCTCCGGCGTCCGCATGCCCCCTTCCACGGTGATGCGCACGGAACGGGTCGCCGTCTGTACATTGCCTGCGGGATCGACATTGTTTTGGCCGGCCAGCGCGTTTTTCACATCGTTGAGCGTCAGCTTGCGCTCCGCAAGCGCCTTGGAGGATACGTCGATGTAGATGCGCTCCGCCTGGTCGCCAAGAATGGAAACCTTTTCCACGCCCTTGGTCGCCAGCAGCATGTCGCGGGCCTTGGTCGCGAAGTCCTTGAGCTCAGGATAGCTGAATCCGTCGCCCGTCAGGGCGTGGAGGGTCACATAGGTATCTCCGAACTCATCATTGAAATAGGGCCCGAGAACGCCGCTCGGCAGATCCTGCTCGATGTCGCCAATCTTCTTGCGGACCTGATAGAAGGCGTCTGCCACCTGTTGAGAATTGGTGTTACCCTTGATCTGCAGCGTGGTGATCGAGAAACCGGCGCGGGTGTAGGATTTCACCCAATCGAGATGCGGCGTTTCCTGCAGTTTGCGCTCGATCTTGTTGACGACCTGATCCTGCATTTCCTCGATGGAAGCGCCCGGCCAGACCGCCTGCACGACCATGACACGGAAGGTGAAGTCCGGGTCTTCCTTCTGGCCCATGTTCATGATGCCGAGGCCGCCGATCAGGATGATGATCCCGAACAGGAAACGACCGATGCTGGGATGAGAGATTGCCCAGCGCGAGAGGTTGAACGGCTGCCTGGGCGAGCCGGGTGTGCGAAACGCCTTCATCACTTAATCCCCTGTACCCGGATCGATCAGGACTTTGAAGGGGCGACTGCGGTAGATGCACCACCTGCTGTCTGACCTTCGCCTTCGTAGATTTTGACCTGCAGATCAGGCTGCATGAACTGCGTTCCGGCAGCGACAACCAGATCGCCAGCCTTCAAGCCATCGGCGATGCGCACGCCGTCTTCGGCAAATCCGTCAACCTGTACCGGGTGCGGATGGACCTTGGAGGATGCAGGATCGACGAGCCAGACGATCGATTTTCCGTCCTTCTTCGCCAGTGCCGCGAGCGGGAGCACGAAACCGGGGGCACTGCCGGTAAACTCGGTAGAAATAGTGGCCGTCATGCCCAGCCGCAGCGCCGGGTCATCCGGCAGGCTGACGCGAACGGTGAATGTGCGCGACTGCTGGTCTGCACTGCCTGCCACTTCCCGCACCTTGCCTTCCAGAGCCAGATTGCCATCGGCCCAAAACGAGGTCTTGACGGACTTGCCTGGCGAGAACTGCCGAATTTCTGCTTCCGGCACGGCTACCTCGATCTCCTTGGCACCATCCTGCGCGACTCGGATGACCGGCGTACCGGCCGCCACAACCTGACCCGCCTCGGCATTGACAGCCGTGACGATACCGTCGACATCGGACGAGAGCACACCGTAGCCAACGCGATTTTTCGCCTGCGTGAGGGACGATTGAGCTGCATCGCGCTGCGCAATCGCCTGACGAGACGCAAGCTGGGCCTGCTCCAGCGAGGATTGGGGCGTAATGTTCTGGCTCTGCAAGGTCTCTGCACGCTTGAGGGCTAGCTTCGAGATTTCCACCTGCTTTTCGGCGGATGCGAGTTCAGCCTCGGCCTGACGTACCGAAAGCTCATAGTCTGTCACATCGATGCGGGCGACCGGCTGTCCTGCCTTGACCCTTTGGCCGACATCGACGAGACGCTCGCTGATCTTGCCATCGACCCTAAAGCCCAGTGGCACTTCGGTGCGGGCACGAATGGAGCCCGAATATTGTAGCAAAGGCCCTGCCTGCCGGGCCTTCACCTCAACGACCTTCACCGGACGGATGACCTGCCCGGCAGCCTTCTTCTCTTCCGTGCAGCCGGACAGAATGGCTGCAACAGCCACGATCGCCACACCCAGTTTCCCCAATTCTACAACCGACATCGTGCGGTTCCTTCTCCACGCTCACTCAGAGCAGATTTTAACGCAGCGCCTGGATCGCAAACTCGATCAGAGCTTCAGCTGTGATGACGTCATCGGGTGCCGCTGTCTTTGCCACCAGTTGCGGGTGACACAGACAGACCCCAGCATGCATGTAGCACTCGGCCGCAAGCCGAGCGTCCTGCTGGCGGAATTCGCCGGCTTCGATACCGTCCTTGATAATGTCCTCGATGATGCCGCGAACACGTGCGAGGTGTTCCTCGATCACAGGCCATTGTTGGTCCATTGCAACAAGCACCATCTCATGGACCTTCTGCTCATCAAGCATCGTTTCCATCACCAGACGGTGCTGAAGAAGCGTATGCGCACGCAAGCGGTCTGCGGCAGAGGCCTCACGTCCTGCACTCTCGGCCAAGGCATCGTACTGAGCGGCCAGCATGCGGCGAGCGAGAGCCTGGTGAATATCGGCTTTCGACGCAAAGAACCGATAGATGTTGGCCGGCGACATCGACAGTTCCTTAGCGATGTCGGCGACATTCGTTTTGGAATAGCCGTAGTGCTTGAACACCCGTTCCGCGCAATCGAGAATCCGCTCGATATTCTCCTGACGGGATATCTCGCTCGCGGTTGTAGAATAATCGTTCATGACTTCCGTTTGATGTCTGACGAATTTTGAATTTCGTCAGACATACAATATCTACTGGTGTTTGGTCAACTGGCGGACAGAATGAATGACTTCCGGAACTTTATGACAGACTATCAGTTCGTCGGGGCTGCGAATCGTGGAGAATGGAACATGGCCGAAGGCCGCACTGCGCGCCGTCACGTGCAGGATCGTTATCGGCTGCTGATCGAATCCATTGTCGATTACGCAATCTACATGCTTGATGAAGACGGCCACGTCGCCAGCTGGAACCCTGGTGCGCGCCGCCTCAAGGGATACGAACCCGACGATATCCTGGGCCGTCATTTCTCCAGCTTCTACACGCCGGAAGATCGCGATGCCGGGGAACCGGGGCGTGGTCTTGAAATAGCAAGACGCGAGGGTCGTTTCGAAAACGAGGGTTGGCGGGTCCGAAAGGACGGAAGCCGTTTCTGGGCCAGCATTGTTATCGATGCGATCAGGGACGATGAAGGCAATCTCATCGGCTTTGCCAAGGTAACCCGCGACATCAGTGAGAAACATCAGGCCCAGCTTGCATTGGCTCAGGCACGCGAGGACCTGTTTCAGGCGCAGAAACTGGAGGCTATCGGTCAGATGACCGGAGGAATAGCCCATGATTTCAACAACGTCCTGACGGCTATTCTCGGCTCCCTGCACCTTTTGAAGAAGCGCCTGCCAGACGATCCGGAACTTGCGCAGCTTCTGGAGAGCGCCCTGCGCGGGGCAGAACGCGGCGCATCATTGACCAAACGGCTTCTGGCCTTTTCGCGACGCCAGGAATTGCATGTGCGCGAAGTCGAAATTGCTCCGCTGGTCGAAGGCCTGATCGATCTGGCCAGCCGGTCGATCGATCCCGATACCCGTATCGAAACGCAGCTTGAAGCAGCACTTCCGCCAGTACGGACTGATCCCGCCCAGCTGGAAATGGCCCTTCTCAATCTGATCGTGAATGCGCGCGATGCGATGCCGCAAGGTGGCATCATCCGCATACAGGCGCAGATCGACGGGCAGGAACGAGACGATACGGGCGATCAGCAATTCGTCTCCGTTGCGGTCATTGATGAAGGCGAAGGCATGGATGCCGAGACACTGCAAAAGGCAACGACCCCCTTCTTCACGACAAAAGGGATCGGCAAGGGAACGGGCCTGGGACTGGCCATGGTTCAGGCGCTTACGGAACAATCGGGCGGCTTCCTGCGTCTCCACAGTGAACCCGGCTTTGGAACCCGCGCGGACATCATTCTTCCGGTCGCTGTTTCCACTGCTGTTTCTGTGAAGTCCGAGGAGCCCCTGAACTGTATGTCTGCCCCTTTCGACAAGAAACTGACCGTGCTCGCCGTTGATGACGATTCACTTGTCTTGATGAACACCTCCATGATGCTGGAAGATCTGGGCCACACTGTTATCGAGGCCTTCAACGGCCCTGAAGCGCTGAAGGTCCTTCAGTCGCGGCAGGATATTGATATGGTCATAACCGACCAGTCCATGCCGATGATGACCGGCGTGGAGCTGGCGGATCGGGTACAGGAAGCCCACCCGAGCATTCCCGTTATTCTGGCAACAGGCTATTCTGAACTGCCGACGGGACAATTTTCGGCGCGGCCCCATCTCAACAAGCCTTTCACACAGCATGAGCTGCAAACGGCCATCGCAGGCGTCTTCTCGCGGTCCTGAACCTTGAGCCCTCTTGCGCGTTTGAGTTTTGAAACTCGAACAACGGAGCAGAAATATGGTGTTCAAACCCCAGACATTTCACGAGAAGGCACCAACGGTCGTAACCGAATTCCCAACGGAAGCAGCGCTTGAGGCGCAAGTGGCAGCGGCGCTTGCGGAAGCAGGCGGACTGGATGCGGCAGACATCTCCGTCACAACCAAAGCCGGAACCGTAACCTTGATTGGACGCGTGCTCCTCGACAGTCAGATCGAGCGCGCCGAAGAGGTGGCTCGCTCCGTCCCGAACGTCACCGACGTCGTCAACAAACTCGTATCTGAACAGACACACTGACTACAGAAGCGACCAATTGATAAAGCCCGCGACGAAATCAATCGTCGCGGGCTTTGTTTTTGTGCGTGGGTGTCAGCGACGCGGCATGCTGTAGGCGATGACGTAATCGCCCGGCTTGGTGCCGATCGAACCGTGGCCACCGGCAACCATGACGACGAACTGGCGGCCGTCATCAACCGAATAGGTCATGGGTGTTGCTTGACCGCCTGCAGGCAGACGCGCTTCCCACAGCTGTTCACCCGTCGTGAGATTGTAGGCGCGCAGGTAGTTATCAACCGCGGCACCGAGGAAGGCGATACCGCCCTTGGTGATCATCGGTCCGCCAATACCCGGAACACCGACCTTGAAGGGCAACGGAAGCGGCGTCATGTCGTAGACGGTGCCGTTCTTGTGCTTGTAAGCGGTTTTTCCGGTGCGCAGATCGGCGCCTGCGACATAACCCCATGGCGGAGCTTGGCAGGGAATGCCAAGCGGACCGAGGAATGGCCCCATGCGCACGGCATAAGGAGCGCCATCATTGCGGTTCAATCCTTGCTCGGAACCCTTCTCGTCCTGACCCTTCGGTGGAACCTCTGACCGTGGAACCAGCTGCGAGGTGAAAGCAAGGTAGGTCGGCATGCCGAACATCACCATGCGTTCCGGATCGACCGCGACGGAACCCCAATTAAAAGTTCCGAAATTGCCGGGATAGACCAGCGTTCCCTGCAAGGAAGGCGGCGTATACTGGCCGTCATACTTCAACTGCTTCAACCGGATGCGGCACACCATCTGGTCGAACATGGTGACGCCCCACATATCCTTGCCCTGCAGCGTTGGCGGGCGGAAATTGAGCGCGGAAATCGGCTGCGTCGGCGCCGTGCGATCTTCCGGAATGGCACCGCCCGGTGCTGGCTGCTCCGTGACCGGCAGGATCGGCTCACCATTGCGGCGATCGAGAACGTAGATATCGCCCTGCTTGGTTGGTCCGACCAGTGCTGGCACCATGGCGCCATCCGGCTTGCTGAGGTTCATCAGAACCGGCTGGGCTGGCACGTCCATGTCCCAGAGATCGTGATGAACGAACTGCCGCATCCAGCGGTCGGCGCCAGTGTTGATATCAAGCGCGACAATGCCCGCCGAGTATTTCTCGACGTGTTCGGAACGGTTCATGCCAAGCTGGTCGGGAACCTGGTTGCCAAGAGGAATGTAGACGAGTCCCAGTTCCTCATCCACGCTGAACACCGACCAGCTATTGGGCGAGTTGGTGGTGTATTTCTGCCCATCCGGCAAAGGCTGGGTCTGCGTCGGATTGCCGGAATCCCAGTTCCAGACCAGAGCGCCGCTGTTGACATCGAAAGCGCGGATGACGCCGGACTGTTCTTCCGTCGAATAGTTGTCGTTGACGGCACCGCCGATGATGATCTTGCCCGCGGCGATGACCGGAGGCGATGTGGAATAGTAGTAGCCTGCCGGATTGTGCGGCATCTTTTGTTCCAGATGCAGGACGCCGTTCTCCGCAAAGGAAGGGCAGACCTGACCGTTCGCCGCGTCCAGTGCAATCAGCCGCGCATCCGATGTCGGCAGATAAACGCGTTCGGCACAAGGTTGACCGGCTGCAATCTGCGGGTCCTTGTAATAGGTCACACCGCGGCAGGTCTGATGCTGGCGGTCGGGATTCAACCCGACATTGGGGTCATACTTCCATTTCTGCTTGCCGGTCGTCGCATCAAGAGCGATCGCCCAGTTGTGTGGCGTGCAGAGATAAAGCGAATTGCCAATCTTGAGCGGGGTTACCTGATAGGTCGTCTCTCCCACATCCTCAGGCAGCTTTACGTCACCCGTCTGGTAGCGCCAGACCTCCTGAAGATCGGAAACATTTTGAACGTTTATCTGGTCCAGAGGAGAGTACCGCTGCCCATAGGGCGTCCGCCCATACTGGTGCCATTCGCCCGGAGGCACATTGCCACCCAGCGCCGGAGCAGCCGCGATCTTGTCTGTCGGCAAGTTGCCGGAAAGGTCATGGCTGTTCACAAACATGGAAATGACGGCAATGAGAACCGCAAGGCCGACCGATGCGGCAAGCGGTGCGGCACCCGCACTATAGCGGTGACCGGTGTTCGGGCTCACAAAGCCCAGCGGCCTGCGGATCCATGGCGTGAGAAGCCATATGCCAGCCACGATGATGACGCCGCCGCGCGGACCAAGCTGCCACCAGTCTAGGCCAACTTCGAGAATGGCCCAGCCCAGAGAACCGAGAATGATGAGGGCGTAGAGCCAAAGGGCTTCTGCGCGGCGAAGAAAAAGCAGGATGGCGGTAGCAATGAAGGCGATACCGGTGATGAGGTAGTAGGCACTCCCTCCCAGCATCAGCAGTTGCGCGCCGCCAGCCGCCAGCGCGATCCCGATCAATGTGAACAGGACCGCTGTGATCGTAACAGGCATAACGAAATCCTTGAAAAAAGGTGCAGAGATAATGAGGCCGAACGACCTCCCGCGCCCGGTGAACCTTGGGTAGCGCCAAAAGGTTCCCCAATTTTTCAAAGATGACTGCGGATAAGGGAGATTCTCCGTTAATCGTCCTCACCCAGTTCCAGAAGGATCTGGTGGCGCGCCCGGTTCAGCCTGCTCTTGACCGTTCCCACGGCGACATTGCAGATTTCGGCAGCGGACTCGTAGCTTTCCCCCAGGATCGCGACGAGCGTCAGCACTTCGCGGTAATGCGGAGGAAGCTTCGCCAAGGCACGCTGAACCTCGCGTGCCCGCGTTTGCACTTCCTGGGTCGCTTCCATCGGGCTATCGCCGGAAACACATTCTTCCAGTCCCGGCGCTTCCCGGCCCAGCACCTTGGAGCGGGTGTAGAACGTGTTTCGCATGATGGTGAAAAGCCAGGACTTCAGCTTGGTACCCCGTTCGAACTTGTCCAGATTGGCAAGTGCCTTCATCAGCGTTTCCTGCACAAGATCGTCCGCATCCGTCGGGTTGCGGCAGAATGTGCGTGCAAAGGCGCGCAACGCTGGAATGAGCCTGACAATATCTGCGCGAGCAGGATCGCGACTCAGCTGTTTATCGGACACCGTTTGAAACCTCTCCAAAGCCTGGTGGGGTGGCGGTGGGAAAAGTCGCATCCGTGTATTTTGTTCCGCTAAAATGAGCATATCTCAGGTTGTCCGAAATCGTACAAAAACCCGCGCCTGATAAGCGCTCGCGCTCTGGCGGAACCAAACCCTCTCTTTGCGGTTGAACTGGCGTTCTGAAGGAGAAGAAGCCGTGGCACCCCGCGCGAACTGGAAAGGCCATCTGACCCTTGGTTATCTGAGCTGTGCGGTCGCTCTCTACACCGCAGCCTCGACATCCGACCGGGTCAGCTTCCACATTATTAACCGCCGCACCGGACACCGTGTGCAAAGGCAGATGGTGGATGCCGAAAACGGCAAGCCGGTTGAGCGTGAGGACATCGTGAAGGGCTACGAACTGTCCAGCGGAGACTATGTTCTGCTTGATCCCGACGAGATTGCCGAGGCCGTGCCCGAGAGCGACAAGACGCTTGCCCTTGAAACCTTCATCCCCTGCAATGAGATCGACACCATTTATCTCGATCGGCCCTACTACCTCGCTCCGGCGGACAAGGTATCGGCGGAGGTTTTTGACCTTATCCGCCATGGCCTGGAGGCTAAAAGTGCGGCAGCGCTCGCACGCACGGTGCTGTTTCGACGCCTGCGCACGCTGCTCATTCGACCACACGGCGATGGACTGATCGCCACAACGCTGAACTACGACTACGAGGTCCGGTCTGCAAGCGAGGCATTTGCCGACATCAAGGAGTTCAAGATCGAAGGCGAAATGCTGGATCTGGCACAGCACATCATCAACACCAAGCGCGGGAGCTTCGAGCCGGAAGCCTTCGAGGATCGATACGAGAACGCTCTGCAGGAACTCGTGAAAGCGAAGATCGAAGGCCGCAAGCCACCGAAGAAGCCCAAGCCCAAGGAAACGAATGTCGTGAACCTGATGGAAGCGCTTCGCATGAGCGCCGGCCTGAAGGAGAGCGAGAAGAAGCCGAAGCGCAAAGCGTCCAGGGCGGTATCCGATAAGAAGTCACCGAAGCGCGCTTCACGGCCTGCGACCCGGAAAGCGAGCTAACCCATGTCTCTTGCACAGTACAATGACAAGCGCGACTTCAAGACCTCTCCGGAGCCACGCGGCAAGAAGGCAAAGCAAGCGGGCAACAGCTTCGTCATCCAGAAGCATGCAGCGCGGCGGCTGCATTACGATTTCCGGCTGGAAATGGACGGCGTCCTGAAAAGCTGGGCTGTCACCAAGGGCCCAAGTCTGGTTCCGGGCGAAAAGCGGCTTGCAGTGCATGTCGAGGATCATCCGCTCGATTACGGCACTTTCGAAGGCACGATTCCCGAGGGCCAGTACGGTGCGGGTGAGGTCATTGTCTGGGATCGGGGAACATGGGAACCGATCGGCGATCTCAAAAAGGCCTATAAAAAAGGTCATCTGGAATTTGCGCTTCACGGAGAAAAGCTGGAGGGCCGCTGGCATCTGGTCCGCATGGCTGGAAAACCGGAAGAGAGCCGTGAGAACTGGCTTCTGATCAAGGCAGAAGATGAGTTTGCCCGAACGGAGACAGACGCCGACATTCTGGAGGAGAGGCCCGCCTCCGTGAAGTCGGGCCTTGACCTCAAAACCAAGCGGCCGAAAAACCCAACAAGGAAGGCGCCGGAAAAGGCCCCTAAACCTGAAAAGAGAACCGTCGGTATCAAAGGTGCACGGACGGCAGCCATGCCCGACTTTGTCGAACCTCAACTGGCGACACTGGTCAAATCCGCGCCGTCCGGAGAACGCTGGCTGCACGAGGTGAAACTGGACGGCTATCGCCTGCAGGCCCATATCAAAGACGGTGTCGTCAGGCTTTTGACCAGAACCGGTCTCGACTGGACCGAGCGCTTTGGCACGGACATCAACAAGGCGCTTCAAGGCCTCCCCGCTCGTCAGGCGATCATCGATGGCGAAGTGGCCGTCGAATCCGGCAGTGGCGCAACGGACTTTTCACTGCTGCAGCAGGACTTGAGCGAAGGACGATCAGAACGCTTTGTCTTCCATCTGTTCGATCTCCTTTATCTTGATGGACAGGATTTGACCAAGACGCGGCTGGTGGATCGCAAGGCGGCATTGGAACGACTTCTGAACGAGTGCCCTCCCAATCTGCGCTACAGCGAACATTTTAGGGATGAAGGCGGGCTGGTTCTCAAGCACGCCTGTCGCCTGAGTCTCGAAGGCATAATTTCGAAGCTCGCGAACGCCCCGTACAAAAGCGGTCGCGGACGCGATTGGGTCAAATCCAAATGCTCCGCCCGCCAGGAATTCGTCATCGCAGGCTATGTGCCATCCACGGTCTCGAAGTCAGCCATCGGCTCTCTGGTCATGGGTTACTATGAGGATGGCGTCTTGCAACATGCGGGTCGGGTGGGAACCGGCTTTTTGACCGCATCGGCGCGCTCCCTTTTCAAGACACTTGCACCGTTTGAGACCGAACGGGCGCCGTTCGAAACAAAACTTACCGCAGATGAACGCCGCAATGTGGTCTTCGTAGAGCCAAAGCTGGTGGCCGAGGTGGAATTTCGCGGCTGGACGGCAGATGCCCATCTGCGGCACGCATCGTTCCGGGGCCTGCGGGAGGACAAGGAGGCAACCGCGGTCGTGCGGGAAACAGCGCCTGACCGGGACAAGGACAACACAACGCGCGACGTCCAGCGCAGCGTCAAGCTCACGCATCCGGATCGCATCTACTGGCCGGATGCCGGGGTGAGCAAAGCAGGTCTTGCTGACTACTACGCCGAGGTATGGCCTTTCATGGCACCCTTCGTCGTCAATCGTCCGCTGTCTCTGGTTCGGGGCCCGGATGGCATCACCAAGCCTCTGTTCTTCCAAAAGCATGCATGGAAGGGCATGACAAAGAATGCGAAACTGGTGATCGATCCCGCCGACGAAAAGGGAGAGCAAAACATCACCATCCGAGATCTCGATGGGCTTCTCGGGCTTGTGCAGGGTGGCACGCTTGAAATCCACCCCTGGGGCTCCAGCGTTTCCGATTGGGAGCGCGCCGACATGGTGATCATCGATCTGGATCCCGGCGAGGGTACAGACTGGCAGGCGGTCATGACAGCAGCCGGCGAAGTGCGCTCGCGATTTGAGGACATGGGCCTCACCGGTTTCCTGAAGACATCCGGCGGCAAGGGTCTCCACATCGTTGCTCCGGTCAAGCCGAAAGCAACATGGCCTACGGTAAAGGCTGCCATGAAAGCTCTTGCCGATTCCATGGCAAGCGACAACCCTGGTCTTTACGTTTCGACCGTGACCAAGTCCAAGCGCAGGGGAAAGATCCTGATCGACTATCTGCGAAACGGCCGTGGCGCGACTGCCGTCGCCCCCTATTCGGCCCGTGTCAGACCGGGCGCGCCCGTTTCCATGCCGATTGCCTGGAATGAGCTTGACCGAGGGATGGGCCCTGCCCATTTCACGGTTGAGAACGCGAGCGCCAGATTGAGGGCACTCGGTCAGGACCCTTGGGCAGATTTCCGGAAGGCGGAAGCGCCGATTAACCATCGCCCCGGCAAAAAGTAGCGTTCACTTGCCCTTGGCGCGGCGCTCGTCGTCAAGGCTCTTCTTCAACGCGCTCATGATGTCGACAACGTTGTCGGAGCGCTTCGCACCGGATTTCGAGGGCGTAGCTCGCGTCTTCTTGCTCTTTTTGCGTCGCTTGATGATATCGAGCAGCTTGTCCTGAATCGGATCGTCCGCCATGGCAGGATCCCACTTCTCCATGCGTTCGCCGATCAGTTTCTTGATGAGCGACAAATGCTGAGCATCGGATTTTCCGGGCTGTGCCAGCTGATAATAGGCGTCCGCATCGCGCACTTCATCGCCATATCGAAGCGTCCAGACAATAATGCCCTTACCATCCGGCACCAGCATCACAGCGCGCTCCCGACGGTACATCACGAGCCGCGCAATACCAACCATGCCGGTGGCCGCCATGGCCTCACGGATGACGGAGAATGCCTCCTCACCCACCTTGTCGTCCGGCGCCAGGAAATGCGGACGGTCATACCAGATCCAGCCGATCTCACCGGAGGGAACGAAGGCTTCGATGTCTATCGTGCGAGTACTTTCGAGACCAACATCATCCAGCTCTTCGTCCTCGAACAGCACATAGTCGTCTTCACTCCGTTCGAACCCCTTCACCTGATCATCGTCATCGACCGGCTTGCCGGTGACGCCGTCGACATATTGCGAAAGGACTCGATTGTGCGTCTTGGCGTTGAGATTATGAAACCGCACCTTTCCGCTTTCTGAAACGGCTGGCGCCATCGTCACCCGGCAGGTCACGAGCGAAAGTTTAAGATAGCCTTTCCAGAAAACATGCGGCGCCACGGCGTTTCCTTCTCCGAATACCGGAACTCGGGACATTAACCGCCGGGATAGCTGTCGGTTCCGTCCGTTGCCACCAGTCATCTCGCAGACGGAACAAATGAACAGGACTATCCGTTTGCGAAGCAGATCGAACACACGAAATCTGTTTCACGGAAAGGCGGAGAAAATGAGCATCGTTGGCACTCAGGTTATCGCGGAAGGCAGCGGAAATGCCGGCTATACTGTTGAATTCGTCGGAGATAACGGCGACGTCGTCTCGGTAACTCTTCGCTCGGATACCGCTTCAATCAACCGTAACAACGCTGTTTCAAAGGCAAAGGAATTTCTGAGCCGGATCGTCGAAAGCGACGCCCTGCCGGACAAAATGGTTGAAGGAGAGCGAAAGCAGGCTCAATCCTCGACTATGGCGACAGATAATCGCCCCTCCAAGGCAGCCCAGGAAGAGCAGCTGAACGAAGGTCTGGAAGACACATTCCCGGCAAGCGACCCCGTTTCAGCAACCATTACATCCATTCCGGGCCGCGATCGGACCCACTGATTGGTCCCAACGCAAATCGATACATCCGAGCAACGCCCGCTGCCATAGAAGCCAGCGGGCGTGTCTCTGTGCATTGCACAACCTTTACAAGGATGGGGGATCGGGGCTTTCCCTCTTGCTTAAGAAATCACTGATAATCTCTTGCTGGAAAGCCGAGAGGTCAGGATGAAGAAAGTGACAGGCAATACCAATCAGGATGAAGCGCAGCGTCTGCGAACGGTCGGGCCGAAGATCGCCGACCTTTTGACTGAGATCGAGAAGGAGCCTGTGCCGGAGCGCCTGATGGACCTGGCACTCGAATTGCAACGGGCCCTTGCTGAAAAGCTCGGCAACGAAGACTGATGATGCCTTGATCTTTCCGGTGGATCGGCTCGATAGGTCGCAGTCCCAAGCTCATCAAAAAAGATTCTCTCCCAAGCCGTGGAACCTGGCCTGCGTCGGCCTGTTAGGAGGCCGCCAGCTTTGAGGCACCCACAACCACGAGCGGAGAGAAACACATGGCAACGAAGACGCTTGACGACCTCTTTCATGAAACACTGAAAGACATCTACTATGCCGAGCGAAAAATCTCGAAGACCCTTCCAAAGATGGCACGCGGCGCCCAGAACGAGCAATTGAAGCAGGCCTTCCTCGATCACAAAGAGGAAACCGATGGCCAGATCGAGCGCCTTCAACAGGTATTCGAACTGATTGGAAAGCGGGCACGCGGCAAAACCTGCGATGCAATCGAAGGCATCATTTCCGAAGGCGAAGAAATCCTTGAAGAGTTCAAGGGAACACCGGCATTGGATGCCGGACTTCTGGCGGCTGCACAGGCGGTAGAGCACTATGAGATTGCGCGCTACGGCACCCTCTGTGCCTGGGCAAAACAACTTGGCCTTGACGAAGCCGCGCAGCTGCTTTCCGAAACTTTGAAGGAAGAAAGTGCGACGGACGAAAAGCTGAGCAAGCTTGCACAGACCACGCTGAACTCGGCTGCAAAGAAAGCGGCCTGAGCCTCGTTGGGCCGACCGTTTCGGTCGGCCCAAACCTTTCAGCCTCATCAGAACAAGGGGCGATACCCTTCCGGCATAACTGGAATCATCTGACCGTTGAGTTCCTGACGACGGAAGACGATCCGGCGCAGGGTATCGGTTTCGCGCAGGGCATGAAGGCGCGCAGCTCTGAGTGCAAGCGAATAGGATGGATAGGAAGCGGAAGCCTTCCCGTCGAGCACATAGATCCAGCCGGAAGAATGTGGAACAATATCAAAGCATTTTTCCATAGAGTGGCCCTCCCAAGCCCGGCACCCAAACTGACCAGGTCCGCACAAGTTCCCACTTTCTAAAAAATTAATTTTTAGGCTTGCCACTTTTCGATGCAGTGCACAAAATCAATGTGGACGTGGAACCTATTCGATTTTGCTAACGTTAACGGTGTTGGGCGAATGGAGAGGAATATGGCGGACTCCGAAAATTGGATAAAGCAACGTGCATACGAGCTGTGGGAAGCCGATGGCCAACCCCATGGGAAGCATGATGAGCACTGGGCTCAAGCCTGCGCAGAGTACGAAGCCCGCACGAACAGCAGTGTAAAGGCTCCTACAAAGCGTAAGACAAGCGCGAAATCCGCTATGAAGCAATCGGATGCGTCAAAGACTGTGACCGCAGCAAAGCCTCACGCAACAAAGTCTGCGGCAAAGACAGTTTCGAAGGCTGTGCCGGAAAAACCTTTGGTTGAAGAAACCCAATCTAAAAGGTCACGTAAATCCCAACCCGCCTGATTTAGCTCGGGTGGGCTGTTCCCCGTTTATGTTTTTGTGCCGTCGCACGCGTTGCGGCGGACGATTCTCTATTGCATCTGGACATATCAATCAAAATGCGCCCGTTGAAATGCTTTATAATTTTCTCACATTGCCAGAACTCGGCGTCTTTCTTTCACGTTCAGGCTGGGGATGGTGGGTACGCAGATCGTCATATGAATGACGGAAGGACGAAGACATGATGAACGCGCCCGTAAGCTTTGGCGAAAGGCGCGGAGCATTTCGCCAAAGGAAAGGTTTTTCCGGTACGAGGATGAAAGATGCAGGTCAGATGAGAGTGCTTTCAGTCACGTCCGAAATGTACCCATTAATCAAGACCGGGGGGCTTGCGGACGTTACTGGTTCTCTCCCAAAAGCCCTTGCCAACTGCGCAATACAGACGACGACAATGCTTCCCGGCTACCCTTCCGTTCTTGCCAAGCTGCCGGACCTCCTCCCGCTCATACGCTTTGAAGATCTGCTTGGCCAGCGCGCCACATTGTTTCGTGCTGAGCATGAGGGTCTGGACCTAATTATCCTCGACTGCCCTGCTCTCTATGATCGTGACGGCGGTCCTTATATCAACGGAGCGGGAGAAGATCATCACGACAACTGGTTGCGCTTCGCAGTCCTTTCCAGGGCTGCAGCCGAGGTGGCCAATGGCGCACTTCCGGGTTGGCAACCGGATCTTGTCCATACGCACGACTGGCAGAGCGCGCTGACCTCCGTCTACATGCGGGAGGCCGGATGTGATGTTCCCGTCGTTCTGACGATCCACAATCTCGCTTTTCAGGGTCAGTATGGTGCCGATCGTCTTCCGGCGCTGGGTCTGCCCCAACATCTGTTCAACACCAATTGCCTCGAATATTTCGGCGATATCAGCTATCTGAAGGGTGGGCTGCAAACGTCGGACATGATTACGACCGTCAGTCCAACCTATGCCCGGGAGATCCTGACCAGTCGCTTCGGCATGGGTCTGGATGGTGTGCTCAATCAGCGCGTGATGTCCTTGCGTGGCATCGTGAACGGCATTGACATGGATATCTGGAACCCCTCGACGGATCCGTTTCTGCCAAGGAACTTCGATTCCACCAGCCTGAAGCGCAAACGCGAGAACCGGGTACCGCTTCTGGAACGCTTTGGACTGGAACAGGGCGACGGGCCCGTCTTCTCGGCCATCACCCGGCTGACCTGGCAAAAAGGCATGGACATGTTCGCGGAAGCGGCGGACGAGGTGCTGTACCAAGGCGGCAGGATCATCGTTTTCGGCCAGGGCGATCACGAGATCGAACGCATTCTGAGGCGCACTGCAGACAGGTTTCCGGGAAGGATGGCCGTACACACCGGCTATGACGAGCCAACGGCCCATCTCATCCAGGGTGGGTCGGATGCCATCGTTCAACCGTCTCGATTTGAACCCTGTGGCCTGACACAGCTTTACGCGCTTCGCTATGGCTGCGTGCCGGTCGTTTCACGCACGGGCGGCCTTTCTGAAACCATTATCGACGCAAACGACGCCGCCATTTCGGCGCGTGTTGCAACCGGCTTCCAGTTCCATCCGGTCAATACGGATGGTTTGCGGCTGGCCTTGCGTCGTGCGCTCGATACATATGGAGATACGCGTAACTGGGCGCGGTTGCAGCATCAGGGCATGAAGACGCACTTTTCATGGGAACGGAGCGCCGAGAAATACGCAGCCATTTACAACAATCTGTTGGCTCGACGGCAGGAGACGACAGATCAGCGGCGATATCGCTGATACCTCCAAGCTGTATGGCATCAAAAAGACGGGTGAACCCGGCTTTTTCTGTCTCTGTTATCCACGTCGGAACACGGCAAGGCTTCGGCCTTCCAGCTCGTAGTCTTCGTCCTGATCGATCTCTTGCCCTCGGATGGAAGGATCAGCCGTCGTCAGTTCGAGGATCCATCGCCCTTTGTTCAGCGGCGGAATCTTGAAGGGTACTGTTCCTTCAAAGGGATTGAACAGCATCAGCACATCCGACCAGATGCCCGACTGTCCTTCCAGATCGCGACGGCCAAGATGCAGACCAAGCGTTGTGCCCTCCAGCCATTGCTCCGGCTGCTGGTAGCCCCCGCCAGCGTTGAACCAGTTCACCTCCATTCCATCGCGCCAGCTTTCGCGGCGGAAGATCGGCTGCTTGTGACGAAGCGCGATGATCTGCTTCGTGAACTTGCGAAGGGCTTCGTTCGTGTCGGGCAGGCCTTCCCACTGTAGCCAGGAGATCTCGCTGTCCTGGCAATAGCCGTTGTTATTGCCCATCTGGCTTCGGCCGAATTCGTCACCCGCCAACAGCATCGGCGTGCCATGCGAAAGCAGGAGCGTGGCGAGGAAGTTGCGCTTCTGACGCTCACGGACAGCGTTGATGCCCTCATCTTCCGTCGGGCCTTCCGCACCGTAGTTGTAGCTGCGGTTGTCATTGTGGCCGTCGTTGTTGTCCTCGCCGTTCGCGTCGTTGTGCTTCTCGTTGTAGGAAACAAGATCGTTGAGCGTAAAACCGTCATGCGCTGCAAGGAAGTTGACGCTCGACCACGGGCGGCGGCCTCTAAGGTCGTAGATATCGCCGGAACCAAGCAGACGAGCGGCGAAATCCGGTGCAGTATTCTGGTCACCCTTCCAGTATTCGCGGGTCGTATCGCGATACTTATCGTTCCATTCTGCCCAGCCGGGTGGAAAGCCACCAACCTGATAGCCGCCCGGACCGATATCCCACGGCTCGCCGATCAACTTGACTTTGGACAGGATCGGGCATTGGGTGATGGCATCAAAAAACCCACCGCGCTGATCGAACCCTTCGGGCTCACGCCCGAGAATGGTCCCGAGATCGAAGCGGAACCCGTCCACATGCATGTGCTCGACCCAGTAGCGCAGCGAATCCATGATCATCTGCAATACGCGCGGGTGGGAGGTGTTTACCGTGTTTCCGGTGCCGGTGTCATTGATGTAGTAACGGTGATTGTCCGGCAGGGTGCGATAATAGGAGAAGTTGTCGATGCCTTTGAAGGAAAGCGTCGGTCCAAGCTCATTGCCTTCCGCCGTGTGGTTGTAGACCACATCCAGAATGACCTCGATGCCGGCATCGTGGAAGCTTCGCACCATATCGCGGAAGCCCTGTATGCCTTTCGGGCCATAGTAACGGGAGGCAGGCGCAAAGAAGCCGATCGAATTGTAACCCCAGAAGTTATTGAGGCCCTTGTCCAGAAGGTGCTGGTCATCCGGAAATTCATGGACTGGCAAGAGCTCGACAGAGGTAATGCCCAGGCTTTTGATGTAGTCTACCGTCGCCTTGTGTCCCATGCCCTCATAGGTGCCGCGCAGATCCTGCGGGATGGCCGGGTTGAGCTGCGTAAAGCCCTTCACATGCGTTTCATAAATGATCGCGGACGGCCAGGGGACGTTCGGACGATTATCGCCTTCCCAGTCGATGGCGTAGGGATCGATCACCCGGCACTTCGGCGTGAACGGCGCACTGTCGCGCTCGTCGAAGGTAAGGTCCTTGTCGTCGTGATAGATGTCATAGGCAAAGTGGGCGTCGTTCCACTCGTACGTGCCGAAGAGCTCCTTTGCATAGGGGTCCAGCAGAAGCTTGTTCGGGTTGAACCGGTGGCCGTTTTCCGGGTCGTAGGGGCCGTGGACACGATAGCCATAGAGCTGGCCCGGCTTGAGGCCAGGCACATAACCGTGCCAGATCTCATGTGTGTTCTCGGGCAGGGTCAGCCGTGCGATTTCGGTCTTGCCGGTGGGATCGAACAGGCAGAGCTCCACACGCTCCGCATGCGCTGAAAACAGCGCAAAGTTCGTTCCCTGACCGTCAAACGTGGCACCCCGTTCCAGCCAAGTGCCAGATTCGATCGTAAAATTATGTGACTTCGTGTCCATACCGCACCCTGCTGTTGCTTTGCACAATCAAAAGCGCGAGATGGTTTTTCGTTCCCGTTTGCCCTGCGGAATCTAGGCGGCATTATGGCTTCGGTGTCGTCGTCATGCCCTAATTATTGCTTTGGGAGTCTCCGCCCGTGCCCGATTGAGGGGTCGGATCCCGATCAGCCGGGGCCGTTCCCTGCCCTTTCGTTGTCACGGGATCCGTATCGCTGCGCGTGTTTTGCTGATCAGAATCGCATCCGGCCAGCAAGGCGAGAAGCGCTATGGCACCAATCGTCCGTTTCATTATGCGCGCTCCTCTTGGTGACGGCCTTGCGTCTTCGTTCGGTCCATGGAGACGATCTTGTCGACCGCTGCGATATCCGCCTCAGCGGCACCGGGGATAGGATCGGCAGCGATTGCTTCCAGAACCTCAGGCGAGATCGCGCCCTTCCGGATGACATATTCCAGAGCTTCACGCGTATCGCGCTCCGCCTTGAGTTGAGCGTAAAGCGCAAGGATGAGACGGTCCCGAATGTCGTTGCCCGGGGAAATTCCATCCAGTGCAGCATGTCCTGCCATTGTGCATCCTCCAAAATATTACTGGCAGAGTAACTCAGCTGTTTACGGCATTGTTCCCAAATCCCTTCCGGGCGCTATCTCGTTCCGATGTAGTCAATTCTCAACCGAAGGACCCACGAATGACCGCTTTGACACCGGAAGAACTCGAAGGACGAGTGAACGCGCACCGCGAGCTGATGATAGATCTCGTCGCAGCGCTCATGGGCGGGGACCGTGCCATTGATCGCTTCATCGCCAGTATCCGCGATGACGCGAGCTATAAAAATCACGAGGAAGATCCGGGCGTCATCCCGACCGAAGGCCTGGTGCTGGAGGCCGGAATGGCACGCGAAACGCGGTCTATCCTGGAGGCGGCGAGAGCACGTCACATGGCTGCAAATCCTTAAGCGACTGTCATTTTTCAGACAGAGTTTCGGCCCATTCTTCACACCTGTGGCAATTCTGTGGAACCTGAAAACGGAAGGAGCGTTTTGAGGGCACACAGTCAGGGAGAAGTCGTCATGTCACGCGAATGGGTTGAAGCCGCCAGTTTCGTTTTCGCAGTCGCAGCCTGCTACATGTTCATCGTGCCGGTTTAAGCAAGCCTGAACGTCTTGTGCTGCGTCGGATCATTCTTGTTTCGACGCGAAATAGGCGCTGACATTCTCGATGTCTGCGTCGGTCAGGTTGTTTGCTACTGGAAGCATGAGGTGCCCAAAAGCAGTTCCTCCACGGTGTGCCTGACGGAACAGGCGTAGCTGATTGGTCAGATAAGGCACACTCTGACCTGAAAGCTCGGGGTAACTTGGGTTACCATCCGCCCGCTCGTGGCAGGTGAGACACGCCGGAATGCGATCTGCCGCTCGCCCCTTCTCAGCAAGTTCGCGGCCCTTATCGATATCAGCTCCACGAGGATCGGCGTCATGATTTGCGACGCTACCACGCTGCATGCTCGCATAGTCTCTGGCGAGAGACGCCAATTGTTCCTTTGACAGGCCGGTCACCGCCGTTTGCATCACGCCGCTCAGACGTCGACCATCCGCATAGGCAAACAGGCTTTCCCGCAGATAGGTTTCCGATTGACCAGCAAGGCTTGGGATCAGGCTTTTACCGTTCAGTCGCTCTGGCGCGTGGCAGGACTGGCAGTCCAGCACGGCATTGCTGCCGCCAGTCGCAACCAGCCCAGCCAGACTGCGATAATCCTCCACTGACATCTGCGGGACCTGCTCGAGAAACGCCACCATCGACCACACCTCGTCTTCCCGATGCGGGGCTGGCCACGCAGGCATTCCGGTGAAACGCACGCCGTCCTGGACGATGTGAAACAGCTCAGCTTTCGTCCACTCAGGTATTTTTTCTTTCAGGTCGGGAGGTTCCGGCAGCATGTTGCGGGACACAGCGGAGCGTTCCTCAGCCGGAGACCCATGGCAGAAGGCGCAGCCCTGCTCATAATGTCCGGCGGCCAGTTTCAGCATTTCGGGATTATCGAAAGGCGGCGGCTCGGTTTGCAGGGCGGCTGTTCGGATGGAGTTGCGCATCACCCAATGGAGAAACCAGTCCGTGACCGCCCAATGTCCGCTGCGCGCTCCAACGCTCATCAGCCCTGACCAGGCAAACCCGAAGCCCAGGATGACCGCAGCCAGAAAAGCAAGAAGGACATGCTTCCAGCGAAGGACCATTAGCGATCTCCCAGGGGGTTTGGTTCAGGTTCACGCAGCGTGCGCCCAAGCAGCGCAACACCACCGGCAAGATAGACGGCCGCTCCAACCATCAGCATGATGACCCCGCCGATCTGCTGATCCTGACCGGCAGACAGCACGATCCCGAAACAGGTGACTTCACCGGCCCCGTAAAGCGGACGCGGCGACAACGCCAGAAGCGCGCCCAGGAGTGTCATGTGCATGGATGTAAAAAGCAGGCCCAAAACGCCGCCCAACCGCTTGCTGTCACGTTCGGTGTTGGTGCCGCCAAGACATGCAAGCCACAGGATCAATCCGGCGGCGAGGAAGCATGCTTGTTCGAAAACGCGGGCCAGCATTGAAGCTTCGGCCCATTCACGCGCCGCAGGCAAATGCCACCCCCAGACGGTGACCAGTTCCAGCATGGAAGCCGTGACAGGCGTTAGTACGCGGCTGCGCGATACAAAATCGAAACTGCCTCCCGCCATTGCATAGGCCAGGAATGGTGCGGCGGCGGCGACCACCGCCATGTGTACGATCATATGGATGGAAAAGGATGTCTTGTCGCCGAGTGCAAGCAAAAGCCAGGCAAGCGCCACGATCAGCAATCCGATGACAAAGCACGATCGCTTGACGGTCATGATTGACACTCCGCCAGAAAGATCAGCGGAATGGCGGTATAGATCACAGCCACGAAGCTCAAGCCGCAGAGAAGCAGCGTGGCAAACCCCTGAAACAGCTTGCGGTCATCGCGGGTTGGCTCGTCATGGGGCGGATCGCCGGAGCCGAACCCCCATTGTCGCCAGGCGAGATAGCCGGCCAGCACGATGAAGGCGAGTGCGATAAATGTCAGGCCGCCGAGCAGCCATCGGAGGTCCAGAAAACCAAGCCCGAGAAATCCGGGTTTGGCGCAGTAGATGGCGGCGGCAACATAACAGACAAGAAAGTGGAGCGCCCACACGGCAGGGGCCGTGAACAACGTCCACAATGTTTCGACTTCGCGCGGAATGAAGCTCTTCATCGCCTCACCTCAGTTCCGGGAAGAGGCCAATGGTGAGATAGGTCACTACGGCGGTAAACACCATGAAGTGCCAATAGAGCACCACATTGCAGAGATCCTGATCGTAGTCTGCCGTCAGGTAGCCGGCATAGCTGCGCGCCAGACAATAGAGTTGCATGATGAGAGCCACAGCGCCGTGCGTCGAGGTCCAGATCGCCAGGATCCAGACGGTGGCAGGATACACATGCAATGTCGGCTCCATGGCATGCTGGTAAGGCCCCATCAGACCGGCTGCGATACCGGCGATCGTCAGCAGTAAGGAGACAGCAATCGATAGCCGCATCGTGGAGGCGAGATTGCGCGTGTTGGCAAAGCGCGCCAGGAGCATGCAGCCCCAGGCAATCACGAACAGCGCCGCTGCCGCCAGCGGCCATTGCCAGCCCGGACCGACCTGTCCTCCCGTGAAATCATCATGGATCGTCCAATAGAAGAAATAGCCGAAGATCAGGCTCGCAAATGCAGTGCCATCACCCACCATGGTGATGAACATCGCCCACCAGCCGACGGATGCGGGACCGGATACATAGAGCGGAAAGCGTTCCCCAAGTCCTGCATCGCGCATTTCTGCTTCCGGGATCTGCGCCGTACCCGTCCACAGCCAGTAAAGAATGGCAATCAGCGTACCGATGGCGCAGATGATCGTGGTCCACCACCATTCGTAGGTGAGTGCAATGAAGACACCGCCCAGCAGGAACGCGGCGATCATGGTGACATAGGATGACCCTCCGACGCGCAAAACCTGCTGTGGCGCGCCATCCAGCACCGATGTCACCAGCGTTTCGCGATGGCCCGTCTCCGCGTCTGGCAGATAGTAGCGGCCATCCTCGATATTCTTTCGCAGATCAGGCTGATCCCACAGCGGATACCTGCTTTTAATGATGGGAATGGAGCGAATGCCCCAGCTTTCCTCATGCTGGTTCAACCACTCCATCGTGCCCGCATTCCATGGATTGGGCTTGGCTGGCGCCTGTCTGGTCTTTGGCCGCACGACATCGGCCACCACGATCAGGAAGCCGGCAGCAAAGACGAAGGCGCCGACGGTGGAGATAAGGTTGAACCAGTCCCATCCCATCTCGGCGGGGTAAGTGAAGACTCGCCGGGGCATGCCGCGCAGACCAGCGAAATGCATGGGGAAGAAGGCGACGTTGAAGCCCACGAACATCAGCCAGAAGGCGATCTTGCCCCAGGCATCCGAGAGCTTCTTGCCGTTGAAGAAGGGGTAGAAGTAATAGATGCCCGCCGTGACCGGGAACAGCATGCCGCCGATGAGCACATAGTGCAGGTGAGCAACGACGAAATAGGTATCGTGTGCCTGCCAGTCGAAAGGCACAAGCGCCACCATGACGCCGGTCAGGCCGCCGATGATAAAGATGGCAAGAGCGCCTGCCCCGAACAGCATGGGCACCGAAAAGATGACCCGGCCCGCCAGCATGGTGGCGATGAACACGAAGATCTGCACGCCGGTGGGGATGACAACCGCTTCCGATGCCGCTGAAAAGAAGGCCAGCGAAATTTGCGGCAGGCCGGTGGTGAACATGTGGTGGACCCAGAGCCCGAAGCTCAGGAAGCCGGTGCCCACTGCCGCCAATACGATCCAGGAATAGCCGACGATGGGCCGCTGCGAAAAGGTCGGCACGATCATAGCCATCAGCGCGATGGCGGGCAGGAAGATGATGTAGACTTCCGGGTGGCCGAAGATCCAGAACAGGTGCTGCCACAAAAGCGGATCACCGCCGCGCTCCGCATCGAAGAAAGGCCAGTCGAACATGCGCTGCATCTCGAACAGCAGGTCGCCCGCAATCAGTGGCGGAAACGCAAACAAAATCATGCCTGCCACGATGAGCAGGTACCAGGCAAAGAGCGGCATCATGTTGACGCGCATGCCGGGAGCGCGGCACTTCATGATGCCGACGATCAGTTCCACGGCAGCAGCGATCGATGCCACTTCGATGAAGGATAGCCCAAGTAGCCAGATATCGGCGCCAATGCCCGTCTGCTCCTTGTCAGTTGCAAGCGGCGGATACATGAACCAGCCGCTATTGGGTGCAGCACCGAAGAAGATCGAGCCACAAACGAAAACACCACCGATCGCAAAGCTCCAGAAGCCGAAGGCGGATAGCCGTGGAAATGGAAGCTCGCGCGCGCCCAGCATCGACGGCAAAAGAAAGATCGCGACGGCTTCGAAAATCGGCACCGCAAACAGGAACATCATCACCGTGCCATGCAGGGTGAAGGCCTGATTGAAAAAATTGGCGCTGAGAAAGGTATTATCTGGAACGGCAAGCTGAAGCCGGATCAAGAGCGCCAGAACGCCTGCAAACAGCATGAATATGAAGGCCGTGCAGCCGTACCACAGGCCGATCTCGCTATTGTTGACCGATGTCCAGTAGCGCCAGCCGGAGGGCGTTTCCCACACGTCGCGCAGGCGCTTCTCCTGCGCCTCGCGTTGATCCTGCGGAAGGAGCGGGCCAAGCTTGCCGGTCATTTCAGTCCTTTCAGGTAAAGGCTGATCGCCTCGACTTCCGCCTGTAGCAGCATGTTGTAGGAGGGCATATTGACGCCCGGCTTGATGAGATCAGGGGTCTTGATGAAGCGGATCAGGTGACCGGTCGTATTGGGCAAAGTCCCGGCGGCAACCGTTGGCCGTGTTCCAAAACCGGTCAGATTGGGTCCGATAGCACCTTGCGCTTGCGTGCCATCAATCGCATGGCAGGCCCCGCACCCGTTCTTGAGGAACGCGTCAAGCCCCCCGGCATCGGGTGTTTGGGCCGCTGAAACCGGCGTTGAGCTCGCCTTGGGCCGTAGCCAGTCCTCGAACGCTTGCTTTTCCAGAACCTCGACGGTGAAGGCCATCAGCGCATGAGCCGTGCCACAGAACTCGGCACAGACGCCACGATAGCTGCCGGTCTTCGTGGCTTCGAGCTGAAGATTGTTCACTCGTCCCGGAATGGCATCCATCTTTCCGCCAAGCGAGGGAATCCAGAAGGAATGGATGACGTCCTTTGCCTTGAGGACGAACAGCACGCGCTCATCGACCGGCATGAACACTTCATTGGCGCTTTCACGCAGCACCTGCCCTTTGTCATCGAGATAGCGGACACGCCACCAATATTGCTCGGCAGTGATTTCAATGCGGCGCAACCCTTCGCCCTCGCCTGCAAACCAGGGCCGCATGGCAGGCATCAACCAGCCTGCATAGGCAATCAGGCCCGCCAGCACCACAACGGGAAAGGCAACGCCGCCAAAGACGATGATGCCGCCTGCGCGGCGCTCGGTCAGCGGTTGCGTCTTGAAACGACCGGCAAACAGGAAGGCACCCATGACGCAGAGCCAGATGAGGCCACCGCCTGCAACCATGACCCAGAACAGGGTCGCGACCGCATCTGCTTCCCGACCGGCAGGATCGAGTGCCGATTGAACGCCGCTGCACGAACTCAGGACAAGAAGACAAATTGCAAGAGAAAAAGGACAGAAGTGATAGATCACCTTGCGTGATCGGTTGGCCGCCCCTGCCAATCGCTCAACATTCATGCTGCCCCGGCTCAATCAGAGGAAGTGTGATCATCCCCGATGACCGCACCAATGCGCGGAAACATTGGCCTGCTGGAATTGTTCCCGCGATCTGCTCCGTTTTTTAACGGGAACCTAAATTACACTTTGCGGGTTTGATCACCGCAGGAAGGCAGCAAGATCTTCACCAACACCACGGACGGTCATGGAAGAACGACGATGGAAAATCTTGTGAAACGCTTGAGAAGGTTCTGGAGCAAAAGCGGCAAGGTAGACAGACCAACAGGTGCTGATAGCCCGCACTTGCATGTTGTGTCTCCGGAAAGCGTTAGCCTGCCTTTCCCACGCGGGCCGCGCGATCAGATTTCCGTCCCGGCTTCCATCAATGGTCGCGACCTTTCGACCGGACGTCCCTGATATATGTTCAATCACTGACAAAGGACTATATAAAAATGACTGACATTGGATCCGCACGTATTCTTATTCTCGCAACCGATGGCTATGAGCGCTCTGAACTGCGCGTGCCTCTGGAAGAGCTGCGCAGGCATGGTGCAGATGTCAAGATCGCCTCGCTGAAGCCCGGCGAAATCAAAAGCTGGGACGAGAAGGATTGGGGCGACACCGTACCGGTTGATCTCACGGTCGATCAGGTCAAGCACGATGACTATGACGCGCTGGTCATCCCGGGCGGTCAGATCAACCCGGACATCCTCCGCACAGAAGAAAAGGCGGTCGACATCGTCCGCAACTTCATCAAGACCGGCAAGGTGGTTGCGGCTATCTGCCATGGCCCATGGCTGCTGGTAGAGGCCGATGCTCTGCGCGGCCGCAAGGCGACCTCTTACCATTCGATCAAGACCGACGTGAAAAACGCTGGCGCGTCCTGGGAAGACAAGGAAGTCGTGACCGACAACGGCATCATCACATCCCGTTCCCCGAAAGATCTTCAGGCCTTCGTGGCAAAGATCGTGGAAGAGGTTCAGGAAGGTCGCCACAAGCGTCAGGCTGCCTGAGCATCTCAACGTCTAGCAAAAAGGCCGCTTCCGTAGCGGCCTTTTTCGTATCAATCATCAAGTTCAGTCGATCATTCGGCGTTCGGCAGCTTCAGGAAAGCGCGCAGCCACTGTTCCTCGGCGCGCAGGCCGCGCACTTTTGCGTCGGCGGCCAGAGGTTTCTCCATGAGGCGCTGGAGCGGCGAAATGTCGTCCGCCAGCGCAAGAACTGTCGGATGGATGTAGCTGTTTCGGCACACGGCAGGCGTGTTTTGAAGCCTGTCGGAAGCGGCATGAGTCAGCATCTTGATGCGAACCTTCTCACCCTGTTTCACGGCTCGGGTTGCTGCGGTGAAGGCCGCGAGAGAGCCGCCCCAGGTCCGAAAGGTCTTGGCTGAAACGGGGAGCCCTGCGCAGGACGCCAGATAGGAATTCAGGCGGCCGGAATCGACGGGATGGGCGATGCCCTCTTCATCCAGCCAGGAAAAAAGCTGTCGGCCCGGCAAGTCAGCGATCTGCTCGAACAGGCGTTGAAGCTTTGGGTGCCGGATGGTGTGGCGTACGCGCTTTCCGCCCTTGGCGGTAAACTTCAGCAACACTCCATCATCACTAAAGCTCATATGCCGCTTCAGAAGCGTGGTCGCTCCATAGGTCTTGTTCTGCTTGGCATAGGCCCGGTTGCCAATGCGTAGATGCGCAACATCCAGAAGCGAGACCAGAGCCGCGAGCACGGCCTCCTGCCGATCAAGTCCTGTCAGGAGGTCACGCTCAATCCGGCGCCGGATACGCGGCAGTGCATCGGCAAAGGAACCGAGCTGGTCATATTTCAGCTCACTGCGAAAGGCCTGCCAGGCGGAATGATAGCGGTATTGTTTCCGCCCGCGTGCATCCAGACCAGTCGCCTGGAGATGGCCGTTCGGGTCCAGACAGATCCAGACATTTTCGTAGGCGGGCGGAAGGCCAAGCGCCGAAATGCGCTGCTTCTCAGGCCCTTCGCAGAGAAGCGATCCGTCCGGCATCTTATAGCAGAAGCCCTTGCCCCTGCGCAGACGCCGTATGCCCGGCTCCGAGTCACTCACATAAACGAGGCCGATTGTATCGAGAAGAGGTTTTGCCGGTTCAAGGGTACTGGTGACATCCATATGCGCCAAACGCCGGATATGTCGCTTCGTTCCTCTTAGGTCGTGGTGATGATTTAAGGATTGGGATTCCCAAAAGAGCGCAAATCGGATTCAAAGCTGATTTTGGAGATCGG
>NZ_JALJQZ010000060.1 GCF_022968395.1 Affinirhizobium lemnae
CAAGCCGGAGGTCTCTCCACTACGATGTAGAACTCGTCCAGTCCTCCACCGTAGGTGGAGGTTTACTTTGATTACAATCAAGGGTGGGCGGCTGACGTCGCCCACCTCGGCTCCGTGCTGTTCCTCAATCTCGTGCACGCTCTTCGCGTGGGGTGAGGCACAAGATCAGAGGACAGGGCAGCTCAATCGTCTCTGGCTCAACTGGACTGGATGACGCGCGCAGTTTCCTGAAGACGCAAAAACGCCTGGTACCGACTGTTGTGACGCTCCTCGAGTTCATTCTTGACGGGCAGATACTCATCTGCCACGCGCGAAAGCGCATCCATGGCATCTCGCACGTTGGAAAACGCGCCGCCAGCAACGCTGCCGAGGATGGCAGAACCGAGCAGAACCGGCTCTTGCGCCGAAATGGTCGTGACGGGCTTTCTGCTGGCATCGGCGAGGATCTGGCGAACCAGGGGATTGGAACCGGCACCGCCGCTGATGACGACCCGTTCCACGATAGCGCCGGATGCTGCCTGTGTATCGATGATCTGGCGCAGTCCATAGCCGATGCCGCATAGGCCAGCGATGTAAAGTGCGACCAGGCTATCAAGATCGCGTTCCATACCCAGGCCGGCGATGATGGCGCGGGCATGTGGGTCTGCGAAAGGCGCGCGGTTTCCGAGAAACTCGGGCACGACATGATAACCGGTTGCCAGCACGACGACATCCGATGGATGGGACACCTGTTTCAGGGCATGATCCGCCAGAAACGCGGGGAGTGACTTGCCTTGCGCCGACGCCAGTTGCGCAGCCTCTGCTGCAGCCGGGTGGAAGCTGGTCAACTGGTCTATCGCCGCGCCCGCCGCACTCTGTCCCCCCTCGTTCAGCCAGATGCCCGGAACCATGGCGGAATAATAAGGACCCCATACCCCCGGCACGAAAACCGGTTCTTCGGTGGATGTCATGGTGCAGGAAGAGGTTCCGAAGACATAGGCCATGTTGGTCGTCGGTTTTCCGCCCACGCCCACGGTCCCTATCCCGCCCGCATGGGCATCGATCATTCCGGCGGCAACGGCTGTTCCCGGAAGAAGGCCCATCAGATCCGCGGCCTCTTGAAGAAGCCCCTGCCCCAGCGGCGTTCCGGGCTCGACGATCCGTTGACCGATCCGGGCGAAAGCATCCTCTGCCAGATCGCCCAGACCGATTTGCTCGAAATAACTCGGATCCCATCGCTGCTCATGGGCCAGATAGGTCCACTTGCAAGTCACCGTACAGGTTGACCGTGCAACATCGCCGGTAGACTTCCAGGTCAGGAAGTCGGCTAGATCGAAAAACTGCCACGCAGCATCGAAGATGTGGGGACGGTTCTCTTTGAGCCAGAGAAGTTTCGGCGTCTGCATTTCAGGCGAAATTCGTCCACCGACATATCTGAGAACCTCGTGGCCCATCTCGTTGATGCGCTCTGCCTGCTTTACAGCCCTATGATCCATCCAGACCACGATATCTCGATGGGGCGCATCAGACGGACCAACTGCTAGAGACCGGCCACCTTCGCCCAAAACGACAAGCGAACAGGTGGCATCGAAGCCAAGCCCGATAACATGCGCCGGATCGACGCCCGCCAAGGCCACGGCCTCACGGACAATGTCGCAGACCGCGGTCCAGATTTCTGTGCTCGATTGCTCGACCACCGAACCGGCATCCCGAAAAAGGGAGATATCTCGCTTGGAAACGGAAAGCATGTTTCCATTGAGATCGAAGAGACCCGCACGAGCGCTTCCTGTTCCAACATCGACGCCAATGACGTATTGTTGCGCCTCGTGGGTCAAATTCTCGTGCCCGCTCATGGTCTGTCGCCCTTGCTACCGCGTCTCGTTTTTGGTCGGATCAGCGCCTGATCAGAGGTCAACGCTGTTGGGAAGGATCACCAGATCCCGGATCGTGACATTGCGCGGTCGCGACAGCATGAACAGGACAGCATCGGCTACCTCTTGCGGCTGCATCAGACTGCCGTTGGCAAGTGCCTCCTCCATCTTGGCTTTCGGCCAATCATCAAGGAGAGCTGTGACAACAGGACCGGGCAACACCGCTCCTACACGCACACCATGCGGCGCCACTTGGCGACGGGTGGAATGCACGAAGGCCTGAACCGCAAACTTCGATGCCGTATAGATCGGCTCCCAGACGACGGGCACGACCCCGGCAATCGAGCTTGTGAAAAGAATATCGCCGGACTTCTGAGCAATCATGTGGGGCAGAACCGCATGCACCGAGCGGAACGCCGCGTTGATGTTGAGATTGAGCATCCGGTCCCAGGCGTCTGGATCGCCCTCCGCCACCGGACCGCCGATATAGGCTCCGGCATTGGCATGAAAGATATCCAGACGACCCGCGAGTTCCAGGATTTTGGGCAGCATCCCGGAGACTTCGGCGCCATTCAGGAGATCAACCACCAATGGCTTTGCCCGTTCGCCAAGCTCCTTGCAGAGGGCATCCAGCTTGTCCCCGGCGCGGTCGATCAACACCACCGTAGCGCCTTCGGAGATCAGCACGCGAGCGCACTCAAGCCCGATGCCGGAGGCGGCACCCGTTACGGCAGCAACCTTGCCCTTCATCAAATCAGTCATCTTCATTCCTCCAAATCTATGGATCAGGCACGTCCGTGGCTGACACGAGAGCGCCGTGCCAGAGAGTCCACGATAACTGCTATGGCAAGAACTGCCCCGGTAATCATGTAGCGAAGCGATGAGCTGAGGTTGAGGAGTGTGAGGCCGTTCGAAATGGCCTGGATCACAATGATCCCCAGAAGTGCCGAATAGGCACTACCGCGTCCCCCGAATAGGCTTGTTCCGCCGATGACCGCAGCTGCAATCGCGTTCAGGTTGACATCACCCGTCCCTGCCTGTTGGCTCGAAGAGGCAAGGCGCGCGGCGGACAGCGTTCCACCAAGAGCCGCGAGTGTCGAACACAGGACGAAGGCGCTCATGTAGATGCGGCGGACATTGATGCCGGAACGTCGGGCCGCTTCACGATTGCCGCCAACGGCAAACATGGAGCGGCCCCATTTCGTTCTCGTCAGCGCATAGTTCAAAACGATGACCAGCAGGACAAAAAGACCGAACATCCACGGCACGCCACGACCGAGATTGAGATAGTAGACGGCAGCCTGGAGGATCAGTGTCAGGACCGCGACCTTGACAAGAAGGCTGCTGAGCGGCTGGGAAGACAGGTTGACCCTCTGGCGCCGGGCACGAATTGCAAGGCCGGTGCCGATCAGCACTGCGCCCGGCAGAAGAGCAAGCAGGTGCGAAAGCCAGCGTGGCATGACGAGGATCTGCCCGAATCGAACAAGCGGTGAGGCATAAGGCAGATTGATGCTACCGGTTGGCCCGAGGATGTAAAGCTGCAAACCGAGAAGCGCGAGAAGTCCGGCAAGCGTCGCCACAAAACTCGGCATGCCGAGGCGATTGTATAGCATGGCGTAGAGCGCACCGACAGCAGCGCCTGTTACGAGCGCAGCGCCGATCGCCAGAGGCAAGGGAATGCCTGAATTGACCCAGACAACACCGATGATTGCCGAGGCAAGCCCGCTCATCGATCCGACCGAAAGGTCGATTTCGCCAAGGATCAAGACACAGACGATGCCAAGCGAAATGATACCGACCGTTGCGCAATCGAACAGAAGGTTCACCAGATTATTGGGAGCAAGAAAGATCGGATTGAGAATGCTGAACACCGTGGAGATGACGATCAGTCCCACGGCGACGGGTAGCATGCCCAGATCACCCGAGCGGACGCGCCCGATGAAGGCCGTGAGCAGGCCTGCAAGCCCATCTGCGTGACTGACGCGCTCATCGCTGCGGTCGAGCGCCACGGGGACTGGTTCGGGCCTGGACTTGGAAGACAATTGCGTATTCATGCGTGGTTCCCGCTATTGGCCGCCTGCTCGCCTGCCTTACGGCCCACTCGGCGCGAAACGGCATTCTCCGTCGCGCCCGTAATGGCAGCGACCAGTTCCTGATTGGAGGTATCCGGTGTAAAGACCCCATTGTTGCGCCCGAGACGCAACACCACGATCCGGTCCGCTACGGCCCGGACATCCTCCATGTTGTGGCTGATGATGATGACTCCCAGACCGCGCTCACGCACGCGTTCGATCAGGTTCAGAACCTCCGCCGTCTGGGCGACGCCGAGTGCCGCAGTCGGCTCGTCGAGCATGATGATCTTCGGATCCAGCAGGAGAGAGCGTGCGATGGCAACCGTCTGGCGCTGACCACCGGAGAGTGAGGCGATCGGCTCGCGCACGGACGGTATGCGGGCGGCAAGCTCACGAAGCAGCGTCCAGGCGCGTACTTCCATCGCAACTTCATCGAGACTCCAGGGTGACAATTCGTGACCGAGGAAAAGATTGGCGACAACATCAAGATTTTCGCACAGCGCCAGATCCTGGAACACCGTAGCAATTCCAAGTTCGAGAGCACGGCTTGGGCTGTCGAGGCTGACCTCCTTGCCGCAGAACTGGATGCGACCGGACGAAGGCTGGTGAACACCGGCCAGAACCTTGATCAGAGTGGATTTTCCAGCGCCGTTGTCGCCGACAAGGGCGACAACCTCCCCCGCCTTCACCTCAAGTTCTATGTCCGTCAGCGCCGAGACCGCGCCAAAATTCTTCGACACGTTGCTTAACTTGAGGATGGTCGTGCCTGGTGCCGGTAGGCCAATGTCATTTCGTTGCATGACGAAGTGCTCTTTGTTGTGACGTGACGGCACCCGGCCCGGAAGGCTCCGGACCGGGTGTTCCGGGGAGGATGCTACTGGAGAATACCGAGCTTCTTGCAGCCGGCAGCATATTCGCCCGTGCAGATTTCTTCAGGCTTCTGGATACCCTTGTCGAAGATTTCCGCCTTGATGTTCTTCGCAGTGACGACTGCGGGAACGAAGAGCTGGGACGGCGTTTTGTAAAGCGTGGTCTTGGCTTCCGGCTTCTCGCCCTTCAGCAGTTTCACGGCCACATTTGCAGCGGCAGCAGCCACGATTTCGGACGGCTTCGAAATGGTGTTGTACTGGTCACCAGAAATGATCAATTGAAGGGCTGCGATCGTGGCATCATTGCCTGTGACCGGAGGCACAGGGTTGACACCTGCTGCCTTGAAGGCTGCGATTGCACCACCGCCGGTGCCATCATTTGCCGCTACGACGCCCTTTATCTGCGCTCCGAACCGGGTGATCTGGCCAGCCGCCCATTCCTGTGCCTTCGGCGGCGCCCATTCCGGCGTATCGAACTCCGCCAGCGTCTTGTAACCGGAATCTTTTAGTCCGCGGTGGATACCATCCCGGATCAGGCCAGCGGCGGCATCTGTCGGAGAGCCGTTGATTTGCAGCACGCCGGAACCGGCCGGTACACCTGTTGCCTTCAACTGGTCGACCAGGGACTTGGCAATGGCGTGACCAATGCCTTCGTTGTCGAAGGATACATAATAGTCAGCGGCCTTGTCCGGGATCGGGCGGTCGTAGGCGATAACCTTCACGCCCTGGGACTGCGCAATTTCCACAAGCGCAGCGGCAGCCGCTGAATCGACCGGATCGAGAACCACGACTTTCGCACCCTGGGCGATAACCGAGTTGAACTGCTGCTGCTGAAGCGCAGCATCGGCATTCGCGTTCTGGTAAATGACCTTGCAGGATGCGCACAACTTGGCCATCTCGGCCTTGAAACCGGGATAGTCGTGCTTCTCGTAGCGCGTGGACGCCTGGTCAGGCATCAGAAAGGCGACCGTCGAGCCTTCCTGCGCCAAGACAGGACCGGCAAGCAGCGTCATCAATCCGGCAGTCGCGAGCAGCATGGAACCAATTTTCATAGATCTTCTCCTCCTTGAATGGACAAGGGACTGCTTCGAAAGACCAGCCCGGATCTCCACTCTCAACGCACATCGTGCATCCAACCAAAGCGAGCACGATTCACGCGTCATCACCCTGCGATACGGCGACGACGAGTTTGGGCATTGAGTGAACGCCTCCCGGTCAACCCTCCACAGTCAACCTGTATCATCGATTGAGCTGCACTGCTCAATCGATGAAGCAAGAATTGCCACTTTCTCCGTTTAATGTCAAGCTGCCTCTCACAGGAGGAATTCGTGAATCACCAACGCCCGCAGAAAAAAACGACCATCTACGATCTCGCCGAGCTTGCGGGCACATCCGCGAGCGCTGTCAGTGCCGTACTGAACGGCAATTGGAAAAAGCGGCGCATCAGCAGTCAGCTTGCAGACAAGATCACGAAAATCGCCGAGGAGCAGGGCTATGCCGTCAATATGCAGGCCAGCCTGCTGCGTCGTGACAAGTCACGCATTATCGGCATGCTGGTCCCGAAATATGACAATCGGTACTTTGGCTCCATCGTCGAAACCTTCGAGATCATGGCGCGCGAGCGGGGATTGTTCCCCATCATAACCTGCACGCTGCGTAATCCTGAACTCGAGGTGGAAGCCGCCCGGACAATGCTGTCCTATCAGGTCGAATGGTTGATCTCGACCGGCGCAACAGATCCGGATCGCATTACCGATCTTTGCCTTGCGGGTGGGGCCCGCAGCCTGAACCTTGATCTTCCGGGCTCCAAGGCAACCTCGATCATCTCAGACAATTTCGGCGGGGCGCGCGAACTGACACGCCGTACTCTGCTAAATCTTCAGCGAAAAAAGGGCGCTCTTCTTCCTCTTCTCTTCATCGGCGGTCGCGGCGCTGACCACAATACGGCCGAACGAATTCGCGGTTTTCGCACAGCGCATCAGGATCTGGGCGTCACCATTGAAGAGCATCATATTCTCGCCTGTGGCTATGCTCCGGAAAAGGCAGCCGACGCCTTGAACGCACTGGTAACGTCGGAAGGCAGCGTGCCTGCGGGATTGTTCGTCAATTCGACGATCTCGCTTGAAGGTGTCATGCGCTGGCTCAAATCATCACCGATGGGCATCGATAGCCAGCCGGTCATTGGATGTTTCGACTGGGACCCGTTCGTCGCATTGATGGGTCACGAAATTGAGATGGCCAGGCAGGATGTCGCGGGCATGCTAAATGCCGTCTTCGATATCGTAGAGTCAGGAGATAGCGGCGACAGGAAACTGATAGAGATCCAGCCGATATTTGCCTGAACGCATCTCAAAAGGCGAACTGATGGGTTGCCGGGAGATGTTCAACCCCGGCATTTTATGGTGCACTGTTTTTCCTTCGTACGGAGGGAAACACCATGGACCAAAATTCTACACGGAAGCGCCATCTAAACAGAGTTCATCCTGGCACATATATTACGCTTAGAGAAATTTTTGCTGATCCTTATAAAATATTTTTCTATGTATAAATAAATCATGATAGAAGATAAAATCGCGGCAATTAAGGAAAGAAAAATAGTAATTATTTCAAGCATTGGATTTGACAATGCATATTTGTGTAAAATCTTTATAGAACCTTGCATAATGATTGGGTGAAACAAGTAAAGAGAATAACTTGCATTTCCGATAAGTAATATAAAGCCATTAGAAATGCGCCAGCCCGATAGTTCAAGCAGAACTAGGCATCCGACGATCGCGGCAGCTAGAAGCCCCCATGTCAGCACGCGCCACTCTTGCGGAGTTTGCAGACCCAATACCTCTAGTATGACTAGAGCAGCCACACTAAGCGCCAGCATGCCAGAAATGCGAATCTTTCCCACCACTCCTATTCCTGAGATCCGTCCTTGAAAATTCTTAATACAGGTTGCTATGACCCCCCCATATAGGAATTCAAACATAATCGGATCAAAGAAGTCCTTGATCTGTGGGTGGGTCGGAGAAGTATAGGGACCGAAAAAAATTAGGATAGAGAAGAAGAAAAAGAGCGCCAATAATGATCTTTCTGCTGATTTAAAGACGGACGTCAGAGAAAATACAACGTAAAAAAATATTTCATAAATCAGCGTCCAACCCAAGGACAGTATGAGATCAACCCTTCCATCGGGAAAGGTGGTCTTAATGAATAGTAACGATTTCCATATCGTGTCGGCATCTAGAAAGTGAAGCCCATTGGGGCGAAAACCGACCATGAAGAAAAATACGAGAATTAATGTGGATAGCCAATAGAGAGGCACGATACGAAAAAAGCGTCCTATCAAAAAACTGCATATATTTGCTTTCCCGTATGCACTATAGTACATAATAAATCCAGATATTACAAAGAATATATCAACGCCGACTGCACCGAAATTAATTGAATAATCTGTGTTGTATGCTGAATTTATCATGGGTTGAACATGATAGTATGCCACTAGTATAGCAGAAATAGCCCTTAAGGCCTGAATGTTATACAACTGATTATTCATGAATATCCCCTTTTTTAGAGATTATACATGAATTCTGAAGTAACAAAAATTACAAATCGATTAACTATTAACTTTAAGATTTCCAGGCATATAAAATGGCGTCAACAGGTCTTGCAATACGCGTTCTCACTGATCAGAAACCATTTGCCCATTCTCTGCGTCCGATGGACATGATGCGCCATGTCTGGCTTACGAGCTTTCGCAATGCGTCGCAGTAGTGAGCGACAATATCATCACAAGATTTGAAGACGCGGTTGGAAAGCCAGAGCACACAGACGCCATCAAGATAAGGCGTCGATTCGCGCTCGACGGCTTGCGCAAAGCCGTTCGCTGTTCATCGTTCCGCAGAAAAGGCTTCCCGTTGCCTAGCCGTGGATCAGCCTTCAGGACCACGCTGTTGAACCGCATGACCCGGTCGCGCACGATCTGACGCGTGACGTTGCCAGCCGTGTAGCATCCGAGCGTGATCCTCCACCACAGAGCGCGGCAAGTGCAAAAAGACGGCGCGCCTGAACCGCATCATTGACTTGGCGCATCAGACGTCGAAGACCTTTAGCATCAAAATCCGACAGCAATGAAATCGCTCCTTCCGTGGGAAACCTCCGGTTCGCACCCGAGATTCTGATTCATCGCATTTGGGAAAGCCTATGGGTCAAATTCTGCGAGGGGGGCTTATCTGAAGCGTGCCGCGATTTTTCACATTCGCTCCAGACGTATTAACTCTTTGTTTTATCGCACATCGCTGCCGCAAAACCGCTGCACACTTTCAGCTACCACATGCTGTAGCCCAAGGGAATTGCGCCAGCTGATTTCACTCAATTCTTTATCCATCGGGCTCTAGGAAAGTGCGGCTACGATCTCGATGAGCACTGCTCTGAGAGTTGCAATGATCGTATCGATCTGTTCATGGGTGATGACAAAAGCAGGGGCAAGTAGAATGCGGTCTTGGCTTGCTCTGACAATCAGGTCACGCTCCATGCAAAAGTTTCTGACAATCATGCCAATATCAGAGGGCTTACTAAAGCGCAGGCGCTTATTCTTGTCGAGAACAAGCTGCACAGATCCGAGAAGTCCAATTGCCTGCGTCTCGCCGACAATTGCGAGATCATTGAGGCTATGCAAGGCCTTTGCGAAATAGGGCCCTAGATCTCTTTGTATCTTTCCAACCAGATCTTCACGTTCCAGTATATTGAGATTAGCAAGCGCAGCTGCAGCTGCGCATGGATGCCCGGAATAGGTAAAGCCGTGCTGGAACACACCTCCCTCATGGGCCATAGCATCGGCAACCCGGCCAGAAACGATGACCGCTGCAATTGGTTGATAACCAGAGGATAGGCCTTTTGCCACACTACAAAAATCTGGCCTAAGACCATAATGCTGATACCCAAACCAGCTGCCTGTCCGCCCAAAACCGGTAATCACCTCGTCAACAGCTAGCAGAATGTCGTATTTACGACAGATCCGAAGGATTTCAGGCCAATAGGTTTCGGGTGGAACAATGACGCCGCCCGTCCCCTGCACAGGTTCTGCAACAAAAGCAGCAACATTTTCCGGCCCCAGCTCAAGGATTTTTTCTTCCAGTTCGCGTGCGCGAAGAATTCCGAATTGATCCGGCATCAGACCACCGCCTTCTGCGTACCAATAGGGTTGGCCAATATGCACAATACCAGGAATAGGAAGATCGCCCTGTTCATGCATATGGCGCATTCCGCCAAGGCTGGCACCGGCTATTGTGGAACCGTGGTAAGAATTTTGGCGCGAGATGACAATTTTCCTGTTCGGCATGCCTTTGCTTGTCCAATACAAGCGCGCCATTCGAAGCCAAGTATCGTTGGCTTCGGAACCGGAATTGGTAAAAAACACATGCGACATATCGGGACCAGCAAGCTTTACAATGCGCTCTGCCAGCCTCGCCGTCGGCTCTGTGGTCGTGCCGAAGAACGTGTTGTAATAGGCAAGCGAGATCATTTGCGCATGAACTGCATCCGCAATTTCGCGCCGTCCATACCCCACATTCACACACCATAGGCCAGCGAAGGCATCGAGATAACGTCGTCCGCTGGAATCAATTACATAAACTCCGTCACCGCCGGTAATCACGCGGACGCCCTGCTCGCGATATTCTTTGGTATTGGCAAAGGGATGCAGATGATGAGCAACATCGATTTCGGACAGACTGGGCTCTTTCCTGTTTTGAAACTCCATCCGCGCACATCTCCGTAGCGTTGGGCAATTCAGTTTTAGGAAGTGAAAACGAGGGATGCGTTAAGCCCGCCAAAGGCAAAAGAATTGCTCAGACCGGACTGAATGACGGCCGCGCGCCCCACATTTGGCACGCAATCGATGCTACAGTCCGCATCGGCCTCGATAAAATTTGCCGTCGGTGGAAGAAATTGATTATGCATGGCCAATATTGTCGCAACTGCCTCAATGCCGCCCGATGCGCCCAATCCATGTCCCGTTACACTTTTTGTGCTGCTCAGCGGCGGGGGACTGTTGCCGAATACGGCGCGTACTGCATTGGCTTCCGCCACGTCATTAGCGAGTGTACCGGTTCCGTGTGCGTTGATATACTGGATGTCAGCAGGTGCGAGCCCGGCCTGAGCCAATGAATCCCGCATGACTTGAGACATACCTTCGATTGAAGGATTAAACATATCCATTGCATCCGCGGAGCAAGCAAAACCCGCGAGGGTTGCATAACTTTTTGCACCGCGAGCCCTAGCATGACGATCAGCTTCAAGAACCAGAACTCCGGCGCCTTCGCCTAGAATCAGCCCCAGACGGCCTTTGGAAAAGGGACGGCACGCATCGGGCGCCAGAATTCGCATGCTATCCCAAGCGCGAATGGTGCCTTCATTCAACGGCGCCTCGCAACCGCCAACAACTGCAATGTCTACGATTCCAGACTGCACAAGCTGTGCGCCAAGACCGATGGCATGTGCGCCTGAAGCGCAGGCACTGGCAACGACGAAGGTGGGGCCGCGTAAACCAAATGCGATGGACACCCAGCTTGCAGAAGAGCTGGACATGGATTTCGCAATAGAAAGCGGATGGCAGCGAAGCTGTCCTTCCTGATAAAGACGACGGAACTGTTCATCTAGCGTAGTGAGTCCTGCACCACCGTTCCCCATGATCACGGCAACGCGCGAGGGCTCAAACGTGTGGGGTAGAAGGCCAGCCATTTCCATAGCTTCTCCGGCCGCTCTCACCGCAAACTGGGCGCTTCTATCCAGCGCCGGCGCTTTGACGGGCAAATGTTCGAGAAAACCGTCATCTCGAAGTTCCGCAACGCGCAATCGGCTGTCGGGCATGCAGCGGGGAGCAAGAATTTGAGCGTTGCCCGCAACAATATTGTTCCAGAAGCTGTGTGTATCAGTGCCGCTTGAGCAGACGACGCCAAGGCCTGTTACGCTGACTTGGCGCATGGGAGTTGATCCGCTACCGATTGGCTGGAGGCTTTGGCATTGACGTAACCTTCGACAGCCTTCGCAACATCCCCCATCGTCTGTAAGCGTCCGCCTACATCATTGTAATTGATGTCGAGCTGGATTCCGAAAGCATCTTCTACAAAGAAGACAAACTCAATGAAATCGAAGGAGTCAATTCCAAGCTCCTCGAGCTTTGTGTCGAACTGGATTTCAGAACGTTCCTTTCCTGCCTTTTCGACAAGTATTTCCCGGAGCTTGTAGAAGATATCCATGCTCATTTCAGCTACTCCCTATAGCGAGGCCGCCTCATTGCCAGTGCATCAACTGCTTAGAATTGTACCAGAGGTGCAGGACACCTCTGGCGACTTGGTGGATGCGTGGCTCAGCTGGTCTTGGCGCCGTTGCTGGAGCCCTTGCAACCGCTGTCGTTCGAGCCGCCGTTGCCCTTGTCGGAACCGCAAGGACCAACACCGCCACCGCGCTTCTTCAGTTCTTCCAACTTCAATTCCTGCATCGTCACTACTCCTAATGTGATACTTACTAAACCTCTTGATTTAGCAATTTCATTATTACGAATTCCAAAAATGAAGCAACTTAAATGCAATATTCGTAACGTATAAAATTTATTAACTATTAATAGGCACAATTTTAGTAAATTAACAGGTAGACATAGCTGCGATTGAACCCATCTGCTGACCACAGATTAAGCCACTGAAAACAAGGGTTTTTAAATTGCAAATCTGGACCTCCTGGTTGGCAGGCCCGTTGGGCAAGAGAGCTAAAGGCATTATGCGCGCCAAGCAAAAGACGGCTTTACTTATGATAGCAGCGCGTTTTTGCGCAGCTTTTGCTTGCATTTTATTTACAACTTTTTCGGCTAGAGGACAGGAAGAAAGATCAGATTTTTCCCAGTTTCAGCTGAGGCTCAATCAAGATTCAGCACTGCGAACGCTGGCCGATGCGCAGCTTCGCCTCGCCACGGCAGATTTCCTGCCAAAGGTAAATATGGCTGGGGAAGGGATATTGGGCGGCCGGATTGAATATTCGCCCGACATCACGGTGGATAATCCGGGCACTTATGCAAAGAGGGATCCATCCACCGCGGGATTGGAAGTTTCATGGAAGCTGTTTGACGGCTTCCAAAACATCAACAATCTTCGGGCTGCGCGCGAAGGCGTTTCTTATGCACTTTACGCGTCTCTGGATACACGCCAACGCCTCTACCTCGAAAAGGCGGAGAAACTACTCGACGTTATTCGTGCGCGCGCCATGCTTGCAGCCTATAATGCCGCAGTGGAAAAACGTCAGGAAGCAAGCTCGCTTGCCAAACGGTTGCTTACCGATCGGGTCGTCACCCTTTCCCAATCGGAATTGGCTGCATCGGAATTGCAGCGCGCTCTCGCCGCGCAAAAACAGGCAATCGCCAGCCTGCAAACCGCCGAGCTGTCGTATGTGCAATTTTCCGGCTCACGTCTTGGAAAACGGGTGCACATTGAGGTGCCGACCCGTAAGCTGCCGACTTCAGCTCAACAGGCTGCCGAACGGGCTCAGGCACAGAACCCACAAGTGCAAATGGCGTATCATCTTGAGCGAGAAGCAGAGTACAAGGCTCGTGCAGCCGCGGGAAGATACTTGCCGACAGTCAGCCTCGTTGGAAGATATTCTCGCGCCTTCGACACCACTCCGCAAATAAACAGGGTCGATAACTCAGCAATCCTGGTGCGAGCAACAGTTCCCATCTTTGATCCCACAATAGGTCCTACGGCAGATATTGCACGAACGCAGGCGCTTCAACGGCGCTGGGATCGCCAGGATGCGACGCTTGCACTTGGAATGGAAGCGCGCAAGCAATTCGAGTTGTTCAAGTCGGCAAACGCACAGCTGCAAGACATTCAGCGCCAGCAAGTGCGGGCCAAAGCAGCCGTCGCCGCCATGCGAATGGAAATTGAAGCGGGCGAGCGCACCGTGTCCGACCTGCTGGATGCCCAACAAATGACGGTGCAGGCCGCTCTTGCTCTGGCGGATGCGCACTATGTGCGATCGGTTTCTGCGTTTCGCCTGCTTGCGACCATGGGCATTCTGGACCTTAACGATATCGGCCTCGATGCCGTCAATTTCTGATGAACGTCGAACCCGACTGAAGATGCAAGGATGGAATGCAATGCTGGGAAACAGGTGGATGAACGGCACCCGCGGCAGGAAAGCCGCCCCTGCCGCCTCCGCTGGACCATCAGACGAGCCGCAGGAACAATATAATGTACCGGCGATATCCGACGGAACCTGGAGCGGATTGCAGGAGGCAGTCGGTGCGGTACCCGGCGGAAAACTTCTGCTTGCGCTTGCGTCGTATCCTTTGCCCGTGCGGCGCAGATTGCTGCGTATCGGTTGGAGACTGAGCCTGCCGCGGCGCCCCGATGCGGGCTTTGGGTTGGAGCCTAGGCTTGAGCGATATCTGCGTGTGGGCTCGGCAGAGGCACGCCGACTTTCCCTTGAGCATGATTTTCACGATCTGCTGCAAATTCTCGAATGGCTCGCCAGCGTGCGTCGTACCAAGCAGCAACTCGTTAAGGACGCTGATTTCATTCGATTGCCCGATGACCGCATGATCAAGCAATTGGCTGACGGCGGTGGTAACGTTATTCTGGCATCGATGCATATGGGCGTGTTCCCCATCGCCATTAGTTTCGTGCTCTGGAAGTTTTTTCGGGGGCGGAGGCTTCTGATCCTCCGCGCAAGAGAAGACCGATTACAAAATAACATTGCCATGAATCGCCTCGGCGAAATTGCCAGCGAAATTTTCATCCTGAACACCAAGAATGAGAGCGAGTTCATGGATGCCATGCGGTTTGCCCGCAAGGGGGCGGTGGTCGTGTCCATGATCGATCTGCCGGCAAGTTATGGCAATCCGTCCGAGGTATCTCTCTTCCACTACCCGGCACGGATTGCAATGGGGCTTGATGCCATGGCGCGAATGCTGAATGCGGTCGTCGTGCCAATGACCACCTTGTCCAGTGTTTCAGGAGACCGGATTCTGTTCGGCCAGCCTTTCGAGGTTTGGCAGAATTCCGAAGTGGACCGAAGCATGCTTGCGGCAGCGCTAAGCAGACAGATGGAGCAGTTTATTAATCTGGATCCGCCGCAATGGCACATGTGGACGCGTCTGGATGAGTTCTTCGTCAAGGAATCACCCCGCACAGAAGCTTCCCATAACATAGCACCGGAAGGCAGGCAGAATGAATCCGCTGCGTGATCTCTGGCCCCGATCCATTCGACGGCGAAAGGCGCCCCGACCGCAGACGGCGATGTCGCATTTCGAAGTATCCGGGCTTCATGATCTTTCGACGACAATTGAATTGCGCCGCGACACGGCGTCATCGATGATGGCGATATTTTTCGGGTGTCTTGCCAGCGTCATCGTTATTGGCCTCTGGGTCGGAACATTCTCGAAACAGGAAACTATGCGCGGCATTGTGCTGGGAACGCGCGGCGGGCAAACAATTACATCCGTCGTCGAAGGCACCGTTTCAAAAGTCTGGGTCGAACAGGGGCAACAGGTCAAGGCCGGAGAAAAACTTCTGACAATCCTACCCCAGCAGACCGCCACAGGATCCACGCCTCTTTCGCAAACCGAGCTTCGCTCCTTGAACGACCAGTTGCTCAACGTCCGCCATCAGAGTGCTGAAATGCGTGCTCGGATGCAGCGCGACGGCGAAGACGTAAGCAAATTCGATCGGACCCAGAAGGAGCTGCTTGCAAACCTCGGATTACAGGAAGAAGAGCTGACGAAAGCCCTTGCCGCTCAGGATGAAATTGTCTCGAAGCTCCGCGATTATGTGAAGAAGGGTTACTCGACGCGCGAAACGCTCGCAACGCAGGAGCGTATCCGCCAGGATTACATGCAGCAACTGGCCTCAGTTCGCCTACAACGGTCTCAGTTGGCCGCGACCTCGCTAGAACGGCGGCGCACGGTGGCACTCAACAATGCCGCCAGCAGCAACCAACTGGCTGAACTGGACCGCCTTGCCACGGAACTGACCGCAAAAATGGAGAGAGCCCGAAGCGCGATTGCCACCGATATTCTGGCCGCGCGGGATGGAGAGGTTGTGGCGGTCAATGTGCGCGAAGGATCTTCGGTGAAAAGCGGCGATACCATCGCTGCAATCGGAGAACCGGAAGCCCCCTTCATCATTGGCCTACAAGCGCCTTCCAAAACCATGGGTCTCGTGAGTGTTGGACAGCGGGTGGTGCTGAAGTACGATGCGTTCCCCTTTAAGACTTTCGGCGTGAAATACGGTCATGTTATCTCCATCAGTGCCCAACCGGTCAGCCTGCCGAAGGAGGATGATCAGCAAATGGCCATGCTGAACCCCGCCCTGGCGCAGGCTGCCAAGGCAACGCCACCGCAATCCAAGTATCTTATTGAAGTAGAGCCCGAGGACCGCACGATCCTCGCCTACGGACAACAACGCTCGATTCTTATCGGGTCCACGCTTTCAGCGGATGTTATCGTCGAAAAACGCCGGTTGATCGATTGGGTTCTCGACCCCATCCTGGCACTCAGGGGCAGAACATGACGGTTCCATTTTTTTCGGACAAGCTGCGGGTTCACACCCTGTTGCAGAGTGAGCAGCAGGAATGCGGTCTGGCGTGTCTGGCCATGATTGCCAATGCACACGGCCATAATGTCGATCTGCCCTATATGCGGTCACTGCACCAGATCAATCGCGGCGGCATGTCTCTTGCCGAACTCTATCATCTCTCCAGCCAGTTCGGTCTCACGGCACGGGGGCTTGGCGTCCAGAATATCGACGAGATGTCTGGTCTTCAACTGCCGTCGATCCTTCACTGGGAAGGGCGTCACTACGTGGTTCTGGAGGCGATCCGCAGGGACAAATTCATCATTCACGATCCGGCTGTCGGCCGACGGGTCTTCAGGCGAGATGATTTTGCGAAGCATTTTTCTGGCGTCGCAATGGAGTTCCAGTCAAATCGAGAATTCGAAAAGATTACCTCGAAAGGCGATGAACTGACCTTGTGGAAGATCATCCGTTCGACAACCGGTTACAAGCAGATCTTCTGGAAGGTCTTTGTCCTCTCGGTTGCTCTTGGTGTTCTTGCTCTTTCGACACCCATCCTGCTACAGATTTCTCTGGATTTCGTCCTGCCGCAGGCAGATGTGGATCTGCTCGGCATTCTGACCATCGGGCTGCTGACGCTTCTCCTTCTGGAAGGTATCGGCGTGTGGCTGCGGGACACCATTATTCTTCGAAGCTCGATCGGCATGCAGCTGCAATTCTCGCGCGCCGTTGTCAGCCATGGCTTCCGGCTGCCGCTCAGCTATTTTGAGGCACGACATGCCGGTGATTTTGTAACCCGTCTGAGTTCGGTCGATAATGTGAAGGCATTTGCCTCGGAAGGTTTAATCCGTTCCTTTGCGGAGGCCGGCGTATCCGTACTTTCCGTTGCTCTGATGTTTTACTATTCCACGGACATGACCTTTATGGTCCTGGCAACCCTTGCTCTGGCGATTGGTGTTCGAACGCTCTTCATGCAGCGCACCCGAGAAGCTACAACTGAATCGCTGAACGCCAAAGGCGAGGAGGTTGGCGTGTTGCTGGATGGGCTAAACCGCATGCCGTCTCTCAAGGCACATAACCTGTCAGATCGATTTGAACGCCGCTGGTTCGACAAGCTCGCGCGCTACGCCGGGCGCGATTTCGTCTCACGGCGAGTACAGATCGATACCCAGCTTGCCGTACACCTGCTTGTTGTTATGGGCACAATCGTAACCTTATATGCTGGCGTAGCCGCCGTTTTGCAGAGCCAGATGACCATCGGCATGCTCTACGCATTCTTTGCCCTGCGCAGCTCATTCTTTCAGATGGCGGATACGTTCACCACCAATCTGATGCATCTGACGGTCATTTCCTCCCATGTACGCCGACTTGAAGATGTCATTCAGCATCAGCCGGAGGTTCCCGCAAAGACAGCTGTAATCCGCAAAGCCATTCGTCGCACCGTGGATGTGAGGGACCTTTCCATCTCTTTCGGGCAAGACGAGCGTCCCGTTATATTAAAGGCCAATTTCTCGATCAATGTCGAAAAAAACGAAAGGATCGCCATTGTCGGTGAATCCGGCTCGGGCAAATCCTCTATCCTCAAGGTTATTGCCAGCGTTTCTCCGGCTACGAGTGGAGGCGTTTTCATTGATGGCCAACCGCTCATGAATTTCGGGCTCGCGGAATATCGCAACAATATCGGGGCTGTCTTTGCTGAGGATGCTCTGTTTGCCGCAACAATTGCCGAAAACGTTAGCTTATTCGATCCGGAAGTTTCCCGTGAGAGGATCGAAACCGCATTGGCCATGGTAGGTCTTGAACGTGAGATCGAAGCCCTGCCACAGGGACTGGCAACACTCGTTTCTCAGAACAGCTCGCTTCTATCGACGGGCCAGAGACGCCGTCTTCTGGCAGCAAGGATTATCTGCCGTAGACCTCGCCTCATGCTGTTCGACGAAATAACCGCCAATCTCGACAGGCAAACTGAAATAGAGCTGCTGGAAGCATTGTGTAAAACGCCAGGCGCTAAAATATTTGTTACACATAGTGATAGATTGCTCAGTTACGTTGATCGCGCCTATTCGATCGAAAAGGGAGTTTTAACTCCGCTTGATCTCGTTGGTTCCGGTTTGGCGCCTACCTCTCTTATGTCGTTGTGATAATTTTGGAATTTAAATTCCAAAAGCAGCGTAAAGCTGATTTTGGAGATTGACGATAGAGTAATACGGCTCGCCACTGATCAGAACCCATTTGCCCATTCTCTTCGCCCTATGGACATGATGCCCCATGGCTGGCTTTGGAGCTTCGGCCAAGCGTCAAAGCAGTGGGCAACGATGTCGTCGTAGGACCTGAAGATGCGGTTCGACAGCCAGTTCTCGCGCATGAAGAGC
>NZ_JALJQZ010000061.1 GCF_022968395.1 Affinirhizobium lemnae
AACTCCATCGAATCTCGCAAATCCGAAGGAATCATAACCTCTTGAAATCACCCACCTCTTTTTGAGGCAGCCTCTAAGGGGCAACTCCACCGGAGCTGAACCTGAAACTCTGATGCTGACAGGAGTTATCGAATGATAACTCTTGTTTCGTAGCGACTAGATTTTGATGCTGTAGGTCTTCGACATGCGGATATCAGTCCGCCCGACTGTATCCCGCAGCTCGCGCCTCGGCTTCACTGCAAAACCATTGTTCCTGCTCATTATCGTTGCCGCGTAGAAAATGGTTGAATAATTGGCCTGAGCCAAAATATATCCGTTCCTTTGTGACTGGGGATATGATGCCCCGTATCGAGCAGCGAGGATCAATCATTTTTCTCATCGAAAGCAGGTCTTGACCAGACGGGGAAAACCAACCGAACCACAGCGCGGCACCAACAATGATGCCAACACCGGTCAATCCTGCCATTACGGTGGTCAATATGAACCTAACTCTTCGCCCGACGTCGCGATCGGGTTCGATGCCGTCTTTGCGTTCGCGATATTTTATAGCTCTTGCTGACATGAGCATATCTTTGCGCATATCAGTAAAAGAAAAGTTAGCATTTCAGATGATATAGATGCGCAGATAAGAATCCAGATTTAGCGTATTCACTTTACTCAGCGTCAAAGCTGCAGGATCAGCGACGTGCAGTCGGAGACCGGAATGATTTAAGCTTCCGTTTCGCAACGCGAAATATGCAAGCACATGTCACGTTGCGACGAGCACTTCGACACCACGGCGCTCAAATTCCTTCGCGACCCGATCTGGGATGCCGTCATCTGTAATCAAGGATTGAATCACGTCAAGTGATCCAAGTCGTGTGAACGAGGAACGTCCGATCTTGGTGGAGTCGGCTACCAGGTAGACATGAGCAGCAGCCTTGATCATCGCTTCCTTGAGCTGAAGATCTGCAAAACTGGGATAGGTAAGGCCAGCCTCCAAGTCGACACCGGCGGTAGCAAGGAAGAGCTTAGCGGCAAAGATATTGCTGAAATACTCGACGGACTTGTCACCCGACAAGGAAAGCGTAGGCGACTTGAACTGCCCGCCCGGCATATGGACTGCGAACGTCGGCACAGCACCCAGGATGATTGCGATGTTCAGTGCATTGGTGATCAGTGTCAAGTCGCGGCGGTTTGTCAGCCGCATGGCGATCTCGGTCGTCGTCGTACCAGCATCGAGGATCAGCGTTTCGCCATCCTTTACCAGACCGGCAGCTAAAGCGCCGATCTTGCGCTTCTTGTCCATGTTTTCCTGATGATGCAGCGTCATGGTGCCGACCTGCGGCGCTGCCGAATTCAGATATGCGCCACCATGCTCACGCGTAATGAAGCCGTCATTCTCCAGCCGCTCAAGATCCTGACGGATCGTCGCTTCGGAAACATGGAACGCGGTTGCCAATTCGCGAACGCGGGCCGAACCCTCTTCTTGCAGCCATTCGAGAATGCGCCGACGGCGTGGTTCTGAGAGCAAGCCGATCATGGATTCGGAAGAATCGTTTTCTGTCTTCGCGTCCATGTCCCGACAAACCTCAAATTTCGCAAGCAAACCGTAATGTTTCAATCTTAACCCAGGGCTCCCTTACAACAAGTGCCCGCCGGTTGAAATCCTCATCATGCTTGACTTTGCAAGACCACCCGAGCCTGCAGTTTCTGCTGCACCTGATCGACCACAACGGCGGCAATGATCACGAGCCCCTTGATTACGGTCTGCCAGAAGGAAGAAACACCCATCATGATCAGCCCATCCGCCAGGATACCAATAACGAAAGCACCGACAATTGTACCTCCGATGCGGCCGCGGCCACCAGACATGGAGGTTCCACCCAGAACGGCAGCGGCAATGGCGTTGAGTTCGAAGGTCTCCCCCGTGGCCGGATGGCTCGCCTGCAACTGCGAGGAGATGATCAAACCGACCAGAGCCGCGCAGAAACCCGAGAACATATAGACGAAAATCTTGATGCGATCGACATTTACGCCGGAAAGTGCCGCACCCCGCTCATTGCCACCGACTGCATAGATGTGGCGACCAAGCGGAGTACGCGTCGCGAGATAGGCCGCCGTAATCGCGACCACGACCATGATCCATACCGAAAGCGGGAAACCAAGGAGGGTCCCTGATCCTATCAGCTTGAACGTGTCGGAGCCGTATTCCGGATTGCCGGCGAGGTTCGGGAAGGTGCGTCCGTCAGAGAAGAGCAACGCTGCACCGCGGGCTACGTAGAGCGTGCCCAGCGTGGCGATGAAAGGCGCGACATTGAGCTTGGTAATTAGCAGTCCGTTGATCAACCCGATGAGAATACCAACAACGGCGACAATCAGGCAGATCTCAAGCGTATTCAACTGTAGACTCCAGCCGATCTGAAGGTCAATGCCGTATAGCACCAGCCAGCCAGCGACCATGGCACAGAGGCCGACAATCGAACCGACCGAAAGGTCAATACCGCCGGAGACGATGACGAAGGTCATTCCAATCGCTAACAGCGCGTTAAGCGCCACATGCTTCGAAATGATCAGCATATTCGCCCCGGTCAAAAAGTTAGGCGCGGCGACTGCGAAGAAGGCAAAGACCAGGATCAGTGCTACGAAGGTCCGCATCTTTAGGAGAAGCAGCAGCAGAGAGGTTTGCGACGATGGGTCGGCGACCTTGCCGGCTTGGGCGATTACGGGACTGCTCATGAGGATTTGACCTTGTTCAGATTGGGCGTAGCGGCGGAGATTACCTCCGCTGCGGCGGCACCGGCAGGAAAGTCGCCGGTCAGCCTGCCATTCGCCATGACTAGAATACGATCAGAGAGGGCGAGGACCTCTTCCAGATCTGAGGTAACGAATAGGATTCCGAGCCCATCGGCGGCCAACTTGCGCATGGTTCGAAAGATTTCAGCTTTGGCGCCGATATCGATTCCCCGCGATGGCTCATCCATCAACAGAATACGCGGGCGAGTCATAAGCGCCTTGCCGATCACAACTTTCTGCTGGTTGCCCCCCGACAGGCTGGAGACCGGGTGCTCGAGACTCGCGATCTTGATCGCCATGCGCTTGACGAATTCAGCCGCCTTGGCGGCCTCCGCCTTCAGGCTCAGATGGAAGATGCGCGTGAAATCGCCGAGCGACGAGAGCGTCAGGTTTTCGCGAATACTCATGATCTGAACCAGGCCGTCACGCTTGCGGTCCTCGGGAATCAATGCAAGACCACGCCGGATACGTCCAGACACGCTGCCCTCCGTAACGCGCTTTCCAGCGATAAAAAGCCTGCCAGTTGACGCAGGATGCTGGGCCATGATGCACTCCAGAAGCTCCGACCGTCCGGCACCCATCAGTCCATAGAGACCGACGATCTCTCCTGATCGAACCGACAGCGACATATGGTCAACCACATAGCCGCCAGCGGGACTGGGCAAAGAGACGTCTTCGACGCGAAAGATTTCATCGCCGAGCGCGTGGTGCTCCGTCTTCGGAAACTCCTTGGATGCGCTGCCAATCATGTTGGCGACGATCCACGGAACATCGACGCCCTCCATGGAGCGCGCGCCGGTGATTACGCCGTCTCGAAGCACGGTGATGTAGTCCCCGATCCTGATAAGTTCCTCGAGCCGGTGGGAGATGTAGACGATGCCGACGCCCTGGCGCTTCAGGTCGCCGATAACCCTAAAAAGCACTTCGACTTCGGCCGCGGACAGGGCGGAGGTCGGCTCATCAAGGATGAGAATGCGCGCATCTTCTGCAAGCGCCTTGGCAATCTCAACAATCTGTTGCTGCCCAATCCGCAAGTTGCCAAGCGGCATGTCGGGATCTATATCCTGCTCCAGACGCTTCATGAGCGCGGCCGCAACGGCTCGCTGGGCACTCCGGTCGATGTGCACGCCGCCGACAGTCTTCTCGTGTCCGACGAAGATGTTCTCTGCCACCGTCAGATTGGGAAAAAGATTGAGTTCCTGGAAGACGATGCCCACGCCATGACGTGCCGCTTCGGTGCGGTCGGCGAAAACCACAGGCTTACCGTCCAGCGTGATGGTTCCAGCATTCAGCCGCTCAACCCCAGCGATAACCTTCATCAGCGTCGACTTGCCGGCACCATTCTCGCCAACCAAAACGTTGACCGCACCCATGCGCAGATCGAAATCAACATTCTTCAGGGCCTGCGTTCCCGGATAGATCTTCGAACCGGAGCGGATCGTCAGCCCGATCGGATGCGCCCCGGTCATGGCACGACCTCGATGCGCACAGGCGTCACAAGCGGCTTCTCACCAGCAGAGCGAAGAACCGTCGCACCTAGAAACTCGACTGTCTTGCCATTCAACGGTTTGTCGGCGGCGATGGTTGAAACAGCACGGTCGTTCAGTGCCCGGCCAAGACGGGCATACTCGATCTGATCGCGGAACGCGGAAAAATCATAAAGCGGCGTCACATCGCGCAACGCCGTACCCTTGACCACAGGGCCAAGCTGCAGAATCGCATCAGCAGTTCCGTCGCCGTCGAGGTCGATTTCGGCCACCGCGGCCTTCGAAGCCCGATTTTCGACGATCACCTTACCCCTGCCCTTTACAGCGAAGTTCCAGCCACCGCCGGCACCACCGACGCGCAGACCGAACTGGCTACCAGCGCTATCCAGTCCTGATTTCAGTGCATCGCGCAGCGTGGTGAGATCGACCGCTTTTCCCGACAAGGCAGGAATAAGTTTCGCCTCGAAAGTTTCGGATACAAGCGTGGCAATTGGATCGGCAGCAGCCGCGTCTGCGCTCTGCGTTTTAACCAGCTTGCAGCCCGACAGGCTCAACGCGACCGCAAGGCCCGTTGCAAACAACATGGGTTTCATCTTTGAAAGACCACTTTACTCAGCGGGGACGGCCCCCGGGCGTAGACGCACCGGGGAGCCTTGGAGTTATAGGTATCAGGGCTTCAGAGCAAAGGTCTCAAGCTTGGCGGCATTGCTCTTGTTGATCAGAATGCAGTCCATCAGCTGCTTTTCCTCAACGCCCGTCGAGCCGGTCTTTATAAACTTGTGCGCCTGCTCGACAGCTAACTGGGCCTGCTGATAGGCAGGCTGCAGAACGGTTGCCTTGATACCGTCCTTCAGGATCGAGTCGCGGACGTCATTGGAGCCATCGAATCCGACGACGATGACATCCTTGCGCCCTGCCGCTTGTAGTGCCGCATAAGCTCCCATAGCCATCGTATCGTTGCCTGAGATGACGCCCTTGATATCGGGATGGGCCTGCAGGATCGATTCCATCACAGTATAGGCTTCGGTCTGCGACCAGTTGGCGGTCTGACGAGCGACCATCTTCATGGTTGAATACTGATCGATTACATCGTGGTAACCCTTTGAACGAATGCCTGCATTCGTATCGGATTCCTTGCCGACGAGTTCAGCATAGTTACCCGTCTCCTTCATCAGCTTGACAAATTCTTCAGCCCCGAGCTGTGCACCTTGGTAATTGTTCGAGACGATTTGCGAAACTGCCACACCGGTTGCGGTGATTTCCCGGTCGATCAGGAAGGACGGAATGCCTTTATCCTTGGCCTTCTGAACGGCTGCGACGGAAGCGTCGGCACCGGCATTATCGAGAATGATCGCTTTTACTCCTGCAGCAATGGCAGTGTCGAACAACTCGTTCTGTTTATTGGCGTCATCGTTATGGACCATGACCATGGTCTTGTAGCCCAGCTCTTTGGCCTTGGCGGCGGCGCCATCGGCTTCCGCCTTGAAGAACGGATTGTCGTGACTAGGCGTGATGATTGCGATTGTATCGGCCGCACTGGCGAAGCTCGGCGCAAAGCCGGACAAGGTCAATACGCAGACGGATACGAGCAAACGGCGTGAAACTTTCATGAGAATCTCCCTCTCTCCCAGTCACCTCCTCGTGACTTGCTATATTCTCTATCGATTACTTTCGACCTATGTCAATGTGTTTTTGTTTTTGTGCTGATTTTTTGTTATTTTGGGAAAAATGATATGATCAAACCGGATTAAAAATTGCGAATTCCGCAGGAAGTTCGCTATTCACAGCGATCAATCGAATTGGCGCTTGTCGTTTAGTAAAAAATATGAAAGATATCGGCACCAAACAAAATCAAACGAAATAGATTCACAGCAATCACAGACGGCTGGAATTGCGCCGGAGCCAACGAAAGCTGGGCTGGCGAGTGGATTTGCGAACTGGAGGACATACCCATGACGACCCAACGCTTCGGTGCCGGGATCTGGCATTTCGCAACCTATGTCGATCGCTACGCGACAGACGGCTACGGCACGCCGCGCAGCGTCATCGATGCAATCGACCTCGCCGGCCAGGTGCGCGACCTGTCCGTGGTCGACATCAACTACCCCTTCTTCGGCGGCAATTTCTCCAATGCGCAGATAAAAGACGCTTTGAACAGAAACAAGCTTGGCGTCATCGGTATCACTCCGGAAATTTATACGCGCGAATTTTCAAAGGGTTCTTTCACCAATCCGGATGCAGGCATACGCAGGCGCACCCATGAGTTGGTGACGGAAGCCTGCAACCAGGTTCGGTACTTTGGCGCCGACTATGTAAAGCTTTGGCCCGGCCAGGACGGCTGGGACTACCCCTTCCAGGTCGACTATGGCACCTTGTGGAAACACTCGCTCGATGGTGTTGGCCAGTTGGCAAGCGAAAATCCGGATTTGAAGTTCGTGATCGAGTACAAGCCACGCGAACCGCGTGTCCGCATGAGCTTCGGCTCTGTCGCTCGCACCCTTCTCGGCATCGAGAAAATCGGTCTGCCAAACGTCGGTATTCTCCTCGATTTCGGTCACGCTATCATGGGCGGAGAGTCTGCCGCTGACAGCGCACAGCTCGCCATCGACTACGGACGTCTGTTCGGCATGGACGTAAACGACAACTACCGTAGCTGGGATGATGACCTCGTCGCTGGCAGCCTGCATCCGGTCGAGCTCTTCGAGTTTTTCTATGTCCTTAGAAAAAACAAGTGGGAAGGCGTTTGGCAGCTAGACCAGTTCCCCTTCCGCGAAGACAGCGTCGCGACCGCAAACCACGCCATCGACTTCCTGAAAGCTGCAGACAAGGGACTTGATGCGCTTGATCTCAACGCTCTCAGGGAGGCACAGAGCCGACACGACGCCATATCAGCCTTGCGGATCGCTCAGAAGGCTCTGTTCGGCGCCATGTGAGCGCCGGATGAGTAAGTGTCGCCTCAGACGGAAAGGCTTTTTGAATGCTGAAGAACGATACCGTTCAGACCATCCGGGAGAAGGCGCTCTGGATGCGCCGTCGTGCCTTCAAGATGGTTCATGACGCCCAGCTCGGGCATCCGGGCGGAGACTTTTCCGCCATCGACATCATCGCCACGCTCTATTTCGGCGTGATGCGATTCGATCCAACTAGACCGGACCTTGAGAGCCGCGACAGGTTCATCATGTCGAAGGGACATGCGACAGGCGCGCTTTACACTGCGCTCTGTGCAGCCGGTTACTACCCGGAGAATTGGCTGGATACTTACATGGCGCCGAATTCGAAGCTGAACGGCCACCCTAACAGAAACTATCTGCCAGGTGTTGAAACCAACACGGGTCCGCTGGGACATGGCATGCCGGTCGGGCTCGGTATCGCCATCGCGGCCCAGATCTCGGGACAAGCCCATCGCACCTTTGTTCTGACCGGCGATGGCGAGTTGCAGGAAGGCTCCAACTGGGAGGCGGCAATGACGGCTGGCCATCGCAAACTTGAGAACCTAACCCTGATTGTTGACCGCAACCGTCTTCAGCAGGGCATGGGCACCGAGGAGACAAACGGCCTCGATCCGCTCGATCAAAAGTTCAAAGCCTTCGGCTGGGAAGCGCTTATGGTTGACGGCCATGATGTAGACGCTCTCCTCGACGTCCTGGCTGCTCCGCGCCTCGGCAAGGGTCGTCCACTTTGCGTGATCGCCAACACGGTCAAAGGCAAGGGCGTCTCCTTCATGGAGAACAAGGCATCTTGGCACCACGGCGTGCCCAACGCCCTGCAGTACGAAACAGCTCTGGAGGAACTGGTCTGATGGCTGCCCCCGCTAAAAAAGAAGAAGGCTTCCACGATTGCCGGGATGCCTGGGCCTCGACGCTGGAAGAGCTAGCTGCCGGTGATTCGAGAATTGTCGCAGTTGTTAATGATTCAGTCGGTTCATCGAAACTCGGCGGCTTCCAGAAAGCCTTCCCCGAACGACTGGTCAATGTCGGCATTGCCGAACAGAACATGGTCGGCGTCGGCGCCGGCCTTGCCAATGGCGGTAAGATTCCTTTCGTCTCGGCCGCCTCGTGCTTCCTCACGGCCCGCGCGCTTGAGCAGATCAAGGCAGACATTGCCTATGCCCGCTTCAACGTCAAACTGGTCGGGCAGTCATCTGGTGTAGCCTATGGCGAGCTTGGCCCTACACACCACTCGATCGAGGATTTTGCCTGGTTACGCCCCTTGGACGCTATTACTGTTGTCGTACCTTCCGACGCATGGGAAACCGCAGAGGCAGTGAGATGGGCAGCAGCCTATGACGGTCCTGTCTATCTGCGCCTGAGCCGCATGCCGGTACCTGACCTTGACGTTCGGAACCGTATTTTCCGTCCCGGCAAGGCCGAACTCGTTCGAGACGGCAGCGACGTGACCCTGATAGGGTGCGGCACCACAGTGCACCTGGCCCGACAGGCGGCAGAAAAGCTACGGTACGAGGGCGTCTCAGCGCGTGTGCTCAACATGGCGACTCTCAACCCTCTGGACGAAGAGGCCCTGGCTGCTGCAGCGAATGAAACCGGGGCGATTGTGACCGTGGAAGAAGCCAATATTCGGGGAGGTCTCGGAGGGGCGGTTGCCGAATACACCGCCGGGCATCGGCCGGTCCCTGTGGAGCGGGTCGGGTTTCCCGGCTTTGTGGTCACTGGCTCGGTTGACTTTCTTTTCGAGCATTACGGTATTACTCCCGACGGGATTGCGGCGGCGGCCCGACGTGCAATTGTCCGAAAGCGGTGAGTTCGATGAGGCAAGACATCCCGCTCATCCTTGCCGTCGATCAGGGGACGACCAATACCAAGGCCGTGCTCGTCGATGCCGCAGGCAAGGTTCTCGCCAAGGCTTCGGCACCGCTGACATCGAACTATCCTCGTCCGGGCTGGGCCGAACAATCGGCCGATGCCATCTGGGGAAGCGTCCGGTCCGTGATCGCCGACATCGTTGCGGGTAACCATGGCCCCATTGCCGGCATTGCCATCAGCAACCAGAGGGAGACTTTGGTAGTTTGGGATGCGGAGACCGGCGAACCGCTAGCTCCTGCCATTCTCTGGCAGTGCCGCCGGACGGCAGCAGAGTGCCAGGCAATGATCGATGCGGGACATAATGCAGCCGTCAATGCCATCACCGGACTGTCGATCAACGCCCTGTTCCCGGCGTCGAAGCTGGCTTGGACAATGGACAATGTCGTGTCGGTGCGGGATCTCGCCGAGCGGGGACGTCTGCGGGTCGGCACGGTGGATAGCTGGCTCCTCTTCAAGCTGACGGCTGGCGCAGTGTTCGCCACAGACCATTCAAACGCTTCCCGCACCATGCTCTTCGATACCGCGAAACTTGAGTGGAGCCTGGAACTCCACAACCTTTTCAAGGTACCGGTCTCTGCACTCGCGCAAGCCCTGCCCTCGAACAGCCGTTTCGGCGAAACCGCAACGGGGATAACTGCACTACCTGCAGGCACGCCGATTCTTGCGATGATGGGCGACAGCCACGCGGCACTCTACGGCCACGGGGTGCGCGCACCGGGCCTGGTCAAAGCCACCTACGGAACGGGTTCATCACTGATGACGCTCACCGATAGGCGCGTCTTGTCAGGCCACGGTCTCTCAAGCACGATCGCCTGGTCCGATGAACGCGGCGTCGCCTATGCCCTTGAGGGCAATATCACCGTCTCGGCACAGGCGATTGCTTTTGCAGCTACATTGCTTGGTTTGGATGGACCGCGCGCGTTGTCGGATCTCGCGCAATCCGTCTCCGACAGCGGCAAGGTGGTTTTCGTCCCGGCGCTTGCCGGTCTTGGCGCGCCGCATTGGACCGATGATGCCTCGGGAACGATTTCCGGGATGACCCACGCCACGACACCAGCCCACATAGCCCGCGCGACGATGGAGGCGGTCGCACTTCAAATCGCCGACGTCTTCGAAGCCATGCAGCAGGATGTTGGGGTAGCTCTGTCTGGACTGATGGCAGACGGTGGCGCGTCGACAAACGACTTTCTGATGCAATTACAAGCAGACATTCTGGACCGGCCTGTCCTAAGGGGCGATCAACCGGAGGTCGGCGCTCTTGGCGCAGCTGCGATGGCATTTCGCGCTCTGGGTATTCCGGCGCCTGAGCCCTCCCATGCCCGTCGGTTCGAGCCGGGGACCATGCAGGCCGACGCTCGTATCGATCTGTTGACGCGTTGGTATGAGACAATCGCCCGGGTGAAGTCGCCTAGTCCGACTGCTACTTGAACTAGCAGAAGATGGCCTTTCTCCCGCCATACACGATACCAGCTTCGACTTCGCAGCCGTCACGCGACAAGGCCACGTGCTATAAAGAGTTCGCCTGCCTGGTCGTCGGGGGGCCTTTGTCACCTCATACGTAGACCTGAACAGCGATGCGGCAACGCTGTAGCGATCTATTTCGTCATCCATTTAAACTCGGCTGTCTCCCAAGTGCAGTCATTTGAAGTGCCGGTCCCCCAAAGCTCCAGCGGCGCTGAAGGATTAGAGTATCTTGCTACACGTCGAGACAGCCAAATCACGCAGATGAGATGCGGCACTTGCCTGTGATTCCTTCCCGCATGTTTTTCCGCAGTTGCGGCTGCGCGGAACTTCTCTCGAGTTCACCTGATACTCTCTCTTAAACATAGCAGGAAATTTCACAACCGTCCTGACGAACAAAAAATCGCACCTCTTTAATATACTATTTTTATGGATAATATATTATAAAATTGAGAGGCAGTACGATATGACGTACAGATTGAGTTTACTGGATAAGAGCCCAGTACAGGCAGGACACACGGCGACCGATGCGTTGAAGCAGACTTTGCGTTTGGCGCGCCGCGCCGAAGAACTGGGATATCACCGCTTCTGGGTTGCCGAACACCACCATACGACGGAGCTGGCGATATCCGCCCCTGAAGTGGTCATCGCGTTTATTCTTGCGAATACGTCCCGCATCCGAGTTGGCTCCGGCGGCATCATGCTCCAGCACTACAGCCCCTACAAGGTGGCCGAGGTGTTCAACGTGCTTTCCTCGCTGGCGCCGGGTCGGGTGGATCTGGGAGTCGGAAAGACGCCGGGAGGCCTGCCGCTGTCCACATCTGCGTTGCAGGCTGGCTTGAGGCAAGGTGTAAAGCCGGATTTCACAGCGCTCTTTTCGTCGCTGTCCACCTTTGTTGATGGGCCCGTTCCGGTCGGACAGCCTTTCGCCGGTCTGTCAGCCACGCCCGTTCCACCGGTACCGCCGGAGCGCTTCCTGCTGGGAGCAAGCCCTGCAAGCGCCACGCTGGCGGCACGCCATGGCTGGGGTTATGTCCATGCCGGTCATCTCAATAGTGATCAGGCAAATCTGAAGGCATCGCTGGAGACTTATCACGCCGAAGGCGGGCATGCGGCCATTCTCGCCGTTGCTGCTTACGCGGCGCAGAGCGCGGCGCAAGCGGCAGAGCGCGTAGCGGACCTCAAGGTATTTCGCGTCTTTCTGTCCAATGGCTCGGCCTTCAATCTGGGCCGGAGAGAGCAGGCGGAAGAGTTCGCTCGTCAGGTTGGTGACAACGACTACCGCATTGAGGAACGTCGGCCCAGCATTCTTGCCGGAACACCCGAGACCATCCACGAGAAGCTGGAGGATCTATCCGAACGCTATGGCATTAGCGAATTCGTCATCGAAGCGCCGCCAGTTTCCTTCGATGAGCGGCTTGCCACAATCGAGCTTCTAGCCCGCTCCCCACTCTCCGCTGCAGCGTGAGATCCAAAGAAAGGAATTTCAGATGTCCCATTCGCGGAAAATCACCTTTGGCCTCATGCTTCAGGGCGCAGGCAGCCATATGCATGCGTGGCGCCATCCTTCCAGCCCGGTGGATGCGAGCGTCAATTTCGAATTCCTGAAGCAGACGGCTCTGAAGGCGGAAGCGGCAGGCATCGCATTCGGCTTTGTGGCGGATGGGCTCTACATCAATGAGAAGTCGATCCCCCACTTTCTCAACCGGTTCGAGCCGCTAACCGTTCTTTCGGCTCTGGCATCGGTGACCTCGCGCATAGGGCTGGCAGGAACAGTCTCCACATCCTATAGCGATCCGTTCACGGTGGCACGCCAGTTCGCATCACTCGACCTTCTGAGTGGCGGGCGTGCGGGCTGGAATGCCGTTACCACCCCGCTCGAAGGCACTGCGAAAAACTACAGCCGCCAGCACCCGGAACACGCCCTTCGTTATGAGATCGCCCAGGAATATCTCGATGTGGTGAAAGGTCTCTGGGATAGCTGGGACGATGACGCCTTTGTAAGGAACCGGCAAACCGGCCAGTTTTTCGATCGTGATAAGCTGCATCGCCTCGATCACAAGGGCCGTTTTTTCCAGGTTGAAGGGCCGCTCAACATTCAGCGTTCTGCGCAAGGCCAACCGGTCGTTTTCCAAGCAGGTTCATCTGATGCCGGTATCGGTCTGGCCGGGCGTCACGCCGATGCGGTCTTCACCCATTCCGCATCAATTGAGGAGAACAAGACTTTTCTGACCCGTGTCAAGCAGGCAGCCGTCGCGCAGGGCCGAAGCGCCGATGATGTGAAAATCTTCCCCGGCATCGGCCCAATCGTTGGCCGCACGCAGCAGGAGGCGGAGGAGAAGTACCGGATCATTCGCGAACTGATCACGCTGGAAGATGCGCTGGCCTATCTCGGCCGCTTCTTCGACCACCACGATTTCACCCACTACGATCCCGATGCGCCCTTCCCGGATCTTGGCGATATCGGGAAGAACTCCTTCCGCTCGACCACTGACCGCATCAAGCTGGTTGCAAAGGAGAAGGAACAGACACTACGGGAAGCCGCCCTTTCCGCTGCCTCTCCGCGCGACCAGTTCATCGGCACGCCCGAAAAGATCGCCTCTGATCTGATTGGCTGGATCGAAGCCGGTGCGGCGGATGGTTTCATTCTGGGCTTCCCAGTGATTTCAGAAGGACTGGATGATTTCATTGAGCTAGTCCTGCCAATCCTGAAGGAACGCGGCCATTTCGACGGTAAATTGTCCGGCACGACCCTGAGACAGAATCTCGGGCTACCGTACAGGGTCAGCCGATATGCCCAGTTGCAAGAGCAATCACAGGCACCGGAAAAGGTCCGCGCCTGAGCCGCAAAGCTTAAATTAAGAAAAGCACGATCAATGAATATTCAAGTCTGCGGCGGCCATCGAGAAGATGCCGCCGAACGGGGAATCCGTGCCTTCATTCACGAGATCATAGCGCTTCGCCATGATCTGCACCGCCATCCAGAGCTTGGCTTCATGGAAACGCGTACGGCTGCGGTCATTGCGCGCTTCCTGCTATCCTATGGCTACACCGTTCATGAGGGCATTGGCGGTATGGGTGTCGTCGCCACGCTCTGCCGGGGCAAAAGTACCAGGCGGCTTGGCCTGCGGGCCGACTTCGATGCGCTGCCAATCGACGAACAGACGGCTCTACCCTTCGCATCCTCTCGCGCCGGGGTCATGCATGCATGCGGCCATGATGGTCACACAGCTGTCCTGCTTGCCGCCGCCCGCTATCTGGCGGAATCCGGCGAGTTCGATGGAACGCTGACACTGATTTTCCAGCCTGCGGAGGAAATCGGAGCAGGCGCCAAAGCCATGATCCGGGATGGCCTGTTTGAGCGGTTCCCGGTCGATGCGGTCTTCGGGCTGCATAAGTGGCCGAATGTTCCGGCTGGAGCATTCGGCTTCATTGAAGGTCCCGCAATGGCGTCGGTGGACAAAGCCTTGATCCGCATCATCGGCAAGGGGGGTCACGGGGCGCAACCTCATGAGGCGGTCGATCCGGTTCTCGCTTCCGCCAGCTTCATCAGCGCACTCCAGAGCATAGTGTCGCGGAACATTGATCCGCTTGACATGGGTGTCGTCACCGTAGGGTCAATCCACGGAGGAACAGCTTCCAACATCATCCCTGAAAGCGTGGAGCTTCAGCTGACACTTCGCGCGTTTCAGCCAGACGTCCGCAAGAAACTAGAAAGACGGCTGATCGAACTTGCACGCGCTCAAGCGGCGGGTTTCGGTGCGGAGGTGGAGATCGACTTCCGGCAGGGTTTCCCGCCTGTCATCAACAATGCCGCTCAGACGAGCTACGTGCGGGAGATCGCCCGTCGCTTCTTTCCCAAAGAGACCATCCTGGAGGGCTTTCGACCACGCACAGCCAGCGAGGACTTCGCCTACATGCTGGAGAAGAGACCCGGCTCCTATGTCTTTGTCGGCAACGGTGAAAGCGCGCCGCTCCACAGTCCTCGCTATCGTTTCAATGACGACATCATCGCGCCCGCCGCCCGCCTCTGGGTCAAGCTGGCGGAGACCTACCTTTCGTCCCTTTCAACCGAGGAAGCGCCACTGCGATGAGCGATACTTTTCTCTACACATCCCCCACGGACCCCCGATCCCGTCCATTGTTGGAGGAACTACTGGTTGAATATCAGACCCGGTACGGCACGTTCTTCGACGCCGAGGGGGCCAAGGCCGAGCTTAATCGCTATTCACCGGATGTCTTCCAACCGCCGAATGGCAACTTCCTGCTTTTGCTACGCAACGGCGAGGCGATTGCTGGCGGCGCCTTTATGCGACATTCCGAGGATACCGCCGAGTTCAAACGAATATGGACGTATGCACGTCTTCGTCGTCAGGGGCTCTCCCGGATTGTCCTTCGCGAACTGGAAGCGCAAGCATCTCGTCAGGGCTATGCGCGAGTCTATCTCACCACTGGATTCCGCCAGCCGGAAGCTGTCGGCCTCTACCTGACGAGCGGGTATACTGCGCTGTTCGATACCACGGCAGACCCAGAGGAACTGAAACGTCCCCTTCCCTTCGAGAAGACCCTTGGCTTGCCCGAAGCCTCAGTGCTTGCGGCCACCGTGACAACGCAGTTGAGTGCCCATTCATGACAATCGTTTCCGATTTCTCCGGTAGCATCCCGCCCGCCAAGACTGCGCAAGGATCCGGCGATTTTCCACATTTCCGCATCGTTCCGGCTCGCTATCCGGGCCGTACGATAGGCAGCATCTTTGCCATCCTCGTCATCGCCGCCACCCTGCATTCAATCCTTGGCAATCCCCGCTGGGGCTGGGATGTGTTTGCCGAATGGTTTTTCGCCGAACCGGTCCTTGTTGGTCTTGGCCGCACCCTCCTGCTGACCGCACTCGGGGCATTCTTCGGCTTTGCTCTGGGAACCGGGCTCGCACTGGCTCGGGTCTCGCGTTCGCCTCTGCTGGTAGCCGTTTCCTGGGCCTTCGTCTGGCTGTTCCGCTCCATTCCGCTGGTCGTTCTGCTGCTACTGATCAACAATCTCGGCTATCTCTATGAAACAATTACGGTGAGCGTTCCCTATACCGGCATCAACTTCATCAGTTGGAATACGACACAGCTGATCACGCCCTTTGCGGCGGGTGTCATCGGGCTCACTCTCAATCAGGCGGCGTTCGCCTCAGAGATCTTTCGCGGCGGAATTCTATCAGTCGATCAGGGTCAGATGGAAGCTGCGGCCGCCCTTGGACTGCCGCGCGGCCACCAGGCCCGCCGCATTATTCTTCCGCAGGCGATGCGATCCATTCTGCCCACGGCATTCAACGATATCATCGGCCTCGCCAAAGGCACGTCACAGGTCTACATCCTGGCACTGCCAGAACTGTTCTACACGATCCAGATCATCTACCGCCGCAATCTGGAAGTCGTACCGCTGCTGATGGTCGCGACCGTGTGGTATCTGGTCATCCTGACCGTGCTGTCGATCATCCAGCATCATATCGAGCGTCACTACGCCCGCGGCGCTCTGCGCAATCCGCCGCCCTCGATCTTTGCAAGGTTCTACCGCCGTGGCCGCAATAAGGTGGAGGCTATCTCCGCTACTCCAGCCCGCCTGCCGGAAGCCAAGGCAGTCGTTAGTCCCCTGCCTACCCGTGGCGGGACCGTCTCGATGCATGGCGTTTCCAAGAGCTTTGGTCCGCTCAAGGTGCTGGACAACGTCACGCTGACGGTACCCGCCGGAAGTGTCACCGCCATTCTCGGCCAATCGGGTTCCGGCAAATCCACACTCCTGCGCAGCATAAACCATCTGGAACGGTTGGATGAGGGCTTCATTGCGATCGATGGCGAATTCGTCGGATATCGTCAATCAGGCGACACCCTGTCCGAGTTGAAGGAAAGGGAAATCCTCAAGCGTCGCGTCGAAGTGGGCATGGTTTTCCAGAACTTCAACCTCTTCCCTCACCTCACCGTGCTGGAAAACATCGTTGAGGCGCCCCTCACCGTTCGAGGCACGCCTCGCGCGCAAGCGGAAGCGGACGCGCGCGAACTGCTTGCTCGGGTGGGTTTGTCCGAAAAGGCCAATGCCTATCCGCGGCAACTCTCCGGTGGGCAGCAGCAGCGCGTAGCAATTGCCCGGGCGCTGGCGCTCAAGCCCAAGGTGCTCCTGTTCGACGAGCCGACATCAGCACTCGATCCCGAACTCGTGAACGAAGTACTCGATGTCATCAAGGAACTCGCTCGATCCGGCACCACACTGATCATCGTGACCCACGAAATCGGCTTCGCCCGCGAAGTCTCTGATCTCGTGGTCTTCATGGACCAGGGTCGCATTCTCGAAACCGGCCGACCAGACAAAGTCCTCAATGTGCCGGACCACCCGCGCACGGCCGAATTCCTCACAAAAGTTCTCTAACTAAAACAATAGGAACACTCAGATGTCTTACAAATCGCGTCTATTGCAGCTGGCGCTTGGCGGTCTTCTGTCCGTATCAACCGTTTTCGCCTCGATGACAAACGCTCAGGAAGTCGACCTTTCGCCGGAACAGAATAGCCGCGTTCGGGCCGAAAAGGTCGAAGCCGCCATCAAGCTTATCCCCGCCGGCTACAAATTCGTAACGCCGGGCAAGTTTACCGTTGCCTCCGTTCCGGGTCGTCTGCCGTTTGCGATCTATGCCTCCGACACGAAGACCTCGGTAGGCAGCGAGCCGGACCTGGCCCAACTGGTCGCCGATAGTCTTGGGCTGCAGTTGGAACTCGTCCCGATTGCGTGGGCAGACTGGCCGCTCGGCGTTGTATCGGGGCGCTTCGATGCCGCGATCCACAACATTATCGTGACTGAGGAGCGCAAGGAGAAGTTTGACTTCTCCACCTATCGGACGGATCTTATCGGTTTCTATGTTGCACTTGATAGCAAGGTGAAGAGCATTTCCAAGCCGGAAGATGTCGCCGGGCTTAAAGTCATTGTTTCGTCAGGGACCAATCAGGAGCAAATCCTGCTGCGCTGGATCGAGGCCAACAAGGCCAAGGGTCTGCCCGCGACGGAAGTGCAATATTTTGACGATGAAGCCGTGCTCGATCTTGCGCTGCAGTCTGGACGTGCCGATGCCTATCTCGGCCCCAATGCTACCTCTGCGTTCAAGGCAGCTGCCGAGAAGAAGACAAAACTGGTCGGTACTTTCTCCGGCGGCTGGCCACAGACGGCTGAAATCGCTGTAGCCACCAAAAAGAATGTCGGCCTTGCCGAAGCGATTACAGAGGCGCTGAACGCGCAGATCAAGAATGGCAATTACGCCAAGGCGCTCGCCCGCTGGAGCCTTTCGGCTGAAGCAATCCAGGAGTCGCGAACCAATCCTCCGGGCCTACCCAAGACGTAACAGTCGCAGCGTGCGCAGCGGTCGTCGCGCACGCATCTTTATCCACAAAGGTCAGTTGGAATACTTTGACATGCGCATTCTGAAACCTATCACGGTTCTTACGCTTGCAATCGCTGCGGCGGGCTTTGCCTGGGCATCCATCTCTCAGGCAGCTGAAGGCTATGATCTTTCTCCTGAACAGAAAGGTCGCATCCGTGTTGCCACCAATAAAAAGGCCATCGCTGCAATCCCGCCTCATTTCAAGTTCGTAACGCCCGGCAAATTCACCATTGCCTCCGCTGTCGGCGGACCGCCGCTCAACTCTTACCCGACGGATGCGCAGACTGTCGTCGGCTCAGATCCGGATTATGCTTCAGCTATCGCGGACAGCCTGGGCCTGCAACTAGAAATCATACCTGTCGCCTGGGCTGATTGGTCGCTTGGTCTGACGTCGGGAAAGTATGACACTGACGGATTGTCCGGACGGGCAAAGCTCGCCAATGATCCAACAAGAAAGCGTTTCCCGGTCTCCTCGCTTCATGCGGCGAAAGCCGAGATACTGCAAAATCTCGGCGCAATGCCGCCTGGCCGTTCGCCCACCGAAATCGTAACCGGACAGCTCATCGGAATGGACGCCAAGCTGTTCGGCCAGATAGTCGGTCGCATCATTTAGAATTGCAGCGCTGTCACCGGCGAAAAAACCGCAGGCGCGAAAAAACTTCAACTGTGAGGCCAAGCCGAGCCTCGTCGCAGTCGGTTTCGAATTTATGAAATCAATGTCGGCAAAGCT
>NZ_JALJQZ010000062.1 GCF_022968395.1 Affinirhizobium lemnae
TTCATAAAAATCTCCTCGATCATAAAGCCCGAGAAAATTCTACTTTTGAAGCCCGTTGATTGACGGGGGGATTACCCGAGCACGATGAGCTTTCGCATGATGGCTGTGATTGCGACCCTGGGCGGCTTTCCAGCGGTTTCGAGCTGGCCGTATCTGACGCTGAGGTCCGGGTTGAAACGGCAGGTAACGAGGGCTGGCATGTAGAATGCCTTGTCAAAATGATCGCCGCGAAAGTCGCTCTCGGCATAGACATCATCGGGATCGTCGGGAAACGTATCGAGACCGGAGCGTCCATTATTGATCCAGTCCACAAAATGACGGGACTAAACATCTAACTGCTGCGGCGGTGAAGCAAGGTGAATCGGGTATCGATGGAGATCTGAGGTTCAGGATCTTTGCCCGCCATGTGTTCGATGATGAGCCGCGCTGCTTCACGCCCAATCAGATCGCCGGACGGACGGATCGTTGTCAAAGGCGGATTGCACGCAGCGCTGAAGCTCAGATCGCCAAATCCGACGATAGAGAGCCGCTCCGGTACGCTGATCGAGGATCGTTCGCATTCAAACAGCGCGCCGAGCGCAACGTGATCGTTCGAGCAGGCGACACCATCCAGTTGCGGCAAAGCTTGAAGTGCTTCCGATAGAAGCATGCCGCCCACCTCGGCTGATGCGGCGGCGGGATGCTGGACGATATCAACGGTGACGCCCGCGCTTTTTGCCGCCTCGACGAAGCCATCGCAGCGCTGTTTCGCACGTCTGTCTTCGTGAAGACGTGCACCGAGATAGGCAAGATTTCGTCGGCCCTGCTGGATCAGATGTTTGGCAGCAGCGGCGCCGACTTGATCGTGATGGAACCCGATGGCCGCATCAATCTGCTGCCCTCCCAGTTCCCAGATTTCGATCACGGGAACGCTGACCTTCTGCAGCATGCGCCGGGTCGTATCGCTGTGGGACAGTCCAGTGAGAACGATCGCCGCAGGCGCCCAGGACAGGGCTGTCTTGACCAGTTCCTCCTCCTCGCGCTCGTCATATTCGGTATGACCCAGGATCAACTGCAGCTTTTCCTTGCGCAGTGTGTTCTGCATCGCCGCGACCGTTTCGGCAAAAAAGGCGTTGCGCACCGATGGCACGATGATACTCACTGCGCGAGACGATGCGGCTGCCAGTCCTCCGGCCACGAGGTTCGGAACGTAGTTCAGCTTCTCGATCGCGCGTGCTATCGTGCTGCCAGCACTGGCGGACACGGCTTCAGGGCGACGCAGATACAGGGAAACCGTTGACGGAGACACCTGCGCAAACTCTGCGACGTCCATCATGGTGACGCTCTGCATCTTGCGCCGGCGCCGCTGCGGGCGCTCCGTTTGCCCTTTGGCCTGATCCGCCATATCTCCTCCTATACAGCGCTGCGATCAACAAAATCGCGTTTCAGGAATTTTGTAATCGCCGTTTCAAACTTGCAGCTTATTGCTTGTATTGCAACATTTTTTTCTCATGCTCATTGCGGGAACATGCATAGTTCATCAACATCCGAAAGAAAAGGTTAGGCGGGCATTGCATTTGTTAATCGTAGCGCTATGATTGGAAAAAATCTGCAGGATGCGGCATCCGTATGATGTCGCCGGGAGGAATACATGGCGTCTGTCAGCCTTCGCAAGCTCGAAAAGAGCTACGGTGCGCTTCGCATCGTCAAGGGTATCGATCTTGAGATTCAGGATGGTGAGTTTGTAGTCTTCGTCGGGCCGTCCGGCTGCGGCAAATCGACGACGCTGCGCATGGTCGCGGGCCTGGAATCGATCAGCGATGGTGAGATCCGTATCGGTGAACGGGTGGTCAACAAGCTGGCTCCCCGCGAACGCGACATAGCCATGGTGTTTCAGGACTACGCCCTTTATCCGCACAAGACGGTGCGCGAGAACATGGGCTTCAGCCTGAAGGTTCGCGGTGTCTCGATGAAAGATGCCGAGGGCCGAATCAATGAAGCGGCGGAAATGCTGGGCATTGCCCATCTGCTGGAGCGCCGTCCGGGCCAGCTTTCCGGCGGCCAGCGCCAGCGTGTTGCCATGGGTCGCGCCATCGTGCGCCGTCCACAGGTCTTCCTGTTTGACGAGCCGCTCTCAAACCTCGATGCCAAACTGCGCGGCCAGGTTCGCACCGAAATCAAGCGCCTGCACCAGCAGATTGGCACAACGATCATTTACGTTACGCACGACCAGGTCGAAGCCATGACCCTCGCCGACCGTATCGTGATCCTGAAGGGTGGCGATATCGAGCAGGTGGGTACGCCAGATGAGGTCTACAACAAGCCGCAGAGCGTTTTCGTAGGCGGTTTCGTGGGTTCGCCTGCCATGAATTTTGCAAAGGCGAAGGTTCAGAACGGCGCGCTGGCTTTCGCAAATGGTGATCGCCTTCCGCTGTCTTCGCTCGCTTCAGCGAAGCAAGGTCTTGCCGATGGACGAGATGTGATCGTCGGCATTCGTCCGGAACATTTCGTCACCCATGCCGATCCTGCAATGACGCTGGCGGCGAAGATACAGGTCGTCGAGCCACTCGGCTCCGATACGCTGGTGCACTTTGCCATTGGCGGAGAGATGCTGACCGCGCGCATGCCGCCAGAAATGCGCCCTGAAGTGGGCTCCGAGCTACGCCTTGGTCTTGATCCGACCAAGGTTCATCTCTTCGATGCCGTGACCGAACGCGCCATCGCTTGACACTCCTGCGGGGGAGTTTCCAGACCCGCATAGAAAAGTCGTTTGGGAGAGAGAATATGAACATCAAGCCAATCGTCGGCGCGCTTTTGTCCGCCACTGTCCTTGGCATTTCGGCACCTGCCTTTGCTGATACCGAGCTGAAAGTCTACATTTCCAGCCAGCATCAGCCGCAGGTATGGCGCAAGGTTCTGGACCAATTCGAAGCGGCGAACCCGGGCACGAAGGTCACGATCGAAACCGGCGGCAACACCTCCGAAGCGCAGGCGCAGTATCTGAACACTATCATGTCCGCGAAGGATTCTTCGCTCGACGTTCTGATCCTCGATGTCATTCGTCCGGCTCAGTTCGCTGCTGCAGGCTGGACCAGCCCGTTTGCGGGCAAGGACATGTCCGTCTATCTGCCAGCCTATGCTGAAGCGAACACGGTGGATGGCAAGGTCGTCGCTTTGCCGGCATTCGCCGACTCCATGTTCCTCTATTACCGCAAGGATCTGCTGGAGAAGCATGGCGTACAGCCGCCCAAGACCTGGGATGAGCTGAAGGCCGCTGTAAAGAAGATCAATGGTGCGGAAAACAACCCGGATCTACAGGGTCTTTCCTTCCAGGGCAAGGCAATCGAGGGCGCTGTCTGCACCTTCCTGCTGCCCTACTGGAGCCAGGGAAAGAATCTGGTCGACAATGGCAAGCTGACCTTCGACAAGGATGCCGCCGTAAAGTCTCTCAAGCTCTGGAAGAGCTTTGTGGATGAAGGCGTCTCCAAGAAGAACATTGCCGAAGTGGCGACGGATGATACGCGCAAGGAGTTCCAGGCGGGCAATGTGGTGTTCGCAGTCAACTGGTCCTACGCATGGGCCCAGTCGCAAAGCAAGGATTCCGCAGTGGCTGGCAAGGTGGGCGTGACTCGTCTTCCTGCAGTAACCGGCGGGGAGTCTGCGACCTGCCTCGGAGGTTGGGAATGGGGCGTTTCCTCCTATTCCAAGAACCAGGATGCCGCGAAAAAGCTGGTTGAATACCTCTCCAGCAAGGATGCTTCCAAGTATATGGCTGCAAACGGTTCGCTGCTCCCGACCTATGCTTCGCTCTACCAGGATGAAGACGTTCTGAAGGCTGCTCCGTGGTTTGCTGACGCCAAGCAGGTTGTCGAGACCGCAAAACCACGCCCGGTTACACCGCGCTACAACGAAGTGAGCGAAGTCATCCGTACAACCGTAAACGCGGTCCTGGCCGGGGTTACGACACCGGAAGATGGCGCTGCACAGATCGAAGCGCGTCTACGCCGTATCCTTCGCTGATCCACGCATAACATCCGGAGAGGGCAGATTGCCCTGCCCTCTCCTTTGACCCTGCCACGTGATCGCATGGCTGATCCTGCAGGACGACCATTTTTCGCCGATGAAAATCGCAGGAGTTGCCACGGTGACCACTCAAACCATTGCCACGTCTGACCGGATCGAAAAGGCGCAACCCGGCTGGGTGAAGCTCTTGGACATGAGCGATCGCGCACTGGCGGTTCTCCTCCTGACGCCCGCCGCGGTTCTTCTGACGCTGATCATCGTCTATCCCGTCTTGCGGCTTGGCTATACGAGCTTCTTCAGCCTCTCGCTGACATCAGGTCTGCCTGCGGAATTCGTTGGCTTCGAAAACTATCAGTTGATGTTCACGGATCCGGTTTTCTGGGAAACGACCTGGAATACGGTTCTGATCACGCTGATCACCGTTCCCGGCGCGCTGATTGTCGGCATGGCTCTGGCGCTTCTCGCAAACCTGCCGTTCGGCGTTCAATGGCCGGTTCGCCTGTCCCTGCTCATTCCGTGGGCGCTGCCACTTTCCTTCGCCGGTCTGATCTTCGCCTGGTTTTTCCATTCCGAATACGGCGTAGTGAACGATGTTCTGGCCCGCTTTGGCATCGAGGGTGTGATCTGGTTCAACTCTCCGAACCTCGCCTTTGCCGCCATCTGTCTCACCATCATCTGGAAGACCTCATCCTTCATGGCGCTGATCATTCTGGCAGGCCTGCAAACCATCCCGCGTTCGCTCTATGAAGCGGCAGATGTGGACGGTGCCGGACGCATCCGCCAGTTCTTCGAAATCACGCTGCCGCTGCTGAAGCCAGCGATCGTCGTCGCGCTCATCTTCCGTACGATCACAGCGCTGCAAACCTTTGATATCCCCTACATGATGACCGGCGGCGGCCCCGGCACATCTACCTCGACGCTTGCCATGTACATCCACCAGAACACGGTCTCATTCCTCGATCTGGGTTATGGCTCAGCGCTTGCAGTCGTCATGTTCGCGCTCTCCATGTGCGTGACCGCCGTCTATCTCCGCATCATCCGGACCAAGGAGTAAAACCATGAGCCAAGTTGCATCTTCCGGCTCGACATCGTTCTTCTCCGGTAAGCCGTTGCGCTTCATTGCCGCCTCGATCCTTCTCGTCAACGGCATGTTTCCAGCACTCTGGATCCTGTTCACCTCGCTGAAGACGGAGGCGGAACTGACCGTGAAGCCAATCACCTGGCTTCCACATCAGCCGACGCTTGCAAACTACATGCAAGCCTTCTCGGATCAGCCGCTGCACATCTTCCTCTTCAACAGCTTCATGGTGGCGCTTCTCTCTACCTGTTTGACGCTGCTGGTATCGGTTCTCGCGGCTTATGCGCTTGCCCGCTTGAACCTGAAGTATCGCGGGCTGATCCTGTCGCTGATCATTGCGGTTTCGACATTCCCGCTGGTCACCCTGCTGGTGCCTCTTTTCGAAATCATGCGGGCCTTGAATCTGCTTAACAGCTGGATCGCGCTGATCCTGCCCTATACGGTTCTGTCGCTGCCGGTCTGCACGCTGATGCTCGTCTCCTTCTTTGAAGGCATTCCGCGCGATCTGGAAAACGCTGCCATGATCGACGGCTGCACCCGCATGGGCGCGCTGTTCAAGGTGGTCGTGCCGCTTTGCGCGCCGGGTGTCTTCACGGCTGGCATTCTTGCCTTCGTCAATGCATGGGATGAGTTCCTGTTGGCCTTGTCCTTCAATTCCAATCCGGCGCTTCGCACACTGCCTGTCGGTATTCAGCTTTATCAGGGTGAATTCGCCTTCCCTTGGCCGGTTATTTCGGCAGCGCTTGTGGTCGGCATCGTACCCGTGGCGATCCTCATCGTCATCTTCCAGGAACGTGTCGTTTCCGGTCTGACCGCAGGCGGCATCAAGGGATAACCAGATGACCACAAGAAAAGATTTATCCGAACTGCGCAGCCAACGCTGGTTCGCTTCCGATGATATGCGCGGCTTTGCGCACCGTCAGCGGACCCAGCAGATGGGCATGCGTCGCGAAGAATTCATGGGCCGACCCGTTATCGGCATCATCAACACGTGGAGCGAAATGAGCCCATGCCATTCGCACCTGCGTGACCGCGCCGAAGCGGTGAAGCGCGGTGTCTGGCAGGCTGGCGGCTACCCGGTGGAAATGCCCGCGCTTTCGGTGGGCGAGGTCATGGTGAAGCCCACGACCATGCTCTACCGCAATTTCCTGGCCATGGAATGCGAGGAACTGCTGCGCTCGCATCCCATCGATGGGGCTGTGCTGCTCGGCGGCTGCGACAAATCCACGCCCGGCCTGCTGATGGGCGCATTCTCGATGGATATTCCGGTGATCTATTGCCCGGCTGGCCCCATGTCCAACGGCCAATGGCGCGGCATCAAGACGGGTGCAGGTACGCACACCAAGAAATACTGGGATGAACTTCGCGCAGGAAATATCACCAAGGATGACTGGGTGGATCTGGAAAGCCGGATGACCCGCTCTGCCGGTACCTGCAATACGATCGGTACCGCCTCCACCATGACATCGATTGCCGATGCCATGGGCATGACGCTTTCGGGCGCCTCCTCTATTCCCGCAAGCGATAGCGGCCATCCACGTATGGCGTCGCTCTGCGGCACGCGCATCGTGGAAATGGTCTGGGAAGATCTGAAACCGTCCGACATTCTCAACAAGGCAAGTTTCGAAAACGGTCTGGTGGCCTATATGGCGCTGGGCGGCTCAACGAATGCCGCCGTTCATCTGGTCGCCATGGCGCGGCGTGCAGGCGTAGACCTGACGCTGGATGACATGTCTGCCATGGCGGCAAAGGTTCCGGTTGCGGCAAACGTCTTTCCGTCCGGTGAATATCTGATGGAAGACTTTTATTTCGCAGGCGGCTTGAATGCGCTGCTCAGAAAATTCTCTCACCACCTCGATCTTTCGCGTCCTACCGTCAACGGCAAGACGATTGGCGAAAACATCGCGAATGCTGATTGCTGGAACGACGACGTAATCCGCGACGAAAACAATCCGGTCGTACCGCTCTCCAAGGGCAAGACACTGGAAGTGCTGCGTGGCAACCTCGCGCCCAACGGTGCGGTGATGAAATCGTCTGCCGCCAACCCGAAGTTCCTCAAGCATGTTGGCTCAGCCATCGTGTTCGACGATCCGGCGACGATGAACAAGACATTGGACCGGGATGATGTCGAGGTAACGGAGGACACCGTCATCATTCTGCGCAATGCCGGTCCCGTCGGCGCGCCCGGCATGCCGGAATGGGGCAATCTTCCAATCCCGAAGAAGCTGCTGAAGCAGGGCGTGCGCGACATGGTGCGTATCTGCGACGGGCGCATGAGCGGCACGCATTACGGCACATGTATCCTGCATGTTTCGCCGGAAGCGGCTGTTGGCGGACCTCTTGCTCTCGTCAAGACCGGCGACCTCATCGAACTGGATGTGGTGGCCGGTACGATCAACATGAAGGTGAGCGACGAAGAACTGGCGGCGCGTCGGGCCGAGTGGAAACCCACGGCCCGCATCTATGAGCGTTCGTTCGCCGCTCTTTACCAGCAACACGTCAGCCAGGCCGATCAGGGCTGCGATTTCGATTTTCTCAGCGGCCCGGCCAAAGTGCCGGATCCGGTCATTTTCTAAAGGACGAGCCTCATGAGCACGCTGAACCCATTCAAATCCTGGCTGTCCGACAAAAATCGTGCAACGCCGCTCGGCACCTGGCTGATGGCCGCAGCCCCGGCGAGTGCTGAAGCGCTTGGCTATGCGGGCTTTGATTTTCTCGTGGTGGACATGGAACATGTTCCGATCGAAGTATCCGATCTCGCCCACATCCTGCGCGCCATCGGTTGCACGCCAGCCGATGCCGTGGTCCGTCTGGCCTGGAACGATCAGGTTCTCGTCAAGCGCTGCATGGACGCTGGTGCCCGCACTGTGATGCTTCCTTTCGTACAGACAGCGGAAGAGGCGAAGGCCGCCGCGTCCTACACACGCTACCCGCCGCACGGCATTCGTGGCGTGGCCGCCGTTCATCGCGGCTCGAAGTTCGGCACGATTCCGAACTACCTCAAAAACGCCAATGACGATGTCTGCACCATCGTTCAGTTGGAGACGCCTGAAGCCATTGAACGACTGCCGGAAATTGCTGTGGTCGAGGGCATCGATGCGTTGTTCGTCGGTCCGGGCGATCTATCGGCTGCCATGGGCCACATCGGCAACATCGCGCATCCGGAAGTTCAGGCGCTGATCGAAAAGGCCGCCAAGGATGCGCATGCCGCTGGCAAGCCTGTCGGTATCGTCGGCCCGAAACCGGATATGGTGAAGCGCTTCATAGGCTATGGCTATGATTACGCGGCCATTGCCTCCGATATCGCCATGATGACAGGCCGCGCCAATGACTGGCTGGGACAGATGAAGGGTGAAGACAAGCCTCTCGCACCTGCCCCAACGGCGGCCTATTGAGGTGGATCCCGTGACAGCCGGTTTCGACCTCGTTCTGGATGCAAAGACGTCCCTCGGTGAATGCCCGCTATGGTCAGTCGCCGAGCAAGTGCTCTATTTCGTGGATATCAAGAAGAGCCGCATTCACAGGTTCGACCCTGCGGATGGTTCGCTCGGTAGCATAGAATTGCCGGAAGAAGTCGGTTGCATCGGGCTTGCTGAGGCCGGCAGCTTCGTAGCAGGTTTGCGCTCCGGCATCTGGCTGATTTCGCATGACGGTCAGCTCATCCGCAAACTGGCGGATAATCCGGAAGACCAGACGATCAGCCGCTTCAACGACGGCATGGTGGATCCAGCAGGTCGCTTCATTGCCGGGACTGTCGACGAAACGCGCGAACGTGGCATTGCCAGCCTCTATCGTTACGATCACCGTGGCCTGGAGAAACTGGCGGCCAACCTGTTTACCTCGAACGGCGTTGCATTTTCGCCCGATGGAACGCGGCTTTATCACTCCGATACGCTACGCTACTCGCTTTACACCTACGATTATGACGTCACGACAGGCGCGGCGACCAACCTCCAGTTGTTTGCCACGTTCGGCTCAGATACCGACAAGGGACGACCAGACGGTGGCGCGGTTGATGCGGAAGGGTGCTATTGGACCGCGCTGTTCGAAGGTGGGCGCGTTCAGCGATACTCTCCAAACGGAAAACTGCTCGCCGAGTATCCTGTCCCGGCGAAGTGCCCGACCATGGTCACATTTGGTGGCGCCGATCTTCATACGCTCTATTGCACCAGCGCAAGCATTGGCCGCCCCGCTGAGGAACTGGCCGAATTTCCGTTTTCCGGCGCATTGTTTGCCATGCGCACCGATGTTCCAGGGCTGGCAAAGCCCCTCTTCAATCCCGACGTTTGAGAATGCACTGACATGTCCTCTCCCTACGATACCGTCCTCTATCGCTCCCTTGCAAATCGCCATGTGCTAATAACAGGCGGGGCTTCCGGCATTGGCGAGGAGATAGTCAAAGCCTACCGCGCGCAGGGCGCGCGGGTTTCGTTGATCGATATCGATGACGCGGCGGGCAAGGCGACTGCCGAGGCGACAGGTTCCAGCTTTTACGCTTGTGATCTCACCGACATTGCGTTTCTACGGGAAACGGTGGCGCGGATCGAGAGCGACCATGGACCCGTCAACGTTCTCCTGAACAATGCAGGCAAGGACGACCGCCACGCGATGGATGAAGTAGAGCCTGAATACTGGCGTCGCGCCCTTTCACTCAACCTCGATCACCAATTCTTCATGACGCAGGCCGTGACGAAGGGCATGACTGAGAACGGCGGTGGCTCCGTCATCATGTTCGGATCTATATCCTGGATGCGCGGGCGTCCGGGCATGATCGGCTATACCACGTCGAAAGCGGCCATCAATGGCATGACCAAGACGCTGGCGCGCGAACTCGGCCCATCCGGCATCCGCGTCAATTGCCTTGTGCCCGGCGCAATCGTAACCGAACGCCAGTTGAAGCTCTGGACCAGTCCAGAGCAGAACCAGCAGTTCATCGATCTCCAGGCATTGAAATTCCGTCTCGACGCCAGCCATGTGGCTCGCCTCGCACTATTTCTCGGCTCGGATGAAAGCAATGGCTGCACCGGCGCCAACTTCGTCATAGACGCTGGCCTGACCCAGAACTAAGGATACTTGACCATGCAGATCAATCTCATCCCCGGCGGCTTCAGCATCAGCCTGAATGGGCTCGAAATCCTGCGGCAAACGGCGGCTTCCCCTGTCCTTTTTGTCGGCCAGGGCGAAGAGCGGATGGATATGTATCGCGGCAATTTCGAAATTGACGACTACGTGGTTGAGCGTACACCGCTTTCCCATGCCGTCGTCACCGGAGAGCGGATCGAGTTTTCCGCTGCCGAGGGTCTTCCCGCCCGCTTCGTGATGACCGTTTCTGGCGATCATCTCGCAACCGAAGCCTTGGATGCCACCATCAATCGCGTATGGCTGCGCGTTGTTGCCGAAAAGGACGAACATGTGTGGGGTGGTGGCGAGCAGATGTCGTATTTCGACATGCGCGGCCGCAAGTTCCCGCTCTGGACATCCGAGCCCGGCGTGGGTCGCGACAAATCGACCGAAATCACATTCAAGGCGGATGTAACCGGCAAGTCCGGCGGTGATTACTATAACACCAATTATCCGCAACCGACCTATATCTCTTCGCGCAAATACGCACTGCATGTGGAAACGACCGCCTATTCGGTGTTCGATTTCCGTCGTGACGGCTTCCACGAGATTGAGATCTGGGCCGTGCCCGAGCGGCTTGAATTCTTTTCGGGTTCGACCTTCATCGATCTGGTCGGCCAGCTCTCCAACCGGTTTGGTCGCCAGCCAACACTGCCGGATTGGGTCTATGGCGGTGCTATCCTCGGCCTGAAGGATGGCGAGAACTCCTTTGCTCGCATGGAAAAAATGCGCGAAGCGGGCGTGAAGGTCTCCGGTCTCTGGTGCGAGGATTGGGTCGGTCTGCGTCATACCTCCTTTGGGGCCCGTCTCTTCTGGGATTGGCAGGCCAACGAGGCGCGTTACCCCAACCTGCGCCAGAAGATTGCCGAACTCAACGATAGCGGCGTTCGCTTCCTTGGCTACGTGAACCCCTATCTTTGCGTTGATGGCCCACTGTTTCCGGTCGCTGATGCCAAGGGTTACTTTGCCAAGGATGAGCAGGGCAAGACGGCGCTCGTGGATTTCGGCGAGTTCGATTGTGGCGTGGTAGACTTCACCAATCCTGACGCTGCCGACTGGTTTGCCGAAGAGGTGATCGGCAAGAACATGCTGGATTTCGGCCTCTCCGGCTGGATGGCCGACTTCGGCGAATACCTGCCAATCGATGTGAACCTTTCAAACGGTATCGATGCCAAGCTTATGCACAATGCCTGGCCGACGCTGTGGGCGGAGGTGAATGCGAAGGCTGTCGCAAGCCGCGGCAAGACGGGCGAAGCGCTGTTCTTCATGCGTGCAGGCTTCACCGGCGTTCAGGCCCACTGCCCGCTTCTGTGGGGTGGCGATCAGTCTGTTGATTTCACACGCCATGACGGCCTGGTCACGGTCATCTGCGGCGCGCTGTCGTCCGGTCTGCTCGGAAACGCCTATCATCATTCGGATATCGGTGGTTACACCAGCCTTTTCGGCAATGTCCGGACGCCGGAACTCATCATGCGCTGGGCGGAAATGGCTGCGTTCACGCCAGTCATGCGCAGCCATGAGGGCAACCGCCCGAAGGATAACCTGCAGATCGATCAGGATGCCGAAGTCCTTGCGCATTTCGCCCGGATGACATCGATCTACGTGCATCTTGCGCCCTACCTCAAGGAACTTTCCGAAGAGGCGGCCAGCACGGGCCTTCCGGTCCAGCGTCCATTATTCCTGCATCACGAGCATGACCGCAACACCTACGCCATTCAGGATGCGTATCTGTACGGGCGTGATCTGCTGGTTGCCCCGGTCTGGCAGGCGGGTCAGGCAGAGCGTAAAGTCTATCTCCCACAAGGCGAAACCTGGGTTCACGTTTGGAGTGGTGCGGCTCATACCGGTGGCGAGACAGTCACCGTGCCTGCTCCGCTCGGCCAGCCGCCTGTCTTCTACCGTCAAGGTGCTGCGCGCGAAGCGCTGTTCCAATCGATCAAGGCAGCCTGAAGATGGACCCGCTCAGTCTGGCGGGTCTGCTCGCCATTGCCTTTGTTGCTGCCTACACACAAACGCTGACAGGCTTTGCGCTCGGGCTGATCATGATGGGCGGGGTGGGTCTTACCGGCATCATACCATTGACGGATGCGGCGGTGCTGGTCAGCATTTTAGTCGTAGTGAACGCTCTTCAGGTGCTTCTGAAAGGTTGGCGCGATATCGCCTTCCGCCAGTTCTTTCCGGCTCTTGCAACCAGTGTCCTGTTTCTGGGAGCGGGCTATTGGCTTCTGACACTGATGGCTGCCAACTCCCTGGAAGGGCTCAAGATTCTTTTAGGCACGGTCATCATCGTCTCCAGTATTCAGCTGTCGCTGAAGCCGGAACCGCTCATGAAAATGTCGTCGCCGCTGTCATTCGCAGGTTTCGGCGCCATCGCCGGGGTCATGGGTGGCATGTTTTCAACATCAGGGCCGCCGCTGATCTATCACTTCTACCGCCAACCGCTGAAGCCCGGTACAATACGGGAGACATTGGTCGCCATCTTTGCAACCAATGCTCTGCTCAGACTTGGCATCGTTACCGCGAGCGGCCAGATGCCGCGCGCATCTTTCTGGTGGAGCCTGTGCGCTATCCCGGTCGTTATGCTGGCCACGTGGCTGGCGCGAAAACATCCGCCACCATTATCGCCTGTGGCGATGCGGAAGCTCGCCTTCCTTCTCCTGTTCCTCTCAGGCGTTTCGCTGGCACTGCCGCCAGTCATCCATATGCTATGACTGCTGCTGTTTTGGGCAGCAATGCGCAGTAAAAAGAGGCTTCTGCATTGCTTCCAATATGCTACCAAACCTCCAAGCCAATTGTTTTGACACGATGAACATGGAAATCGACGCATGACTGATTTCATTCTCGCAATCGATCAGGGAACCACCTCAACGCGATCGATCCTGTTTGATCGATCCTACAAGGCGGTTGGCGTCGGACAGATGGAGTTTACGCAGCATTTTCCGCAGTCGGGCTGGGTGGAGCACGAGGCTGAGGATCTCTGGACAACGACGCTGGAAACTGCGCGCACTGCCATTTCCAAGGCCGGCATTTCGTCCGAACAAATTGCGGCGATTGGCATTACCAATCAGCGTGAGACGGCTCTCGTCTGGGACAAGCGCACGGGCAAGGCGATCCATAAAGCCATCGTTTGGCAGGACCGACGGACTGCGGGCCATTGCGCGAGGCTAAGGGACGAAGGTCACGCCGATCTGGTGGCTGAACGCACCGGTCTGCTGATCGATCCCTATTTCTCCGCCACCAAAATCGCCTGGTTGCTCGACAATGTCTCCGGCGCACGTGAAGCAGCGGAAGCCGGACATCTGGCTTTCGGAACAGTCGATAGCTGGCTCATCTACAAACTGACGGGCGGCAAACGGCATGTGATCGACGTTACGAATGCTTCCCGAACAATGCTGTGCAACATCGGCAACGCGACATGGGACGACGATCTGCTGAAGCTGTTCAACATACCGAGTTCGATGTTGCCGGAAATTCTCTCGAACATTGACGAGTTCGGCACAACGGACCCTGCCCTGTTTGGGTCGCCCATCGCCATTCGCGGTGTGGCGGGTGATCAACAGGCCGCAGTGATCGGTCAGGCCTGCTTCAGGCCGGGCATGATGAAATCCACCTATGGCACTGGTTGCTTTGCACTGTTGAACACGGGAACGGATCGTGTCGCATCGAAGAACCGACTACTGACGACGATTGCCTATCGTCTTAATGGCGACATTCACTATGCGCTGGAGGGATCAATCTTCATCGCTGGCGCTGCAGTTCAATGGTTGCGTGACGGGTTGAAGATGATTGGTAAGGCGTCTGAAACGGCGGAACTCGCGGCCAAGGCCGATCCCGGCCAGCGGGTCTATCTCGTTCCGGCCTTCACTGGAATGGGGGCGCCATGGTGGGATGCGGAGGCGCGCGGTGCCATGTTTGGCATGACGCGCAATACCGGGCCTGCGGAATTTGCCCGTGCCGCACTCGAATCTGTTTGTTTCCAGACCCGCGACCTGCTGGGTGCCATGCGCAAGGATTGGCCGGGTCAGGCAGATACGCTCCTTCGCGTCGATGGCGGCATGTCTGCGAACGACTGGACGATGCAGCGCCTGGCCGACATTCTGGGTGTCGCTGTCGATCGCTCCACCTCGACCGAAGTAACGGCATTGGGTGCCGCCTGGCTTGCGGGCCATGGCGCAGGCATTTGGCCAGACAGACAAGGCTTTGCCGCCGAGTGGCATCGTGACCGTCAATTCACTCCTGCAATGGATACGTCCAACCGTGACGAATTGCTTGCGGGTTGGGATTCGGCCGTGCGTTGCACTCTCGGCTTCGGGAAATAGCAGTAGCGACTCCCTCCACTGATATATAAGCTGCATGCAAGTCATGAATTTCGTGCATGTATTGCAGCTTATCGAGGAGGGGCTCATGTTTCGCCCGAATGTTCTCAAACAGAGATTACTAGCCGGCGAGGCAGCTTATGGCTGCTGGGTCGCTGGCGGCACCCCAACAGAATGCGAGGTTCTTGGCCATGTTGGCTTCGATTTCATTCTAGCCGATTTCGAACATGGTATAGGCGATACCCGCGACATCGTGGACTCGCTGCGGGCTCTGGAAACGACACCTTCGCCGGCGATGGTGCGTGTGGGTTGGAACGATCATGTTCTGCTGAAGCGTGTTCTCGACGGTGGCGTTCAGTCGGTCATGATCCCATCCGTGGACACTGTTGAGGCCGCTGAACAGGCTATTCGCGCCTGCTACTACCCACCAGCCGGTATCCGTGGTTATGCAGCGTCAATTGTGCGCGCTTCGACCTATGGCATGGAGCCGGACTATATCCACAAAGCGAATGATAACATGCTGATTGCCATTCAGCTCGAGTCAGTCACGGCAATCGAAAATGCCGCAGGCATCGCCGCTCTTGAAGGCGCCGACATCGTGTTCATCGGCATCAACGATCTGGCGGGCAATATGGGCCTGCTTGGTCAGACCGAACATCCCGAAGTGCAGGCTTTGGCCCGGCAGGCCGAAAAGGCGATACTGGACGCGGGAAAAGTTTTGGGCACCGTGCCAAACGGCGGCGCATCGGTGAACGATCTTCTGGATCGGGGTTACCGCTTCATCGTCGGTCCGCACAACATTGCCCTCCTGCGGGACGCGGCAGCCGGTGCACTTGGCGAATATCAAAGCTTGAAGCAAGCGCGCGAACGCGGCGAGAAGCCCTCCGTCGAAATGAAGGGCAAATCCTATTGATAAACAGTCGCCCGCTCTCTTCGAGCGGGCGACATCAGCCGATCAGGCAGCTCGTTTACGCCGGTCCTGCTGGACCGTATTTTCAGCATTAATCTGGAAGCGATGTACCAGATTTGCCAGATGTTCGGCACTTTTCGCGAGCGTTGCACTGATCGAGGAGCTTTCCTCCACCATCGATGTATTCTGCTGCGTCATCTGGTCGATCGATCCGATCGCTGCCTGTATTTCGTTCAAGCCCAGAGACTGTTCGCGGGAAGCCGTGGCGATGGTCTCGACCCGTTCATCGATTGCCGCCACGAACTGGCTGATTTTCTCCAAGGCATGCCCAGTGTCCTTCACCATCGATACGCCTTCTTCGACAGCACGAGTTGAATTGTCGATGAGGTTGGAGATCTCCTTTGCGGCCTTGGCAGACCGCTGTGCGAGTTCACGCACTTCTTGCGCGACCACGGCAAAGCCCTTACCGGCGTCACCGGCTCGCGCCGCTTCAACGCCTGCATTCAAGGCAAGCAGGTTGGTTTGAAACGCGATCTGGTCAATGACGTCGATGATATTGCCGATCTCAGCCGACATGCCCTCGATCCGCTTCATTGCAGCGACCGCGTTCTGCACCACCTGACCGGACGTGTCGGTGCAGGTCTTTGCCTCCCTCACCAGGTTTCTGGTTTCGATGACGTTTTCAACCGATGAGGAAACCGTTGCCGTGATTTGGGCGAGAGCAGCTGATGTTTCCTCGACCGACGCGGCCTGCTGTTCTGTTCGCCGCGAGAGGTTATCGGCAGCCTCACGCATCTCCTGAGAGGAAGCCAATACCTGAGTGGTGCTGGACATCACCTGTTCAAGTGTTGTTTGAAATGCAGCTACGGAGTTATTGAAATCATTACGCAGGACTTCAAATTGTTCGACGAACGGCTCGTCGATCGTCATGCGGACATTGAAATCCGCCAGTCGTGCCAAGCCCGCGCCTAGATTATCGACAACCGACTTGAGATTACGAGCCTCCTCGAGCTGAACGATCTCCCGCGACAGCCTTTCTTCCTCACGGATCGTTCGGGCGCGGTCAGCTTCCGCCTGAAGCTCCATCCGCTCAACGCCATTTTGCTTGAACACTTCCACCGAGCGGGCAAGTTCGCCAATCTCGTCCTTGCGTTTCACATGAGGTATTTCGAGATCCAACTGTCCATCGGCAACACGTAACGTACGCTCCGTGATGCGCCCAAGCGGGCGCACAACCCATAGCAGAACAAAGGCAATGGTAATGCCGCTCATGGAGAGCGCGAAGGCACTATTCAGGATCATCATAAGCAACAGAGACTGCTCATTTTCCCGCATGGACTGGACATTTTCAACAAGCTGCGTGTCGCGTTTGGCCTTGAGATCGCTGATCGCTTGTGTTGATGCGTCCATTTCCTTCCGCAGCGCATCGGAGGCTTCGTCAAACTCAGGCATCATCTTGTTGCCCAGCTCCGGACCCCCATCGACATAGGCCTGTGTCATCTTCCGTCCAAGCGCATAGAATGCCTCAAATCGTGGAAGAAGAAACTCAACGCTCGAGCGCACTTCGGGCAGCTTTGCATCCGAAGCAAGTTTGGCGACGTCTGCAACCTTACGTCTGAGCTCTTCCGCGGACTTGGCCGCCAGATCGGCGCCGTCATCAAGTCCGTCCATCCCTCTCGTTGCGGAGAGATCCGTCAGCGATTCCTGAACGTGAAGGACATCCAGTTCTATGCCGCGCTGAAGCTCGATAAGGGTCTCCAGAATATTGCTAGCCTTGTTTTGAGACACGGTTATTTCGCTGACTACCGTAAACGTATTCCGTGCGAAGTTTCCAAAGGCGAGTTGCGCACCGAAGTTCACTAGCGCAGCGATGAGTATCAGCCCCGGAATTGCGATCCGGAGCCGTAGCAATTTTTCAAACAAGATGTCCCCCCGGACCAAGAATTGAGCAACTGCTCTCAAAATTAGCTTTCTGTCGTTAACAGGAGATGAAGAACACAGACGATAACTCGGTCTCGCTAATATTGGCGAATGGTAACTGACATTCATCAATAGCGCCTTGTCGGTCGATCAAGTACTTTGCGACCCATAAGGCTTGCTGTCAGATCGACAAGCATGGTTGCGGTGCGACCTCGTTCGTCGAGAAACGGATTGAGCTCCACCAGATCGAGGCTTGTCACAAGTTGGCTGTCGTACAGCATTTCCATGAGAAGATGCGCCTCTCGAAACGTAGCACCACCAGGAACCGTAGTGCCGACGGCAGGACCGATGGCAGGATCAAGGAAGTCGACGTCGAGACTTACGTGGAGCATGCCGTTTGCCCCAGCGACTCGCTTCAAAAACTCGCGAAGAAGTGCAGCAACACCATTCTCGTCTATGGCCCGCATATCGTGGACCAGCACGTCGGTTTGCTGAATGGCGCGCCGTTCGGCCGTATCGACGCTTCGAATTCCGATCATGCAGACGTTCGCAGCGTCGACTTTTCGTTCAAGTTTCGGGAAATATGGTTCGAAACCCGGTTGACCTGTGAAGTACGCAACTGGAACGCCGTGCAGGTTACCGCTGTTCGTTGTCTCCAGCGTATGGAAATCGGTATGGGCATCCAACCACAGAACAAAAAAGGGCCTGCCCTTTTCTGCGGCGCGTCGAGCCATGCCGGAAACGCTTCCGGCAGACAATGCGTGGTCTCCGCCCAAGAAAATCGGCATCGCATCGCAGCTTTCCCGGTAGGCTGCTTCAGCGATGACTTCGGTCCAGGCAACAATCTCCGCCAGATCATGGATCTTTTCATTCGGATGATCCCGGCGCCTCTGTTCGGAGATTGCGAGGTTGCCACAATCGGAAACCTGATGGCCAAGATCTGTGAGCGCCTGACGGAGACCCGCGATCCTCAGCGCGCTCGGCCCCATCTCACAACCGAGTTGTGAAGCACCGCTTTGAAGTGGGATACCGATGAGTTTGCAGAGCATGAAGCTATTCCTTTCGATTAAGTCCGCAGACAACCACAGGGAATCGCGCTTTTAAACTGCAAAAGCTGCGCATTCTGCAGCTGGCTTTATGCAAATTGCTAGGTCGTGGTGATGATTTAAGGATTGGGATTCCCAAAAGAGCGCAAATCGGATTCAAAGCTGATTTTGGAGATC
>NZ_JALJQZ010000063.1 GCF_022968395.1 Affinirhizobium lemnae
GCAAGGGCGTCAGACCAGAGGCATAGGCCGCTCTTACGGCTTCGAGATCGAGAATTGTCGGCAGCATTCAAACCTCCGGCACAGGGCTGCTATGATCAGCGGAAGTGTATGCAATTTACATGCCATGCAAGAGGCTTCTGATTGCCCTGAAGCGAAGGTCGCTGGCAAACAATGACGCCCTGAGGAAGCCTCACGACAATCAAATGCTTTAATTTTGAGCAGTTGCGGAAGGATTATCGGAGGCTATTGACGAAACCCTCCGGCGCCGCGAATTCTCGGCGTCAGGAGCGTCTCTCGCCCGGAAGCCGAGGCAGCAAGACGGGAGTAGCCCCAATCCAGCTGAAACGGAAGGCAAAGCCAAAGAACGGTCAGCCGAAACCTACGCGACCCAACAAGGCTTTGGTGCCGTCTGGGCTTCTTCCCTGTACACCTATTTGAGTTGATGCATGGTGTCCCAAACTCATGCAAGGAACGGGCCTCTGCTCGTAGTTCCTGCTGTGTTGTAAAACACGGCAATTGCGAATAGGTAGCCACTATGCCTCTGGAGAAAGCAGCGACAATGATAGATCAGCACGATGACGAAATGACCATCAGCAGCCGCAGCGATTTTGCCCAGTGGGCGATCGAGCGAGCCAAAGCTATTGTTGCGGATCAGGGGGCGGATCTCGCGCTCGCGGCTCGCGAAAGCAACGACGAAAAGGTCGGCGAAACGGCAAACGCGCTGGGTCAGGCTATTGTCGATACAATGATGGAAGTTTTTGACGGCCTTATCGGCGAAGAATAGTTTTTGCCTGAAGGCGGCTGTGAAAAGGCTATGCCAGAACGGCACTGACTGACCAGATTTCAGAACACCGTAGAAGCTTTTCGCCATGCCTCTTCAAAACACTATTGCCGTTATCGCCGATATCCATTTCCATGATCTTGAAGCAGACTTTGGTTTCTCCGGGATAATGATCGATGGTCGGCGCATGGTTGTGCGCACGTGGTCCGAAACATGTAAATCAACACGCGTTTTCAACGAAAGCGCACCCGCGCTTCATGCGGCATTGAGGATATTGATAGACCAGGGAATCCGGCACGTAGTGTTACTCGGAGACTACTCCGACGACGGGCAGCGGTCCACCATGCGGCGGCTGCGGGCAATACTGCTGGACTATGAGAAAGAGTATGGCCTGAAATTCTACGCGCTACCAGGCAATCACGACATTTTCGGTCCTGCCGGTCGTCATCAGACGAAGGAATTTATCGGATCGGATGGATCTGGAATTCTTATCAGCAGCGATACGAAACGCACGCAAAACGGCTCCATCACTAGTGAAGACATGTACTGCGACGGCTACCCGGTTGGACTGCAACCGATGAGGGAGTTTGGCTACTATCGTCAGCCATCTTACATCCATTGGGAAACACCGTTCGGCTTGTCTGAACGTGACGAAGATCGCCGCTACGAGATCTGGTCACCGGATGGAAAGAACGTTTACAACCTCATGGATGCTTCCTACCTCGTCGAACCGGAACCCGGCCTTTGGCTGTTGATGATCGATGCCAACATTTTTGAGCCGCGGAATGGTACTTTTGTGCCGGGCGAGGAAGCCGCATTCATCGATAGCACGGCAGCCGGTTGGAATGCCCTTATGCGATGCAAGCCGTTTCTGATCGATTGGATCGCAAGCGTTACGGCCAGGGCCAAGGCTTCCGGCAAGGCGCTGCTTGCATTTTCGCACTACCCGGTGCTAGATCCTTTCGATGGCACTAGCGCCGCTGACGCAGCCCTATTCGGCGAAAATAATGTGGTTGGCAGGATGCCCCAATTGCTCGTCGCTGAAACCTTGATCCGCTGCGGCGTGGAAGTTCATTTCAGCGGCCATTTCCATGCGGAGGGTGTCACGGTTGCCGCCATGGAGCATGGCGAAATTCGTAACATTGCGGTCCCTTCACTCGTGGCCTATCCGCCCGCTTTAAAAACAGTCTCGCTGACCGATACCGGGATTGTGGTTGACACTATCTCACTGAACGATATGCGCATGGAGAAATCCATCTCTGCTGCTTATAGACATGAGGCAAAAAGGACGGGCGAGACTGACGAAAAAGCCTTTGCCGCTGATGATTACCAGACATTCCTGGTCGCTCACCTTCGCTCGCTGATTGAGCATCGCTACTTTAAAAAGGAATGGCCTCAAATCGTCGTTCAGAGCCTGATAGACCAAGACCTTCGCAGCGTATGCGGCGTTCTTGGCCCGGGGACCGATCAATCAAACCTTTTGCTTCATCTTGCGGAATCGGTCGGCTTGCCCGAAGCCGATCTCGGCGAGATTTCCCTGATCGACATCATTGTTGATTGGTACTGCCTACGACAAGGCTCGCAACTCGCTTTCGGAACGATCGACCAGAACAGGCTTGATCTATATCAGGCATTGGGCAGGCTATGCTCCAAACAGCCGTCGAGAGCGCCTGAAAGCGAAACCGAACGGTTTCTCTGGATCTTCTTTTCAGGTTTCGATGATTTTCTGAAGCGGGCTTATCAATCCAAAAACCGGTTGGAGATTCCCCTGAAATCACCGAGGGAGCTGCCGCCTGTCCTGGCGCAACCAAAGACCGACCCGCTCTGGCACACATCCGAGGCGACGGCAGCCGCGGGTGCAATCATTTTGCACTCAAAGCCGGGCGGCAGCTAATCAAGTGTAACCTTCCCGGCTCCTTTTGGCAGCGATAGCACACCATACTGCTTCGTACTTGGGGGCAAATGTCCACCCTTGGACAACAAGGGCAAATACGCTGTCTTCGCTCTCAACGCGAGTGGGCTGCCCATTCTCCTCGTCGGTTTAGCCATTGATGGGATTTGGTTTGATTGGATCAGCTCGAACCCCGTTCTAAAACCAGCCGCGATCGTGAACGCTCACATGTCAAATTTGTGAATCAACCTTTATTGGCGGGGCAGCTCTTCCCGAGCTACGGTGTGAAGGGTCAGCGTGCGGTGCATCCTATCGCACCCTCTGGAACCCGGTATTTACATTTGGCGTTTCTCTGACGGACAGGGAGATAGGCTTGATGACAAATGAATTGGTAAACGGTCGTAGTGCTCCGCGATGGCTGACGCCGGTTTGGGTCCGTCTGAACGACGGATCACCGGAAGCGGTTCATGGCCCGGGGGAGGCTTTGGAGAAACTGATGTTTCGTTGGCCATCAAGGCGCGGGCGGCATTATCGAAGCGCACGAAGCAGTTGTCTTGCTGCCATGAAACGACAGATGGCGGAGGATCTCGCGCGGGAAGCGTTCATTCGGGCATCGCTGGAGGCGAAACTTCTGGATTGATCATCTAGAACTGCAAAGCGGATCCTAAAAAAGTCGGATCATTACGTTCTTGTAAGTGGCATTTTCTCAAAGTTGTGATTGGGTTATCACGATGATGTCAGACAGCTTCGAGCGGTTTTCAAACCTTCGGAGCATGAGGACTATGCCCACACGACATGAACGGTTGATCGATGAAGTCAGTAACAAAAATGGTTCTGCTCGGCCTCGCGCTTGCTGGAGCAGGGCTTGCCTATGCCGTTCAGCATCCAGACATGCAATCGGTGGCATCGTCTTGGCTTGGAAAAGCGAAGAAAGAGCGGGAAGGCAGCCGGGATCGGTCCATTCCGGTTGTGGCAACGCCGGCAAAACTTGCTGATGTGCCGATATACGCCACGGGCGTGGGGACGGTAAGACCCGCAAATACGGTCGTAGTGAGAGCGCAGGTTAGCGGTCGTATTACCGAAATTCGCTTTCAGGAAGGACAGGATATCAAGAAAGGCGAGATCATCGCCCGTCTTGACGATGCGCTCTACAGAGCACAGCTCGATCAGGCTATCGCCAAGAAGGCCCAGGATGAAGCCTTACTGGGCAATGCGGTCGTGGAATTCGAGCGCGTTCAGCGCTTGGCTGGCAATTCTGCTGCGACCCAGCAACAGGTCGATAACCAGCGGGCACTCGTGGCGCAGTACAAAGCCCAGGTCCAATCGGATCAGGCATCGATCGAAGCAGCGCAGGTTCAGCTGGATTACACCACCATCCGCGCACCCATCGACGGACGCACCGGCATTCGCAATGTCGACGTCGGCAACATCGTTTCCAGTGGCGATTCCAGCGGGATCGTTACACTTTCGCAAATCAGACCGATCACTGTCGTGTTCTCCCTGCCCCAGCAGGAACTGGCCCGCGTCAACGCAGCAAGCTCCAAAGCGCCTCTGAGTGTTGATGCATTTGCGGATGACGGCAAAACGGTGCTCGGACAAGGGCGACTGACTGTGGTCGACAATCAGGTCGATGCCACGACGGGCACAGTCAAGCTGCGCGCAGAATTTCCCAATGAGAATCTTTCGCTGTGGCCCGGAGCCTTCGTCAATACGCGCCTTCTGGTCGAAACGCTAAAAGACCGGCTGACCGTTCCATCCGCAGCCGTGCAACGAGGTCCGGGCGGCACCTATTCCTATGTTGTCGAGAGCGATGACAAGGTTCGAATGCAGGCGGTCTCGGTGCAGATGCAGGATGACCAGATCGCAGTGATCAGCGACGGCCTGAAAGCGGGTGAGCGCGTTGTGACAACCGGCTTTGCGCGATTGCAGGACGGCGCGCAGGTCAAGGTTTCGACGCCTGAAGAGGCCGATCCTGCCAAGATGGTCGTCCCGCTTTCGGATGAAAATCGCGCGCAGCGTCGCAAGGGTGGCGGAAACCGGAACAATGGGCAGAACAAACCTTCTGCAGGAGAGCATTCCGGTCAACCGGGTTCAGCCACGCCTCATCCCGAAAATGGAAACGCCGACAAAGGCACGGAAACACCTTCAGAAAGGCTTCCGGGAGATGGCGGCGCGGTGCCTCCAAAAGAGGGTGCTCAGCCTGGTGCGCCGAAGGTTGACGGCCAGAAGTCGGCTGATGCATCGCGATGAGTGTTTCCACGCCTTTCATCGCGCGACCCGTCGCAACTTCGCTTCTCGGAATTGCCACTCTGCTGGGCGGACTGCTCGGGTTTTTCTCGCTTCCGGTCGCACCGCTGCCCCAGGTGGATTTTCCGACGATCCGGGTGACGACACAGCTGCCCGGAGCAGATCCGGACACCATGACGGCCTTGGTCACCGCGCCGCTGGAGCGGCCGCTGGGGCAAATTCCATCCGTGGCCGCCATGATGTCCTCTAGCGCCTTTGGCATCAGCCAGATCACGCTGCAGTTCAATCTTGATCGAGATATCGATGGAGCGGCTCAGGATGTGCAGGCTGCCATCAATGCGGCAGCCGGGAGCCTGCCCAAGACGCTGCCCTATCCGCCGACCTACGCCAAGGTCAATCCGGCGGACACACCGATCATCACGCTGGCGTTGCATTCGGATACCTATCCAATTCGGGACTTGAGCGATTTCACCGATACCATCATGTCGCAACGCCTGAGCGAAGTCTCGGGCGTGGGTGATGTGCGCGTCGAGGGCGGGGTACGGCCAGCCATCCGCATTCAGGCAGACCTGACACGGCTTGCCTCCTACGGTCTTTCGATGGAGGACCTGCGCACCGCCATCGCCAATGCCAATGTGTCAGGAGCGAAAGGTGCCGTGGATGGCACGTTTCAGTCCTTCACACTGTCCGCCAATGACCAGATCCATGAGCCTGAGGTCTATCGACAATCCATCATCGCCTACAAGAACGGTGCGCCGGTCCGTCTGAAGGATGTCGCAGATGTCGTCGAAGGGTTGGAGAACAGCCGTGTCGGCGCATGGTATAACGGTCGTGCCGCCGTTATCGTCGACGTCATGCGCCAACCCGGAGCAAACGTCATACAGACGGTCGAGGATATGCGCTCGCAACTGCCTCGACTGAAGGCGACACTCCCGGCAGGCGTCGCACTTGATATCGTCAATGACCGAACGGAGACGATCCGGGCTTCCATTCACGATGTGCAGTGGACATTGGTGTTGTCGATCGCACTGGTTATCCTCGTCGTCTTTCTTTTCCTGCGAACTCTCACGGCGACCATTATCGCGGGGGTCGCCCTTCCACTCTCGCTGATCGCCACGTTCGGCATTATGTGGTTTGCCGGGTTCAGCCTCGACAACCTCTCGCTGATGGCGCTGACCATCGGAACAGGTTTCGTTGTCGACGATGCCATCGTGATGATCGAGAACATCGCCCGTCACATAGAAGAGGGCGAACATCCGATGAAGGCGGCACTGAACGGTGCCGGCGAAATCGGCTTCACCATCATTTCGTTGACTGCCTCTCTCATCGCGGTTTTCATTCCGCTGCTGTTCATGACGGGTATTGTCGGGCGCATGTTCCGCGAGTTTGCGCTGACACTGACTATTGCCGTTGTGGTATCGGCCATCATTTCGCTGACCCTGACACCAATGATGTGCGCTCGCATTTTGCGGGCGCCAAAGGCCAGAAGCACCGGTATTCTGGGTCTTAGCGATCGCTTCATGGACTGGGTCAATCGAGGCTATCATAGAAGTGTTGTGTGGGCAGTCGATCGCGGCTGGCTGATGCTGGGCCTGACAGCAATTACCCTTGGTGTAACAGTCTTTCTGTATCTCATCATCCCGAAGGGATTCCTGCCGGTTCAGGATACGGGCATGATAACCGCTGTCGTGGAAACGGAGCCGACGAGTTCGTTCGACGCGATGAAGACGACGCAACAGGTGATCGGCGACCGTTTGCGGCAGGATCCCGCGGTTGAGAGTGTGGTGGCCGTCATCGGCACGAGCGCGACGAACCTGACGCTGAACACCGCAAGCTACCGCATTGTTCTGAAGCCACAGGACGAACGGGACATATCCTCAACCGACCTGATCGATCGACTGCGGGAGCGCGTTGCCGGAATTCCCGGGATTCATGCAACATTCCAGAGCGTTCGCGATATTTCGATCAGCACACGGGCCAGCCGCGCGCCCTATCAATACACGCTGACCGGTACGAACGCGGCGACTGTCGCAGACTGGGCGGAAAGGCTCGCGCGTCGCCTTCAACAGGATTCTCTCCTCATTGATGTTACCTCTGAAGTGGAGCTCGGCGGCGGACGGCTGGCGATTCAGGTTAACCGGGAGACGGCGGCTCGGCTTGGCGTATCCATGCAGGCTATCAGCGATACGCTCTATGATGCCTTCGGGCAGCGCCAGATCAGCACGATTTACGGTCAGGCCAACCAGTATCGCGTTATTCTGGAGGCAGCAGAGCGTTTTCAGGGCAATCCGAAGGCGCTGGACCAGCTTTATGTGGCGGGCGCCAATGGCGCCATGATACCGCTTGGCACCGTCGCTACGGTACGCTTCACCACGGCTCCGCTGGTGATCAGCCGCAGCGAACAATTCCCGGCCGTCACCCTGAGCTTCGATCTGGCACGCGGCGCCTCCTTGTCGGACGCTGTGGCCGCGATCAAAAGCGCCGAAGCCGAGATTGGCCTTCCAGCCTCTATCCAGCGCCATTACAGTGGCGATACGGAAGAGTTCGATCGATCCCTCGCGGGTGAGCCCTGGCTGATACTGGCGGCTATCATCACCATCTACATCGTTCTTGGCCTGCTTTACGAAAGCGCCATCCACCCGATCACGATCCTCTCCACCCTTCCGTCTGCCGGTGTGGGTGCGCTGTTGGCGCTTATGGTATTCGGTCAGGATCTCTCGATCATCGCGCTGATCGGCATCGTTCTCCTGATGGGTATCGTAAAGAAGAACGCCATCATGATGATCGACTTTGCGCTGAGCGCTGAGCGGGAGGACGGGCTCTCTCCGCGTGAAGCCATCATCAAGGCGGCGAGCCTTCGTTTCCGCCCCATCATGATGACGACACTGGCAGCCCTCTTCGGCGCCCTTCCACTTGCACTGGCACAGGGCTCGGGTGCAGAGCTTCGCATTCCGCTCGGTATCTCCATCATCGGCGGCCTGCTGCTCAGCCAGTTGCTGACACTCTATACGACGCCGGTCATCTATCTCGCGCTGGATCGGCTGCGGATTCGCAAATCGGAACGCCCGAGCGAAACATCTGAAGTGCGCCACGCCGGGGAAACGGCATGAACCTGTCCGCCCCCTTCATCAGGCGTCCGGTCGGAACCACACTTCTTGCGATTGGCCTGATGATATTGGGCATTGTGGCCTATCGCATCCTGCCTGTTTCCAGTCTGCCAGCGGTGGATCTCCCTACAATTCGAGTGTCAGCCAGCCGTCCGGGTGCCGACCCGGAAAGCATGGCATCAAGCGTTGCCGCTCCACTCGAGCGGCACCTTGGTGCGATTGCTGGATTGACGGAACTGACATCGACCAGCGGGCTGGGCACGACAAACATTTTTTTGCAGTTCGACATTTCCCGCAACGTCGATAGCGCCGCACAGGATGTGCAGGCGGCTATCAATGCTGCCGTGGCCGATTTGCCGAGCGACATGCCGAACCTGCCGTCGATGCGCAAGGCAAACCCGGCCGCAGCACCCATACTCACACTGGCGCTCACCTCATCCACCCTGCCCGCAAGTGCCATCTTCGATGCCGCAGATACGGTCGTCGTCCAGCGCATCTCACAGGTGGAGGGGGTGGGCGATGTCAATGTCAGCGGCGCGGATCAACCGGCGGTCCGCGTGCGGCTTGACCCGGATCGGCTGGCAGCCATCGGTCTTTCCGCAAACGATGTGCGCAATGCCATCGTCAATGGAAATGCCCTCGCCCCCGTGGGTGCCATCGATGGGCCGAATGCTTTCTATGCACTCTCTCTCAACGCGCAACTCACGAAACCGGAAGATTACGGAGACCTGATCATTCGGTCTGGCGATGGAACCGCGACCCGGCTGTCGGACATTGCCAGCGTAGAACCGGGCGTGCGCAATCGGCGGTCAGATGCATGGTTCAACGGCAAGCCGGCCGTTCTGCTCAACATCACCAAGGCAACGGACGCCAATGTGGTTGCAACTGTCGATGCTGTGCGCGCGCTCTTTCCCGAACTCAAGCAGTTGATCCCTGCGGGCATAGAAATCGATGTGCTGAACGACCGCACGACGACCATCAATGCAAGCGTGAAGGACATGCAGTTCACGCTGCTTGCTACGATCAGCCTCGTCATGGCCGTCGTTTTCGTTTTTCTCCGGCGACTGGTGCCGACATTCGCGGCTGGCATTACTGTGCCCTTGTCCTTTGCCGGGGCCTTTGCCGCGATGTGGCTTACGGGCCTTTCCATAGACAATCTCTCATTAATGGCCTTGGCGGTCGCCAGCGGCTTCGTCGTCGATGATGCCATCGTCATGATCGAGAATGTCTATGCAAATCTGGAAAAGGGCATGAGCCCACTGCAGGCGGCACTCGAAGGCGCAAGCCAGATCGGCTTCACCGTGATTGCAATCAGTCTCTCACTGATGGCCGCCTTCATTCCGCTGTTCTTCATGGGCGGGATCGTCGGAAAATTCTTCCTGACCTTCTCGCTGACTTTGGCCTTCACCATTCTCGTCTCGACCATTGTCTCGCTCACATTGACGCCGATGATCTGCGGCCACAAGCTGAAGCCGCATGATCTGGAGGCGCGGGCGAACTGGTTCGACCGACTGGTCGAGGGCACCATGGATGGCATGATTGCCTTCTATGACAGAACCCTGAGCAGCCTGCTGCATCACCGTTTCCTTGCCATTGTCACGACGGCCGCCTGCATTGCGCTGACAGGCTATCTCTATGCGAAGGTTCCTAAGGGTTTTATTCCGAGGGACGATACCGGTTTCGTAATGGGCAACAGCCAGGCGGCCAGTGACATCTCCTATCCGGCGATGGTTCAGCTTCAGCGGCGTGCCTTGGCAATCGTCGAGAAGGACCCGGCCGTCAAGAACATAGGCGCGAGCGTCGGCGGTGGCTTTCTCGGGACCGCAAATCGCGGACAAATGCAAATCTCTTTGAAGCCGCGGGCGGAGCGAGATCCCACCGATGTGGTTGTCGAGCGGCTGCGCCGGACGACAGCGGTCATTCCCGGCCTCGATACCTCCTTTCATTCGCCGAGCGATATTCGCGTCGGTGCCCGGTCTTCGGATTCGGAATTCCAGTTCACGCTCTGGAGTGCCGATTATGCCGAACTCATAACCTGGGCGCCGCGAATTCTGGCAAGGCTGAGACAGGAGCCGCTGCTGACGGATGTCAATAGCGACCGGCAACCCAATGGATTGCAGGCCAATGTGGTGGTTGATCGGACGGCCGCTTCGCGACTTGGCATACGCATGAGCGCAGTCGATACGGCCCTGAACAATGCCTTCGCGCAGAGGCAGGTCACGGTAATCTATGGCGAGCGAAACCAGTACCGCGTCATTCTGGAGGCCTATCCGGAATTCGCGAAAGACCCTGAGCATATCCTTAAACTCTACGTTCCAGCGACAGGCGGCACGCAGGTTCCCCTCAGCGCATTTGCCAAGGTCGAGCGGACGCTGGCGCCGATCGGCGTGAACCATGAGGATCAATTCCCCTCCGTCACGATCTCCTACAATGTCGGGCCGGACATTACGCTGTCTCAGGCGAACGATGCGATCAAAGCCGCCGTTGCGGATATGCATCTGCCCGATACGCTTCATGCTGAATTTGCGGGCGACGCTGCCAATGCCAGCGATTCCTCCAGCAGCCAGCCGCTCCTGATTCTAGGCGCCCTGCTGGCCGTCTATATCGTGCTGGGCATTCTTTACGAAAGTCTCGTTCACCCGTTGACGATCATCTCGACGCTGCCATCGGCCGGGCTTGGCGCACTATTGGCATTGTGGGTTAGCGGTACGGAACTGACACTTGTCGCATTCATCGGCATCATTCTTCTGATCGGCATCGTGAAGAAAAACGGCATCATGCTTGTCGATTTTGCCCTCGATGCAGAACGTCGCCTGGGCATGACGCCTGCCGAGGCTATTCATGAAGCATGCCTCAAGCGGTTTCGCCCCATCATGATGACGACCCTTGCGGCCTTCATGGGCGCGCTCCCGCTGATCCTGGCAACCGGCCCGGGTGCCGACCTTCATCGTCCGCTCGGGATCACGATCATTGGCGGTCTGATCGTTTCTCAGGCTCTGACGCTTTACACAACGCCAATCATCTATCTGATCTTTTCCCGATGGTCGGGTTTACTCAGCAAGAGAGAACTGGAGTCAGCAGCAGGACCGACCTTGAGGCGCAGTGCCTGATACGAACCATCTCTGACAAAAAGCCCTGCTTTATCGAAAGAAGACCTGGATGGGAATGTCGCAAAGACGGCAAGATAAGCACTTGGATCGATATCTACTCCAGATTGAATATGGCGCAGCTTTGAAAGAATCATCTCAACATCACCGACGGGTCGAGTATTACCTTGATCCGCGTTAGCTGATCGTCGTGAGCGGTCGCGCAGCAAGGTACAAGTGTCATCTACCGATGACGCTCCGCAAAAAAAGCCATTTTCCGTAACGCACTCCAAAATTACAGCGCCGTACAACATTTGTGCTTATGTATGGTGATAAAATAAATATCGTTCAACAATCTTGACGAATTTGTAAAACGGGATAACCCTTAGCGTTAGGAGAACGGTCGGGGATCCATTGAGGCCGCTCTCATCCAAACAAAAGAGGGAACCATGGAACAGCCAACTGCCGTACCATCTGCCGATCCTGCATCTGGCAAGTCACGCCGCGCGGCGCTCACTGCTGCCGTCTTCCTGATGGCCACATCAGCGATCGGACCGGGCTTCATTACCCAGACCGCTACCTTCACCACAAAGCTTGGCGCAGCGTTCGCATTCGCCATCCTGGCGTCCATCCTGATCGACTTCGTCGTCCAGCTGAACATCTGGCGCATCGTCACACTGACACGGATGCGCGCATCCGACATTGCCAACGCTGCCATCCCCGGCACGGGCTACCTCCTTGCAATTCTTGTCATCGTCGGCGGGCTGTTCTTCAACATCGGGAATATTGGCGGATCGGGCCTTGGTCTTAACGCGCTTCTCGGCCTCGACCCCAAATGGGGCGGCGCCATCAGCGCTTTGATCGCCATCGGCATTTTCAGCTCAAAGCGTGCAGGCGTTGCCGTTGACAAGGCAATCATCTGGGCGGGCGTCCTGATGATTGTTCTTACCCTTTATGTCGCGATTTTCTCCCAGCCACCCGTCGGTAAGGCGCTGTTCGAAACCTTCATACCGTCAACGATCGATTTCGCGACCATCACCACGATCGTCGGCGGCACTGTTGGTGGTTATATCACCTATTCCGGTGCTCATCGCCTCCTGGACAAGGGCCAGACCGGCATCGAGAATCTGGGCGCTGTCAACCGCGCAGCGCTCTCCGGCATCGCCGTCACAGGCATCATGCGCTACGTCCTGTTCCTCGCCATTCTAGGTGTGGTATCGGCAGGTGTTGCGATCGATGTTTCCGGCAAAGGCGCCAACCCTGCAGCGCAGGCATTTCAGGCCGCAGCAGGCGAAGTCGGCCTTCGCATCTTCGGCGCAGTCCTTTGGTTTGCCGCTATAACATCGGTCATCGGCGCGGCCTACACGTCGGTCTCCTTCATCACAGTCTTCAAAAAGGACATCAGCGACCGCGCGCGTGACATTGCGACGATCATCTTCATCGCTATCTCGCTCTTCTTCTATGTCATCATCACCACACCTCCTGCACAAATGCTCGTTTTTGTCGGTGGATTGAACGGTCTGATCCTCCCAATAGGCCTTTCCATCTTCATCTATGCCGCATGGGCCCGATCCGACCTTATGAGTGGCTACCGCTATCCACGCTGGCTGCTCGTGCTTGGCGTGCTGGTCTGTGCGCTGACCTGGTATATGGGCTACAAGTCCATCGGACCGATCTTCGCGCTGCTCGGCTAAAACAAGACAGGACCAGGGAGAGGAAACCATGACTTCCATCGATCTCAACAGTGACCTCGGCGAAAGCTACGGCGCATGGAAAATGGGCGATGACGCGGCCATGCTGTCCATCGTTTCCAGCGCGAATATCGCCTGCGGCTTCCATGCGGGCGATCCGCTCGGCATCCGCCAGACGGTGAAGGCCGCTGTCGAGAGAGGTGTCGTCATCGGCGCCCATGTTTCCTATCCGGATCGCGTCGGCTTCGGCCGCCGCGATATGGATGCCACAAGTGCGGAACTGACAGCCGACGTGATCTACCAGATCGGCGCACTGCAAGGCATCGCGGCTGCAGCCGGTGGCAAAGTGGCCTATGTCAAGCCACACGGAGCGCTCTACAATCGCATCGCTCATGATGCAAAGCAGGGGCAAGCCGTCATCGACGGCATTCGGGAAATCGATTCGACCCTCATGCTGATGGGACTGGCAGGAACGCCAATCCTCCAGCTCGCGGAGAAGGCGGGCCTGAAGACTGTGGCAGAAGCCTTCGCAGACCGCGCCTATACGCCCGGCGGAGAGCTTGTGTCTCGTCGTGAACCCGGTTCCGTTCTGTACGACACCAACCTCATCGGCCAGCGCATGCTGCGACTGGCGCGTGAGGGCAGGCTCGAAGCGATCAATGGCACGACTATCAAAATCGAGGCTCACTCGATCTGCGTTCATGGCGACAGCCCAGGTGCCGTCGCCATTGCGCAAGCCGTTCGCCAGACCTTGGAAGCCAATGGCATCACCATCCGCTCCTTTGTCTGACCCCATTTTCCGGGAGGAAGATATGATTTCATTTGAACATCTGGCGCATGTTGATGCGTCTCCCGCAAGGAACACCCGCGCGCAGTACCGTAACGGCCTTGTCGAGCCGACGGCAGGCGTTGCCTGCGGCTTCACGCAGGCCAACATGATCGTGCTGCCGCGTGACTGGGCCTTTTATTTCCTGCCTTATACGCAGCGAAACCCAAAGGCCTGCCCGGTTCTGGATGTTTCGGATCCGGGCTCGCATACAACGACACTCGCGAAAGATGCCGATCTTCGTTGCGACGTTCCGCTATACCGCATCTGGCGCAACGGCAGACTGGCGGAAGAAACGCCGGATGCCTCCGCTGCCTGCGCAGAACACCCGGATATCGCGAGCTTCCTGATCGGTTGCAGTTTCTCTCTGGAAAGGCCGATTGCAGAGGCATGCATCGAGATCCAGCATATCACCGATATCCCCGATTCCGCTTACCACGCGTGAGGTTCCATGCGCTTCCTGCCCGTCAGCCTCACCACCCTTTTGGTGGAACTGCAAAATCTGGATGAGACGCTGGCACTCTTCGCGTCCCTGCAGGCCGATCCGGTCGACGGCATCGTGGAGATGGTGCCCGCCGCACGGACCCTCATGGTGCGCTTCCGCCCAGAGCTGATCACCGCGCCTGAACTGGTGGCAATCATTGCCGGACATGATATCTCGAAAGCTATATCCGCGTCTGATCAGCGCGTTGAGATCCCTGTCCACTACGATGGCGAGGATCTGGCCGATGTAGCGGAACTGACAGGACTATCGGTGGAGGAGGTCATCCGGCGTCATACGGAAAGCATCTTCACCGTTGCCTTTTGTGGCTTCGCCCCTGGTTTCGGCTATCTGGTCAATGGCGATCCCAAGCTGCATGTGCCGCGCAGAAAAAGCCCGCGCACCCGCATACCTGTCGGTTCTGTGGCGCTTGCGGGAGAATTCTCAGGCGTCTATCCGCAAAACAGTCCCGGCGGCTGGCAGATCATCGGCACGACGCCGGTGAAGATGTGGGATCTGGACCGAAACCCGCCAGCCCTTTTCCAGCCTGGCTATCAGGTGCGATTCATCGATCTGGCGCATGCGCCCGCTAGCTATCATCTGCCGCCAACTCAGCAGATCATGCAGGCGCCGGCACGAGATGTCACTGAAGGTGTAGCGCTCAAGGTTTTGGAAGCGCCAATGCCTGCGCTCATTCAGGATCTCGGTCGCTTCGGCCAGACAGGTCAGGGCGTATCCTCCTCTGGCGCTCTCGACCAGGGCGCATTCAAAGCAGCGAACCGCATTGTCGGCAATCCGCTGAACACGCCCTGCCTCGAAATAACCTTGGGTGGCTTCTGCTTCGAAATTACAGGTCGAACCGTGATGGCCCTGACGGGTGCCTCTTGCCCTCTTCAGATCGAAACGCGCGACGGAACCTCGATATCTGCCTCAACCTACCAACCAGTTTCATTGGAAGCAGGCGACAAAGTCCGTCTCGGCTTTGCTGTGAGCGGTGCCCGCAGCTATCTCTCCTTTCGAGGCGGTATCGACGCTGCCATGGTTCTCGGGAGTGCCGCGAGCGATACGCTTGCGGTCGTCGGGCCGGAAGCGCTTGTTGCCGGAAGCGTGGTCGGCATCGGTGGCGTTGGTGAGCGGCTTTTGCCAGTCAGCCTTGGGGAGCAACCAGCGTTCAAACATCCCATCGCCGACGAAGAGGTTATGCTCGACGTCGTGATGGGGCCCCGTACCGATTGGTTCACGCAAAAAGGCATCGAGACACTTTTCAGCCAGAGCTGGACGGTGACACCGCAATCCAACCGCGTCGGCGTTCGTCTTGCCGGGGACACCCCGCTTGAACGCATCGATTCGTGGGAACTTCCGAGCGAAGGTACGGCGACAGGTGCCATTCAGGTGCCGCACAGCGGACAACCCGTGCTGTTTCTCGCCGACCACCCGCTGACAGGTGGTTATCCGGTCATCGCAACGGTCGCGGAATATCACCTCGACCTGGCCGGTCAGATACCCGTGAATGCGAAGGTGCGCTTTCGCCCAATCACCCAATTCAACGAGATTGAACCGGCTGCACGTTGACCGGCAGACCGACAAGAAGAACAAGAGGGAACATCCATGAAGAAGGTTCTGATTGCCAATCGTGGCGAGATCGCCGTCCGCATCATCCGTGCCTGTCGCGATTACGGCTTGAAGTCGGTTGCAGTGTATGCCGATCCGGATGTCGATGCATTGTTTGTTCGTCTGGCCGACGAAGCCTATGGGCTTGGCGGCGCTCGTCCAGCAGAGACTTATCTCGACATCGCCAAGCTGATCGAGATTGCGCAACGTGCAGGCGCAGATGCCGTGCATCCCGGCTACGGCTTTCTTTCAGAGCGCGCGGAATTTGCACAGGCCGTGATGGATGCAGGTCTGACCTGGATCGGGCCGGATCCGAACGTCATAGAGGCGCTTGGCGACAAGGTTGAGGCGCGACGCATTGCTCTTTCGGTCGGTGCACCGCTTGTCGCGGGCAGCGATGGTCCGGTGGAAACTGCAGCGGAAGTGCTGGCTTTCGCCCGCGAGCACGGACTGCCGCTGGCAATCAAGGCTGCTCATGGCGGCGGCGGGCGAGGCATGAAGGTTGTGTGGAAGATGGAGGACGTGGCAGAGGCCTTCGAGTCTGCCGTCCGTGAAGCCAAGGCTGCTTTCGGTCGTGGCGAGTGCTTCCTCGAACGCTTTCTGGATCGACCACGCCATATCGAGGCACAGGTAATCGCTGACAAGCACGGCAATGTTCTGGTCGTCGGCACACGCGATTGCTCCCTCCAACGCCGCAACCAGAAACTCGTGGAAGAGGCTCCGGCTCCCTTCCTCACCGATACGCAACGGCAGAGCATTCATGATGCTGCAAAGCGTATCTGCGCGGCGGCAGGCTACTCAGGTGCAGGAACGGTCGAATTCCTTCTTGGTGTTGACGGAACGATTTCGTTTCTGGAGGTCAATACGCGTCTTCAGGTCGAGCATCCGGTGACGGAGGAAACGGCGGGTATTGATCTTGTGATTGAACAGTTCCGCATCGCGGAAGGCAAGCCACTTGAGGTGACGGAAACGCCTGCTCCACGCGGCCACGCAATTGAGTTCCGCATCAATGCCGAGGATCCGGGGCGCGGCTTTTTGCCGACACCGGGCACGATCACCCGTTTCGAAGGGCCTTCGGGCCCGGGCGTCCGGCTGGACACCGGGGTCGCTTCAGGCTCCACCGTACCGGGAACGTTCGACTCGCTGACCTCAAAATTGATTGTGACGGGTGCAACACGCGAACAGGCGATCGCCCGGGCTCGGCGCGCACTGGATGAGTTTGTGATTGAAGGTGTCGCAACGGTGCTGCCCTTCCATCGCTCCGTGCTGAAGGAAGACGATTTCATCGGCACTGGCGGCTTCAAGGTTCACACGCGCTGGATCGAGACGGATTTCGCCGATCGCCTGGAACAAGCCGCAAGACCTGAGCCTGCGACGACAGAGGGTCTGGTCCGCACTGCCGTGGAAATTGACGGCAAGCGCGTGATGCTGGGCATCCCGCAGGCGCTGCTTGGCGGCTTGGCGGGACTTTCGGGAGTAGGTTCCAAAAGTGCCGCAGCTTCAGAGGAAACCGTTGATCCCCTGGCGATGATCGCGCCGATTTCCGGCACGCTGCAAAGCTTCAAGGTTGAGGATGGCGCCACAGTCCAGGAGGGCGATCTGATCGCCGTCATGGAAGCAATGAAGATGGAAACACAGGTTCTGGCGAAGCGCAGCGGCGTGTTGAAGCTCACCTCCAAGCAGGGGGCTTACCTTCAAAGCGGATCCGAGATCGCGCGTTTCACAGAATAAACTTCCTTCAGTCTGGATCCAGATCGATCCGGTAACGGTTCAAAATGGCAGCGATATCCGTGTCGCTGCCATCATCGTCCGCCTTTGCCCTATCCTCTACGGCGTGGAGATGTTGATCCATGATCATCACCGCCCTCTCACGATCCTGAGATTTTAGCGCTTCAATAAGATTGTAGTGTTCCTCGATACCGCATTCGGCAGAATGCGGACGCCCGAAACGCGCCAGGATGAGGGAGGAGCGCGAGACCACGCGGGTGATGAATTCGATCAATAGCTTTGAATCGCTTAGTTCCGCCAGCAGAATGTGGAACTCCCCGGCAAGGCGAATTGAACGCGGAGAGGATGCTTTAACAGCCCTTTCCTCTTCACGCACATGGGATATTAGAGCATCGATCGCATCCTTGGACATCCGGCGGCAAAGACGCTCGATCACCTCGCGCTCCAGACACCGTCGAAGGGCAAACACCTCATCCGCTTCTTCCAACGTCGGCATCGCTACTGATGCGCCGCGATTGATGCGGATTTCTACCAATCCATCCGACGAAAGTCTCTGAAGGGCATTGCGCGCACTCGTGCGACTGACGCCGAATGCATCTCCAATCAAATCTTCGGGAAGTTTCGCACCTGGCTTGAGTGCCTGCTCCAGAATGGCGCGACGCAGGGAGGCATAGATGGCATCGCTACGGCTGGACTGTGTTGACACCTTCGCCTTCTCCCAGCGCTATCGCCTGACTGCACTACAGGATCTCGCCTTTTCCGGCAAGTTGACCGGCACGGTTTGTTCTATCCCATTCGCTCTGAGGCGTAAGAGCCCGGGCTTGGAGGGAAAACGATGGTGCGGTTGCCGTTAATGAAGGTGCGGTG
>NZ_JALJQZ010000064.1 GCF_022968395.1 Affinirhizobium lemnae
ATCTCCAAAATCAGCTTTGAATCCGATTTGCGCTCTTTTGGGAATCCCAATCCTTAAATCATCACCACGACCTAGCTAAGAAAGTTATCTTACAGTCTGCCAGGTTCAGATCGAGCCTGACAGACTGTAGCTTGCCTATTCTTCTTCGTCTTTTCAGAGAAAACCGGTTTCCACTTTTCTCTGAAAAACTTTAGGCTGCCGCGCCATTATCGCTGCTACTTACCAAAGATGGGTCAAACTTCCCATTCTTGTCGAACAAGGCTGGATCGAACATTCCATCCTTGCCCTTCAGGCCTGGATTGATCGCGCCATTCTTGTCGAACAAGGCCGGATCGAACTGACCATCCTTGCCCTTTAGGTTCTGATTGATCGCGCCGTTCTTGTCGAACAAGGCCGGATCGAACATTCCATCCTTGCCCTTCAGGTTCTGATTGATCGCGCCGTTCTTGTCGAACAAGGCTGGATCGAACATTCCATCCTTGCCCTTAAGGCCTGGATTGATCGCGCCATTCTTGTCGAACAAGGCCGGATCGAACATTCCATCCTTGCCCTTAAGGCCTGGATTGATCGCGCCATTCTTGTCGAACAAGGCCGGATCGAACTGACCGTCCTTGCCCTTCAGGTTCTGATTAATCGCGCCGTTCTTGTCGAACAAGGCTGGATCGAACATGCCGTCCTTGCCCTTCAGGTTCTGATTGATGGCGCCGTTCTTGTCGAACAAGGCTGGATCGAACATTCCATCCTTGCCCTTAAGGCCTGGATTGATCGCGCCATTCTTGTCGAACAAGGCAGGATCGAACATGCCGTCCTTGCCCTTAAGGCCTGGATTGATCGCGCCATTCTTGTCGAACAAGGCCGGATCGAACTGACCATCCTTGCCCTTTAGGTTCTGATTGATCGCGCCGTTCTTGTCGAACAAGGCCGGATCGAACTGACCATCCTTGCCCTTCAGGTTCTGATTGATCGCGCCGTTCTTGTCGAACAAGGCTGGATCGAACATTCCATCCTTGCCCTTAAGGCCTGGATTGATCGCGCCATTCTTGTCGAACAAGGCCGGATCGAACATTCCATCCTTGCCCTTAAGGCCTGGATTGATCGCGCCATTCTTGTCGAACAAGGCTGGATCGAACTGACCGTCCTTGCCCTTAAGGTTCTGATTGATCGCGCCATTCTTGTCGAACAAGGCTGGATCGAACATGCCGTCCTTGCCCTTCAGGCCTGGATTGATCGCACCGTTCTTGTCGAACAAGGCTGGATCGAACTTACCGTCCTTACCCTTGAGCCGTTCATTAACCTTACCATCGGGGCCCATCAAAGCCGGATCGTTTTGGCCTTCAGGGCCGTGACCCACCGTACTCTCAGGGCCTAAGCTGCGCTGAGTGCTAAACTGCGTATAAGTCGACCTGTGGTCACCACCAAATCGATGGTTACCTTCGTCATGCTTGCTACCTTCATGTCTAGGCTGATAAAATGAATGTGGTTCGATCTTCCTCGATTGAGGACCCTGCCCGAACCTTTCTACCTGAATATCCTGACTGGATGGAGTATATTTCCTTACGCTAACTTTTGAAGGGTCCGCGTCCTTACGCCCCCCATTGCCGTCCTGCTCAACTGGCGGTCTTCTTACGCCACCATTTACTGAAGATGCTCCGGATATCGCCATACTCTTCTCCCTCAGAAAATAACTAACAACCAGTAAAGCTATCCAAATATAATTTTAATAGAAATTCAACTAAAAAGTCGAAGAAATGGATTTTATATGAAGAGAGGCATCGTTATATCCAATTATTATAATTAAATGAATTTCCGTTAATCGATTTTGTGAACATAAATAGCGCTTTACAACAAAAATAGACCATCAAAATTAAGGTTTCGACTTCACGTCAATCACTGTCTCATAGTGAAACCATTTAACCGCAAGGTAAAGAAGTCCATAAACAGTCAAAGTAAAGCGTAGCGCGGTTGCGACAGCTTCTGACATCAATGGCTGCAAAAAGACAAGAGAACGAAGTTTTCGCATCAGTTAACCCATCAAAAGCGGTGTACATCTGAGTCACAACAAGTAAATCCGATAAATGAAAAAATATAAATTTATGATGCCATACGATGTTGCACCGCATCATTATGCGCGATCGTCTATTTCCCGAGAAACACAGGTCAAAAATTTGAAGGCGGTGAGGAAGGAAGGTGCTTCACGCACATCCTGGACTCGTTGCCAGACTCACACCTGCCAACTGCGGCAGAAGAGGTAAATTGTTGACACGAGACGACAAGAGCCGACTAAGATGGCCTTCCATTTTCACAGAGAAAGCAGAACGACGGAGGTAGCGAGACCAACAGTAAAGATGTTCAACAAAAGCCCACCAAGCAGCCCTCACTCGACCGTGCAGCAATCATTCGAACGCTGTAAATCTTTGTTTCAGCCTATGTCGTTATCACAAGACCGCTGCAGCAAGTTACGCGACATCACCTTGTTCAAGCCGCCTCTTCCGTCTCCAGCTTGGAAGGAACGTAGTTCAGCACCGGTCCAAGCCAACGTTCAACGTCTGCGATCTCCATGCCCTTGCGGCGCGCATAGTCTTCCACCTGGTCACGTTCCACCTTGGCAACGCCAAAGTAATAGCTGTCGGGGTGACCGATGTAGAGGCCGGAGACGGAAGAGCCGGGCCACATGGCATAGCTTTCCGTCAGTGTCACACCGGTCGTCTTTTCCGCATCCAGCAGATCGAACAAGGTCCGCTTTTCGGTATGATCCGGCTGGGCCGGGTAACCGGGTGCCGGGCGGATACCGGCATAGGCTTCGGCGACGAGTTCCTCATTCGAGAATTGCTCGTCCTTGGCATAGCCCCAATACTCGCGGCGCACCTGCTCATGCATGCGCTCGGCAAAGGCTTCCGCAAAACGGTCGGCCAGTGCCTTCACCATGATGGAGGAGTAATCGTCGTTCGCCCGCTCGAAGCGTTCGGCAATCACCACTTCCTCGATGCCAGCTGTGACGACGAAGCCGCCGACATAGTCCGTCTTGCCGCTATCCTTCGGTGCCACGAAATCCGCAAGTGCCACGTTGGGCCGCCCGTCCCGCTTCGACAATTGCTGGCGAAGCGTGAAGAAGGTCGCCAGTTCCTCGCGGCGCGCTTCGTCCGTGAATAGAAGGATATCGTCACCCACGGCGTTCGCCGGCCAGAAACCGATGACAGCACGCGGGCGGAACCACTTCTCCTCCACGATCTTGGCAAGCATGGCCTGCGCATCCGCGTAGAGTTGGCGGGCTGCTTCACCCTGCTTCTCATCCTCCAGAATTGCCGGGAAGCGCCCCTTCAGTTCCCACGTCTGGAAGAAGGGCGTCCAGTCGATATAGCGCACGAGGTCTTCCAGCGAATAATCGTCAAACACCTTCGTGCCGAGGAAGCTCGGGCGTGTGGGCTGATAAGCTGCCCAATCCACCTGCTGGGCGTTTGCCCGCGCCCGCGCAATCGGAAGCCGCGTCTTCTCGGCTTCGGCACGTGCATGGGCGGCCGCCACCTTGGCATATTCGGCGCGAATGTTCTCGACATAGTCTTCGCGGCCGCCTTCTGCCAGCAGACTGGAGACGACACCCACTGCACGGCTCGCATCCGTCACGTAAACCGCCTGCCCTGCCTGATAATTGGGATGGATCTTCACCGCCGTATGCACGCGGCTGGTCGTGGCCCCTCCGATCAGAAGCGGGATGTCGAAGCCCTGCTTTTGCATCTCGGCAGCCACATGCACCATCTCGTCCAGCGAAGGCGTGATGAGACCGGACAGACCGATGACATCCACCTTCTGCTCTTTCGCCACCTCGAGAATCTTCGTCGCGGGCACCATGACGCCGAGATCGATGATCTCGTAATTGTTGCAGGCGAGAACGACGCCGACAATGTTCTTGCCGATGTCGTGAACGTCTCCCTTGACAGTCGCCATCAGCACCTTGCCCGCCGCCTGACGCTCATCGCCGCCATTCTGGCGCTTCTCTTCCTCCATATAGGGAAGCAGAACGGCAACCGCCTGCTTCATCACGCGGGCGGATTTCACCACCTGCGGCAGGAACATCTTGCCAGCGCCGAACAGATCGCCCACCACGTTCATGCCCGCCATCAGCGGACCTTCGATCACGTGCAGCGGGCGCTCGGCCTGAAGGCGCGCTTCTTCGGTATCGGCTTCGATATACTCGGTGATGCCGTTGACAAGCGCGTGTTCCAGGCGCTTCGCCACCGGCCATTCCCGCCAGGCAAGATCCTGCGCCTTTGCTTCCTTGGCGCCGGTGCCGCGGAAGCGTTCTGCGATTTCCAAGAGGCGCTCGGTCGAATCCGCACGACGGTTCAGCACAGCGTCTTCGCAGGCCTCGCGCAGTTCGGGATCAATGTTCTCATAGATCGCAAGCTGACCGGCATTGACGATGCCCATGTCCATGCCCGCCTGAATGGCGTGGTATAGGAATACGGCATGCATGGCTTCGCGTACCGGCTCGTTGCCACGGAACGAGAAGGACAGGTTGGATACGCCACCAGAGATATGGACCAGCGGCATTTCCTTGCGGATCGTGCGCGTCGCCTCGATGAAATCGACACCGTAGTTATTGTGCTCTTCGATTCCGGTTGCGACCGCGAACACGTTGGGATCGAAAATGATGTCTTCCGGCGGGAAGCCCACCTCTTCCGTAAGGATCTTGTAGGCGCGACGGCAGATTTCCACCTTGCGATCGTAGGTGTCCGCCTGCCCCGTTTCGTCAAAGGCCATCACGACAACAGCGGCACCGAAGGCACGAATGAGCCGAGCCTGCTTGACGAAATTCTCTTCGCCTTCCTTCAGCGAAATGGAATTGACGATTGCCTTACCCTGAACGCACTTCAGGCCGCCTTCGATAATCTCGAACTTGGAACTGTCGATCATCACCGGCACGCGAGCGATATCCGGTTCGGCAGCAATGAGGTTCAGGAACTCCACCATGGCGCGGCCGGAATCGATCAGGCCTTCGTCCATGTTGATGTCGATGATCTGCGCGCCATTTTCCACCTGATCGCGAGCAACGGCCAGTGCCGCCGTGTAATCCGCATTGGTGATCAGCTTGCGGAATTTGGCCGAACCCGTCACGTTGGTGCGCTCACCGACGTTGACGAAGGGAATGTCCTTGGTCAGCGTGAAGGGCTCCAGACCGGACAGCGACATCAAGGAGCGGTGCTCCGGCACCTGGCGCGGCTTGAATTCAGCCACGGCCTCGGCAATCGCGCGAATATGGTCCGGCGTCGAACCGCAGCAGCCGCCAACGACATTGACCAGACCTTCCTTGGCGAATTCGCGAACCTGCTTCGCCATGGCCTCCGGCGACTGGTCGTACTGGCCGAACTCGTTGGGCAGGCCGGCATTCGGATAGGCACAGATGAAGGTATCCGCGACAGCGGAAACTTCCTGCAAATGCGGCCGCATGGCGTCGGCACCGAGCGCGCAGTTGAAACCGACGGTGAACGGCCGCGCATGGCTGACGGAGTTCCAGAACGCCGTTGGCGTCTGGCCGGACAGCGTGCGACCCGAGAGGTCGGTAATCGTACCGGAGATCATCACCGGCAGGCGGATGCCCTTGGCGATAAAGCGCTCTTCGCAAGCGAAAATTGCCGCCTTCGCGTTCAAAGTATCGAAGATCGTCTCGATCAGAATGATATCGGCACCGCCATCGATCAGTCCGTCGATCTGCTCGGCATAGGCCAATCGCAAATCATCGAACGTCACAGCACGATAGCCGGGATTGTTCACATCCGGCGAGATGGAGGCGGTCCGGTTCGTCGGGCCGATGGCGCCCGCCACAAAGCGGCGCTTGCCGTCTTCGCGCGTAGCCCGCTCGATGGCGCGGCGGACGACCTGTGCGCCTTCCTTGTTGAGATCGTAGACCGCGCCTTCCATCTGGTAATCGGCCTGGGCAATGCGGGTCGAGGAAAAGGTATTCGTCTCGATGATGTCTGCGCCAGCCTTGGCATAGCGATAGTGAATATCTTCGATGGCCTGTGGTTGGGTCAGGATCAAAAGGTCGTTGTTGCCCTGCTGATGACAGGCGCAACCGATAAAGCGATCACCCCGAAAATGATCTTCATCGAAGCCCAGCCCCTGGATCTGCGTTCCCATGGCGCCGTCGAGAATGAGAATCCGTTCGCGCGCAGCCTTTGCCAGCGCTTCGAACATCTCGTTGCCATCTCGTGACGCACCTTCGGGACCAAACAACTGATCAAACACGGGCATCTCCTCAAACCACCTTATTCTCTGCTCGCTTAATCACATAAAGATATCTTTATGTCAATCTAACCGACTGATATCGCAGACATGAGCATGACAGTTTCCTGTCTAACGGATATACGCATTTTCTGTTCAAAGTTCCAAACCCCGGAGATCGTCGATGAGTGCAGCCGGCCACAACCCTTCGAACTGGGCTGCGCGCCCCTATCATCGCACATGGCTGATGGCGCAGGCGGAAGGCCTGATGGATTTCTTCCAGTACCGGGCCATCAATCCGAAGGGCGGATTTTACGATCTCAATCCGACAGGCATACCGCTCGACACAAATAATCCGGCACGCGGCATCCACGCCAGCGCCCGCATGGTGCATTGCTTTGCCATCGCCGATCTTCTGGGTCGCCCGGGTGCAGCGGATGTTGTGGATCACGGCATGCGCTATCTCTGGGAGAAGCACCGCGACCAGAAACATGGCGGCTATTTCTGGCAGGCCAATGACGAAGGTGCGGCGGATGCTTCAAAGCAGGGCTATGGCCACGCTTTCGTTTTGCTCGCCGCCTCTTCCGCCAAGGTTATAGGCCACCCGCTGGCGGACAGAATGCTGGCAGACATTACCGAAGTCTTGGAAAGGAAATTCTGGGAAGAGCAACACGGCGCCATCGCTGAGGAGTTTTCTGAAGATTGGCAGCCGGTTCCGGGCTATCGCGGCCAGAATTCCAACATGCATCTGACGGAAAGCCTGATGGCGGCGTTCGAGGCGACCGACGAGCGGCACTATCTGCAGAAGGCAGAGCGCATAGCAGATCTTCTCATCAACCGTCGCGCCCGTGAAGAAGGCTTTCGCGTCGCTGAACATTTCTCGGAAGACTGGGCTGTCGACCGCACATATTATCATCCTAACGAAATGTTTCGTCCGGCAGGCACCACTCCCGGCCATTGGCTGGAATGGGCGCGGTTGCTGCTGCAACTCTACGCGCTGGGCGGCAAGGCGCAAAGCTGGATGCCGCAGGCGGCTGAAGCCCTGTTTGAACGGTCCATGACGCTAGGCTGGGACACCGCGAAGGGCGGCTTCTTCTATACGCTGGACTGGCAGGATAATCCGGACAAGCGGTCCAAGCTCTGGTGGCCCATGTGCGAAGCCGCTGGAGCCGCGCACTTTCTCAATCATCATGTGCCGAACAGTTTCCACGAGGAAAGCTATCGCAAGCTCTGGTCAACGATCGCCGCCCATTTCATCGATCGTGACAACGGGGGCTGGTTCGAAGAGACGACGGAGGATCTTAAGCCGGCAAATACGCTGTTCCCCGGCAAGGGCGATATCTATCACGCATTCCAGGCTTGTCTCATTCCGCTGTTCCCGGCGACAGGCAGCCTGACCAAGGTGATCGCCGAAAACGGAGCCACGCTCTGAAAGAGAAAAGCCTCCGCCATTTTCCAGCGGAGGCTCCATATTCAATCAGTAGCGCCGGACCGGCGGTCGCATGTCGCCTTGCGGGTTCATGCGGAAAGCAGCGAGATCCCGCTCTGCGTTGGACAGATCGTAGCTCAGATCATCCGCCTCGCGACGCAGACGGCGGATTTCGAAGTCGTTATCGTCGATGCGCATCTGAATTGCACGACGATCCTGATCCTTCGCATTCTTGAGTTCGCGGTAGCGCTGATCGGTATCCTGTTCGCGCGAACTGATGCTGGACCGGATGGAATTCATGCGCTCACGCACTTCATGAACCCGCTTGCCCAGCGTATAGCCACGCATGAAACCCGGCTCCAGATCCGGCGGGCACACATTGTTGTAGCCGTCGCCTGCTTCTCCACGCTGAGCGCCGCTCAGCGGCGTACAGTAGCGCTTGATCCCTTCCTGGAAGCCCTGATACCAGGTCGTCTGGTCCGGAACGACCTTGACGCGTTCGCAAGATTTGACGTGATCCGCAAAGCGGCTTTGCGGATTATAGCCTGCCGCCCCATCCGTATCGCCGATGACTTTCCAATTGGCCGCGACGCATTCTTCCTTTGACAAGGAATAACATGACGGCAAAAGGCACATTGCCCCCAAAGCGCTGAGCAACAGCAGTTTACGCATTCCCCTCGACCCCCAAGGTATGATGTTGTCGAGGAAGAATAAGCAAATAAACCGTTAACGCGCTAGCCTATTAGCCTGCCGATTATGAGCCTTCGTTGATTTTCCACCGTCACGGCAAGTGGCGAGGGATTGACCTATCGGTTGCGCCCGACCATGTCCCGAATGCGTGCGGCCAGGAAATCATAATCATAGGGCTTGGTAATCAGGCTCGCCTGGTCCAGACCTTCCGAGCCGGGCACATGCAGATCACCTGTTGCAAAGATGACGGGCAAATTCGGATGCCCTTCTCTGAGCTTGCGGATGAGTTGCAATCCGTTCATGTCCGGCAGATGCACGTCGGTCACTAGAATGTCGATCGCGGCACCATCGATGGCTTCCATCGCTTCCTTGCCGTTGCCAGCCTCGACAACGACCATGCCGAAATCCTGCAGATAGTCGGCCGTGGAAATGCGGATCAGCGCTTCATCTTCACACAGAAGGACACGAATCGATGACGTGGGAGCCGACGGTTGCTGACGCGATTTAGGGGCCTCGGCGCTTGCCTGACGTTCCTTGGCTTTGTCCAGCAGCATCCGGATCTTGCGGGCCAGTGTCTCCCGCCCATAGGGCTTGCTGAGCAGGTTGACACCGGGGTCAAGCCGACCACCATGGACAATCGAGTTCTCAGTATAACCCGAGGTGAACAGAACCTCGATATCCGGGCGACGCTCCTTTGCTTTTCTTGCAAGCTCGCTGCTTTTCAGACGACCCGGCATGACTACATCGGTGAACAGAAGATCGATTGAAACTCCGCTCTCGATGATAGCAAGCCCGCTGTCTGCATCACGCGCTTTGAGGACGGTGTATCCGAGATCGGCCAGCATCGAAACGGTAATGTCCCTGACAGCGTCATCGTCCTCGACAACCAGTACAGTCTCGCTGCCGCCTGCAATGTCACCTGCCGTTTCTTCGGCAAGCATATCCTCTGCCTGCATGGAACGTGGCAGATAGATGCGTACCGTCGTTCCGCTGCCTTCCTCGCTGTATATGTTGATATGCCCGCCCGACTGTTTCACGAAGCCATAGACCATTGAAAGGCCCAGCCCCGTGCCCTTGCCTTCAGGCTTCGTGGTAAAGAACGGGTCGAATGCGCGTGCAAGCACATCAGGCGGCATGCCGCAGCCCGTATCGCTGACAGCCAGCATGACATACTGACCCGCCTCGACATCGAAGGCGTTCTGCGCGTAACGATCATCCAGATAGGCATTGCCGAGTTCGATGGTCAGTCGACCGCGTCCATCCATGGCATCCCGCGCATTGATAGCCAGATTCAGCAATGCGTTTTCGACATTGGATGGATCGACGAGTGTATTCCACAAACCGCCGCTGACAATCGTGTCGATCTCAATCGCCTCGCCCAGACTGCGGCGCACGAGGTGGTCCATTTCCCGCACAAGCCGTCCGAGATTGACGACCTTGGGCGCAAGCGGCTGCCGGCGACCGAAGGAGAGAAGCTGCGATGCGAGCCTTGCGCCGCGGGCGGCAGCGGCAAGCGCATTGTTGAGCCGACGTTCCGTCTGGTCGCTTTCGGGAAGCTCACGCCCCAGAAGCTGAAGATTGCCGGTAATGACCTGCAGCAGATTGTTGAAATCATGCGCGATCCCGCCAGCAAGGTTCCCGATCGCCTCCATCTTCTGGCTCTGACGCAGAACCTCCTGCGTTTTCAGTAGTTCGGCGGTGCGTTCCTCGACACGGCTTTCGAGGGTCGTCGCCAGAGTTTCAAGACGAGTCTCGGTCTTCTTCTGGTCCTCGATATCTGTGCTCGTGCCAACCCAGCGCACAATGGCGCCATCGGCATTGCGAATAGCGACGGCGCGCGAAAGGAACCAACGGTAGTTCCCTTCATGGCATCTCACCCGCGCTTCGGCCTGGAACTGCGCGCCGCTGGCAACGGATGCGGCCCACACATCCCGAACACGCTGCAAATCATCCGGATGCAAGGCTCCTGCCAGCAGGTCCGACGGCGGAGGATCGGCCGACTCGATCCCGATATATTGCGCCATCTGCAGATTACACCAGTCGAGTATACCCGCCGGTATGGCTGTCCAGACGTGGTTCGGCACGGCTTCAGCCAGCGTGCGGAAACGCTCTTCGCTTTCTCTCGCAGCATCTTGCGCGCGGCGGACCTCGGTTACCTCATGCCCCTGAACGAAGATACCGGTGACAGCCTCTGTCTCGTCGCGTAAGGGTTCATAGATAAAGTCTAAGAAAATCTCGTCGGCAGAAGTTCCGGCGCCCCGCCGCAGCAGGACGCGGGCACCGGACGCACTGTAGCCCTGCCCGGTTGAGTAAACTTGATCGAGAAGCTCGTAAAATCCCTGCCCATCAATATCCGGCAGAGCGTCCCGAACACTCTTACCGATCAGATCTTCACGTCCCACAAGCGTCTTATAGGCTGCGTTAGCTATTTCGAAGATATGTTGCGGGCCTCGCAGGATGGCCATAAAACCCGGCGCCTGTTCGAAGAGGCTGCGCAGATATTCGCGCTCCCTGCCAAGTGCCAGGTTTTCGCCAGACACGGCGTCGGCACGGCGCATCACGCCAGTCTGTACATCAAAGCCGGTCGTCGATTGGCGCAGCAAATGCAATTCGGTCACATCAACCGTATGCTGAAGAATGAATCGAACGTGTCCGTCTTCACCAAGAACCGGGGTGTGCGTCGCACTCCAGAACAACTCCGCCATAGTTCCGTCAGGGCGGGCAATTGGGTAGGGAATGAGTGCAAGGTGATCAACCTGTCGCGTCTTTAGTACCTTTGCAAAGGATTGCCGAAGCATCCGTCCGCTGGCGCTGTCGGGATCACTCGGAAACGCATCGAACATATTGCGACCGAGCAGCTTTTCGCGCGACTGCATGGTGGTCGTCAGATAGGCGTCATTCATCCCTACGATGACGAGGTCCGGATCGACGATGACATAGGGGTTGGGAGAGTGATTGAATAGCTCTTCGATATCCTCTCCGGACAGCCCGGCCCGTCGAAACATGTAATACCCCTGCGCCCCGCATTTCTGACTTCCCAGTTTATAGAGCGCTCAGGCAATTATACAAGAATATTGATATAGATAGTCGCGGGTGGGTGACAGCGCTCGGGCTAAAGCATGTCGCGCATCAATCCGCCAGGCACAGCGACAGCAGCTCCGGATCAGCTGAAGGCTGGAAAGCTGTCTGCCAGTTTCGATGCAGCAGATTTATCGCGCTGATACGAGTGACGCATTCTGTCGGCCCGCGTCTCTGGTGCCTCTTCCCGTGTTAGGGGAAACAATCCGTCTGCGTAGGTTCCCGTTGCAGCTTGGAGATCCTCCACCTGCATCGCGTCCGCCTGCCTCATCAAAACCTGCAGGAATTTCCTCATCATGTCGCCCTCCCGTCTTCTTCGTCTCGAAAACGGCCAATGCGCACTTCAGTTCCAACCGGATTGGCCACCAGTCGTCACCGGACCCGAGCCATTCCTACCCCGAGATCGACCGCACCGAACTCGCAAAAATACGTTCAGCAGCGACGTCGGAACATCTGTGAACATTCTGGCAACCTTCAATCGCCCGGCACAAGTCCTCCACAGGATGTCCACAATAGATGCCGAGAGTAAAAGTCTCGTGAAGGCTCTGGAATCAAAACACTTTACCGGCGGAATTTACCCGACCTGTAGACAAGTGTTCCTGCAAGGTCTGTGGACGATCTAAATTGCAAGCCACTGTTGAATTGAAGACCTCTGATTCATTTTCGTCGCAATCGTGCTTCATCGTCGATTCGACTGAAGGAGGACGGAGATATGGAACACGAACTGACCCTGAAAGAACTGACGGCGGATCCTTTGATCCTGATGGTGATGCGTGCAGACGGCGTGGCGGAAGATTCGCTTCAGGATCTGATGAAGCAGGTCGCAGAAACTGAAGTTAGCCGACTGCAACTCCAGATGCACCAGACCCGCGCAGATGAATTCTACGCCCGACTTGATGAAAGCCTCGCACACAACACGAAGTCGTTTCGACGAAACGGTTGACACAACACCCAGTCCAATCGTCGAAACGCAAAAAGTCCCGATTTGAGACACACGCCTTCACGGCGCGACCTCTTGCGCGCTACACCGTAACCCGGTCACAGCAACTACAGAATTGGCTCTACTGCGTCGTGCCAGCATCGCCCACGCCGTCGACCTCAGATAATCTCACGAATGCTATTCCCTTGTGCTTCAGGGCCATGATACCCCGAACCACCCCAGCCCCAGCCTCATGCGTCGGCTGGTTGATGTGAGCGATGACGACATCGCCATCCTTTGCACCAGAGATCTTGCGTTCCGTCATTGCCGCTCCCAGCAGAGAGCCACCATCGCCGTTCAGGGAGTAGCCGGCAATCTTGTATCCCATTTGCCGAATCTGCCGAATTGCGCTCACGTCATATTTGGCAGTCGCGCCGCGAAACCAGCGAGGCTGTGAAAATCCCGCAGCTTTTACCGCTGCGGCACCAGCGGCCACCTCCCGTTCCACAGCGGCAATGCTGCCGGCTGCCGGAATTCCATAGATCTTGACTGGCACATCCACAGCAGGAACATGATTTTCCCCGTGGTTCTCAATGTCGAACAGGTCGGGATGCGCACGCAGGATCGCAATGGCTTCCTCGTTATTTCGAAGCCACCGCGCCGTGACGAATAGGGTCGCCGGAATACGTTCGTAGACGAGCGTGGAGAGAATGCGACTGTCGGCCTGCCCCATGCACGCGTCAAACGTCAACGCCACCCGCGGTGCGGTACCGGGCGGCGCATCCCGGATCTTCAACTTCGGTTCCAACAACGCACGAGCTGCTGCGGAAGGTGGTGCTACATTGACTGCAGGCACATTGACAGCAACCTTTGACTCCCCGGCAGCGAAAGCGGGCGCAGCAAGACACACCAAACCAAGCAGAACAAACGTGCGCATATCCGGTCTCCAACCAGTTCTATCTGGGCAAGATCGTCCGCCATAAGACAGTGGCGGAATTTGGTTGTCATCTCAATTTTTCATGTATCACTTCGGAACAAATATGATAAATCGAGAAGCCTTCGTATACCAAAAGCAAGGACATGAAGACTCATTGAGCAATTCTCTCTTTGATAAACACGGTATTTCGGACTAGTCTGTCGTGAATTGTTTCATTTTGGGGCATGTTGAAAATTCAAGATATAAGGTTGCAAATTTGCAATGTGCACGGCAGGGAACTTGGAAGATCAACGCACATTGAACTATGCTGAATCACAAGCATCGGTACCAGGTGGTACAGGTTCTGGAGTTGTTGCAATCAATTTCGATTATCCGGCGCCTGAGGGTGTCCTCATGCCTTATGAGCTTGCGATGTTGCAGCGCTTGTTCAATCGTGCGCTGCGAAAGCAGGGTTACGCCAAGACTGACATTGAGGCGAAGATGCTGGCCACGACTATGATGGACCTCTACCGCCGCGGTCTAAGAGATGAGCGCAAACTCCGCATTATGTTCGCAATTTAACGTATCGCCGAACGATCCAGCGGGCGTTTTGCAGCACTTGGATTGCCCTACGCTGCGATATTGCATCCTTCAAGCAATCCCGGTTTCAGTCGGGATTGCTTGGCACCTCGTTAGGGTCGGATATCGAACCGCATTTCGACAGTCACCGTATAGGTAGTTTCACCTCCCGCGACAGGCACGGAATCGGCCTCCTTCGCCATCGCCATTCGCATCATTGGAGCAGGCGCAACCGGCTGCAGGTTTGTTTCTGAAATAGTCGCGACAGGCCCGAGCGTCACTCCGGCGGCTTCGGCCAAGGTCTTCGCCTTTTCCATTGCATCTTCGACGGCCTTGCGCCGCGCATTCTGATAGGCAGCTTTCGGCTCATGGTTGGTGAAGGTGATCTGTCCGCCCTGATTGACGCCGAGTTTCACGGATTGATCGATCAGCGCGCCCAGCTTCGACAATTCCCGCACACGAACAGTCAGGGAATTCGTGACCTGATACCCGATAATGACCGGTTGTTGATTGGTGTTTTGTGGCGTGGGCTGCCGGTCACTGTAGCGCGGAAAAATCGAGAAATCGCCGGTCTGGATATCCCGATCCGCTACTCCGCTCGCCTTCAGCGCGTCGAGCACCGTTCGCACAGCCTCATTGTTCTGGGCAAGCGCTGCCTGAGCCGTTTCCGCCATGCGCGTGACCGAAAGATTGACGATGGCCATGTCCGGCGCGATGCTGGCAGTTCCCTCACCTGAAACGATGATCGCCCTTGGTTGCGGTGGTGTAGGCGGCGCCTGCGCAAACGAAACGGCAGGCAGCACAAGGTTGGCCATCAGCGCGAGGGCAGTTGCTTTAGCAGGAACGGCTGGACGACGACGGAAGGACATGAATTTCTCCGTTTATGATTTTAAGTCTGCACAAACATTGTAATGCCTGACTCGAAGATTGATGCGGCCTGACCTCTGCCGCGCAGAGAGGACAGGCTCCGTACACCAAACGCTGTGGAACAGGAATGATAGCTGCACCCCGATTGTGTAGCCATTACGGCAACACTTGCTGACAACCGGTTTTTGCGTTACAGCCCGTTTCCAAGCGACGGAGCGAACCATTGCGCCCTTCGCTGTGCCTTTATCGTAAGGCGCGGGCCTGTAGCTCAATGGTTAGAGCCGGCGGCTCATAACCGCTTGGTTGGGGGTTCGAGTCCCTCCGGGCCCACCATCACGTAATTTTCAGTCATGTTTGTAGCTTGACGGCAGGTTCCGGAATTTTGACACCAAGTTCCGGAAAAATGAAATTTCGGTCTAACCTCGAAACAAGCTATCAACTTGGATGCCGAGTTGGTTAGCTATTCGAGTTGCGTCGCTGTTCAACGTGGTCAATTTCACACCTGTTGAATGAACGCCTCCTTCCATTCGATCTGGAATCGTCGTTTTCTGAAGATAAGCAAAAGGCGTCCCCATTTTCACGCAAAACTGATCGAAGAGTTCCTCGCTGGAACTCGCCAAAGTTATGCAGAAATCCTTTAAGGCAGGTGTGATCGTGCCACAGCGGATTGCATCTTCTACCTTTTGATTTATCCGTTCAGACCGTGAGTTTGCGACCTCACTTGAAAGGGATTTGAAGGCACTTTGAAGGGCATTTAAATGCGCCTCAAAGCCATTGCTTTTCGCGACTAGCAAAGTGATTTCAGCAGCGACCTGTTCGCCCGTTGCATCTGCACTAAGCCCAAGCGCCGAAGCAATCGTCAGATCGACTGAAGTCATAGCTTTTGAAGTGTCTGGATCGGCTGAAGCAAGGGTGCCCATCGCAAGAGCCGGTGCGGCAACCAGCGATGCAGAATGAAGCCAAGTCGCCTTGCCTGTGATTTTATCTTCAAGAATTGCTGGAGACAAAAAGCGATGGGTTTTTGCAGCAAGGATTCTCTCGCCTTCCGGCAACCAGATGACGCGTCCCCAGAGCCCGTCTTCACGAGCCGAAAGCTCCTCTATCCAACCAACGGCAGGCGCATCGCCTCCGAGTTTAGCCTTGTTCACAGTTGAATGATCGACATCAATTGGAATCGGAATTCCATCGGCGTTGAACCGTTCAACCAGCGTTTCCGGTGACACATCGAAGCTGCGCCCGTCCCGGCCGATGAACTTGCCACGAAGCGCAAGCTTCACCCATGAAGGTGGCTGCCCCTCCTGAGTAATCACTGCCAATGTAGAGATGTCAGTAAGCGGATCCATGAGAAGCCCCCTTAGTTAAGCCATGGTGAGACGATCAATTCTGCCGTCCCTTTCCAGATGTTTGACGACCCTTCAATCTGGTCCGCCATCAACAGCGTCCGGGCCTTGGCTTCCAGTGCAGGCGGCACGATCAGATGAGTAGGCGTAATCCCTAGTTTCTGCCCTTCATCGCCCGTGAACAAAGACATGGATTGGCGAGCCAAGGCGAAATTCTCTGAATTCAGGTCAGACCTTGCACCGTAGGCCAGCTGCCATAGTCCGAAGCCACAGTTTACCCGTGCCCGAATCCCGTAAACGTACTCGTCGCTCATGAACACATGCGCGTCATTGGGATTGGTGATGCTCTGGAATTCGTAGGCTTCTCGCTCCTGCCAAATGATCGGCTTCATCGCCTTCGACAGGTCGAGAAGATACCAGGGCGCTCCTGTCCCCGTTTGGACGTTAGAGACAGACTCGGTCAGTTGGCTAATCGCTGCACGAAGATACCCTTTGGTAAAATGGTAGGTGCCGCCGGAACTGCCACAATGGCAGAGGTCGCACGGTTGATCATCTTCGACCACGCCGAGATGAAGACCTCTTTGCATGAGGACCAAGAGTTCATCCAGCGATTGATGCACGGCTGCGACAAGGATTTTGGCACAATGGTCCAAATGATCCGGGGTGCCGTTGAACTCGCAATATACGCAGACGAGCGGGTAATCACGAACAAGCATTTCGCCGAGTGCTTTGAAAGTAATACCGGCCGCGACGAAGCAGAGAATGTCTTCATTGTAAAGAACTGGGAAGGCATCAAGCCCTATACAGCGGCAGAACAAGATGTAGGTGCACGTAACCGTCAGCAGCGCTGGCCAAGGAAGAAGGTCGGGTGAGCGAATGGCCAAACTGTCTTTGACTCTGCCTATGGAACCCAGTGAGACACTGCCAAGCTTCTGCTCACGCATTGCCGCAGTGAACGGGGTTGGGAGCGCATCCGAGTTTTCAGCACATTTCGGTTTCAGTTTCAACCGCCTTGCAAAAGGTTGGCATACGGACGTTGGGCTATTCGCGGAACTTGTTGGGAAAGGGTCTGATCATTTGCACTTTAGCCAGCTGTTGCAAATCGGTAAGACTGTTAAAACACATGGAGGAGTATTTTCTCGGGAGTTTATCGACACTGATCGCTGCCGCATCTGCCCGGCATCGTGCTCAACGACATCGGCCCAAAATATTCACTTTACCTTGCTTACTGTCGTGCCGAGTGGATGTTGAGATTCGTCCATACTTGCCCAGATCATGGAATTCCTTTGGTCAGTTTTGGTAACTTGCGAAGAAACGCCTGTGATTTCGCTACGCAAGTTCGCACGAGAATCGACGAACTGGAATCTCACGTGAATGTGGCACGGTCGAATGCCCCTGCCCGTCTCCAGGACTATGTGATCAACCGGATGCGCGGAAGCAAAACGCAGGTCGGCTGGCTCGACGATTTCCCTTTGCAGGCGGCGGCACATTTTGCCGAACTTCTCGGTGCAGTCGTCCGGGACGGGTCCGAACCTGACTTGGAGGGGTATACCTCAGATGATTGGATACAAGTTGCCGATATCGGTTTTGGGATCGCGAAAAATGGGGCGACAGCAGTGATAGTTGCCCTTCAGGCATTTCTCGCTGTTACACCAACAAATCGTCGGGTTCGAGCCTCGGTGTTTTTCGGTCGACTATCGGCAGAAATTCTCGAACGGTTTGACCAGCCGGGATATTCCGAGTTGGCAAAATTCTTGGAAGACGTGGCACGTGAACGATATCCAAAATTGGTGTCCGACTTGCCTACGTAAAAATTGAAGCTGTGCTTGAGATTAACCGGGTTTCGACCCGGTTTTTTTGTGCCTTGATTTCCCTCAAATTTGGGCCACGCCACGTTCCGTTTTGGGCCTCTAGCCTTCCGCTTTCCCTGAAAATCAGGTGTTTCTAAGAGGTGTTTGGGCCAAACTTGGTTCCGTTTTTACACCAGCAGCAAGCATTAGCGATTCAGCTAAACCACTGCTCTAAATGACATAATCGGGCCTTCCCGAATAATACCGCGAATTCCCGCCTCTTCCGGATAGTGGTGTCAAACAACATTGACGCGGAAATCCGGATGTAGCTTGACGCCGAAATCCGTAATTTTGACACTAGGTCGTGGTGATGATTTAAGGATTGGGATTCCCAAAAGAGCGCAAATCGGATTCAAAGCTGATTTTGGAGATC
>NZ_JALJQZ010000065.1 GCF_022968395.1 Affinirhizobium lemnae
CGGCCTGTCCGAGCAACCCTCGGAAGACCAGTGTAGGGCGAGCCACCTCAGCCACGAAGACGGATATACGGTCTTACGAAGAAGATGGACATCACGCTCAACGAGATGGTTCTACCATTGCGTGAGGAGAGAGCCGTGTCGATCGGCCGCAGCGCGCTCGACGTCTGGCTGCGAAAGCGCGGCTGGACTTTCAAAAAAGACCGCACATGCACTGGAGCAGGAGCGTCCCGAACTCCTGAAGCGTCGCCAGGACTGGTTTGACGGCCAGCTTGATCTCGACCCCGCGCGCCTCGTCTTCATCGATTAAACAGGCCTGAGCACGAAGATGTCACGGCTTCGCGGACGAGCTCTTTGTGGAGAACGATGCCGCTCCCCGATCCCGCACGGCCATTAGAAGACGACGACATTTACCGGAGCACTCAGGCTTTCGGGCATGACCGCACCCATGGTCCTCGACGGCGCGATGAACGGCCTCGCATTCTAGGCCTATGTCGAACGGGTTCTCCTACCAACATTGGCATCGGGCGATATCGTCATCATGGACAACTTGCCCGCACACAAAGCGGAGAGCGTGCGCCACGCAATTGAGGGTGCCGGATGCCGGTTGCTCTATCTCCCGCCCTACAGCCCCGACTTCAATCCCATCGAGAAGGCGTTCGCTAAGCTGAAGGCTGTCTTGCGCGCCAAAGCCGAGCGGACCGTCGACGGCTTATGCAATACGCTCGGCCAAATCGTCACGCTGTTCGAGCAGCAGGAATGCGCAAACTACTTCAAATCCTGCGGATATGACCCCGAGTAAAGTGGACGCGCTCATAATGCACGGGATCTGGCCGTAGAAGCTCGTCTGCAACCGACGCTTTGATCGCCGACGGGAACGTATTGGCGCCATCCGTGCCGATCTTCTCAGACGAGAGCAGCGGCTCATCTTTAAGCATTTTGCGGAAGAAACGCTTGGCGGCGTCGAGATCGCGTTTTGCGGTAAGCAGGACGTCGATCGGGTTTCCGTGCTTGTCGATGGTCCGGACAGATATCGCCACTTGCCGCGGATCTTGACGTAGGTTTCGTCAATGCGGATTGAACCGCAATAGGGTTGGCTGAACTGGCGCAGCCGCTTCTCGATGACAGGTGCATAGGCAAGGACCCATCGGTTTATAGTACTGTGATCCACTTCGAAGCCGCGCTCGCGGAACATCTCTTCCAGGTCGCGATAGCCCAGCGGATAGCACAGGTACCAGATCACCGCCTGTATGATCAGCCATGCCTCAAAATGCCGTCCCTTGAAATCGTCTTTCGATTAGCGCTTCAGCTTTTCGGCAATGGCATTCAGAATCATAGCCACGATCCGCTACACGGGGGCGGAATTTCCCCAAGCTTGGTGAACAGCCCGTTAAACGCAGAAATTTGCGACAAGCCCAAATAAACAGGTTAATCAATCCAGAGTAAATCGACGTGTTTACCCTCCCAGATCGCAAAGTAAATCAGATGAGGCGTCCATGGTGGCGGAGCACCAGGCCGACGGCACCCAGACAGTTGTCGTTATCGAGAAACTTGCCGACAACAAATGTTGGCAGATCGCCGTCCACGTCGCCAGACTTGACGAGTGTGTACTTCCCGTAGCTCGCCCGCATGGGAGCGAGCAAAATGTCGTCGGCAGCCGCAAGCGCACCGCTGATGACGATCATGCGCGGATTGAAAAGTGTACCGACCGTCGCCAGCCCCCGACCGGCGACATCTCCTGCATCCTCGATCAGTCTGCGCAGCCCGATATCCCCAGCCAACGCTTCTTGGACGAGGATCGGCAATGTCAGGCTCCGCCCGCCACGACGCTCCGCGACGCTAATCATCTGCGATCCTCCGCACTCAAGTTCGAGACAGCCCCGATTGCCGCAGCTGCACAGGTCACCATGCGGGTTGAGCATGATGTGGCCCACCTCGCCGGCCGTCCCGGCATAGCCGCTGAGTACCCGGCCATTGGCAACGATAGCCCCTCCAATGGTCACGTCGTGCTTGAACAAGACGAAATCCTCGACGCCGACTGCGGCCCCCCACATCATCTCGGCAAGTGCAGCACAATTGCTTTCCTTGTCTGCAAAGATAGGCTTTTGCAGTGCTGGCTCAAAGGTCGCTCTAAGGTCGACACCCGACCAGCCGGGGATCGAGGCACCTCGCAGGATACGACCATTAGCAGCAATTGCGCCCGATACAGCGAAACCAACACCCAGCAGGCCAGAGAACGGCAGGCTGTGCTCCTTGTAGATATTGTCGATCGTCTGCTTGATCACACGCGTTGCCTTCTCAGGCCGATAGTCCCGCTCGAGCGGGATAGCCACGTCGGCGATCACGTTGTGGGCGACGTCAGCCAGCACAACGCGTGCTTCGTTACGGCCGAGCAGCACGCCAAGGCAAGTGCCCGCTTCAGGGTTGAGTGAGTGCGCGATGGCCGGACGCCCGACACCCGGACTGCGGGTCTCGACCTCGACCACGAGACTCGACCGCTTCAAGTCGGAAAGGATTGTCGAGACGGTTGAGCGGGCAAGACCCGTCGTACGGGCAATCTGCGCTGCGCTGACGGCACCATGTCCACTCAAGGCCCGAACCACCCGCGCCACGGGTGAATCGACATGACGTTCGCTGAGCAAGCCCCGCAAATCGTCACTTATCATGTTTGCCATACGCATCTCCTTGCATCCGCGCCTGATATCACTCGCAGGAGCGCGGCGCGCCAGATCTATACTATTGTCTCGTCCGACGAAATAGTCCTGCGTATTTTGCATAAAATAGGCCGGAATGTGCCATAAATTTCGCTCACAATCTGAAAAAATGATCAAAATGGCCTCATACAACTCGTCAATTATGTCATATATGACATAACTCCCTTGACAAGAACCGGCTGCGACGATCTAAAAGACAGCGAGGACGAGAATAAGCACGACGGGAGGAACCTATGACTTTAAAGACTTCCATGCTGCGCAAAACCCTGCTAGCGAGCGCCATCGCCATCGCCATGGCAGGAGCAAACGCTTATGCGCAAGATGTGACCATCTGGACGCTGAACTTCACCTCTGAGGCAGCCAACAACGCAATCCAGAAGGTGGCAACGGATTTTGAAGCGGCCAATCCTGGCGTCAATGTCGAGATTGTTACCCGCGGGGTCGACGACCACAAGACGGCGCTGCGTGTCGCAGCTGGCTCCGACAAGGGGCCGGACATCTATTTCAGCTGGGCAGGACTCGGGCTCGGCGGTGAATACATCAACGCCGGCTTCAGTCTGCCGCTCGACAAATACTATGCCGAATACAAGTGGGACGACAGGCTGACTGCGTCGTCGCTGTCCTTCTCCAAGATCTATAAAGGGGGCCGACACGGCGTGCCATTCACTTTTAAGGGTGAGGCGGTCTACTACAACAAGGCGCTGTTCAAGCAGGCTGGTATCGAAAAGCTACCCGAAAGCTATGCTGAGCTGGTCGCGGCTGCCGAGAAGCTGAAGGCCGCAGGCATCCCAGCGATCACGTTTGGCGGGATGGTCAACTGGCATGTGATGCGCCTGATGGATGTCATTTTGGAATCGAAATGTGGCGCTAAAAAACACGATGCTCTGAAGAATATGCAGGCCGACTGGACGGCGGAGCCCTGCGCGACAGCGTCCTTCGCCGAACTCAGCACCTGGAGCAAGAACTACATCTTGAGCCCGTTCATGGGGATCGATCAGTCGCAATCGTTCAACCTCTTTGTTGGCGGTCGGGCCGCGATGATGCTGGAAGGCGACTGGCTGGTGCAGCAACTGTCGGAAGCCGGCAATCTTGACGGCTATGACATATTCCCGTTCCCGACCGGAACCGGCCGCCTCTATGGCTTTGCCGAGTATCACTACATCAGCAGCAAGAGCCCCAATTCGAACTTGGCCGCAAAGTTCCTCGACTATTTCAACTCGACACCTGTGCAGCAGGAACTACTCGGCAAGATCAGCACGACCTCAGTCAACAAGAATGTCACCTACAGCAATCTGCGTCCCATGGACAAGAAATGGCTGGACATATTCAACAAGTATACTGATGTCTACATGAACGGCGACCAGGCCTTTCCTCTCGATGTGACCACAGAATACTTCCGGGTAATCAACGAGGTCGCAAGCGGCAACATCGCTGCCGCAGACGCTGCAAAACAGCTGCAGACGTTCATCAGCAATCGCAAGTAACTGAGTAAGATCCGTCCGCCAGCTCCTCCCGCAGCTGGCGGCAGGGTCCATATCAGCCTGGTCAGCGCGGCCAGCGGAGAGCAATCCATGCAGATTACCAAGCTCGCCAGCGACCAGAGACTGCAGGCCGCGCTGCTGATCGCCCCGGCCCTTATCATCTACGCTGTTTTTGCCATCTATCCGATGATTGACGTCGTCGCGCTGAGTTTCCAGAAATGGAATGGCCTGGACGCCAACCGGCATTTCGTTGGATTGTCGAACTACATCGACATCTTCACCAAGGATCCGGTCTTTTGGGTCGCCTTCCGCAACACGATCACTTGGACGATCCTGTCGACAATCTTTCCGCCGCTCTTCGGTCTCTTGCTGGCGCTTGGCCTCAATCAAAGACTGTTCGCTCGCAACAGCCTGCGTGCGATCTACTATCTGCCGGTCATCATTGCGCCGATCGCTGTCGCAACGATGTGGCGGTGGATGTACGATCCTTTCTTCGGCATTTTCAACCAGGTTCTCTCCCTGCTCGGCCTGCAATCCTGGATCAAGGACTGGCTGGGCGCACGAGACGTGGCACTTTATTCGGCTTTCGTCGCCTATGTCTGGCAGACCGTCGGCTTCTCCATGGTGCTTTTTCTTGCCGGGCTGCAAGGTGTCGACAAAAGCCTCGTAGAGGCGGCGCGGATCGACGGAGCCGACCGTTGGCAGCGTTTCCGCTTCGTCACGCTGCCGGCCCTGCGCCCCACGATCACGATCGTTCTTGTACTTTCGGTGATCTCGTCATTAAAGGCCTTCGATATCATCTACGGCCTGACGGGTGGCGGGCCGGCACAATCGACTCAGATGCTGGCGCTGTGGGCCTTCACGCAATCAATGCAGATCTTCGATTTCGGTCGCGGTAGCGCGATCTCGACGGTCCTTCTCCTGATCACGCTTGCTATCGTCATTCCCTACATGCGCTGGGCGCAAAAGCGCGAGGAGGCCGCCGAATGACTGTCCTGAAGACCGAAGCCTTCGACAATGCAGCAATCGCCGCCCCACCGCGCGACTGGGTGCTGGTCGGTCTGTGGATCGCGCTTGCGATGGTCGCCGTCCTGTGGGTGGCGCCTTTCGTCTTCATCATTTTCACCTCTTTCAAGTCCACGGCCGCAGTAATGGGGTCAAGCGCCTTTGCACCGCCGACAAATCCGCAAATCTCCAACTATGTCGCAGCATGGAGCCGAGGGCGTTTTGAAACGACGTTCACCAACAGCGCAATCATCACAGTCATCAAGGTGCCGCTCGGTCTGTTCATCTCGGCCATGGCCGCCTATGCGCTGGCCCGGATCGAGTTCTCCGGACGCAAGATGGTCCTTGTGCTGATCCTGTTCGGCACAATGATCCCGTTCCAGGTCATGCTCGCGCCGCTCTTTACCCTCGTCAACGGCTTCGGCCTCATCGACACCTATCCGGGGGTCATCCTGCCCTATCTGGCCTTTGGCATTCCCTATCAGGTCTTCATCCTGCAGAGCTTCTTCCGTGGCGTGCCGAAGGAATTGACCGAAGCCGCACGCATCGATGGCGCCTCGCATTTCGTCATCTTCCGCAGGATCTTCCTGCCGATCAGCCTGCCGGTGCTTGCGGCTTTGTGCATCCTCGATTTCGTCGCCACGTGGAACGAGTTTGCGATGGCTTTGGTACTGCTGCAGGACCAGAAAATGTGGACCCTGCCGCTTGGGCTCTCTGCATTTCAGGGGCAGTTCTCAAGGGATTATGGTCAGCTCAATGCAGCGATCGTCATGACGGTGCTGCCGGCAGCACTCGTCTATCTGATTTTCCAGCGCTACTTCGTCTCGGGGCTGACCTCCGGCGCGGTGAAGGGCTGATGTTTCCTCCCCCCTTAAAGGACCAAGACATGACAAAGACCGTGATTGCCAAATGGGACCTGTTTGAAGCGACCCTGAACGGCCCATCAGACGGTAACCCGTTTATCGATGTTACCTTCGAGGCAACATTCAGCCACAAGAACCGCAGCGTACGCGTGCCCGGATTCTATGATGGCGACGGTGTCTACAAGGTCCGCTTCATGCCCGACATCGAGGGTGAGTGGCACTACACCACCCGCTCCTCGGCATTGGAACTCGACGGAAAATCCGGTGCCTTTGAGGCAGGTCCCGCCCGGCCTGACGTGCATGGCCCGGTCCAGGTCGCCAATAAGTATCACTTTGCCTATGCCGACGGCACGCCCTATCTACCCTTCGGCACCACATGTTATGCTTGGACCCACCAGCCCCTCGACCTGCAGGCGCAGACGTTGGAGACGTTGAAGAAGACGCGGTTCAACAAGATGCGCATGGGAGTTTTCCCGAAAGACTACCCCTTCAACGTCAACGAACCGCTGATGGACGTCTACGACCGTGACCACGAAGGCGAACTCGATTTTGATCGCCCCAATCCGGCATGCTTTCGCCACTTCGAACAGCAAGTGCAAGCGCTCGGCGAACTCGGCATTGAGGCCGACGTCATCCTTTTCCATCCCTATGACCGATGGGGCTATTGCGACATGAGCGCGGAGCAGGACTTCCGTTACGTCGCCTATCTGACAGCGCGGCTTGCCGCCTATCGAAACGTCTGGTGGTCGCTCGCCAACGAATACGACTTCCTCCTCGACACCAAGCCAATGCAGCAATGGGACCGGTTCTTCCAGATCATCGAGGAAAACGACCCCTACAATCACTTGAAATCGATCCACAATGGTGACGTCAACGCCAATTACGACCATCGCCGCCCCTGGGTCAGTCATGTCTGCATCCAGAACTGGGACGTCAAAAAGACGCAGAAATGGCGCGAGACCTTCGGCAAACCTGTCGTCAACGACGAGCCGGAATACGAGGGCAACATCATGCTGTCATGGGGCAATATCTCCGCCCAGGAACTGGTGCACCGCTACTGGATCTCGCTTTTGCGCGGCGGCTATGTGGGGCATGGGGAAACCTTCATGCACGAGCAGGATATTCTCTGGTGGGCCAAGGGCGGGCAGCTCTACGGCGAAGCCTGGCAGCGCATCGGCTTCCTGCGAGACCTGCTCGAGGAGGATGCGAGCGAGGGCCTGACCCCGATCGGCGCGGTCGGCGGCTGGCCCTGGAGCCGCGTCTCGGGCGCCCGCGACGGCGATGTGACCTATATCTACTTGGGCGAACACCAACCGGTGATCTGGGCCCCCGGCCTCCCCCTGGACGCAGGCGACTACGCGGTCGACATTATCGATACCTGGGAAATGACGGTTACCCCGGCGAAGATCGTCGATGCTCCGGCGAACCACCCGACCCGTCATGGGGCCGTGCTGCGCCCCCGGCGTCCCGATGCAGCATTTGCGGTGGAACTGCCGGGCAAGCCGCATCTTGCCATCCGCGTCAGACCCAAGCACTGAAGGGAAACAAACGATGGCTAAGGTCCGGATCCAGACTGTGCGCAAATCCTATGGGGCCATGCAGGTGTTGCACGGCATCGACATTGACGTCGCCGACGGTGAATTCGTCATTCTCGTCGGCCCGTCAGGCTGCGGCAAGTCCACGCTTCTGCGCATGGTCGCGGGGCTGGAGGACATCTCCGCCGGGACGGTTTCGATCGGTGACCGCGTGGTCAACCACGTTGAACCGAAGGACCGCAACATTGCCATGGTGTTTCAAAACTATGCGCTCTATCCGCAAATGACGGTGGCGCAGAACATGGGCTTCGCCCTCGAGCTCGCCGGCGTGCCGAAGGCCGAGATCAAGCAAAAGGTTGAGGCGGCCGCCGGCATTCTGGGTCTCGAACCACTATTGGGCCGCAAGCCGGGCCAGCTGTCCGGCGGGCAAAGGCAGCGAGTCGCCATGGGACGGGCCATCGTACGCAATCCGCAGGTTTTCCTGTTCGACGAGCCACTATCCAACCTGGACGCAAAGCTCAGGGTCAAGATGCGCGCCGAAATCAAGGCTCTGCATCAAAGGCTGAAGACGACGATCATCTATGTCACCCATGATCAGGTCGAGGCGATGACCATGGCCGACAAAATCGTAGTGATGCAGGCGGGTCGGGTCGAGCAGATTGGCACACCGCTCGAACTCTACGACCACCCGAAGAATATCTTCGTCGCCGGTTTCCTCGGCTCCCCGGCGATGAACTTCATTGAGGGCACGGTGAGCCACGGCCCCACACCGCAGCTGCGTGTTTCAGAAACGCTGTCGATCCCGCTCGGCGAGATCCCGACGAGCGTCCGCAACCGCGATGTTATCCTCGGCGTCAGGCCGGAAGACGTTTTGCCCGGCGAACCGGGCGGCATTCCAGCGACCGTGCTCGTTGTCGAGCCGACTGGATCGGAAACACACGCGGCTCTTCAACTGGGCAGACAGACCATCACAGGCGTCTGGCGCGAGCGGGTGAGCGTGAAACCCGGCTATCACATCAGCCTGAAATTTCGGCAAACAAACCTCCATTTCTTTGACCCCGTCACCAAAGAGCGGCTGCAATAGCAGGCTTTTGAAAAAGGCTCTCGCCAGGCCTTGTCGCAAGTCTTTTAGCAGGCAGAAACTACCCCGCGCTCCGCTATGTTTTCATGCTTTGTTAACGTTTTGAAGTTCGAAGAGGCGCGCGAGGAGATCATTTTTATCGTTGACGCTCCAATTGCCGGAAAAGCTGAAGCCCTTTCTCAGCCAAAGTATTGCTTCGAAACCAGCAATGGTCCGGCGTGCCGTTTTGAAGGATTGAAAGCCACCGATTTTTGGCATGTTCTTCTTCACTCGAAAGTGGTCGCCTTAGATGCTCTGCCGGAGATGTTTGGTAACGTAGTGTACGGGGCCGGGATGCGGCAGGCCGTCGTCGACGGTCGTCTTGATCGTTGTGGAGAAGGTGTTGGCACCGCGTCCGTACGGATCTTGCCCGGCGAAAACAGGGGGTCGTGCTTGAGCATCTTGCGGATTAACCGTTTGGCGGCATCGAGGTCACGCTCTGCGGTCAGAAGGTTGTGCACCGGATTTGCTTGCTTATCGATGGCGCGGTACAGGTAACGCCACTTGCCCCGGATCTTTACGTAGGTCCCGTCAATCCTGACTGAGCCGCAATGGGGTCGGCGAAACTGGCGCAGCCGCTTCTCGATGATCGGCGCATAGGCAAGGACCCATCGATTGATAGTACTGTGATCCACTTCAAAGCCGCGCTCTCGGAACGCTTCTTCCAAATCCCGGTAGCTCAGCGGATAGGGCAAATGGCAGGTAACGGCCTGAACAATGGGCCGTGCCTGGAAGTGCCGCCCCTTGAACCAAGGGTCCGCGCAGCGAAATCATCCTTCGATTGGCGTTTTAATTTCTCGGCAATAGCGTTCAGAAGCATCGGTACGCTCCACAAGTCAGGAGCGGGAATTTCTCCGCTGATAGTCAACAGGCCGGTAACTAAGAGAATTTGCAACAAGACCGCGATGAGCCTAGGGGTGGAAATCGCTTGCGCCTAAATCAACACCCTATACCGAACTTAATGACACTGCCTTCCCTCCGCTAAGTTGGTTATACCCCACCCCCCCAGGTTGGTCAGAAGCAACCCGACCTTACCCGAAATCACCGATGGCTATGAAATCCAGCTACACCCCTGCATCGGACACGATCCTGAATGGTTTAAATTTGAATATGTTTTGATCACTTGGAGCCGGTGTGAATAGTATTTGGGCAAAGATGATGTTGACGGCAAGATGGCGACAAAAAAATCTCCTGCCAAACAATAAACTTTGCCGCATTTTTCACTTGGCACGAAGTTTGCAGGTAAATGGTTCGAGTTTGGCTGCTAGGGTTCCGGTGCGCTTATTTGCATGACTGGTCCGAGAGCGGCCACTGGACGGGAAGGAAATTCTGTCCAGATGCACGGCGGGACAAAAGCCCGGGAGACCTCGTAAGCCAAGGGATTGGCGGCGCAATTTCCATGTCAGCCTTTGCCTTCGGCGCGCCGCTTTTGGCTCATGCTGCGCCGAAGAAAGAGTTCAAGGTGGCGTGGTCCATCTATGTCGGCTGGATGCCTTGGGGTTATGCCGCAGACCATGGCATCGTCAAGAAATGGGCGGATAGATACGGTATCAAGATCGACGTCACACAGTTCAATGACTACGTAGAGTCAATGAACCAGTTTACGGCCGGTGCCTTCGACGCCGTAACTCTTACCAACATGGACGCCATTTCCATCCCCGCGGCTGGCGGCGTCGATACGACAGCCGTAATTGTTGGCGATTTCTCTAATGGCAATGACGCTGTGATCCTGAAGAACAAGGACAAGCTTGCCGACATCAAGGGGCAGAACGTCAATCTGGTCGAGTTCTCGGTTTCTCATTATCTCCTGGCACGTGCACTTGAAAGTATTGGTTCCCTAGAACGAGAAGTGAAGGTGGTGAACACGTCCGATGCCGATATGGTGGCAGCCTACAAGACACCGGACGTAACTTCAGTTGTGACATGGAACCCGCTTGTTTCGACAATTCTTGAGGATCCGACCGCCAAGAAGGTATTCGACAGCTCACAAATCCCAGGCGAAATCATCGACCTAATGGTGGCCAATACCGACGTGCTCAAGGATAATCCGGATTTCGGCAAGGCTCTCGCTGGTATCTGGTACGATACGATGAAGCTGATGGTAGCTGACAGTGCAGAGGGCAAGGCCGCACGTGAAGCTATGGGCGCGGCCTCTGGCACCGATCTCAAGGGCTTCGAGGCGCAGATGGCGGCGACAAAGCTGTTTGACAAGCCCGCCGATGCCCTCGCTTTCGCCACCTCGCCCAACCTGCCAAAGACAATGGATCTCGTTCGCGAGTTCCTGTTTTCGAAGGGGCTGCTGGGCAGCGGCGCCGTATCGGCGGATGTGATCGGCATTGAGATGCCTGATGGCAAGGTCTTGGGCGACAGAGCCAATATAAAATTGCGCTTTACAGGCACTTACATGAAAGCCGCCGCCGAAGGCGCTCTCTGATCTTTCACCCAGAGGCGGTCGATTCCCGCCTCACATCGAGGATCGAGGTGTCATGCGTTGGATCAATCAACATCCTGGCAATGGCTTGCGGTTAGCGCTTGCATTGATGCCATTCGCTCTCGTCCTGATCGCCTATACGATCGGATCCGTTGAGCGACTTGCCGAAAATCCGAATGATAAACTTCTTCCCGGCTTGTCCGCACTTGCCGACGCTGTCAACCGGATGGCTTTCATGCCAGAGGCGAGAACCGGCAACTATCTTTTGTGGACCGATACGGCGGCAAGTCTGCAAAGACTGGCAGGAGGTCTTGGACTTGCCACTGCGCTCGCCTTATTGTTTGGGCTGATCATCGGTGTCCTGCCATTCGCACGTGCGCTTTTTTCGCCCTTTGTCGCAGCGATCTCCATGGTGCCGCCATTGGCGCTCCTACCGATCCTGTTTATCGTCATGGGTCTGGGCGAAGGTTCGAAAATTGCTTTGATCGTTATTGGCGTGGCGCCGATCATCATCCGCGATCTAGCGCTGACGGCGATTTCGTTGCCGCGTGAACTGATCGTAAAAGCAGAAACGCTATCCGCCTCCTCCTGGCAGATTGCGCTCAGGGTTGTTCTACCGCAGATACTGCCGCGTCTGATTACCACTCTGCGTCTGCAACTCGGTCCCGCATGGCTGTTTCTCATTGCAGCCGAAGCTATCTCCTCGGATAGCGGCCTCGGTTATCGTATCTTCCTGGTGCGCCGCTATCTCTCGATGGATGTGATCTTCCCTTACGTAATCTGGATCACGGTGTTGGCGGTCGCGACCGATATTTTGCTCGATCGCCTGCGCATTACCTTCTTCCCCTGGTCGGAACTGGAGAAGGGCAAATGAGTGCGCTTTCGATCAAAAATATCTGGAAGGAATATGGCGACCAGATCGTGCTGGAGAATGTCTCCATCGAGATCGAGTCCCGCGCCTTCGTTGCGCTTGTCGGTCCGTCCGGCTGCGGAAAATCCACCTTCCTGCGCATGCTTCTGGGGCAGGAAACCCAGACTAAAGGGGAGATCCTGCTGGATGGCGAGCCTCTGCCGAAAGAACCGGGGCCGGATCGTGGCGTTGTTTTCCAGCGCTATTCTGTCTTCCCGCATCTGACCGTGCTCGGCAATGTCATGTTCGGCAAGGAGCTGAAAGCCTCGCGCTTCGCCGCCCGCCTGTTCGGTGCCGCGAAGCGCGAGGTTGAAGACGAGGCCCGCGCGATGATCGCGGCGGTCGGGCTTGCCGGCTCAGAGGAAAAGTATCCGGCCCAGCTTTCCGGCGGCATGCAGCAGCGGCTGGCATTGGCGCAGGCGCTGATCATGCGGCCCAAAGTGCTGCTGCTGGATGAACCCTTCGGCGCACTTGACCCCGGCATTCGGGCCGAAATCCACACGCTGATGAAGACGCTGTGGCACGAAGCGCCGATGACCGTGGTGATGGTAACGCATGACATGCGCGAAGCCTTCACGCTTGGCACCCGCGTCGTCGCCTTCGACCGGCCGCGCGACCGACCGGAAGAAAAGCTGCGCTATGGCGCAACCATCACCAAGGATATCACCATCTGGCCGCCGCGACAGGCAGGCGTGCCTTCCATCTTTCGCCCCGACCGGGACGGCCCGGTCTCTTCACAGGGTCAATAGCCGGGACGACCCGGCCAACGAAACCACTGGAGATGACAATGCATATTCGACGTTCCCCCGAAGAGATCGCCGCCAACCGGGCGCGCTACGAGGAGCATCAGAAAAAGGGGCTGGAGTTTGCACCGAAGGCACTGCCGACCATGAGCGCAAAACCTGCACCCGCAATCGCGGCTGGCACAATCGTGCATCAGGAGAAGCTACTGGCCGGCTGGTACTGGTGTACAAGAGTAAAGACGAACGAGGTGCTGCGTATCGCGCTCGACGAAGGCTTCTCGACCGTTTCGGTCGTGGCGTGGAACGCCGAGGACACAACCGAGCGCATGAACCTGCCCGATACCGTCAAGGTCCAGTGGACCACCGGCCTGGCCAAGGGCCGCGTCATCTTCTCCGACATGGGCAAGGTCATGTTCTCGATCACCGAAGACAGCTGCGGCGCCCATGACGTGCTGATGGGCGGCTCCACCGCCTCCTCCAACGCGAAGAAATATGCCGGCCAGAACGGTCCGGCACTGCGCAACACCCGCGACAACTTCGTCCTGATCGCCACCAAGGCCGGCCTCGACAAGCGCGACATTCCGGCAGCCCTTGCCCTTTTCGCACCCGTCCGTGTCGATGCCGATGGCAAATTCGAGTGGAATCCGGATCTCGTCTCCGAAGGCGACTATGTCGATCTGCGTGCCGAGATGGACATGATCGTCGGCTTCTCGAATTGCCCGCATCCGCTCGATCCGAACCCGGTCTACGCCCCCAATCCCGTCTGCATCCTCAGGATCGCGGCGATTGAGCCAGCGGTGGATGATCTGTGCCGGACCGCGACTGCAGAAGCCATCCGTGGCTTTGAAAACAACGCTTTTGCGGCACTGTGAGAGAAGAGGCTGCCATGACCAGTTTTATCCAAACTTCTCCGGCTCGTACGCTCCTGAATACGGTACAGAATCACTACATCGCCGCCGAAGCGCCCTTCTCGACCTTCATCAAAAAGGGTCAGGTGGTGCGCATCGAGGACAGCTATGGCCAGCAGGCCGTCGATACGCTGTTCTACAACGCGCATGATTTCTCCGAGCGTTATTCCAGCCAGGACACCATGCGCGAACAGGGGGCAGCCTACATATCCACCGGCACCAAGGTCATCTCTAGCGAAGGCCGGGTGATGCTGACGGTGACGGCGGATAGCTGCGGTCGGCACGATACCTCTGCCGGCGCCTGCTCCTGCGAGAGCAACACGGTCCGCTTCGGCCACTACACGAAATACCTGCATGCCTGCCGCGACAACTTCGTCATCGAGGTATCCAAACATGGCATGAGCAAGCGCGACGTGGTGCCGAACATCAACTTCTTCATGAACGTGCCTATCGAACCTTCAGGCAAGATGACCATCGTCGACGGCATCTCCGCCCCCGGCGACTATGTCGAGCTGAAGGCGGAGATGGACGTGCTGCTCGTCATCTCCAATTGCCCGCAGATTAACAACCCCTGCAACGGCTTCGATCCGACGCCGATCCGGGTGCTCGTCTGGGACGACGAGGTGGCCTGATGTTCAAAAAGGTTCTGATTGCCAATCGCGGCGAGATCGCCGTGCGCGTCATCAAGACGCTTCAGAAGATGGGGATCGCAAGCGTTGCGGTCTATTCCGATGCTGACCGGTTTTCGAAACCCGTGCTGATGGCCGACGAGGCAGTACGCCTCGGACCCGCAGCCGCCAGCGAAAGCTACCTCAACGTCGATGCCGTGATTGCCGCCTGCCACCAGACGGGTGCGCAAGCCGTGCATCCCGGCTATGGTTTTCTCTCGGAGAACATCGGCTTTGCCGAGCGGCTGAAGGCGGAAGGCATCACCTTTATTGGGCCTTCATCGGAGAATATCTCTGCCTTCGGTCTGAAGCACACGGCCCGCGAATTGGCCAAGGCGAGCGGCGTGCCGCTCTTACCCGGCTCCGGCCTGCTCGACAGCCACGACGAGGCGCTCTCCGCAGCCGAGCAGATCGGCTATCCGGTGATGCTAAAGTCGACAGCCGGTGGCGGCGGGATCGGCATGCAGCTTTGCGAGACACCTGAAGCGCTCGCCGCCGCCTTCGAAAGCGTACAGCGCACGGCCAAATCCAGCTTCGGGGACGCCCGCGTCTATATCGAACGCTTTGTTGCCAAGGCCCGCCATGTCGAGGTGCAGATCTTCGGCGATGGCAAGGGCCGCGTTATTGCGCTTGGCGAGCGCGGTTGTTCGCTTCAACGGCGGAACCAGAAGGTGATCGAAGAAACGCCAGCGCCTGGATTGTCCGATGCTGTTCGCCAGCGCCTGCATGCGGCAGCAGTTTCGCTGGGCCAACAGGTGGCTTACGCATCTGCTGGTACGGTGGAATTCATCTATGATCCGGCGCGGGAGGAGTTCTACTTTCTGGAGGTCAACACCCGCCTTCAGGTCGAGCATCCGGTCACGGAAGCGGTGTTCGGTGTCGATCTCGTCGAATGGATGATCCGGCAGGCGGCCGACGAGGATGTGCTAACGGGCAAGCAACACCTTGTGCAGAAGGGGGCGGCAATCGAGGCCCGTGTCTATGCGGAAATGCCCCATGCCGACTTTAGGCCCAGCGCCGGTCTGCTGACCGAAGTAGTGTTTCCCGAGGAAGCCCGCGTCGATGGCTGGGTAGAAACAGGAACCGAGGTCACGCCCTTCTACGATCCCATGCTCGCCAAGGTGATCGTATCAGGCGAGAGCCGAGAGGCTGCCATTGCGGCCCTGTCTTCGGCTTTGGCAAAAACCTCGCTTTGCGGCATCGAGACCAACCTCGAATACCTGAAAGCCATCGCTGCTTCCGATCTCTTCAACAGAGGTGATGTCGCAACCACGGCTCTGAAGGATTTCGATTTTGTGCCTGACGTGGTGGAGGTGATTTCACCCGGCGCGCAATCCAGCCTGCAGGAACTACCAGGTCGCCTTGGCCTCTGGCATGTCGGTGTTCCGCCGTCCGGGCCTATGGACGAGCGCTCCTTCCGCCATGCAAACCGCCTTGTCGGCAATCATGACCACACGGCAGCCTTGGAACTCACCGTCTCTGGCCCGGTGCTGAAATTCTTCTCGAACACCACAATTGCCTTGGCAGGCGCGGACATGCCGATGAAGCTCGACGGTGTGCTGGTTCCCCATGGTGAACACGTTGCTGTCAAGGCAGGGCAGACACTATCGATCGGCTCGATCAGCGGTGCGGGTCAACGGGCCTATCTGGCTGTTTCCGGCGGTTTCGATGCGCCTGTTGTCATGGGCTCGCGCGCAACCTTCGGGCTCGGTCAGTTCGGGGGCAATTCCACCGGCACGCTACGCGCTGGCCATGTATTACGGCTTGCCCGAAAACCCCAGGGAGACGTCAAGCCTGCCAATGAGCCGGCGGAACTGACACGGGAATGGTCCGTCGGCGTGCTCTATGGGCCGCATGGCGCGCCTGATTTCTTCCTTGAGGAAGACATCGAAACCTTGTTTTCAACGGAATACGAGGTGCATTTCAATTCGGCCCGCACCGGCGTGCGGCTGATCGGGCCTGCACCGAATTGGGCGCGCGCCGATGGCGGCGAGGCGGGGTTGCACCCCTCCAACCTGCATGACAACGCCTATGCAATCGGCGCCATCGATTTCACCGGCGACATGCCGATCATTCTCGGACCCGATGGCCCAAGCCTCGGCGGCTTCGTGTGCCCGGCGGTCATTGCCCGCGATGAGCAGTGGAAGATGGGCCAGTTCAGACCGGGGGATAAGATCTGGTTTCATCCTGTGGCGAGGGCAAACGATCCGCTTGCCGGACCGACAGTGAAGCGCATAGCGGAAGCGTCCGGTTCGGCTGTGGTCGGAGCGAGCGAAGCAGGCTCGATCCCTGTCGTCTATCGTCGTCAGGGAGATGACAATCTGCTCGTCGAATACGGTCCGATGCAGCTCGACATCGGCATTCGCATGCGGGTTCATCTACTGATGGAGGCAGTGAAGGCGGCAGGAATCCGGGGGCTGATCGACCTGACGCCTGGCATTCGCTCACTGCAGATCCACTACGACAGCAGCGTGCTTTCGCGGACGAAGCTTCTCGAACTGCTGGCGGAGATCGAGAATAGCTTGCCGCCGGTCTCGGCGGTCAAGGTGCCGAGCCGCACCGTCTGGCTGCCTCTGTCGTGGAATGACCCTGAAGCCGAACTCGCCATGCGGAAATATCAGGAGCTCGTGCGGCCCAATGCGCCCTGGTGCCCATCCAATATCGAGTTCATCCGCCGCATCAACGGGCTGGTGGATGAGCAGGCTGTGAAGAGTACCATCTTCGATGCCTCCTATCTCGTGATGGGTCTGGGTGATGTCTATCTCGGTGCGCCGGTCGCAACGCCCATCGATCCGCGCCACCGGCTGGTGACGACAAAGTACAACCCGGCTCGCACATGGACACCGGAGAACGCTGTCGGCATCGGCGGCGCTTATATGTGCATTTACGGCATGGAAGGGCCGGGCGGTTATCAGCTGTTCGGGCGGACGATCCAGGTCTGGAACACATGGCGGCAGACGCAGGTGTTCGGCAAGTACAAGCCGTGGCTGCTCGACTTCTTTGACCAGATCCGCTTCTTCCCTGTCAGCCACGAGGAGTTGACGGAAGCCCGCGCGGCCTTTACCCACGGCGGATATCCTGTTCGCATCGAGGAGGGTACCTTCTCCTACGCTAACTACGAAGCCGAAATTGCGGGTAACGCTGTCGGCATCGCTGCCTTCAAGCAGGGCCAGCAGGCGGCCTTCGAGGCGGAGCGCCAGCGCTGGAAGGAACAGGGGCTCGACAGTTTCCAGGTGGACGAAGGTTCTGGTCCCGGGCTCGGCGGCGATATTCCCGTAGGTTGCTTCGGCGCAGAAAGCGCCGTCCCTGGCAATGTCTGGAAAGTACTTGTCGAGCCTGGTCAGCGCGTGGAGGCTGGCGAAACGCTTGCCATCATCGAATCAATGAAAATGGAAATCACCGTGAATGCCCATGCGCCCGGACGTGTCCGGGATTTAAGAGTCGGGCCGGGTCGAAACGTCAAGGCCGGCGATGTTCTGGTCGTTCTGGAGGAGGTTTGAATGCTGCCGACAATTCTCGATCTCGAAGCCGTAAGAGCGGCCTATGCCTCTGGTCTGACGCCCTTGC
>NZ_JALJQZ010000066.1 GCF_022968395.1 Affinirhizobium lemnae
TGGAAGGTAAGCCCCCAGGCATTCGGGCGTTTCGTCCAAAACATTCCGGCGCCGCTTGGTATCGGAAAAATCACGCTCGACGATGGCTCACAGGTGTCTGGTTTCCTGTGCGAGCCTTACGCGCTTGGGAACGCCAGAGAGATCACAGCTCTTGGCGGTTGGCGGAATTACCTCTCAGTGAAAAGGAATGACAAATGAGAAAGAAAATAGTTCTGGCTTTGTGCTGGGCTTGTCGCAAATTTCTGCGTTTAACGGGCTGTTCACCAAGCTTGGGGAAATTCCGCCCCCGTATAGCGGATCGTGGCCATGATTCTGAATGCCATTGCCGAAAAGCTGAAGCGCTAATCGAAAGACGATTTCAAAGGAAGGCATTTTGAGGCATGGCTGATCATACAGGCGGTGACCTGGTACCTGTGCTATCCGCTGGGCTATCGCGACCTGGAAGAGATGTTCCGCGAGCGCGGCTTCGAAGCAATGCTGTGGCTAAGGAAAGGCTCCGGCTTCACCGGCGACTGGACCGTCAACAGTCAGAACGATCTGCTCGCGTACCTCTTCGGACTTCAAAAGGTTAACAAAGCATAAATATGCTGCAGATCACGGGGGGCGTTGGCATTCTCAACAAGTTGCGACAAGCCCGGATATCGGGATCGATACCGTAATCGCGTCTGGCTATCCTCATCTCGAAGAGGCCTACCGGGTTTCCGAGCTTCTCTTCCCTGAAATCGGCCTTTCAGGACCATGTAATCAAATACGTTCTTCCTTCGGCAAGAAACAGGTCTTCGGCAATGGCGGACACGGTGGCAATGTTCGCGTTGCCGATCGGAGAGGCTGAATGCCTCTCGCCATCCGGTCCTCGAACATCTCCTAGTGAGGATGCTGCGCGTTCCTGCAAAACCGACTTGCCGGTTGGCACACCAACCGTTGCCAACCGTCGTCGTGACGCCAAACCTCCACCTTTTCCTATTTCAGCAGCGGTAGAAGCTGGTTTCCCTGGCGCCTGATTTCCCGTAGATACGGCGTATCGGACAGCACGAAGTGCGTGATACCGAGCGCACGATACTTGGCGAGCGAGCGGGCAACGTCCTCCGCAGAGCCAACGAGCCATGTCGTGCCCGCCCCACCACCGCCGTAGCGACCCGGCGCCGTGTAGAGATTATCGTCCAGCACATCCCCCTTGGCCTGCAGGTCGAGCAGCCGCTGCTGGCCAACGGCCACTTCGCGCTTGTGATCGTGCCAGCCAGCGCCACTGTTCTTTGCCATCTCGGCCACTTTTGCTTCGGCATCCCGCCAGGCTTCTTCTGTGGTGTCGCGCACCAGCGTGGTGATACGAAGGCCGAATTCCAGCGGGGGCAGGTCGCGATCAAGCGTCTTGCTGAGCGCCTTCAGCCGTTCGATTCGCTCCTTGACGCCCTCCAGCGGCTCGCCCCAGAACAGCTGAATATCCGCTTCGGTTGCGGAGACCTGTTCAGCAGCTTCGGAGGCGCCGCCGAAATATAGCTTCGGGTGCGGTCGCTCCGCTGTGGCCTTGATACGTGGCTGTAAGGTTGAGTTCCTGACGCGGAAATGCTCGCCTTCGAAAGTCACGGCGTCTTCGGTCCAGAGCCTGCGGACGAGCCGCATGAACTCCTTGGTGCGCGCATAGCGGTGGGTGCTGTCACCTTCGCTGTCGCCGTAGGCCGCCAGATCGTCCTTGCCGGAAACGATGTTGACGCGGATGCGTTGGCCGCTCAGATGGTCGAGCGTGGCAGCGGCAGAGGCGAAATTGGCAGGTTTCCAATAGCCGGGACGTATGGCAATCAGCGGCTGAAAGCTCTTCGTGCGGGCAGCGAGCGCCGCCGCGACGGTGAATGTATCGGGTCTTCCCCAGCCAGTGCCGATCAAGGCGCCTGTCCAGCCACTTTCTTCCAGTGCCGTTGCGTGCGCGGTCAATGTGTCGAGGCTGTTATGGTCTTCACTGGCGGTGTCGCCGCGATGGCCTGCCTTCACATCATTGGGAATGTACCAGAGAAATTCTGTTTTGCTGCTCATGCGAATGCCTGTACTCAAAGAGAAAATGGGATGGGTTGGTCACGCCGTGCGGGGCGGACGCCAGCGAAGGAGATGGCTTTCAAGGACAGCGGCAAGGCGGTTCAGCGAGAAACCGACGAGGCCCAGGATCACGACGCCGACCATCACCATGGCCATGTCGAAACGCTCTCGTCCGGCGATGACGAGACCGCCGATGCCGGGGCCGACTGCCAGGAAATATTCCGCGCCAACAGTCGCCAGCCATGAATAGATGAGGCCGAGGTGGATGCCGGTGGCGATAGCCGGCGTTGCGGAGGGCAGGTAAATGCGCAGAAAGCGCTGTCGGGCGTTGAATTGCAGGGCCTGGCCCACTTCCAGCAGATCCTTCGGCGCCTCGCGCATTCCATCATAGGTATTCAGCACAACAGGTATGAAGCAGGCGAGTGCGACGAAGACGATCTTTGCTTGCTCTCCGAAACCGAACCAGACGGAAATCAGCGGAATCCAGGCGAGCAGTGAAATTTGCTTGAAGCCGTTGAAGGTGGGCATGACCAGCCGCCCTGCCAGCGGCGACATCGCAAGCACAGTGGCGAATGCAATGCCAAGCACGGCACCCACAAGAAAACCGCCGAGATTTCTGGCGAGGCTGGAGAGAAGATCGAAGATCAGGTCATTCCCTAGCAATTCGCGTTTGGCGGTCAGCGCCACGCTTTCCAATGATGGCAGAAAGCGTGGATCGACAAGCCCGGTTCTGTTGGAAACCTCCCACAACACGAGGAGCAGCAGCGGGAGGGTCATTCCACGGCGGATGCGGACGGCGCGCGATGTTGTCTGTGCCATGGTCAAATATCGTTCCGTTTCCAGCGCTGGATCAGCCGCTCCGTGCGATTCAACCCGCCATCCATGATGAAGCCGATGAGGCCAATGGCCAGCATGGCAATGATGACCGTATCCAGCCAGAACATCTGCCGGCCCCAGACCAGCAGGTAGCCAAGACCTTCAGAGGAGGCGAGCAGCTCCACGCCAACCAGCGAGGTCCAGGCATGCGTCAACCCGTAGCGTATGCCGGTGAAGACGAAGGGAATGGAGGCGGGCAGGATGACCAGCCGCAGCGTTTGCCAGCGGCTGAAACGCAGCGCCCGGGCAACCTCCAGATAGCGGGGAGAGACATTGCGGATACCGGCAAATGTATTGAGCGTCATCGGTACCAGCGCGCCCTTGGTGATCACGATGATTTTCAGGGTTTCTCCGATGCCGACCAGTAGCATGAGAAGCGGTATCCAGCCGAGTGTCGGGATTTGCGCAAAGGCCAGAAACAAGGGCTTCACATAGTCTTCCACCCGTTCTGACAGGCCCATGGCAATGCCAAGTACAAGGCCAAAACCGGCTCCAATGCAAAAGCCGATCAGAACGCGCTGAAGACTGACGCCGATATGGTAGAAAAGATCGCCGCTGGCGATCATGTCCCGCAGCGTCTGATAGACATAGATCGGGTGGGGCAGGATCTGTTCGGCAAGCCAGCCGCGATCGGAAGCAGTCCACCACAGGAGAAGAAGGGCTGCCGGCAGGAGAAGGGCGATCAGCGCATCCACGGCGCGGTTACGCCATGGGGTAGCGGCAGAACGTGTTGCCTCCGGTTCGGAAGCGGTCAGCACAGCCATCACATCATCTCCTGCCAGTCCGGTATCAAGAGCCGCAATCACGAGGCCGTCGGTTTGCCATCGGCACCATAGGGCTGCCAGAAGCTCTTCAACTTCAGACGCTCCAGCGCACGGTTCAGGTATTTCGGTTCGAACCAGCGGTTCAGGTCGACATCCCGGCGGATCAGGCCGAATTCCTTGCTCTTGATTGCCTGCTCCTTGTACTGCGAGACCAGCAGGTCATCGATGAGCGGCGAGTTGCGATAGGCCAGCGTATCCTTGCTGAAATACTCCTCCAGGATCGGGATCGGCGTTCCCGACTTGCCCCAGAGTTCGAACTGTGCGGCGCGGTTTGCTTCATCCGATGACCATTGGGCAGCCTTCACGAAGGCATCGACAACGCGCTGGGTGATCTCCGGATTTTTCTCGATAAAGGCTTCGCGGGCTATGATGCCGGCGTTGCGACCGAACCGCGGGTCATCACCCTTGGTGGTGTAGATGATATCGGCAGAGCCCTTGGCAGCAAGGTTGATCAGTTGCGTGTCGCCAAAGGCCGCATCGATATCCTTGCTGGTGAGCGCGGCCACCGTCGCAGCACTATCCAGGTTCACAACCTGCACATCGCGCTCTTTCAGGCCATGAGCTTCCAGGATCTTGATGGCCGACAAATGGCTGTTTGTGCCGCGTTGCAGAGCGACCTTTCTGCCCTTCAGATCCTCGATTTTCTTGATGCCGAAATCCTTGGCGACCGCCAGATAGGACGGTTTGCGGGCACCGCTTGCCAGGAGATATTTCGTTTTGAGGCCGGTGGCGCGGCCAATAAGCGACGGCAAGTCGCCCTGATAGGCGAAATCCAGCTGATCATTGGCAAAGCCTTCGTTCACGGCCGGTCCGGCTCCCTTGAAGAAGGTCCACTCAATCTTGATGTTGGGATCGTTGGCGAATTCCTTTTCCAGAAATTCTCCGGCACGGGCGGTTGCAGCGGATGTGCCTTCGGCAAACGGACGGTTATCCACGCCGATAGCCTCATAGCCGACATGGATCACCAGAGGGTCGGCGGCCAGCGTCCGCTGCAGGGACAGAGCAAAGCCAAAGGCCGCACCGGCTGCGGTGCGCAGGATGGTCGAAAATGTCATGGAGAACTCCAATGGTCGAAAAGGTCAGCCAACGGCTGCGATTGCGTGGGCCGGGCGGGGCAGGACGGACTTCGTTTCGGTGGGTACCGGTTGCGGATCGCGAACATGTGCCGTGCCGTTCAGGCTTTGCAGAACACGGGCACGCACGTCGCCGAAGGTGGAGGAGGTACGGTCACGCGGGCGGGGCAGGTTGACCTGCACGATTTCACGAATGCGACCTGGGCGCGGCGACATCACGACAACACGGTCTCCAAGGAATACTGCCTCGTCCACGTCATGGGTGACGAGGATCATGGTGATTTTTTCCTTGGCCCAGATGGACTGTAGCTCACCCTGAAGATGCGCCTTGGTGATAGCGTCGAGTGCGCCGAATGGCTCATCGAGGAAGAGAACATCCGGGCGGTTGACGAGACCGCGAGCAATGCCGGCGCGCTGGGCCATCCCGCCGGAGAGCCGATGCGGATAGGCCTTGGCGAACCCTGCCAATCCCACGAGTTCCAGATGCTCGTCCACCAGTCGCTTCTTTTCGGCTTTGCTAACAGTGGCGTTTTCCAGCCCGAGTGCGATGTTGCGCTCCACCGTCAGCCATGGAAACAGCCGAGGCTCCTGAAAGACGATGCCGCGGTCGAGGCTGGGTCCCTGCACGACGTCGCCCCGGTGACGGATCTCGCCCTCGTGACCAGCATCGAGCCCTGCACCCAGCCGCAAGAGGGTAGACTTGCCGCAGCCACTGGCTCCGACGATGGTGATGAATTCACCTTCAGCAACGGTCAGGCTGACATACTGCAACGCCGTCACCGTTCTGGAGTCCACCGAAAATTGGCGCGTTACATTATGAATTGCGAGATGTGCCGGCTTGCTCATCATGATCCCTTCCATGGACCGGGGAGGGCGGAAAGATTCGATCTTCTCCCGCCCGATGCGGTCTGATGGCGTGATGGGGGCAGGCACTCAGAACCGCGGTGATGTCCCAAACTTAGCGAGAAAAATATTTATTCTATAGGATTTATATTCTATTTTGAGGTCTCTAGGGGAACTAAGTCACCTTGGTTGTGACCTGCGTTAGCAACACTCCTTGGCGCTTGATGAATGTAATTCGCTGATTGAAAGGGCCACGCCTCCCGGACGGGTCTAGGCCGCAACCGACGTCATGCAAAGAAGCGGTTTGCAGGTCGGGGAAGGCTTAGATGCTCGCGCAGCGTCGATCCCTCATAGTCCCTGCGGAACAGGCCACGCCGCTGCAATTCAGGCAGCAGCTTCTCCGTGACGTCATCCAGCCCTTGCGGCAGGAAGGGGAAGACGCAGGTGAAGCCATCCGCGGCCTGTTCGATCAGCCATGTTTCCATCTCATCAGAAATTGTTTCAGGCATGCCGATAAAGGCAAGACCGGCATAGCCGCCATAGCGTTGGGCGAGTTGCCGAACGGTCAGTTTTTCCTGTTCGGCCAGCCGCAGCACCTGCGCCCGACCGCTTTTGCTGGCATTGGTGTCCGGAATATTGTCCGGCAGGGGTGCATCCGGATCGAAACCGGAAGCATCATGGCCAAGCGCTATGGAAAGCGAGGCGATGGCGCTATCGTAGTGCACGAGGCTATCAAGCTTGGCACGCTTGGCTTTGGCATCCTCCACGGTCTCGCCAATCACGATCATCGCAGCCGGCAGGATCTTCAGATGGGTGGGATCGCGACCCACGGCGGGCATGCGGCCTTTGATATCGGCATAGACCCACATTCTCCAAGTAAGTCGCTGATTTCGCTGTCGTAATCGTGATATTTCGCATATAAATCATGGCGTTGACGGCTGCGAGGGGCGCGTTTCATGGATCACCTGGAGGGTGCGGGCTTGGCGCGGGGAGATCGGGTTGATTTCGACCGCCGTGTGCGTCTGGAGTTCCGTGGTGCGCAGATCAGTTCAGACGGTGGCCTGCTGGTGATGCGCGAGCTTGATGACGTGCTCGGCCTGTCCAATCTGGCGTCGGAGGCGCTGCGAGACAGCCGCACCGGGAAGAACACGCTCCATCGGCTTGACGGATTGTTCCGGCAATCGGTGTTCGGACGACTGGCCGGATACGAGGATGTGAACGATGCCGACCGCTTGGCCCTCGATCCCGTGATGCGTCAGGTCGTTGGCGGCAGGGCCGTCGAGGCGCAAGCTGCTTCGGCATCGCAGATGGGACGGTTCGAGACCGAGACGCTGGCTCTGGCCGCGAACCGGGCGGCGCTGGCCGATCTGAACGGCCAATGGATCGACCGGTTTCATGACCGCAACGGGTTGAAATACATCGTGCTGGACATGGACAGCTCGGTCAGCCCCACCCACGGCGATCAGGAAGGTGCTGCCTGGAACGGGCATTTCGACTGCACCTGCTATCACCCCATCTTCTTGTTCAACCAGTTTGGCATGCTGGAGCGCTGCGCCCTGCGTAACGGCAATGTCCACAGCGCCGATGGCTGGCGGGATGTCCTTGATCCCGTCATTGCCCGATATGCTGGCCGCGACCTTGGTGGACGCTTCTTCCGGGCCGACGCTGCCTACGCGATCCCCGCGATCTATATGCGGCTGGAAGAAGCCAGGTTCTTCTACGCCATCCGTCTGCCCGCCAACGCCGTCTTGCGCGAGAAGATCGCGCATCGGCTGACACGGCCCGTGGGACGGCCTTCGCTGACCAAGGTCAAACGGTTCTTCGAGGACTTCGAGTATCAGGCGGCGTCCTGGGACAAGCCGCGCCGCGTCATCGCCAAGATCGAATGGCATCCGGGCGAGCTGTTCCCCAAAGTCGGCTTCATCGTCACCAACCTGCCGATGGAGCCAGACTGGGTGGTGAGGTTCTACAACCAGCGCGGCACCGCAGAGCAGCACATCAAGGAAGGCAAATATGCCTTTCGCTGGACGCGGCTGTCATGCCGGAAGTTCCGGCACAACGAGGTGCGGCTGCAACTGCACGCGCTGGCCTACAACCTGGCAACCTTCCTGCGCTGCATCGAACTGCCCGAGGCCATGGCGGACTGGTCGTTGACCAGCCTGCAACTCAAGCTGATCAAGATCGGCGCCCGCGTCGTCCGCCACGCCCGCGCCATTACCTTCCAGTTGGCCGAGGTCGCCGTCACCGGCCCGATGGTGCGGGCCGTCCTTGCCGCCATCCGCCGTCTTCGAACGCCTCCGTCATGCGCATGACCACGATCCATGCCCAAGCTGAACGAAAGCGGCAGGACAGGTCCGTCTGCCGCGCGGAAAAGCGGCTCTGCCGGGCCAGAATGCTGCGGGTTCGAGGCTTGATCCACCCGACTTCGGCCGTTTGCGCGACGACAGACACCGCTCGGGGCGAAAAACGCTTGCCCAGCGAGCAAAATCAGGCGATCTTGAAGTCAAGCGGCAGGCCACTTGGGGAATGTCGGATAGAGCGCCTTGGCGGTCGCCAGATCGCGCGGTGCGGCAAAGACGAGTTCTGCGGTTTCTGCCGCCAGTTGCTTGCCCGGCTCCACTGACCGGCCTGTACGATCACCGGCCAACCCTGAACGGGGCGCGCAATATTCAGAGGACCGCGCACGCTGAATTCCGCACCCTTGTGATCCAGCACATGCATCTTGTCGGGATCGAAGAAGATACCGCTTTCCTGATCGCGTATGAGGGCATCGTCGGCAAAGCTGTCCCACAGGCCTGTCACGACGTCAAAGAATTCACGGGCTCGCTGATAGCGCACGCCATGCTCCACATGCTCCGAGAGCCCGAAATTGCGGGCGGCATCCGGGTTGGAGGTGGTGACGATGTTCCACGCTGCACGACCGCCGCTGATATGATCCAGCGAGGCAAAGCGGCGGGCCACATGGTAGGGCTCGTCGAATGTGGTGGATGCCGTGGCGGCAAGCCCAATCTTGTCTGTGACGGCGGCAAGAGCCGATAGCAGCGTGAAGGGTTCGAAGGACGTCACCGTATGGCTGCGCTTCAGGGCCTCTACCGGCATGTTGAGAACGGCCAGGTGATCGGCCATGAAGAAGGCATCGAACTTCGCCCGCTCCAGCTTCTGGATAAATAATTTCAGATGACCGAAATTGAAATTGGCATCCGCATAGGCGCCCGGATAGCGCCAGGCGCCCGCATGGAGGCTGACTGGGCGCATGAAGGCGGTGAGGTGAAGTGTCTTGCTCATGGACGTGTCTCGCAGGCCGGAGAGTTGACCGTCGACAGAATGCGACGAGGGCAGGACAGTTCATATCGAAACGGGCAGGCTGCCTTGCAAGGGGTAGCGCTATCTCCGCTCGGTTCTGTCCCGCCAGTCCTGTTCAATCGGGATAGGGCAGGCCGTAGCGATCGCGGATGGTACGGCCATCATAGTCTCGAGGATAGACACCGCGATCCTGCAGGATCGGCACGACCTTCTCGACGAATTCTTCGATATCGTCCGGCGCGCGGGGTGGCTGCAGCGTATAGCCATCCACGGTTCCATCTTCCCACAGGTCGATGATCTGGTCGGCCACCTGTTCCGGCGTGCCGAGCACGAGACGATGGTGACCTTCGGTACGGCGCACCGCCTGACGCGCTGTCAGCTTCTCGTAAGTCAGCAGTTCTGAAAGGCCAAGCCCCATGCCAACCGCCCATTGGCGGTTCTGGTCTGGTACGAAACGCTCGGCTTCCAGCACCGCATCGGGATCGAAGGTCGCGAGATCAATGCCGTTTTCCTTCGCGAAACGGGTTAGAAGCCCGTCTTCGGAACCAGCGCCGCTGAACAGTTCATGCTTGCGCAGTGCCTCCTCGCGGGTCTCGCCGATGATAGCGACAAGCCCCGGCACGATGCGGATGCCGGACGGATCGCGCCCGACTTCGATGGCCTTGTCCTTCACATTCTTCGCAAACGCCTGACCGGCAGGGCGAGAGAGGATGTTGCAATAAATGATTTGGCCATGCCGCGCGGCGAGTTCAATGCCGCCTTCGGAGGCGCCCGCCTGGGCGATGACCGGATGTCCCTGCGGACTGCGCGGCACGTTGAGCGGCCCGCGCATATGAAAAAAGTCTCCCTCGTGATCGATGGTATGCGCACTTGATGCATCCAGAAGCGGTCCGGCGGAACCTCGCCTTCGCGCCTTGGATCCCAGCTTGCCCAGAGCTTCTTGGCGACATCCAGGAATTCGATCGCGCGCGGATAGCGCTCGCTGCGCGGCGGAAGGGGCGCATTGCTGAAATTGGCGGCGACATTGGGATTGAACGAGGAAACGACATTGACGATCAACCGTCCGCCGGACACGATATCCAATGATTGCACCCGCCGCGCCAGATTATAGGGTGAATTATCGGTCGAGGTAATTGTCGCGACAAACCCGATATCCGGCACCTGGGCCGCTAGTGTCGCAGACAGAATGAGTGGATCAAGAGTGTGGAACGGGCGGCTCAACGGGTCCGTCAGTAGCGCCGGATGATCCGAAAGAAACACGGCATCAAAGCGGCCCTTATGGGCAAGCTCCGTCAGACGTCGATAGTAATCCGGGTCGTTGATATCATGCCTGCTTCCTGTCCGGTATTTACATGCACTGGCAAGATAGCTTGTGGTGTTTATGCCGACATTCAGGTTCAATCGTCTCTTTGCCTCAGTCATGCCTTGGCTTTTTCTCTTTCGAGATGGATGCCGACGCCCGCCTGCGGTGAAGGCAGTGCGCCGTTAATGGTGAAATCGCCGACGACACGATCGTGGTAGATGCGGGGATTGTGGGAGATGATGGTGCGTACGTTGCGCCAGTGACGGTCGAGACCATGGCTCTTCTTCGCGGCTGAGGCACCAAGCGCATCGAACAAAACAGTCGTGGCGTCGAGGATCAGGCTGGAGATGACAGTAACAGACTGGCTGACTTCCAGCTCCGCATTGCGGTTGGCACGAACAAGGGCCGCTTCATCACCTGAAAGATTTGCCTCATGCGCTCGCTGCAGCGCCTCCGCAGCCTTCAGAACAATGGCACCCGCTGCATAGGCGGCGCTTCGCACGCGGCCGACAACCTGCAGGATCTGCGGATCTTCACCAGGTGTAGGGGCGTTACCGCGCGTGTAGACGCGGCGACGCTCCGCCACGAGCCTGGCAACTTCCGTAGCTGCTGCGCGGCCAATGCCCGCCAGCGAGGCAAGATGAACAAGCTGGAAGAAGCCGCCGGAATAGCTGAAGCGCAACGCACTGGGCTTGATCAGATCGTCACCGATCTCGACATCGGCAAAACGTGCGGTGCCGCTGGCGGTCAGTGACTGGCCAAAACCATCCCAGTCATCGATGATTTCGACGCCGGGCGCTCTTGTCGGCACAAGCGCGCCAATCGGGTTTCCATCGCCATCCACGGCGCCAAGTGTGATCCAGTCGGCATAGAGCGAGCCGGTGGTGTAGAACTTTTGGCCGTTCAGCAGCCAGTGCTCGCCATTGCGGATGAACTGGGTGGAGTAGCTGTCGAGCGGTGCGCTGCCGATTTCGGAAAAGCCACTGCCGATGGTTTCGCCGCCTGCAAGCTTCAGAAGCCAGCGTTCGCGCCAATCGCTCGGAGGCGCGTTCAAGAGATCTTCTGTAATCCGAGCGCGGGCACCGAGAAGATCGTCAATGAGAACAACCCTTGCGCCACGGACCGAGATCGTACGATAGGCGACACCCAGCAACTGCCCGCCTTCCGAGGAAATGGAATGCTGCAGATGCGACGCAGCAAATTCCTCGGGCGTGCGCACATCCAGAAGATAAGCGGATTTGGTACGCTATCGCGCAATCGCAGCAGTAGCTCTGCGCCGGGGATTGCGATTGCCCCCGGGCACATGGCTCTTCTCGAACTCGGCCAAGGTACGCGTATCGATCACGACGAGGTCTTCACCAGCGTCGCGCCAGGCTTGAAGCTCCGCGGCGGAGACAACAGGCGTTTTATTCTCGTCACGGATCTTTGTCACGAAAGGTACACCCGGCACATCGAATGTGGGCAGGTTGTCGGTGCCCTTTTCCGTCCAGGCGGGAATGCCGCCTTCCAGCGCATGGATGCCACCCCAGCCGTTTTTGGACAGCGCCTCAGCAGCGGCAACGGCTCCTCCCTTGCCATCATCTAGGAGCACCGTGCGAATTGATCGCCGAGGGATGAAGCGATCAATGTCGGCAAAGAGTCGGTCAGCCGGGAGATTGGTGGCAAACAGCGGAGAGGCGTAGCCAACCTCTTCTGCCGGGCGAATATCGAGAACTGCAAGTTTCTGGCCATCTGCCAGCCACTCCATAAAGGTCTTCTTTTCGATCTGATGTGTCATATCGCTATCCTTCAGACGCCCGGTTCCAGCCAGATGTCGCCAAAACTCCAGTTGATGCCTTGGGCACCGGTGACGAAATTCTTTACCCGCTTGTTGGCGACGATCTGGCTGCCCGCCGCGACGAGATCGACGGAGGCCACATCGTCATGAACGAGGTGCTGAAAGTCGCTCCATAACTCCCGGCGCTTTTTTGATCTGGCTCAACGGCGGCAGCCTCCAGAAGCGCGTCCGCCTGCGGATTGTCGTAGCGGGCCGCATTCGAGAAGGGCAGGCCGATCTTGAAGTTCTTGCTCCAATAGGCGCGCTGGATCCCAAGCGTCGGATTGAAGGTATTGGATAGCGATTCCACCACGAGATCGAAGGCGCGGTCCGTGTAGACCGTCTTCAGGAAAGTCGGCAGATCGTATTTGCGGATCTCGATACCGATGCCGATCTTCTCCAAATGGCTGCGGATGACATCGGCGAAGCCTGGTACGAGATAGGAATTGCAGGTGAGCCGCAGTTGGAAACGCTTGCCATCCGCCTTGCGCGGGAAGCCCGCCTCCTCCAGAAACGCTTCGGAAGCCTTGGGATCATACGGGTGAGCGGTCACATTCGGATCGTACCAGTTTGGCAGCGCCGTGCTGACCGGGCTTGTCGAGACCTGTCCATAGCCAAACAGTGCCACATTGACGATTTCCTGAAGATTGATCGCCTTGGCAATGGCAAGGCGCACATCCCTGTTGCGAAGCAGCTCCGTATCGTAGTTGAAGAAAAGTTGCTGTTGCGGACCGGAATAGGCATAGGTCGTAGTATCGACCACCAGGTTCATGTTCTGCTTCAACCTATCTAAATCGGCAAGTGGCACAGGGTTATCGCCAATATCGGCTTCTCCTGTTTCCAGCGCCACCGCGCGGGCGGCAGGATCTGTCACGATGCGCAGGATGACCCGATCGAGATAGGGCTTGCCCTTGTCCCAGTAGTTCGGGTTCTTCTCGAAAATTAGATGGCTGCCGGGCACCCATTCGCTCAGCTTGAACGGACCCGTGCCAATTGCGGTCTTCAATGTCTGGCCCTCGCCTGGCGCCAGCTTCTCGAAGATGTGCCTCGGCAAGATGGGCGATTCCGAACTCGATTGTGCGGCGTGCAGGAAGGGCGCTGGCTTGGAGAGCACAATGACTGCGGTCAGCGGGTCGGGCGTCTCGACAGCCACAACATTCTGATAGGTAATCCGCCCATTCCGGTGCTGCCGGAGAAGTGGAACAACACGCTGCAGGTGCTTCTGGATCACCGGTCATCGCGGCACTATCGGCGAGACGCACTCCCCGCTGGCACCGTGGAGCTGTTGGTGGCGGCGGCGCAATCTGCACCGACATCTTCCAACCTTCAGGCGTGGAGTGTCATTGCCGTGAAAGACGCGGAGAGGAAGGCACGGCTTGCCAGTCTCACGGATGGCAATGAACATATTCGTGCTGCTCCGCTTTTTCTTGTCTGGCTGGCGGATCTTTCGCGCCTTAGACAAATCGCGCGACAACAGGGAAACGATGGAGAGGGACTCGATTTTCACGAGAGCTTCCTCATAGGCGCGATCGATGCGGCGCTCGCTGCGCAGAATGCCGTTGTCGCGATCGATTCACTTGGACTCGGCTCTTGCTATATCGGTGGCATGCGCAATCGGCCGGAAGATGTGGCGCGAGAATTGAAGCTGCCGCCGGAAGCGTTTGCCGTGTTCGGCCTGACGGTTGGCTATCCGGACCCCAGCGTAAAGACGGATGTGAAGCCGCGCCTACCGCAGTCTGTTGTTTTGTTTCGCGAGCAATATGGCGAAGTGCGCTCGGAGGAACTTGCATCCTATGATGACGCGATGAAAGCGTTCCAAGAGAAACAGAACCTTCCACCCAAAGGTCGGACGAGTGTGATTGCCAAGCGCATAGAAAACGAGGCAGCGCTCAAGGGACGCTCCCAGTTGACCGCGATCCTGCGGCGTCTTGGTTTTCGTCTGAAGTAGTTCAGCCGAGGGAGCAATGGGCCGGGGACCACGCAAGGTGACAACTCCGGCCCCGTTTCGCGTCTGATGTGCATTACGAACGTTCCGTTCCCAAGGTCGCAATAACATAGTATATATTTTCTATAGACTAATTATATTAACCGCTGGGCTGATGCATACACTTGCTTCATCAGGATGCGCCTATGCCACAGCCAGCCGCCCGCTCTTCTGCCTCTCCAGCTAGCGTCTGTTATACGCGCTGCCCGGCACCGACCCCTTTATCGATTGCCACGCAACTGGGCTGGGTAGAGGCGGTGTTTGCCCGCCACGGGTTAGAGGTCAACTCCATTCGCGACGCGATCGACCCGAAAATCCGCCAGAGCCACTTCGATCATCATCTGGAGTGGTCCTTTCGACAAGGTGGCAATATTCCGCCGATCTGGGCCCGTTCCAGCGGACGCAAAAGCCGCATCGACGGTTTGACGCGGACATACGAGTTCCAGGCGGTCATCACCTTGTCGCATCTTGGAATCCGCCAAGGCGCAGATCTCAAAGGGCGCAAGCTCGGCCTGCCGAAGCGTCCTGGCGATTCTTCGTCAAGGGCGCGGAAGGTGTCACCGTTGCCAGCCTGATCGGTGCCAATATCGTCGTGGAAACAGGGTTTCATCCGGACCCGAAGATCCGCATCAATAATCGGACGCCGCGCCCATTGACGGTGGATGCGACCTTTGCCGACGAACGCCCCGATCTGGTTGCTGAATTAATTGCCACTATCCAGCGCGTGGCTGAGTGGGCAGAGAAGCATCCGTCCAATGCGGTGCGTTTCATCGCCAATGAAATCGGCGTCAGCGAGGATGCGGTCAGGACCGCCAGCGGACCGGATGTCCATCGCCACCTTACATTGACGCTGGATCAGGCTGAAATCGACGGCATCGCGCACTTCAAGGATTTCCTGCTGGAATGGAAGTTCATTCCGGAAAACTTCAATGTCCATGACTGGGTAGACCCCCGGCCATTGGCGCTGGCGCATCTGCGTCAACCCTTGTGAAAGGCGGTATCATGTCATCACGGATTCTCGTTACAGGGGCCACGGGCAAACTCGGAAAGCTGGTCACCAGTCGCTTGATAAAGAATGGCGACCGCATCCGTGTTTTGACACGCCGTCCTGATGAGGCGCGGCGGCTATGGGGTGGCTCTGTCGAGATTGCAGGCGGAGACGTCGGCAATCCTCAGAGCCTGCGCGCAAGCTTGCAGTCTATAGATCGGGTCTTTCTTCTGTCTCCGATCAGCGAAAGCCTTGCCGCGCATCAAATTGCACTCATCGATGCTGCGGCCGACGCGAGCGTGCAGCATATTGTCAAAATCTCGGGTTCCAGCTGGACGATTGAAAATGCCCACCGCTCCAGAGCAGGTGCTGCGCACAGCAAGGTTGAGGCTTACCTCTTCGGGCGAGGTCTGTCTCACGCGGTCATCCGCCCGAATGCTTGGATGCAGGTTTCCCTGGCACCTGTCGTCGCAGCGGCTCTGGCAGGGCGCGATCTTCCAGGCCGCTATGGAGGCGCTGCCGTCTCTTTCATCGATTTCAACGACATTGCAGACGTGGCGGTGCATGCGCTGCGTGCCGGATTGCACGTGAGTGAGCCACTCGTCCTGACAGGCGGAAAAGCTTTTACCACCTCTGATATCGCCGGGCTCGTCTCGACCATTCTTCGTCGCCCTGTAGGCATCGATACACAGGCCGCCGCCAGCTCTCCCGGACATGACGACGCGTTCGCCACGTTGGCCGTGCCGGAGTTCGGCGCGCTGATCGCAGAGGGGTTGGCGGCACCGGTGACGGATACGGTTGAACGCATCCTGGGCCGCAAACCGGTCAGCGTTAAACGCTTCCTCGAACAACAACTGGCACCCGCCCGCTCCGCGAGGGAAACGGCTGAAGGAGATCTACAATGGCAGTGACCGCGACTCAGGCAACCGGTGCCGAGCTGAAGGCCCCATCGGATTTTGACGAAAGTCCCCTTAGCCGCGCGGCGCGCCAGCCGCTTATGCTGGGTCTGTTCCTGAACCTTCAGGATATCAATTTTTCAAGCCTGCCGACCAGCAATAGCTGGACCTTCGACTACAATGCAGAACTGGTGAAACGCGCAGACGAGCTGGGCTTCGAGATAGCCTTCAGTCGAACACAGTGGCTGCCGAAGGGCGGGTATGACGGGGAAGCGTCGCTCGACAGCTTCATCGCGCTTGGCGCCATGGCGGCGATTACCAGGAACATCCTGCTGATCTCTACCATTCATGTCCTCTATGGACCGCTGCATCCGCTGCATCTGGTCAAATACTGCGCGACGCTGGATCATATCGCCAAAGGGCGCTGGGGCATCAACATCGTCACCGGTCACCGCGCCATTGAACACGAAATGTTCGGCTGGCAACGCATCGACCACGACAAGCGCTACGAGATGGCGTCGGAGCTGTTCGAGGTCTTGCATCATCTATGGGGAGAGGGCGAAAATTTCTCCTATCAGGGAAAGCTCAATCCCTGGTCCGTCAACAATGGCTGGATCACGCCGAAGCCGCTGTTTGGTCGCCCCAATCTGGTGACGGCGACAGGATCGCCGGCGGGGATTGATTTTGCAGCACGCCATTCAGACCTGGTCTTCGTCATATCGCCGGGCGGAGCGCATATCGACAGCGCGCTGGAGACGCTTCCTCAACACATCAAGGCCGTAAAGGATCGAGCCCGTGCCTATGGATGCGCGGTCAAGACGCTCATCAACTCGATCATCGTCAGCCGTGATACGGAAGCGCAAGCCATCGCCTATGCCGATGCGATAGAGGCGGGCAAGCCCCAGCCTGGCACACGTGCGTTTGCCACCAACAATTACGACAGCGACGAACATGCATGGCGAGGCCGCGGCGATGCCCGCCACAAGCAGGGCCGAAATCTGGGCGGCAATATCGAAATCATCGGTTCCCCCGAACAGGTGGTCGAGCAGCTGATTGCTCTCAAGAGGGCAGGCATCGATGGCGTGCAGCTGACCTTCTACGATTTCCGCGAGGACCTCGACCATTTCGCCGAACGCATTCTGCCTTTGATGAAAGAGGCGGGCCTGCGCCTCTGATCCCCTACCGCAGCCTATTGTTTTCACATCGCGCCACGCAGGGGCCTCTGCATGGCTGGAGAATGACATTGACCACGTCCATCGACCCCGTGACCGACAGCCAGCCGAAGGTGATTGATCGCATTGCAGCCTTCACGCCGGAGCTTGTTTCCATCCGCCATGACATTCACCAGCATCCGGAAATCGGCTTCGAGGAGGTCCGCGAAATGATTCATGATTTTAACACAAACGCAACTGTAGTACCAAGATGAACTGGGATGCCAGTGCGACGGCCGCCGAGCTTACATAGTACTCGATAGTTCAGACTGAAGAAAGCTAGAGTATCCGTTTTGATCAAGCTGGTTTTGGGGTCCATTTTCTGTTTTTCCGTAGCAGTGCGTTAGCGAGCACGA
>NZ_JALJQZ010000067.1 GCF_022968395.1 Affinirhizobium lemnae
CAGGCGCAGGCGATCAGGTCATAGGTCGCCGCATCGAACTTGCACCTCGCGCATGGGCGAGCGGACGGTAGCGCAGGAAGCGCTGTTTTACGGGTTCAGCATCGATCGGCACGTGCCGGCTAACCATCTTCTTCGGTCTATTGACCGCTTCGTCGATCTGTCCGGGCTTCGGGCTCACTTGCGCCCTTTCTACAGCGAGATCGGGCGGCCCTCGATTGATCCAGAACTAATGATCCGTATGCTGATCGTTGGTTACTGCTTCGGCATCCGTTCGGAGCGTCGGCTGTGTGAGGAGGTACATCTGAACCTGGCCTATCGCTGGTTTTGCGGGCTTGGGCTTGAAGGCGATGTCCCGGATCATTCGACCTTCTCCAAGAACCGGCATGGCCGCTTCCGCGATAGTGACTTGCTGCGCGAGCTGTTTGAGACGACGGTCAGACGTTGCATCGAAGAGGGGCTTGTCGGTGGCGAAGGCTTTGCCGTTGATGCGAGCCTGATCAAGGCGGACGCCAACAAGCAGCGCTCAACTGAAGGGTCCGAAACAGTCGACTGGGAGGCTATGGCCGAGACCAGCCGCTCGGTTCAGGAATATCTCGATACGCTCGATGACGCAGCATGGGGTGCGGCCAGCGAAACAAAGCCGAAGTTCATATCGAGGTCGGACCCGGCGGCTCAATGGACCGGAGCGATGAAAGGCCACGCCTTCTTTGCTTATACGACCAACTATCTGATCGATTTGGATAATGCCGTTATCGTTGATGTCGAGGCGAGCCGTGCGATCCGGCAGGCGGAGGTCGGCGCGGCACGTACCATGATTGAGCGTGCTCAGGATATCTTCGGTCTCTATCTGGACCGGCTGGCCGCCGACACCGCCTATGGTTCGGCAGAGATGTTGGGCTGGTTGGTCCAAGAGCGCGGGATAGAGCCGCATGTTCCCGTCTTCGACAAGTCCGAACGGCGTGATGGCACATTCGAGCGCGCCGACTTCGCCTATGACCACGAGCGCGATCTCTATACCTGCCCTGGTGGCAAGGAGTTACGCTCGCGACAGGTCGCCTACAAGAACGAGCGTCCCCTGGTGGATGAAGATGGCATGGTACGGTATCGGGCCAGCAAACTCGACTGCGACGCTTGCGCCCTGAAACCTCAATGCTGTCCAAACGCCCCGGCGCGAAAAATACCACGCTCCATCCATGAGGGCGCTCACAACATGGCGCACGATATCGCCAAAGATCGTGTCCCTGGGAGTGGTGTATCTGGAATTCATAGCCATCGGTGATTTCCGGTAGGGTCGGGTTGCTTAAATCCAACCTGAAGGACACCACCGATGACCGACGACATGATGAACCTGCGCGCACTCGTTGAGAAGAGTACCGACGCCGATTTGTTGCGCGAGATGATCGGCTTTGCTGCCGAGAAGCTGATGGCGCTGGAAGTGAGCGCGAAGACCGGCGCGGGCTATGGCGAGAAGAACGGCTTCCGTCTTGCCCAGCGCAATGGCTACCGCGATCGAGACTGGGAGACACGAGCGGGCACCGTCGGGCTGCGTATTCCAAGCTTCGCACAGGCAGCTATTTCCCGAGTTTCCTGGAGCCGCGTCGCATGGCCGAGAAGGCTCTGACAGCGGTGATCCAGGAAGCCTATATCCAGGGCGCCTCGACCCGACCCGTCGATGATCTCGTCAAGGCCATGGGCATGAGCGGCATCTCCAAAAGCCAGGTATCGCGCTTGTGCGAAGAGATCGAAGCACGGCTCAAACTTCCACGACAGGCATACTGAATCGTGAAAGCGAGGACCTCGACTGATGGGGACCAGTCCATGGCGCACAAGGGGAAGGACTGCATCAAAGATTGCCTATTCCTTTTATAGCGAAGCTGCTTGCGATGCCCCTCATTTCCGTCCTATATGCCCTTCAACTTGGCGCAGCAAAAAGCACTTAGGTATGTTGACGAAAAAGGGCAAATACGGGCTGAAAGCCCTCATCCATCTTGCGCGTCTGCAAAGTGGTGAAACCGCGTTTGTGGCCGACATAGCTGCGCAGAACAACATATCGAAAAAGTTCCTCGACACGATCCTTCTAGAGCTTCGCAATGGTGGATTGCTGCGGTCGAAGAAGGGGCCTGGCGGGGGTTATGCCTTGTCAAAGCCGGCGCGCGAAATTTTTATAGGGCATGCAATCAGGATTCTCGATGGGCCTCTGGCTCCCATTCGATGTGCCAGCAAAACGGCCTTCGAGCCATGCGATGACTGCGATCATCCCGAAGACTGTCAGATCAGAGCAGCAATGACTGACGTCCGCGATGCCATTGCAACCATTCTCGACAATATGAGCTTGGAAGAGCTAGCCGCCAAAAACTCGCCGACATCGGAAGCAATAAATACGCTTACTCATGTATGAGACGCCGTAGCGGACGGGAATTGGCGAACTATCGGGTCAATAGCTAAATGGCCAGCGTTGAGGTGCGACCCCACATGCATGCAGTTTGCCAAGCCGCTCCTGACGTTGCTCGCAAACCCGGTTCCGGGACCGCTCCCTAACCTTAGCTTCAGAGCGTTCCAGGACCTCTTGATACAGCCCGACTTTCATTACCGTGCAGAGTTCGTTCAGCACCGCTGCAGCAAGAACAGCAGCTGAATTTGCTGAGAGGGAAGCCTGTAACAGAATTCCCGCCGCATCATCCACCTGCGCCATGTCCATATGCTGTCCGGCCCGCTCAATCAGCGCCGAAACACCATCCAGTTCCGCAGCACATCGGCCATACGTTTTGATATCCGACCTACCATGAATAGCTTCGTATTCTTGCTCGCCGGTGCCAGTGTGCTGAAGATCTTGTCCGAGCACGTCGAACATCGTACGTGCGATTCCGAGATCAATCGCCGCATCAAGCAGGCTGCCCATTACATCAAACGCTGCCGGACTCTGATCACCCCGCGCAATTGGAAAAACGTGCGACGAAGGTATGAAAAGATCGGAAGGATCATCGGACGCAACGGTAGCTATCTTGTCTCCAGAGGTTTCAGCAGTCTTCTCCGGCCTTGCAAATAGCGCCAGTACACGGTGCCCTTCAGGGTCAAGGCTCGGGACGGCGAGCCAGGATGCAGTGGATGGGAAGGTTAAATCGGCGCAGAGACGATAGCCTCCCCGCGCAGGCGATAATGCAGGAAACGTGGACAATCTACCTGGAGATGGCTTGTCAAACCGGATTGGGCCTACATCCAGATCGGACATCAGCAGAAAGAAATCACCAGCCAAGGCTCGCGATAGGAAATCACCAACCGGCCTGGCGTCACCGGCTGCCCGAATGGCGTCCAACACTTTAAAATGACCAGCCAACTTTTCCGCGAATTCTACGTCGCATCCGGCAAAAAGGGCGATCATTTCGGCGATAACGGCATTGGCAATATCAGGGCCACCATGTTCGGCACCAACCGAAATGCCAAGCAGGCCCGTCCGGATCATCCATCCCGGCAAGGGCATGACGGCCGCAGCATTGCTAGATTCTGCCGTTGTCAAAGATCCAGAGGCAATGCGCTCTATCAATTGCCGCGTTGCCAGGATGACATCCCGTTCCGTAGAAGGGTGTTCGATGGCATTCATGTGTGTATCAGGCAAGCGGTATACGTTGTGCATGTATGACCTCCAGGAACTGACGACTTATGCTGACATGCCAACCGTTGCGCGGAAAGAAAAGATTCATCCAAGCAGAGGGACCGACGGAACATATCATTGCTTGCGTGCTGCCTTTCTTGCCCATTTCGCTTCGTCAGACCAAGTGGTGATAGGTACCGTTCTGATAGACGAGCGAACGTCCGCCTTTCAGACGCACGCCCTGCACCGCCCCGATCACAATGACATGGCTGTGGCGTTCAATGGCCTCTTCAATGCGGCAGTCGATGCTGGCAACTGCATCTTCCAGCAAGGCGGCCCCGGTCGCCAGTGAGGTCCATTCATGACCATTGTAGCGATCGGGACCCTTCAGACCACCGACACCAGCGAACTGATTGGCAAGCGCCTCATGCTCCGGACCGACGATGTTGACCCCGAAAAATCCCGCCTGCTGTAGCACGGGCCACGTTGATGACGTTCGGTTGAGAGCAACCAGCATCCGAGGCGGATCAACTGAAAGGGCAGTGGCAGAAGTGACCGTCGCGCCAGTCCGCAAATGTCCCTTCCCGGTGGTAATGATGCTGACGCCACCCGCAAGACTGCGCAAGGCAGCCTTCAGGCTTTCCGAATCCCCAGGTAGAACATCTACCAGTGGGCGTGCGGATCGGGCATCGAATTCTTGGGAAGCATACTGTTTGGTCATAATCGAAATCCTCAAGCCATCGTAACTTTTTCGAGACTAGCGGGCGAGCGCAAGGACCTCTAGACAGACTATTTTCCATTCTATAAATTTTATGGAAATTTCCGCTATCGAATTGCCTTTTCGAGGCCAATCAAACCAGAGGAGGTCGGCGGGATGCTAAGACTCAGACTGCCAACCCAATCGCGACATGCTTCTGAAGGCAGAAGAACCGCTATCGTTGGCGGTGGTTTCACCGGCGCTACCCTCGCCATGCTACTCGCCCGGCGATCATCGGGCCAAGGCGGCACGATCACTGTCTTTGAACCTCGTTCGACACTCGGAACCGGACTCGCTTATGATACGGCTGACCCCAACGCGCGCCTGAATGTGGCGGCGCACCGCATCCGGGCCGTGCCAGGAAACCCGGGAGCCTTCCATGCATGGCTGAAGAGCACCGGTCGTCTGGAAGCGGATCCACAGTCGAGCCAGGGTGGGATGATCTATGCGCGCAGAAGTGATTTCGGGGACTTCATGCAAGCCCAGATCCAGCCAGAACTGAGGGCTGGCCGGATCGCTCACGTACAAAAAAATGTCATGTCCATTGGTCGAGACCACGGTCACTGGTGCATATCCGACAGCGCAGGACAGTCCTATGAAGCCGATGCGGTCGTCATCGCGACATCAAATCCGCCTGCCCGTCTGCCCCTGGATAGAGGAAGTGATCTGATCAGGGATAATTTTGACCTAAGTGGTGTCAAACCTGATGACCGGATCGTGATTGCAGGCACCGGCCTGACAGCCATGGAGATGCTTGAAACGCTCCATGCCCGAGGACATCGCGGCTCAATCACAATGATTTCAAGAACAGGTCTACTGCCACGCCGACAGCCGGATGGAGATTTCACCGGTTATGGAGACAGTTTTTTCCGAAACTGCCGTACCGCAGCATCTCTGCTGCATGCCATCCGAGGTGCCGTTGATCAGGTCACACGTGATGGGTTGCCGTGGCAAAGCGTCATCGAAGCACTACGGCATCAGGCGCCTTCTCTATGGCAAGCCATGTCCGTCTCTGAGCGGCTTCGGGTTAAACGTCATCTATTGCGCTGGTATGAAGTTCACCGGCACCGAATGCCGCCAATGACGGCCGAAATCGTTCAGTCCTTGCAGGCATCTGGTCAGCTGACGATCCTGGCGGCCCAGATTAGGGATGTGAAGGCTCAAGGCGGAGGCGTTATTCTTCAATTGAGCCCGCGAGGGGCCTCCTCTCCCGTGTCAATCAAGGCCGACCACCTGTTGGTTGCAATCGGGCCGGATCACGCAGGTATACTGGACTACCATCGCTATCTTCGCACGCTTTACGATGCGGGATTCATCAAAACGGATATCTATGGATTTGGTATCGCTTGTGATGCACGAAGCCGGGCAGTTGCACGCGACGGGTATCCGGTCAACGACCTTTTCATTGCTGGTGCCTTGGCAAGGGGGACATTCGTTGAACTTGCTGGTGTCCCAGAGCTGGCCTCACAGATGGAGCGCATCGCCCGGCAGATCCTGGAACCCGCCATCGCCCCTACCCGCACCCTATTTATACGAAGTCTGCCAATGCTTGCGCGAGGCGAAACGATCCCAACCTGATCGCAGTTAAAACGTTTCTCGCGTGGCGCGCAAGGAACATGATCAGGAGCTCGACACCGGACGGATCGGCTCAGTTGATACATCCTGTCATACGCAATCAAGGCAATGGCGGTTCCACACAATCTGAACTGCGGTTCAATCCTTGTCTAGCAATGGGTGGCCGTTGCGCATGAAGTGGTACGAGGACTTTGAAGGCAGAGATCCGAAAGACGAACTGAAGCAAACCGGGTAGCTTTCAAACTCTGCCTCACGCCCAAGCTTCAGAACTCCTGCCAGTCATCAGCTTTGTGTGCCAGATTCCCATGACTCTGAGGGATTGCGCGGGCGCGCCCTGCCCGTGCTCCTGCCTGTGCGGGCAGAGCCATTGTCTGAGCGACCTGTCGTAAGGCAGAGGCGTGCGAGACGGCAGAGGCGTCCAATTGGAACATGGAGACAAGTTCCCGCAATTTACCTGCTTCTTGCGAAAGGGATGCGGCTGCGGCCGTTGATTGCTCGACCATGGCTGCATTCTGCTGGGTCGTTTGATCCATCTGATTGACCGCAACATTGACCTCGGTCAGTCCTGTGGATTGTTCGCGCGACGAAGTCGCAATAGATTCCATGTAGCTATTGATCCGTGTGATGTGATCCCCGATCGTTTTGAGCGCTTCGCCCGTCTCGCGCACAAGCTTCACGCCGCTTTCAACTTCGCCTGTCGAGTTCTGGATGAGGCCCTTGATTTCCTTGGCAGCCTGCGCTGAACGCTGGGCAAGTTCACGAACTTCCTGCGCGACCACCGCGAACCCCTTCCCGGCCTCTCCAGCGCGTGCCGCCTCAACACCTGCGTTGAGTGCCAGCAGGTTCGTCTGGAATGCAATCTCGTCAATGACGCCGATGATGTTGGAGATCTGCTGCGAACTGCTTTCGATTCGTTGCATTGCTTCTTCAGCATGCGCAACGACATGAGCTGACTGTGTAGCACTATGCGTCGCAGCCTGAGCCACCGATCTTGCTTCCTCTGTCATTTTCGAAGAGCTGGATACGTTGGCCGTGATTTGATCGAGCGCAGCGGCCGTTTCTTCAAGGGCTGCTGCCTGCTGCTCTGTCCATTTGGACAGATCATGCGCACCGGATGCGATTTCCCGTGTCCCGGAATCCATGTTGCCAACCGCATTGATAACCGCGTTAACTGTCTGGCTGAGTTGTTCGACGGTGGCATTGAAATCCTGGCGGAGCGGCTCGTATTCAGGTGCAAACTGAGTCTGAATGCGGCAGGCAAGGTCGCCACCAGCGAGTTGCTTTAAACCAGCACCGAGTGCCGAGCTCGCAACACGCAACTGTTCGGCTTCACGGGCGGTGCGCTCTTGTTCCGCCTCGCGTTGCTTCTCAGCCTCCGATCGATTGGCCAGTGCTTCTTGTTCGAGACGCTTGTTGGACAACGAATTCTGCCTGAAGATCTCAACAGCAGAAGCCATGGCTCCGACCTCGTCAGAGCGGCCCTCGAACGGAATTGCGCTCTGATCATCACCACCTGCCAGACGGCGCATGGCGTCCGTGATAGCGTTGATCGGTCTAGCAATGCCCGCAATGGCAAGATACATACCTGCAAGGCAGATCAGTAGGGTTGCGATGGCGAATGACAAGACCATGTTGAAGGCGGTGCTGGCATCGGCCTCGGCGTTGGTGACTACGGTTTTGGAGTTCGAGATGATAGCGTTGACCAACTCGGTGATCTTCGCATTGACCGCATCAGCGCGTGGCTTCATTTCGATATTGAAATATTCGATAGCCGTAGGAACATCCCCAGCGGCAATATGATCAGAGAAGCTCTTGGCTGCGCGATTGTATTCGGCAATCAGTGGCTTGAGATCATTGATAAGCTTACTTCCATGTTCAGTCCTAACCTTTGCCTCATAGCGTGCTATTGCATCACGAAGTGCCGCCTCATAGCCATTTAGTGACTTCTGTTCTGCATCAAATCCAGCCTTGTCAGTCACCATAGCATGTCGAGCCAGCGCAAGACGGACGTTCGCAAACTCACCCTTTATGTCGCGAGCGGTGAGAAGGCGCTCCATCCAATAATCACCAATATCAGCGGTTTCAGACCGCATGGAGGCAATGCTTGAAATGCTCGTGAAGGAAAGAGCTGCTACCGCAATGGCAATAAAGCCAAGCATTCCGATCAGAGCCATGCGAAGTGAAGGTCGTTTCATGGGATCTTCCGCCAGTTTGATATATCACTAAACTAATGACACTATGTCCTTTCAGAAACGTAAACGCTTCCTAATATACGCCGGAATAGTATGCTTTAGCATCTATAGATTGAAGTCATCGCTTACAAAACGACCCTACAGCGATCTTTGTTCATGCTGCCGTGCTACCACGCTCAAATATAGCAATCACAAAATACTGCCATGAAACTGCGCGCTCAGTCCGCGAGCCGTATTTGCAGTTTTACATCTTCAGCCAAACCTTTTGCCGCCCTTTCGAATGCAGCTATGCTCTCTGAAAATGAATATGTATCGGTAATCAACGGCTTCAAATCGACCTTGCCGGATGCAATCAGGTTGAGCGCACGGTCGAAATTGTTGGCATATCGAAACACCGTTTCGATGCGCGCTTCCTTGAAGATCGAAGCAGGCACATCGAAGGTCACCGGTTCAATCGGTAAGCCTACGAGCACAAGTGCACCGCCGGGACGCATGAGATCGAATATACCCTCGTAAGCTCGAGGGCTGCCGCTTGCCTCGAAAACGATGTCTGCGCCCCACCCCCCCGTGGCATCCATGACAACGTCCTTCAATGCAATCTCTGTAATGTTGACGGGTGTGACACCTGCGTATTGTCCGGCAATGGCAAGCTTCGGTGCACTCAGATCAGCGATGATGGCACGCGAGCATCCACCCGCGAGTGCCGCAATCGCCGTCATGATACCGATCGGCCCGCAGCCGATGACGACAGCTACATCACCGGGCGTAATCCGTCCACGTGTGGCCGCCTGCATTCCAACCGCGAAGGGTTCGATCATGGCTCCTTCTGCGAAAGATACATTCTCCGGAAGCTTGTAGGTAAAGGCCGCCGGATGAACTACCTCCGCCGTCAGAACGCCATGGACAGGCGGCGTTGCCCAGAAGCGCACATCCGGATCTACATTGTAAATGCCCAACTTGGAGGCCCGGGATTGCATGTCTGGCACACCCGGCTCCATGCATACACGGTCTCCAATCTTCAAGTTTTTCACCTGAGAGCCTACTTCGATCACCGTTCCAGCCGCCTCATGGCCCAAGACCATTGGATCTCGAACGACGAAGGAACCAATAGCGCCATGGGTATAATAGTGCACGTCGCTGCCGCAGACGCCGACCGTATGGATTGCGATCTTTACATGGCCGGGGCCGACTTCTCGCGGCAGATCGATATCACGGATCGCTAGATCGCCTTTGCGTTCCAGTACAAGAGCTTTCATGTCTTTACTTCCCGAAATCAGAATAGTTCCTGCAAAAATAGGAGCCGGTTTCGTATCCAAAACCGTATCACAATCAGAGCGCCAACCCATCCGACGTAAAGAGATAGATGTGGCGCGGGTCGATCCCAGCAGTGATTTGAGCACCCGGCTTCAGGTCCGGTCGTCCATTCGCCAGGATTATGATCGTATCTTCACCCGCTCGGGTATAAATCTGGGTTGAGCCCCCGAGGTTCTCTGCAAAATCTGCGGTCAACTTCAGGAGTGGCGAGGCAGCAGCTACGTCCAGATGTTCTGGACGCAGGCCAACAGTCAGAAGATCGCCAATCTTCGCCTTTCCGGCTGACGAATGCGTAAGGGAAAGGAACCCATTCGCGAAAGCAGGATGCGAAAGCTGCAGGCCAGCATTATCGGCTCCTGTCACCTTGGCGACGAGAAAGTTCATCTTCGGCGACCCGATGAAGCCTGCCACGAACGTATTTGCCGGACGATCGTAAAGTTCGGTCGGTGAACCGATCTGCTCCACAAGACCCGCGCGCAGAACAACGATGCGGTCCGCCAGCGTCATCGCTTCGACCTGATCATGGGTGACGTACACCATGGTCGCGCCGAGATTGCGATGCAACTTGGCAATTTCTACACGCATCTGGCTACGCAGTTCGGCATCAAGATTCGAGAGCGGCTCATCAAATAGGAATATCTTCGGGTTGCGAACGATCGATCGGCCGATAGCTACGCGCTGACGCTGGCCGCCGGAGAGAGCCCGCGGCTTGCGCTCCAAAAGAGGCTCGATCTGCAGGATACGCGCAGCTTCCCCAACCCGACGCCTGATTTCATCTTCCGGGAGCTTTGCCATGCGCAAACCGAAAGCCATGTTTTCAAAGACACTCATATGCGGATAGAGAGCGTAGGACTGGAAGACCATGGAAACCTCCCGCTTGGCAGGCTCTTCATAGGTAACCTCCTTCCCATCGATGGAAAGTGTCCCAGACGATACGTCCTCAAGGCCAGCGATCATCCTCAGCAGTGTGGATTTGCCGCACCCGGAAGGACCGACGAAAACCACGAACTCCCCTTTGGAAGCAGTAATGTCGACGCCCTTGATGACGCTGAGTTCCCCGAACGTCTTCTTGATTTTGTCCAGCTTCAGGAAAGTCATGCTCACTCTACTCCCACTTCATCGATGCCTGGACAATGCGTCCGGCAGAGCCATTTCTATGTGTTCTTGTCGTGTTACTGGATCTCGTTCACCAGCAGCCCGGCAGCACAATTCTCATCTGTCACCAGATGCTTGACATAACCGCCCTTCAGAATGGCGCGAATGATCTCGACCTTGTACCAGCCGCCGGAGGCGAGGATGGAATGCTTCACGCATTTCAATTGCTCTGGCGTCAGGGAAAGGACACGTTCGTTCAAGGGATGATCCACCGGCCTTCCCTCAGCATTCAGAAAGACGCCGAGCAGATCGCCAACTGCACCGGCCGCAAGGAGGCTCTCCAGATTTTCGGAAACGGTCGGCGTCTGCACAAGCAGCGAGCGCGTGGTCATATCCCCGCACGACAGTAGTGCCACATCAACCGATCGTGCCCGGCGCATAGTTTCACGAATGCCGTGATGAGCCAGGAGCGCCTCACGGCTTTCCACCGACGGAAAATAGAGGGGTGCCGTCAGATACCAGCATTCGGCGGATATGGCGCGTGCATAGCCTGTTGCAACCTCGAAAGTGCTGGATCCGGAACCGCGGGTCAACCCGCCCATAACGGATGTCACCCAGCTATCGGGAAGCGGGCGAGGCGTTAGGCGCTTTAGACCTGCGGTCAGGGTTTTTCCCCAACCGACGCCAAGCCCCATGCCATCTTCTAGAAGCCTGTCCAGCAGGCCACCTGCTGCATTTCCAACTGCCCGCTGGTTTTCCAGATCGTCCGGCAGCGTAGGGATGACACATACCTGATCCAGCCCGAAGCGCTCCTTCAGCTTGCTCTCAAGCTCGATACAGTTGGCCATGGGCAGACGTATATCGACAACAACCGATCCATCTGTCCGCAATTGTCCCAGGGTCTTGTTGACGCGAAGCCGTGTCAGCCCCAGCTGATCGGCAATTTCCTGCTGGGTGAGACCGCCGATAAAGTACAGCCAGGCGACCCGTGCACGGATCTGCTGCGCGTCCATATCTTCAACGACCGTGTTGCCGTTATCGCTTCCCTTGGGTGGCATTGTCATGCTTCTCCTTGATCAGGCAAAGGCCTGTTTGAGAGACAGGACGGATGCCTCCAGCGCATCCAGGATGGATTTGCTATCCCGTTCGAACGGGTAAAACACTTCAAGAAAGACTGGAGATTGCGCAAGCCCTGTGCGGGCTAGCAAGGTTCGAGCCTCCTGCGGAACGACCCTCCCTGCTTCGGTGAAATCCCAATGACGGTCAAATTGGTAATCCGTTTGCTGGATATGGACGGCTGAGATCACGTCATTCAGCGCTTCGAACCAGGGTTGCATTGTGTCGGCTCGTGCACCATAAAGCGGCTGGTAGGTGCCGTGGCCCCAGTCGACGCAGAGGCTCCAGCGTGTCGCACTATCAGTCACGTCAACCATCATCTGGCGCGCCTGCTCGATGGTCCACGGCCATTCACGGCGCATCGGCGTCGGTTCGACATACAGTTCCGAAAGACCGGCAGCCTTCGCCTTTTCGCCGAGACGCAACATGCACTCGACAAGTGCCCCATAAGCCTCGGCCCCAATGCTCGGCAACTCGTGGCCGTCAATTTGAGAAGCAATGGCCCCCAACGGCCCGCCGACACGGGGAATGTTCGCTTCAGCCGCAAAACAATAGGCCCGTTCCAGCCATTGTTCCGCATAGGTGCGCACATTCGGATCAGGATGCAGAAGCTGGTTGAAGGTGTAGTGGGCCAAACCTATGAAAGCGCTGTGCACGGTAAGGCCATGCTCATCCGCAGCTTTACGCACATCCCGCGCATGTCGCGACGCAAGCGATGCGGGCCACATTGGATCCACTAGATCGAAAGAAAACTGGACGAGGTCCAGATCCAGACGATTGCGCACCACAGGCGCCCACAGCTCCGGCGTTACCCAACGTTTGACACAGAATGAGAGATTGATCCCGAGCGGGTTTGCGGTGCTCATTTGGTGGCTCCCATCGTTAGACCGCGCACCATGTGGCGCGAGACAATCAGGGCGAAAATGGTAACGGGCAAAACAATGACCGTACCGGTGGCCATGATCTTGCCCCATGGCAATTCATAGCCGGACATGAAACTTGTGGCGACGACAGGTGCGGTCTGCACGTCGCGACGGGTTAGGACGAGTGCATAGAGCAATTCGTTCCAGGAAAAGATGAACGAGAAGATGGCCGAGACCGCAATGCCAGGCGCGCCGAGAGGGAGGTAGATCTTGCGGAAAATCGTGAACTGATCGGCACCGTCAAGTCGTGCCGCCTGTTCGAGATCCGGGGGAATGGACTTGAATTGGTCGGTACAGATCCACACAACGATGGGGAGATTGAAGGTGAGATAAATCAGGATCAGAACAAGATGCGTATCCAGCATCTTCAGTTGCAAGGCCAGAATATATACCGGCAGAGCCAGGACGATAGGACTTGTCATGCGGTTGGAGATGAACCAGAACCAGAGGTCGGATTTGCCGCGAAATTCATATCGGGCCAACGCGAAGGCAGCCGGTGCCCCCAACATCACAGCAAGAAAGGTAGTCGCGGAGGCAATGATCAGTGAATTACCAACGGCACCCAGAACCTTCGAGTCCGCGAAGATCTCACGGTAATGATCGAGCGTTGGAGTAAACAGCCAAACGGGCGGCGATGCCAGGATATCGGCCTGGGTCTTGAAGCTGGCTGACACCATCCAGTAGAACGGAAACAACGTGAACAGGATGACGGCGGTCAGTCCGATGGCATGAAGGATTTTGCCGGATGAGAAACGCATCAGTTGACCTCCTTGTATAGTACGCGGATGTACAGGCGGCTGATCAGGATGGTGATGATAAGAAGCAGGATAGCCTGCGCCGAGGCAGTGCCGAGATCGAAGATGCGGAAGCCGACGCGCTGAATATAGATCGAGACAAGATCAGTCGCCGACCCCGGTCCTCCGCGTGTCATGACGAACACCATGTCGAAGAGCTTCAACACATCTGCCGAGCGCAAGATCAGGAGCGCTGTCAACCCCGGCATCAGATATGGCAGTTGCACATGCTTTAGAAGCGCCCATTTCGAAGAGGTTTCAAGGCGCGCAGCCTCTTCGATTTCGCCTGGCACCATGGACAACCCAGCCAAAAATATGAGCGCGCAGAATGGCGTCCATTGCCAGATGTCCATGATGACAATAGCGGCAAACGCTCCTCCCTGTGAGCCCAGCCAATCCAATCCGCCGATTCCGAGACTGTCGAGAAACCAGTTCGCCACGCCAAAATCACGATTGAATATGAGGCGGCCTATCAGGCCCACGACAGCATAAGTTGTCGCAAGCGGCACCACTAGCGTGACGCGTGCAAGCGACTTCAGGAAGCCCATACCGGTCTTGTGCAAAAGCAGCGCGATCATCAGCCCGAGCGCAATCTGGACAGGTAGAACGGTGACGTAGAATTTCGCTGTCAGAAACAGCGATGCCCAGAAGGTACCGTCAGTCAGCACGGAGGTATAGTTTTCCAGTCCAATGAAAGGAAAGCCATCGCGGGGTCGAGCAATGTTGTAGCGCCGAAAGGATGTTACAAACGCAAAGATCGTAGGATAGATGCCAATGATGAACAGCGTAAAGACGGCAGGCGCCAGAAACCAGAATGGAGTCCAGCGGCCATAACCGCGATTGGGTCTGATGGTTGGTTTTGAGCCACGTCCAGGCATCAGGTCTTCCTCTCGATGCGGCGGCAATGGCCGCTCTTCATCATTCCAGATTGGTATGGTTGGCACGCATTGCAGCCGGTGAAACTTGCAAACGCTCGCGCACGGCAAGGACAAGCAATTCGAAGGCGATATAGAGAGCACCTTCATAAAGTGAGCCCATAGGAAGAACCGAGGTGCCAGTCCCTTGATCATCGGCCATGGTCTGCGCCGGGACGTGCAGCAGAATGTCCGCCTTGGCAGCAGCAGGACCTAAAGGTTGCGCCGTTACTACTAACACGCGGGCTCCGGCCGCTGATGCCACGCCCATCAGCGCAGAAACGGTGGAGAAATCGCCAGGGCCGGCCGACACGATAAGCAGATCACCCTTTCCCACAGGTGGCGTGGTCATGTCGCCCACTACAGCCGATTTCAGGCCCAGATGGAACAGGCGCATGGCCAATCCCTTGATCTGAAGCCCTTCGCGGCCAACTCCGTAGAGAACGACGCGCTGAGCAGACGCGATCTCACGAACAGCCATTTCGAATTCGTCAGGATCAAACTTTGACAGGCACTGGCCCAGTTCTGCAAGCGCCTCGCGATAGAGATGAAGCATGGTTCAGCTCCGCATATTAAGGATGAAGTGGCAGATGATGGACAAGCAAAACCACCATCTGCCATAGGCATAGTCCGGGAGGGGAAGTGTTGGAGCGCGTTACTGCAACAGCTTCTTCTTGCCGTCGTAATAGCCTTCCTTCTTCAGGATATCTTCCATGCGGGTACCGATCTCCTTGGAGCCGGCCTCAACCGAAACCTGTCCAAGCATCATTTTGGAACCCCATTCAGCCACGACTTCCGAGATGGCAGGCCACGCCGGGAAACGTGGACGGAATTCCGGCACGCCTTTCTGCCAGGACGCAACCATCGGCTCAACAAACTTGTATTTCGCTTTGATCGCCGGATCGTTGTAAATCGACATGCGGCCAGAAACACCCCCCGCTTCGACGTAGGATTTTGCAATCTCTTCAGAGGTTGCCCACTGAATGAAGAGCCAGGTTGCCTTCTTCTGCGCCTCGGAAGCCTGCGAAGCTACCGCCAACGAGAACCCGCCAAGCGCTGGCAAGCGACCAGCTGGGCCTGCCGGTTCCGGTGCAACAGCAAGGCAATCGCCGAGCTTGGAGGTGGCCGGGTCGACCAACGTGCCGTAGAAGGCGGACCATTCTGTAATCATCGCGACCTGCCCCTGCGCAAGCGCGTTAACTGCTTCCGCATGGTCGAAACTCACCACGCCCGGCGGCATGTACTTCATCAGTTCCTGGCGGAAGTTGAGACCAGTCTGACTTTCCTTGCTCATCAGGTTCGACTTGAACTGCTTGTCGAGTAGCGAGCCACCGAACGGCCACAGGAAACGCATAAAACTGTCTGCTGACTGGGTTTCTCCGCGCAGTGACTGCAGCGCGAAGGCATACTGGTTCTTACTGGGATCCGTGAGTTTGGGCGCGTAAACTTTCATCAACTCGTCCCAGGTTGCCGGGGGCTTGTCGAAGCCAGCGTCTTTAAGCTTGCACGAATTATAAAATAGAAGACCCGAATAGTTGTCGAAGGGCAGACCATAGGTCTTACCGCCCCAGGAGCCGAACGCATTCAATAGAAGAGGGAAAAAGCCATCGAGCTTTAGGTTCGGGTCCGTGATCGACTTGTCTTTGGTGAAATTGTCGATTGGATCAATCCACCCATTTTCGGCAAACTCGCCGATCCAGACCAAATCGACCAGAGCCATGGTCAGATCGCCCTGAGAAGTGAAGTTGAGGACCGTCTTTTCGCGTGTATTCTCATAAGGTACGATTTCGTACTTTACTTTGATGCCTGTTTTCTTCTCGAACTCCGGCAACAGCTTGATAATGGCACGGTAGCCTGGACGATCTAGGAATATACCGCTGATTTCCGTTCCCTTCAGTGGCTTTGCCGCATCTTCCAGCCAATCAGCGTGGGCAGAAAGCGGCACACTCGCAGTAGCCGCAGCCAAAGCCAGCACACTTGCGCAGATTTTCAACAAACGTTTCATTCTACTCCTCCTACGGTGCAGGCAGCCTCCCCGGCAGCCCTTTTTGATGTTTAGCAATAAAGCATCTGCAACTGAGAGCGGCGGTACCCTCTCCGCGATCCAAACAAACTCATTCGTTCTCAATCCCCTGACGTAGGAAAAACATAGCTTCGCAATACGCAGAACCTGCGTTTCCTTAACGTTATCAGTTGATTAGAACTGCCTTCCTCTCAGCAGGACGCACTATCGATACATCTGTATTTTTAAATTTGCAATAGCATAGATCAGCAATTTATGGTTCATTTACACTCGACGAGGGAGGGAGCTATGAACCATCAGCACAGAAATTCCGTGGGAGTAGCAGCACGCTGTGCGCTCGCCGAGCAAATCGCTCGCTTGGCAGGCGATAAGGCGCGCTCCTTCTTGGACTATCCAGAGAAGCTTGGTTGGAGGGAGAAGGCATCATCCCAAGATATCGTCAGCGCCGCTGACGAAGCGACGGAGGCCTTTATCCGTGATACCATCCGGCAGCACTTTCCTGCGGACGGTATTGTGGGAGAAGAAAAAGGCTCGACAAGCGGAAGTTCCGGCTTCCTTTGGGTCATTGATCCGATTGATGGGACCATGGCCTATCTGGTTGGCCAGCCGAACTGGACCGTATCCATCGCGGTCCTACATGAGGGGGAACCGGCGATTGGTGTCGTTTCCGCGCCGATGTTCCATGACATCTATGTCGCGCAAAGAGGCAAGGGAGCGACCCTCAACGGTAAACCTCTCTCCATCAATCAGGATTGGACGATCCGTTCGACGACGGTAGGTTTTGGCGGAACTGAACGTGCTGAACCGCGACAGGTTGGCGCGTTTGTGACGAGGCTGTACCAGGAAGGTGGTGTGATTTTCCGCGTCGGCTCGGGCGCTCTCATGCTTGCCTACGTCGCAGCAAACCGGCTGGCCGGGTACTACGACCCAACGCTGTTCTGCTGGGACTGCATGGCCGGTATAGTGCTCATCCGCGAAGCAGGCGGGCTTGCGGAGTTCGCCGGCGACTTGTCGTTTCCGGGAGAAATCTGGGCTGGCAACCGGAATGTGTTCGAGGATCTCAAACGCATCAGCGCCTTCAGCGCCGAAGGCATTTGAAAGCGATTAGAGTCTGTCAGTTTTAAATTGAACCATAACCTGCATGTCTGAAGTAGTTGGAGCACTCCTGGGGGCTGAAC
>NZ_JALJQZ010000068.1 GCF_022968395.1 Affinirhizobium lemnae
CAGCAATGATCTTGAATCACAAAAACCAAATCAATGGAACCCCGCCGCGATTCCGAGTAGCGCTGACAGACTCTAGCTGATCAGAGATCGAAGGCCGCGATCTTCCGGCCTTTGTTTCTAACCAGTTGTTCCAACTGCTCAATGCTCGGCATTGGTGGCGGATTGGTCAGATAGTCTGCCTTCCAGGCGTGATTGGGCAAAGCTACGATTGCCGAGGCAAGAATGGAGGTGCCCGCCGGGACACTTGCACGTAGTTGCGGCACCAGTGTGCGCGCCCAGATCAGATTGGTATTGGCAATGGCCAGTTGTGCCTTGCCCGCCCGCTTGATGGACGAACCGCAATCGACGATCAGGCTTGTATCGGTCTGGCCATACCAGATGGCTGAGGTTTCCGTCTCGGTCATCGTATCGCGATTGAAATCGGCACGCTTAATCGGGAAGCCACCCTCCGCCGTAAAGAGATTGCGTGGCGTGGTCAGGCGGTGCACGCGCAGATGCCACGGGTTGCGCGGAATGAGCCAGGTCTCGACCTCGACATCGCTCCATGGATTCCAGCGCGAATAGAGAACATCATCAGCGATCAGCGCGTCTTCAAGAGTTTCCCGCATGCGCAAATGCACGCCGTCGTCGGATAGGCCAAGCATGTTGTCGAAGCTCGCCGCATCGAAGTGCCTGTCGTTGGCTTCGATGTTGAAACCGTAGCGGGTGGAATAGGCGAATTTCGAATATTTCTCGTTCGAGCCGCGCATCTTGTCATGCTCCTGGCCGGTTGCCAGAACCACGGTATTGTCCGGTTGATGCATGGCCACCATGCCAGGCTTTTCCAGAGCTACGACATCGTCGCAAGCTGGGGCTTCCTCTTCGGTCGCGGCCCAGAAGGGATGACTAGCCGGCAGAGCCAGAGGCAGGAAGAACTTGAGTGCCCAGTAGGGCGAGCAGGCGGAGTTGTAGCTCTCGCTCATCAGAAGATTGGGATAGCCGTAGCCGACGGACAGAATGCCATCGCGATCTGCGATCGGAAGTTCCGACCACCAGCGAAGGTGGCGGAGGTAATAGCCTTTGATCTGGCCCCAGGGCAGGGCTTCGATATTGGCAAAGGCAAGCGCGCCCCAGAAGCCGCCTTGCGCGAAACGATAGGTCTGGCTGCGACCGAATGCGAGCGCGGAACCATCCGGTCCGAACCAGTGTCGAATATCCTGTGTGAAGCGCTCTGCGCGGGCGATGATCCTCGCATTTCGCTGATCATCTCCGTTGGCAAGAACGGCGTAGATCAGCCCATAATAATGCATGGCAAAGGGAATGTAGTGGTCGACACGGCGGACAGGCCCATCCCGATACCAGCCATCCCCGATGTCGAAGGCTTCCAACTCTTCCAGATAGGCTTCGGTTTTCGTTTTGTCGAAATCGATGCCAATTTTCTCCAGGCCAAGATCGACGAGCACACGGAAGAATTTCCAGTTGTTGTCGACATAGTCTCGTTCCCGCGCTTTAAGGAGGTAACTGGACACGATGTCCTTGCCACGCTTGTCCAGAGGGTTCCAGAGATGGTGCGGCACGAGCGCCAGCCCGAACCCGATTGCGGCGAGTTCAACAAGCCGCTGGTTCCGGTCGGATACGTCGCCCCAATATTCGGGGTGATCTGGGTCCATGCCGTTGACGAGGCCGCGTCGATAGAGATCCCAGTACGCAAATTCCCCTCCACCTGCCGCAAAGGGCACGATGCCCCAAAGCGGGCGCGCAAAGCCTTCCAGATCTGCCGCCGGGTGATCGAAGATGGCGCCTGCTGCACTTAAGGTGACGCGCGCGCCGCCTTCCGAGAAGTAGGGCAAGAGCGGCTCGAAAAGGTCGATCAGCGCCTTCGCGACATGCTGGCGGGTTTGAAGGGGATTGCCATGGAGCGGATTGGCGCGAAGCAGGGGATGAGGCACGGTGAGAATTCCAGTCTGCGATTGTTTCACCAGCCGCGGAGAACTGCTCCGCGGCTGGGTTTGATCGGGCCTTACTTGATGGCCTTTACGCCTTCGTTCATTTCCTTGATGCCGTCGGCAATCGACATGTTGTCGGTCATGATTGCATCATGGGCGCGGTTCAGAACGACTTCGATTTTGGCGGCATTCGGGTTGACGGCCATTTCGAGGTAGGACTTGCCGGACTGCAGCGCATCCTTGCTGTTCTGGTCCTGCGGGAAGCCGGGAAGCGACGTGATCTTGGCAGCTACGTCGCCGGTGCGCATGGCAGGCAGAGTGCCGGTCGATGCCACGATCGCAGAGCCTTCCGCTCCGGTGACGAACTTGATGAAGGCCAGAGCCTCCTTCTGGTGATCCGAGTTCTTGTTGACGGAGAGGCCCGAGATCTGAGCAGCCGTGGTGCCGGCTGCAACGCCTTCCGGATGCGGGAACTTGACGATACCCCAGTTCTTGGCCTTGGACTCACCGGACTTCACCTTGGCAATCTGGGTGCCGATGAACCAGGTGCCCATGGGCAGCATGCCGACTGTGCCGTTGAAGAACAGAGCCGAATAATGCGTGTTGGAGGTTTTCAACTGCGCATAGGACGGTACGGCTCCAGCCTTCTGAAGTGCCAGCGCGCGCTCGTACCAAGGCTTCAGGAACTCGTATTCACCGCCGGTTACGGTGTGCTTTCCATCCTGAATGCCCGGAAGCTGTACCGTCGAACGCCAAGTGTGCAGAAGCGCGCCATAGGTCTTGTTGACGCCCATGCCGCCGGTAAGCTTCACAGCTGTCTCGTCAAACTGCTTCCAGGTCCAGTCATTGGTCGGATAGGGAACGCCTGCTTTATCGAAAATATCCTTGTTGTAGTAGACGATCCAGAAATCCGAGCGGAACGGGATGGAATAGATCTTCCCGTCGACCGTCAATTCCTGCAGCAAGCCACCGAACGGTGCGGGATCAATCTTCTCATCCTTGATGAAGGCGCTGAGATCCGTGATAGTATTGGCCCGAACGAGGTTGGCGTAGCCGGGCACATCCTTGATGGTCACGATGTCGAGGTCCTTGGAACCCCCGGTCAACTGTGTCGACACCATCTGCGGATAGTCTTGGGAGCCGAGATCGACCGGCTCTACCTTGATGTTCGGGTTCTTCTGCTGGAACGCCTCGATCAATGGTTTGTAATAGGCCACCTTGTCCCAGTCCCACAGCGCCCATTTCAACGTCACTGGTGCGGATTGCGCAAGCGCCGTGCCTGCCAAAAGCGTTGCAAGCCCCAGGCCGGTGGCCGCAAGCTTCAATGTTCTCCCCAACTGTTCCAGAACCATTCTGATCTCCTTCCCTGATCGTGTCTGGTTCAGGCGTTGCTTCTGCAACACCTGTATTTCATGAACCGGTCCTGTCCTTCGACAGGGCAAGCACGTGGATTGCGGCTCCATGTGCGCCAAAGACGATGGCGAACATTCCGAGCGAAAAATTTAAGGCCGCAGGCATGAAGACCGAGACCGGGTAAAGCAGGATGTGGGCGAGCCAAAGTGCGCCGACGAACAGAAGCGCGCCGACAAGCGGCAGCGGCTTGAGCAGAATGGCAAGCGCCGAGAGACGGATCGTAGACAAGACAGAGCAGCGCTCGATGACGGAAATCACGATGAACTGACAGGCCACCATCGCCACGAACAGTGTAACGAACAGGCTAACCGTCAAAGGCGCCGCATAGGCGAGATCCGTTGCCGCATAGGATGCGTAAGTCCGGGCCGCATAAGCACAAAGGCCTATCACTGCGCTTGTGACGATAGCCCAGACTGACGCTTTCAACCAATAAGCTCTCAGCGCATCCAGATAGTCCCGCAAAAGATAAACGTTCCGGTCTTCGACGAAGGCACGGGAAACACTCGCCATCGCAAAGATTGCCGCCGGGATCGTGACCACTAGAAGGGATGTCAGCAGGAACAGGATGTTGAGCTTCACCATCTCCCACCACTCGCGGCCGAGAATTTCTGCAAACAGGGCGAGGCCGGTGCGTTTCGGCGCATCTTTCGGGATGCCCGCACCTTCCTTCGTCCAGTAGTTTTGCAGCCATTGAACGGCCATGGTGTTATCTGCTCCTAGTACAGGATCGAAACCTGAGTCTGCGGGTCGAAAAGCTGCGCATTGGTCATATCGGCGGTCAGCCGGACTTCTTCGCCCAATCGCGCTCTAAAACGCGGCGACACGCGCGCGATCATGTTCTGCCCGCCGGCGATGAGATTGAGATGCACCTCCGAGCCCATGGGTTCCGCCAGTTCGACGGTTGCCGAGAAGGGGGCAGTATTGGCCGGATCGATATCGCCCGGCGCAAGTTCGTGGAAGTTTTCCGGTCGAATTCCCAGAATGATCTCTTTGCCAACGTAGGGTTCGATCCGCGCCCGATCGAAGCTTACTGGAAGTGGCAGGACATGATCGTCGAAAACCGCGACCAGCCGCTCTCCATCCTTTCGGATGGTACTTGGCAGCATGTTCATCTGCGGTGCGCCGATGAAGCCTGCCACGAACATGTTGATTGGCCGGTCATAGAGGTTTTGCGGCGTATCCATCTGCTGGATATGACCATCCTTCATCACCACGATGCGGTCGGCCATGGTCATGGCCTCGACCTGATCGTGAGTGACGTAAATGAACGTGGCATTCAGTCGCTTATGCAGCTTGCTGATTTCGGCGCGCATCGTGCCGCGAAGCTTCGCATCGAGGTTGGAGAGCGGCTCATCCAGCAGGAAGACCTCCGGATTGCGCACCATGGCACGGCCCAATGCCACACGCTGGCGCTGGCCGCCCGACAGGGCCTTCGGCTTCCGGTTCAGAAGATGGGTGATATCCAGGATCTTGGCCGCCTCCTGCACCTTGCGGTCGATCTCGTCCTTGGGAGCCTTCCTGAGTTCGAGCCCAAATGCCATGTTCTTGTAGACAGTCATATGCGGATAGAGCGCATAGTTCTGAAAGACCATCGCAATGTCGCGATCCTTGGAGGGCACATCATTCATCAGGTCATCGCCGATGATGAGTTCGCCACCCGAGATTTCCTCCAGCCCTGCGATCATGCGCAGAGTGGTCGACTTGCCGCATCCCGAAGGGCCGACCAGAATGATGAACTCCTTGTCGGCGATCTCCAGATCGATGTCATGTACGACTGTCAGCGCGCCAAAGGTCTTGTTCAGTTTCTTCAAAGAAATGCTTGCCATCTGCCCGTCGGCCCTCACCAGTAGGAAGACCAGTTGCGCGAAAGACGCGTCAACGCTTCCATGAAATAATAATCGCCCCAGGACACGCACTCATCGACGCCTTCGCCACGGCAGGTATTGTGCGGGGTCTTTTTTGAATAAGTGCCGTGGAGGACGAGCCCATTGGACTGAGACGGATCCTTGACCGCGTAGTGATCAACCAGGCTCTTCATCATCCGCCGTGCGAGATCGCGGTAGCGAGCAGCATCGTCTGCATCGACAAGTTCAGCCATTTCCAGAAGCCCGCAGGCAACAATGGATGCCGATGAGCTATCGCGTGGTTCCTGATCTCCATCCGTGAAGATCAGATCCCAATAGGGCACCATATCGACCGGCAGACGCTTCAGATAGAATGTCAGCAGACGTTCGAACGCTTCCCTGTATTCCGCAATGGGCTCATAGCGGCAGGAGAGGGCCATTCCGGCAATGCCCCAGGCTTGCCCGCGCGCCCAGAAACTATTGTCGCTATAGCCTTGCTTGGTGGCACCGCGCACGGGCTTTCCCGATTCTGGATCCATGTAGAAGGTGTGATAGGTGGAATCGTCCGCTCTGACCGAATTCGCAAGTGTCGTTCTCGCATGCCGCAGCGCAATGTCGCGATATTTCGGATCGCCCGTCTGCTGACTTGCCCAATAGAGAAGCGGCAGGTTCAACAGGCAATCGATAATGTAGCGATATTCGTTTGGATTGCCTTTTCTGCCCCAGGCCTGGATGAACTGGCCGACCGGTTGATAGCGCTCCAGCAATTGGTCTGCGGCCATCAGTGCGGCTCTGCGCCCGTCCTCGTCTCCTACCAGTTTCCAAGCGGCAATGCAGGATGGTGAATACAGAAACCCCATGTCGTGATGGTCGGTTTCGATCCGGTTCTCGATGCGGTGCAGGAAGCTCTGCACCTGGATCTGCGCCGCATGTTGGAACAGCTTGTCGCCTGTATGTTCAAAGGCTAGCCAGATTTCGCCCGGCCAGAAACCAGCGGTCCACTGGTCGTTTGCAACAGCCGGATAGATGTTGCCAACACTGGAGTGGTTCTGCGCCTGATAGGTAAACTGCGGCAGATTGCGGCGAACCTGCGCGACGGCAATATCGAGTGCCGCCTTGACTTCCTCGTCTTTGATCGGGGCAGGCGAGCCGGTTGCGAGAGCGTTCATGGACATTACCCTTTCAGACCTGACGAAGCCACGCCTTCGACGAAGAAGCGCTGCAGCGACAGGAAGACAATGAGCACCGGAATGAGGGCCACAACTGATGCGGCCATGATCAATCCGTACTCGGCAGAATACTGCGAAATGAACATGCGCAGACCGATCTGGATTGTCTTCAGTTCAGTCTTGGTGAGGTAGATCATCGGTCCGAGGAAGTCGTTCCACGTCGTGACGAACGTAAAGATCGTCAGGGTGGAAAGCGCGGGCTTGGAAAGCGGCAGCATGATCTTTGCCCAGATCTGGTATTCGTTCATGCCGTCGATACGAGCCGCTTCGCAGAGTTCATCCGGGATAGACATATAGAACTGTCGCATCAGGAATACGCCGAAGGCGGTGAAGGCCTGCAGGCAGATGAGCGCCAGATGCGTGTTGTTCAGACCAAACTCGCGCATCAGCAGGAACTGCGGCACCATATAGACCTGCCATGGCATCGCAATCGTCGCAATGTAGCCGAGAAACAGCGTATTCTTGTAGGGAAAGCGCAGTTTCGCAAAGGCATAGGCGGCAAAACTGGATGTCAGCAATTGCAGCAACGTGACGATGATCGTCAGCTTCGATGTGTTATAAATGAAGAGCGCAAGCGGGATCTTCGTCCAGATTTCCGTGTAGTTCTCCCAGCGCGGTTGCGAGGGGATCCACTCGATCGGAAACACGAAGACGTCACGGCTGAGCTTCAGGGACGCGGACAGCATCCATGCAAAGGGCAGCAGCATGATGACCGTGATGGCGATGATCGTGACGTAGACGGCGATACGCGAGAAATCGATCCGGCGTTTTGTCTTGCGCATGGCTCAATCCTCCTTCTGGCGGCGAAACTGGATGACGGTTACCGCCAGCACCAAGAAGAACAGGACGAGCGCAATCATGCTGGAATAGCCGAGATCCCAGGAAATGAAGGCTTCGTTGTAGATGTGATAGACGAGAACGAGGGTTGATGTACCGGGGCCGCCCTGCGTGATCATGTAAACCTGATCGAACACCTTGAAGGACTGAATGGTGAGCATCACCGTGACGAAGAAGGTGGTCGGCGCCAGTTGCGGCAATGTGACGTGCCGGAACTTCTGCCAGGCATTCGCGCCGTCCAGCCCCGCTGCCTCGTAAAGCTCGGAATTGATGCCCTGAAGCCCGGCCAGGTAGATGACCATGTAATAGCCCATGCTCTTCCAGACGCCGAAAAGGATGACCGTGACCATGGCCCAGTGGCGGTCAGCGGCCCAGCCCGGCATGTCCTTCGGATCCAGCCCCAAGCTATAGAGAAGCATGTTCACCGGACCCATTTCCGGATTGAAGATCATGTTCCAGACGACTGCAACGGCGACCAAGGATGCGACATAGGGAAAGAACATCGCAGTTCGAAAGAAATCCCGGCCGACGATCTTCTGGTTCAGCAACATTGCGAGACCCAGTGCGCAGGCGAGGGTGAGCGGGACGGAAACGACGGTGTAAACGACCGTGTTCCAGAAAGCTGCGATGAACGCACGGTCTTCGAACAGTCGCCAGAAATTATCCAGGCCGGCGAACTTGATCGGGTTTGAGCCGTCCCAGTGCATGAACGCCAGCGCAAATGCGAAAAGGATGGGGCCAAGTGTAAAGACCGCAAAACCCAGAAAGTTTGGTGCAATGAAGGAATAGGCGACGAGAGCATTCTCAACGCGACGGCGACGCCGAGACACGACGCGGACCTTTCTGCGGACCCTGACGGGCTTTGCCGCATCGCCAGACATTGCTGGATCCAAACTTGCCACCAGCACTCCTCCCAACTTCCATCAACTTCCCGGCCTCTGCATAGCATACTCGTTGCATTGGTCAAACAACTTTACATAACATCAGACAAATTTGCTAGATGAGCGGAAATAGGTATGATAGGGACGTGATCAGTAGCAAGGAGATCAAGCGCGCGTGAGCATGTTCAGTGCATTTGGCAGTCGGCTGCCGGAGTATCTGGCAGACTTTTCCCCGCATCTGTCACTGAGCGGGATCGAAGAGATTGATCCAGAGGTCCGTAAGGTTTTGGAAGTAGCGGGAGACGCCGCATTGACGAAGCCTTGGCCGGAACTGCTGGCCAGCCACTACCGAGACTATGTCTCGAGCGGCAACCGTGCGCGCTTTGAAGATCGCTATTTTGGCCGCCGCCTCAAGCTGAATGATCTTGTACTGGCAGAATGGGCGGCGGGGTCCGGGCGATATCTGGACCAGATCATCGATGGCATCTTCCTCCTCTGTGAAGAGAGCGGCTGGCAATTGCCAGCACACAACGCCTATGTGCGCGGTGGAGCAAGGCTGCCTTTGCCTCGCGCAGACCGTCCCATCATTGATCTCTTCGCAGCCGAGACCGCTGCTAACCTGTGTGTCGTTCGGCATCTTCTGCAACAGCAACTGGACGCCGTCGACCCGGCAATCGGTCTGAGGATCGAAGAGGAAGTCGGTCGTCGTATTCTCACGCCTTACCTGTCAGAGCACTTCTGGTGGATGGGGCATGGCGAAGAGCGGATGAACAACTGGACTGCCTGGATAACGCAGAATGTTCTCCTGTCCGCCTTTCTGCTGCCGACCGACCAACGCATTCGACGTTCGGTTGCGCTGAAGGCACTCGGCAGCCTCGACGCCTTCGTGAAGGATTATGCGGATGACGGGGCCTGTGAGGAGGGTGTCGTCTACTATCGTCATGCTGCTTTGTGCATGTTCGGTGCGATGCAAATCCTGCAGCAGGTCGGCGATGGTTTCATCGGCGCGCTGTGGTCAGAGCCGAAGATCCAAAACATGGCGGAGTTCATCCGCCACATGCATGTTTCGGAGAACTACTACATCAACTTTGCAGACTCGTCGGCAGTGGTGCCGCCCTGCGGCGCGCGCGAGTATCTGTTTGGCAAGGCTGTTGGCTCCAGGGCTTTGTGTTCCTTTGCGGCCGCTGATTATCGGCGCGATCCAGACCGCCTGATGCCCCAGGAATGGAACCTCTGGTACCGGCTTCAGGCGGCGGAGACTCACAGTGAGATCCTGCGTACGCCCTCGGTAACTGTCGTGCACCAAGACGTCTTCTTCCCCGGCATTGGCCTGATGATTGCGCGAGATGGCAGCTATTGTCTTGCTGCAAAGGCAGGTAGCAACGGCGAAAGCCATAACCACAACGATGTTGGCAGCTTTACGATTTACAAGAATGGTCGGCCGCTTTTGATCGATGTCGGCGTCGAGATCTATACGGCTAAGACATTCTCCTCCCGCCGTTACGAGATCTGGACCATGCAGTCCGCCTTTCACAACCTGCCGACCTTCGGTGACGTGATGCAGCAGGATGGAGAGACCTTCGCGGCAAAACAGGTTGAGGCGGTGTTGGGCCCTGACCAGGCAAGTCTCACAATGGAACTTGCCGAAGCGTATCCAACCGAGGCCCAGTTAGGCCGTTTCACCCGCCGTGTAAGCCTGTTCAAGGGCAGGTTTATAGAACTCGCTGACTACTACGAATGCGATCGGACGCAGGTTCTGTCGTTGATGACGGAGCAGCGGCCTCTCGTGAGGCGTGGCCTCGTAACCCTGCCTGGCCTTGCGACATTGGAGATCTCGGGCGGCGAAATGCCGACCGTCGAAGAAATCGAGATCGAGGATGCGCGACTGATAAAGGCGTGGCCCGCCCGCCTGTATCGAACACTCGTGCCGGTGGTCGGGGCGGAACTGACTATCCGTATCGTCTGAGGAAAACGACATGCACATCACACTCGCGATCATGGATATCAATGGCCGTTCCAAAGCGGAAGCAGGATCGGACGGTGAACTTAATCTCGTCTATCGCGGTGAATATGAGGTCGGCGACTGCATTCGTCTGACCGTTTCAGAGCCCGGTTATCTGCTCCTTGCCTTCGACGCAGCCATCGCTCCATCGCTTCTCTTCATGCGGGAGCGAGACTATTCCTATCCTCTCCCCCTTGGTCAGCAAGGACGAACAATTTCCCCCGTTGCTTTTGCGGGGCAAATTCATCGGCTGTTCGCGCGTGAGGCCTCCCATGAAGAGATCGTGACGAGACGGAATCTTGCTTTCAACCCGCTCGATACGGCTACTAACAATGCCCTTTACCCGCACGCCTCAGCAAATGTCGAAACACGAGGAGAGGCAGCCTTTGCGGCCAGAAACGCGATTGATGGCGAGAAGGCAAATACGGACCATGGCAAGTGGCCATTCACCAGCTGGGGGATCAATCAGGATCCGCGAGCCGAGCTGACGATCGACTTCGGTCGCGAAGTCAGTATTGATGAATTGAAGCTCTATCTCAGAGCCGATTTTCCCCATGATGCGTGGTGGCAGCAGGCCTCTGTGACGTTCTCCGACGGATCAACCGAGCAGTTGGAGCTTGGAAAATCGGGATCGGCTCAACGTTTTGCCATGAAGCCACGGCGGATCGAATGGCTGAAACTGCATGATCTCATCAAGGCCGACGATCCGTCACCGTTTCCCGCTTTGACCCAGTTCGAGGCCTGGGGAACTGAATCTATGCTAGCTCCAATCCAATCCCCGCCGTAAGCTGCGTTGCGCGTTCATTAACCGGACGGTCTCTTGGTGATCTCGGTCGGCTCCTTTTGAATTGCACAACAGCGGGTGTCAGGGGAAGGAGCGTTCGAGGCCTCGTGCAGCTCGCAACAGGTCCCGGTATCTCAGCTGACTGCCTCGAAGGTGGTTCTGCATTGCCAGCCGTGCCGCCCTTTCATCTGCATCAGATATAGCCAGAACGACAGCTTCATGTTCCTTGTGGATGAGCCGCCTGTAAGCTGTCTGCTCATCATTATGATGTTCTGCAACGACCTTTGATTGCGGGATGGCATGTTGACCTTGCTGCCCCAGAAACTGTGTGAAGAGGGGATTATTGGTCGCTGCGGCAATGGCAAGATGAAGCGCCAAGTCTGCTTCACGAATTGATCTGTTTTCGTTGATGCAGCGCAAAACCGCCGCATGACAATCGAAAATCAGTTCCTCCTGAGCAGGGGATCTGCGCAGTGCCGCAAGCCCTGCCGCCTCTATTTCTAAGGGTGTGCGAACTTCTAGAACTTCGAGATCAGAGGCTAGACGGGCACCATCAAGAGTTTCCGACTTCTGGGGTATTGCAGAACGATCAAGCACGAAGATACCTGCACCTTGGCGCACGTCAACCCAACCGTCACAGCGCAGGGCGGTGACGGCCTCACGAACAACTGTACGGCTAACGCCATAAGTTTCTGTCAATTCAATCTCGCTCGGCAAGCGATCGCCCGGAGCATAGTTGCCTGCGAGTATCGCATCTCGCAAGCTTTGCTCAACCTTTGCGACGAGGGAGCCGCTTCCCTTTCGGCTGGTCTTCAGTTCCACTGCCACGAGTTCCATCTTGCTGGGGTGGCCCAATTGTACCACAGCTCAAATACGTATGATGAATTCTCTCAAACTTCAAACGAAATCGACAAAGGTCAGACCAATCGAGCGACGAAACAGTTGTTCTTCATGGATACTAGGATCTGTTAAGCACAATCAAGAAATTCAATCTTTGGCGGCAGGACGTGCATAGTTTTGCGCCAGTTGTTATCGGCGGCTTAACGGAGGGATGCTAAATGTTGCAAGACAAGGGCGCCACACGATCTTACCGAAAAGAGCCGGAATGCTACGTCGATATACATTGAAAATCATCAGCGAGTTGAAGGTTCCAAACCACAATCCGGTATTGAACGTATCTCAGTTCGAAGCGCTATCAAAGCAGGTTCCTCTGCTTTACTTCATCCTTCTCGTGAACATGACCTCGCTCGCTCTGACGCATGCGGGTTCCGCACCATTCTGGATCGTTGTAGCGTTGCCGATTGTCTTCGCAATATTATGCGTGCATCGGGCGATTCAATGGATTTCGTATCGAAATAAGGTCATTTCGCCAGAGTTCGCCTATCGTAAGCTCCGCTCCACAAATATTCTGGCAGCCCCGATAGCGGTGTTTTGTACCTGGTGGTCGATCTCGCTTCTTCCTTATGGAGATCCCTATCAGAAGGCGCATGTCGCCTTCTTCATGGCAATCACTGTGATCGGCGTCATCTTCTGTCTTATGCACCTGCGCTCTGCCGCACTGGTCGTGGCCGTCACAGTCAACATTCCATTCATGGTCGCCATGTTCATGACCGGCGAGTCAACTTTCATAGCAACCGGTGTGAACGTAGCGCTGGTGACGGGGGCAATGATTGCAATTGTCGTCACTCATTATCGAGATTTTCGACAGCTGAACGAGTCGCGACTGGTGCTTCTTGAGCAGCAAAAAGCGTTACAGGCGCTTTCAGACGAAAATCTCCGGCTAGCAAATCTGGATAGCTTAACGGAAATTCCGAACCGGAGAAATTTCTTTAACGTGCTGACGGAGGTGTTCGGAACTGCCGAACGGGACGCAAAATCAATCTGCGTTGGCGTCATTGATCTCGATGGCTTCAAACCGATAAATGATATGTACGGTCATGCCGCAGGCGATAAGGTTCTCATCGAGGTTGCAAGACGGCTTAAAGAACTTGAGCAGACTGATTTGTCATTCTACCGCCTAGGCGGCGATGAATTTGGCATGATCTGTACAGGAGATTGCACCGAAGCGCGATTGACGCGTCTAGGAGAACAGCTCTGTGGCTCGATTGCCGAAAGAATGCCTGTCGGCGGGAACACAGTCCAGGTAACCGGTTCAATGGGTGTGGCGATCTATCCGGATGTGGGGCGCGATGGGCAGGATCTCTATGAGCGAGCAGATTACGCACTCTATACAGCCAAGCGATATCGGCGCGCAGGCGTTGTGATCTTCAATGCGACGCAAGCCCAATCGCTCGATCGTCAGAAGCAGGTGGAAGAGGCATTGATGGCGGGCGATCTCGATCGCGAACTGACACTCGAGTACCAGCCGATCTACAACATTCAGGCGCCCCGTTGTATTGGCTTTGAGGCTCTGGCGCGGTGGAGAAGTCCAGTGCTTGGCCGGGTTTCGCCAGCCGAGTTCATACCGATTGCAGAACATACAGGGCGGATAAGCCTCATTACTCGCACTTTGCTTAGGCAGGCACTCGAAGAGGCGAAGACGTGGCCCGAGGATGTAATCCTATCCTTCAATCTTTCACCGCTGGATCTTGCCAGCCCTGACAGCATCTTGAAGATTATCGCAATTGTGGAGCAATCCAGTCTCGATGCTAAGCGCATCAACTTCGAAATTACCGAATCTGCCGTCATCCGGGATTTCGAGCAGGCAACTCAGTCGATCACGCTACTGAAACGATTGGGGGCCGGAATTTCTCTTGATGACTTTGGGACAGGCTATTCGAGCCTGAACCATGTTCACAAACTGCCGCTTTCTAAGATCAAGATCGACGGTAGTTTCGTTTCCGAAGTGCATGAGCGACCCGCAAGCGCGAAAATCATCCGGACAATGCTTTCGCTCTGTGGCGAACTCGGTCTCGGAGCCATCGTTGAAGGTGTCGAGAGCGAAGCAGAACTCGAAGTCTTGCGCGAAATGGGCGTTCAATATGTTCAGGGCTTCCATTTCTCTCGCCCGCTGACACCTGATGATGCCCGCACTCTGATTCTTGACGAGCACGGTCGGAATGAGACCGCTGCACAACAGAAAACGGCCTGAATTCGCGACCCGCACGTTGAGCTCGACGGGCACCCCGCCGAGCTCAACGAGATCTTAGAAAGTGGTGCCGACCCGCAGGACCACCGTGCGCGGTTCTCCGTAGAAATTAAAGACAGAGGTGCCGCCGACGCGCTCATAGTAGGTCTTGTCGAACACGTTGTTGACCGTCAGGCTTGCGGTGACATGTTCGTTGAACTTGTAGCCCGCCTGAAGATCGAAGACAGCATAGCCGGGCGCCTCAATGCTCGTCGCTCCTCCGGCCGCAGTCCGCGAAACGTTCTTGAACGAGCTGAACATCTTCACCCCGCCGCCGATGAAGAAGCCGTCAAGCGCCGGCGTGCGATCATCAAACGTGTATTTGGTCCAGAGCTGAACCATGTGCTCGGGTGTGTAGAACTCAGAGCCCGCGGCACGGTTTGTGTTCTTGAACTCCGTGTCAGTGAACGTGTAGGCGGCCGTTGCCTCCCAGCGATCCAGAATGGTCCCGCTTACCTCTAGTTCCAGACCCTGTATCTTGGCTTCTCCGTTTGCCAGATAGTAGCTCAGGTTACTGGGATCAGAAACCGCCCTTTTTTTGTCCGTCAAATTGAAGTAGGCAAGGGTGGCATTTGCATTCTCGAAAACCTCTGCTTTCAGACCAACTTCATACTGCTTGCCCGTGCGAGGATCCAGAATGTTGCCGGCAGCATTGGTGACGGATTGAGGCTGAAAAATCTCGGTAAAGCTACCATACGCCGTGAGCCAGTTCGTCAGATCGTAAGTGATGCCTGCGTAGGGCGTAAATTCTCCATTTACGCTTACCTTGCTGCTGCCGGTTTCGCTGTCGAACCAGGTAAAGCGGCCGCCCCCGATCAACGTGAGTTGGTCTGTCGGTTTGATGCGCCACTGACCGTAGACCCCGGTCTGCCTCGTCTCTGTTTCCGACGGTGCGCTAAAGGTGATGCGCGGGCGCGCGATGCCGGTATTCCAGTTGTAGAGGCTTTGCGCACCGCTGATCACGCCTGTCGCAGAGGAGAGCGAATTATCGGAACCGCGATAATCGATACCGGCTATGATATTGTTTTCGAGGCCAAAGAGCTCGAAGGGGCGGCTGATATGCGCGTCAAGGGTAAACGAGTCTTCCTGATAGTCGCGCGCCAGCCAGCGGGTGCCGCTCGTCACCATACCGGCACTATTGGCAGCGCCAGCAGCGTAGGCATAAAGAAAGTCCACATCTGCGCGGGAGTAAAGTGCGGAAAGCTTGGCGTGACCGCCATCCTCAAACCGATGCTCTATTTCTGCCAGATAGTTGGCCACGCGGTTGTCGAAATAGTTCCAGTCCGCACCGGTGAATATAGAGCGATCCAGAGCGAGCAGTGTTCCGTCGCTGAGAGTTGGGAGCCCGTTGAACGGCTTTATGCGGCGTTCCTGATGGCTGACTGAGAGCGTCGCAGTCGTATCTTCCGCAATATCGGCCTGTAGCGTACCGTAAATCACGCCTACCTTGTTGAACGTGTCGTCCACGAAACCATTCTTGGATGACAGAGCGCCAACAAGCCGGCCCCGAAGGGCGCCACTTTCGACAAGCGGTCCAGTCAGGTCACCTTCGATACGCTTGTTTCCGTAGGATCCATAGATCGCGTCTACGCTGACCCGAGGCACATCCGTCGCTTGCTTCAGGCGCATGTTTATTGCGCCGCTCGGTTCGCCGGATCCGCCAAACAGGCCGGATGGTCCACGAAGAATTTCGACGTGATCGACCATAACCATATCTGGCTGTGTGCCGTAGATACTGGAAAGCGAGGTTGGCAGGCCGTTGAGATAGAAGCTGTCGAACTCGAAGCCGCGAGAATACAGACTCGAACGTCCCTCGTCATTCGACAGAACCACGACGCCGGGTGTTTCTTTCAGTGCTGTGTCCAGAGAAGTGTAATTTCCGTCGTTTAATCGTTCAAGCGTCAGCACCGTCGTCGATTGAGGTACTTCGCGGAGGCGGCGGGTATCCTTGTCGCCAACACTGATGAGATCTGTCGTATAGCTGTCAGTTGTCTCCGTCTGGTATGTCGAACCCTTCACCAGCACCTCAGGCAACACGACTCCGACCTCTTCAGCCTTCTTTTGTTCCGCTTGCGCTGCAGTCGTCGAAAGCGCGGCATAGAAGGTCACCGCAGCCAGTAGCCTTCGCGTGGTCGCATTGCGTCCAATTTTCAGATTGGTCATGTTCTTCGTCCCCAAGTTGGCAACTGCGCCCCAAACAATAAGTGGAGTTTTTAAATCAACTAATCGTTGATGGGCAAGGGCGTAATTGAGATTCTTTCGCCTCTAAACGGAACTGGAGTGGGCAAGGCGATTGCATCGGGCGCTGAGGGTGCCGTTGTGTGCTGTTTGGTGGTTGTTTTAGCGGCTTTGGCTTTGA
>NZ_JALJQZ010000069.1 GCF_022968395.1 Affinirhizobium lemnae
AAAAGCTGCGCTTTGCGATCCGCGAAGGTGGCCGTACCGTCGGCGCCGGCATCGTTGCCTCGATCATCGAGTAATCGTTGGTCCGGGGCAGCGATCCGAAAGCTGCCGACGCTGATAAAGATTGCAAAGTCGCGCGCGCGCTTTGCAGGCGGCGTCGGTATCGTTGCTTCGATCATCGAGTAATCAGACAAGGTGAGGGGACTTGATGTCCTCACCATGGTCAATTGAAAAACCGGGTGGCCTGAAACGGTCGCCCGGTTTTTTCGTTTGAAGGCGAATATCCTAGGCCGCTTGGATGATTGGAGTCGCACGATTGTTCGAATTGAGCGCTCTGCCACTACCTTGAAGCGCCTTTGGCAATATTCAATTGACAGTATCCGAAGCTCATCCTACGCGAAGGCGCGGCCAGTGAGGATGATGGGGAAGCGTATGTCGGATTTGACTGTGGTTTTGACGAGTTGTCGTCGGCATGACTTGCTCGTGAAGACCCTCGATAGCTTTTTTGCTTCGAACGACTATCCGCTTCATGAATTCATCGTCATTGAAGATTCGGACCAGGTTGAGGTCGAGCAAATAGCCGCTCGTTATCCAGGGCAGCCTCTCAGGTTTATTGTGAACGGCAATAACATCGGCCAGCACCGATCGATTGATAAAGCCTATGCTTTCGTGACGACACCTTACATTCTCCATCTTGAAGACGATTGGGAGTTTCCCAAGCGCGGCGTGGTACGGCAAGCGCTGGATGTTCTGAAAGCGGATGGTGACCTGCTTCTCGTTTCCCTCAGGTCCGAAAAGGAGATGCCTGCGAATATTCGACGCCTGCCAATTTTCGAACAACCGGCTGCCCATCGAAAAGTCGGTCCACTGGCTCATCACGTTTGGTTCAGCTTCACTTTCAATCCTACGGTGAAGCGATTGTCTGACTACAAGCTTCTGCCGGGCGGCTATTCGGCGTTCAATAGCGAGTCGGCGCTCAGCCTTTACTACAAAGATCAGGGCCGAATCATGGGCTGGCTGGTCGACGCTCGCGTTGATCATCTCGGTTGGGAGCGCAGTAACTATACGCCTGTCGAGCGGAAAAGCGTTGTCACCCTTGTGGGAAAAGTGAATCGATTGTTTTCAATGCGTACTCTGCGGAAATGGAAAAATTCGATCATTCGTCGAGTCGACCATTTGCGACGCAAACAGCGGCTTAAGTAACCCCAATCAGGGTACTTGAGCCTTGGACGACCGCGTCTAAGGCCTCCACTGCACAACGGGATCAACACGGCGCACCCATGATGTGTCCTCCACCAATTATCGCATGAGAAAACCGGAATTTGTGAGGAAAATCACAAACCCACTTGCCAAGTCCAGTCAGTCGTCTTAAAGGAGCCCCATGCTTTTCAAGGGCAACCTTGAAGAACGGGAATAGGGGTATAGCTCAGTTGGTAGAGCGGCGGTCTCCAAAACCGCAGGTCGGGGGTTCGAGCCCCTCTGCCCCTGCCACTCCCTTCATCGGCGCGCAATCATTCAGCAGGCGGATCGGGAGTTTCGTTACAAAGGCATTAATCGGATGCTGTTTTTCCACTTGTCAGATGGAAAGATGGTGTTTATGTAGGGTTCAAACAGACACGCGGTGCGTGGGGCTGAATAGTATCAGCTTTACGCGCCGTAATTGCGTGGGCAGACATGGCATCTAAAACAAATCCATTTACGTTTCTCCAGCAGGTGCGGGCTGAAACGGCAAAGGTTACATGGCCGTCGCGTCGTGAGACGATGATCTCCACGGCAATGGTCCTTGTCATGGTCATATTTGCTGCCCTGTTCTTTTTTGCGGCAGACCAATTGATTGGTTGGCTTATTGGCCTCGTGCTGTCTATCGGCGCTTGATTGAGTGGAGATGAAGATGGCGGCACGTTGGTACATCGTCCACGCTTATTCGAATTTTGAGAAGAAGGTTGCGGAATCGATCGAGGAGAAGGCTCGCCAGAAGGGGCTTGAGCATCTTTTCGAAAAGATCCTGGTGCCGACAGAGAAGGTCGTTGAGGTTCGTCGCGGTCGCAAGGTCGATAGCGAGCGGAAGTTCTTTCCGGGTTATGTGCTTGTCCGCGCCAACCTGACGGACGAAGCTTATCACCTGATCAAAAACACTCCGAAGGTGACGGGTTTCCTCGGATCGGATAATAAGCCGGTTCCGATTCCGGACCATGAAGCGGACCGTATCCTCGGTCAGGTACAGGAAGGTGTTGAGCGGCCTAAGTCGTCCATCTCCTACGAGATTGGTGAACAGGTTCGTGTTTCTGATGGTCCGTTCGCCTCGTTCAACGGTATCGTTCAGGACGTCGACGAAGAGCGGTCGCGCCTCAAGGTGGAAGTTTCCATCTTCGGTCGCGCAACGCCCGTCGAGTTGGAATACGGTCAGGTCGAAAAGGTCTGATCGAGAAGGGGAGGTTCTCCCCATGCGCGTGGGAGGAGGCGCCTTAGCCGGGCGACAAGTTCCTGACCACGCAACCGCAGCCGCCAGCATTTGCATGTTGGCATTGAGGGCCGGGTAACCGGTCCAATTGGAAAGGCAGAGAAATGGCTAAGAAAGTAGCAGGCCAGCTCAAGCTCCAGGTCAAGGCAGGATCGGCAAACCCGTCTCCGCCAATCGGCCCGGCTCTTGGTCAGCGCGGCATCAACATCATGGAGTTCTGCAAGGCATTCAATGCCGCTACGCAGGAAATGGAAAAGGGTATGCCGATCCCGGTCGTCATTACCTATTACCAGGACAAGTCCTTCACCTTCGCTATGAAGCAGCCGCCGGTTACGTACTGGCTGAAGAAGGAAGCAAAGATCCAGTCCGGCTCCAAGACACCTGGTAAGGGTGCCAAGGCCGGTACTATCACAAAGGCTCAGGTCCGCGCGATCGCTGAAGCCAAGATGAAGGATCTCAACGCGGCTGACGTTGAAGGCGCAATGCTGATGGTTGAGGGCTCTGCCCGCTCCATGGGCCTGGAAGTGGTGGCTTGATCATGGCTAAGGTAGCAAAGCGTATTCAGAAGGTTCGCGAAGGTATCGATCCTACCAAGTTGATCGCCCTCACCGACGCAATCTCTCTCGTCAAGGACCGTGCAACCGCAAAGTTCGACGAGACAATCGAAATTGCCATGAACCTTGGTGTTGACCCACGTCACGCCGACCAGATGGTTCGCGGTGTTGTCAACCTGCCGAACGGCACGGGTCGCGACGTTCGCGTTGCGGTTTTCGCTCGTGGCGCGAAGGCTGATGAAGCCAAGGCAGCAGGTGCGGACGTTGTTGGCGCCGAAGATCTCGTCGAGATCGTTCAGGGCGGCAAGATCGATTTCGATCGCTGCATTGCAACGCCGGACATGATGCCGCTCGTTGGCCGTCTCGGTAAGGTTCTCGGCCCGCGTGGCATGATGCCGAACCCGAAGGTCGGTACGGTAACCATGGACGTCGCAGGCGCAGTCAAGGCCTCCAAGGGTGGCGCAGTCGAGTTCCGCGTTGAGAAGGCTGGTATCATCCACGCCGGTATCGGCAAGGCTTCCTTCGACGCCAAGGCGCTGGAAGAAAACATCAAGGCGTTCGCTGATGCTGTCGTCAAGGCAAAGCCGGCTGGCGCCAAGGGCAACTACGTCAAGCGCGTTGCACTGTCCTCGACCATGGGTCCTGGCGTGCGCGTGGAGCCTTCGACGGTTCTCGCTTGATTTTAAGGTGGTCGGCTTGTTGCTGGCCGTCGCAAAGAATTTTCGGGCCTTCGGGCCCGGAAAATCCGGGGAAACCCGGAATTCCTGTCCGAGATTGCGGGTGGTTTCGACCTTAATCGTTTGACCTGCATGAGACGGGTAAGATCTGGATTATCGACAGGCGCGCGTGATGCGCCCCTGAGGGTTCCGGTTCGAACCTGATGTGCCTTGTGCCGTAGCCATATCGGTTACGTGCGGGGGGACAGGATCCTCGAGCGCTGCTCGGGATCTTGCAATAAGGTCCCAAGTGGCAAAGGCAACCCGGCAGGTCCCGATCCTTTGATCGGTCCTGTCAACTGGAGACAGACAGTGGAAAGAGCGGAAAAACGCGAATTCGTCACGGAGCTGAACGAAGTCTTCAAGGCTTCTGGTTCGGTTGTCGTGGCCCACTATGCTGGTGTTACAGTTGCGCAAATGAACGACTTCCGTTCGAAGATGCGCGCAGCTGGCGGCACCGTCAAAGTCGCGAAGAACCGTCTGGCCAAGATCGCTCTTCAGGGCACGGAGTCCGAAGGGATGGTAGATCTCTTCAAGGGCCAGACGCTGATCGCATACAGCGCCGACCCGATTACGGCTCCGAAGGTCGTCATGGATTTCGCCAAGACCAACGACAAGCTCGTCGTTCTCGGTGGCGCCATGGGCTCGACCACGCTTAACGCGGAAGGCGTCAAGTCGCTTGCGACCCTGCCTTCGCTGGACGAACTGCGTGCAAAGCTGCTGGGTATGATTCAGACCCCGGCTACTCGCATTGCAGGTGTTGTTCAGGCACCGGCAGCACAGCTTGCCCGCGTTTTTGCGGCCTACGCAAAGAAGGACGAAGCCGCTTGAGGCGGTTTTTCGCTGTAACAAACAAACCAGTTCGAACCGAACACAAAAGGACTTAAGAAAATGGCTGATCTCGCTAAGATCGTTGAAGACCTCTCCGCTCTGACCGTTCTGGAAGCTGCTGAGCTTTCCAAGCTGCTGGAAGAGAAGTGGGGCGTTTCCGCAGCTGCTCCTGTAGCTGTTGCTGCTGCTGGCGGCGCTGCTGCTCCGGCTGCTGTTGAAGAAGAAAAGACTGAATTCGACGTAATCCTGGTTGACGCTGGCGCCAACAAGATCAACGTCATCAAGGAAGTTCGCGGCATCACCGGCCTCGGCCTCAAGGAAGCCAAGGACCTCGTCGAAGGCGCTCCGAAGGCTGTCAAGGAAGCCGTCTCCAAGGGCGAAGCTGCTGACATCAAGAAGAAGCTCGAAGACGCTGGCGCCAAGGTTGACGTCAAGTAATTTCGAAAATTCGGTAAGAGAGGGCGTTTTCGCCCTCTCTTATTGGCGTTTTCTGTGGACCTGATTACCCAAAAGCCGGTGAAACGGCTTTTGGGTAATGGGTTCTTCAAGAGGATGGTTTCCCTTCGCGGCGTACGGCAATCCGGCTGGCGGTTCGATAGGCGAAACGAGTTTGATCCACCCATTGATCTGACGGGGTCGACTGGCCAGCGAGACCCGTCCGTTGCAGGCCCGGATGCATATTTTTTGAAGGAGCGACGATGGCTCAGACCCTTTCGTTCAACGGTCGCAGGCGCGTACGCAAGTTTTTCGGAAAGATCCCCGAAGTCACTGAGATGCCCAACCTCATCGAGGTCCAGAAGGCATCCTACGATCAGTTCCTGATGGTCGAAGAGCCAGCAGGTGGGCGCCCCGATGAGGGGCTTAACGCCGTTTTCAAGTCCGTGTTCCCGATCACGGACTTTTCTGGCGCTTCAATGCTGGAGTTCGTCTCCTACGAATTCGAACCGCCGAAGTTCGACGTGGAAGAATGCCGTCAGCGCGACCTGACCTATGCCGCGCCGCTGAAGGTGACTCTGCGCCTGATCGTGTTTGATATTGATGAGGATACAGGCTCCAAGTCGATCAAGGATATCAAGGAACAGTCCGTCTATATGGGCGACATGCCCTTGATGACAGATAACGGTACGTTCATCGTGAACGGTACCGAGCGCGTCATCGTGTCCCAGATGCACCGTTCGCCAGGCGTGTTCTTTGACCACGACAAGGGCAAGAGCCACTCGTCCGGCAAGCTGCTGTTTGCCGCTCGTGTGATTCCTTACCGCGGTTCCTGGCTGGACATCGAGTTCGATGCCAAGGATATCGTCTATGCGCGTATCGACCGTCGTCGCAAGCTCCCGGTGACCTCGCTCTTGATGGCGCTTGGCATGGACGGCGAAGACATTCTGTCGACCTTCTACACCAAGTCTTCCTATCAGCGCGATGGTGACGGCTGGCGCATCCCGTTCCAGCCTGAGACGTTGAAGGGTGCCAAGACCCTCTCAGACCTTATCGACGCCGATACGGGCGAAGTTGTCGTCGAATCTGGCAAGAAGCTGACGCCGCGTTTGCTTCGTCAGTTGACGGACAAGGGTCTCAAGGCTCTCAAGGCTTCGAACGACGATCTCTATGGCAACTTCCTCGCTGAAGATATCGTCAACTACGAGACCGGTGAAATCTATCTCGAGGCCGGTGATGAGCTGGACGAGAAGAGCCTTGCGCTGATCTTGGATTCCGGCTTCGACGAAATCCCGGTCCTCGGCATCGACCATATCAATGTCGGCGCCTACATCCGCAACACGCTCTCGGCTGACAAGAACGAAAACCGCCAGGACGCGCTGTTCGACATCTATCGCGTCATGCGCCCGGGTGAACCACCGACCATGGAGTCGGCGGAAGCCATGTTCAATTCGCTCTTCTTTGATGCGGAGCGTTACGATCTGTCGGCCGTTGGTCGCGTCAAGATGAACATGCGTCTGGATCTGGATTGCCCGGATACCGTCCGCACGCTTCGGAAGGAAGACATCCTGGCCGTCGTCAAGATGCTTGTCGAACTGCGTGACGGCAAGGGCGAGATTGACGACATTGACAACCTCGGTAACCGTCGTGTTCGCTCGGTCGGCGAGTTGATGGAAAATCAGTATCGTCTCGGCTTGCTGCGCATGGAACGTGCGATCAAGGAGCGCATGTCGTCGATCGAGATCGATACGGTCATGCCGCAGGATCTGATCAACGCGAAGCCTGCCGCCGCCGCCGTTCGCGAATTCTTCGGTTCCTCGCAGCTGTCGCAGTTCATGGACCAGGTAAACCCGCTTTCGGAAATCACCCACAAGCGTCGTCTCTCGGCTCTTGGTCCAGGTGGTCTTACACGTGAACGTGCGGGCTTCGAGGTTCGCGACGTTCATCCGACGCACTATGGCCGTATCTGCCCGATCGAAACGCCGGAAGGCCCGAACATCGGTCTGATCAACTCGCTCGCAACCTTTGCTCGCGTCAACAAGTACGGCTTCATTGAAAGCCCGTACCGCAGGATTGTCGATGGCAAGGTGACGAACGACGTTATCTATCTGTCGGCAATGGAAGAAGCGAAGTACTACGTCGCTCAGGCCAATGCGACACTGACGTCGGACGGTGCTTTCGCGGACGAGTTCGTTGTCTGCCGTCACTCCGGCGAAGTTATGCTTGCCCCGCGCGACAACATCAACCTGATGGACGTTTCGCCGAAGCAGCTGGTTTCGGTCGCAGCGGCTCTCATTCCGTTCCTTGAAAACGACGACGCCAACCGCGCTCTCATGGGCTCGAACATGCAGCGTCAGGCCGTGCCGTTGGTACGAGCTGAAGCGCCGTTTGTCGGAACCGGTATGGAACCTGTCGTTGCACGCGACTCCGGTGCTGCCATCGCGGCCCGCCGTGGTGGTGTGGTAGATCAGGTCGACGCAACGCGTATCGTTATTCGTGCGACGGAAGATCTGGATGCTGGCAAGTCAGGTGTTGATATCTATCGCCTCCAGAAGTTCCAGCGCTCCAACCAGAACACCTGCGTCAATCAGCGTCCGCTGGTAACGGTCGGCGATGTGATTTCTCGCGGTGATATTATCGCCGATGGTCCGTCGACGGATCTTGGCGATCTGGCGCTGGGTCGTAACGCGCTCGTCGCGTTCATGCCCTGGAACGGCTATAACTACGAAGACTCGATCCTGATGTCTGAACGCATCGTCTCCGACGATGTATTCACATCGATCCATATCGAAGAATTCGAAGTCATGGCACGTGACACGAAGCTCGGACCGGAAGAAATCACGCGTGACATTCCGAACGTCTCGGAAGAAGCGCTGAAGAACCTCGACGAAGCTGGTATCGTTTACATCGGTGCGGAAGTTCAGCCTGGCGATATTCTCGTCGGCAAGATCACGCCGAAGGGCGAAAGCCCGATGACACCGGAAGAAAAGCTTCTTCGCGCCATTTTCGGTGAAAAGGCTTCCGACGTTCGCGATACTTCGATGCGCATGCCGCCTGGTACCTTCGGTACCGTCGTTGAAGTTCGAGTTTTCAACCGCCACGGCGTTGAAAAGGATGAACGTGCGATGGCGATCGAGCGTGAGGAAATCGAACGCCTCGCGAAGGACCGTGATGACGAGCAGGCGATCCTTGATCGTAACGTCTATGGTCGTTTGATCGACATGCTTCGTGGACAGCTGTCCGTCGCCGGTCCGAAGGGCTTCAAGAAGGGCGTCGAGCTTTCCAACGCGATCGTTTCGGAATATCCGCGTTCGCAGTGGTGGATGTTTGCGGTTGAGGACGAAAAGGTCCAGGCCGAGATTGAAGCTCTGCGTGGTCAGTACGACGAATCCAAGTCTCGCCTCGAACAGCGTTTCATGGATAAGGTCGAAAAGGTCCAGCGCGGCGACGAAATGCCTCCGGGCGTCATGAAGATGGTCAAGGTCTTCGTGGCCGTGAAGCGCAAGATCCAGCCAGGCGATAAGATGGCCGGCCGTCACGGAAACAAGGGTGTTGTATCCCGCATCGTTCCGGTTGAAGACATGCCGTTCCTGGAAGATGGCACGCATGTTGACATCTGCTTGAACCCGCTCGGCGTCCCGTCGCGCATGAACGTTGGTCAGATCCTGGAAACGCATCTGGCCTGGGCTTGCGCGGGCATGGGTAAAAAGATCGGCGAGATGCTCGAAGAGTATCGCAAGACGATGGATATTACTGAGCTGCGCAACGAGTTGACGGAGATCTATGCGAGTGAGTCGCATGACGAAGTCGCTCGTTTCGACGACGACTCGCTCGTCAAGCTCGCTGAAGAAGCCAAACGTGGTGTTTCCATCGCCACGCCGGTTTTCGACGGTGCGCACGAGCCTGATGTTGCTGCGATGCTGAAGAAGGCGGGTCTCCATGAGTCGGGTCAGTCCGTTCTTTATGACGGACGTACCGGTGAGCCTTTCGACCGCAAGGTGACTGTCGGATACATGTATATGATCAAGTTGAACCACTTGGTCGACGACAAGATCCATGCTCGCTCGATTGGCCCTTACTCACTCGTCACCCAGCAGCCGCTTGGTGGTAAGGCTCAGTTCGGTGGTCAGCGCTTCGGGGAAATGGAAGTCTGGGCTCTCGAAGCATACGGCGCTGCCTACACCCTGCAGGAAATGCTGACCGTCAAGTCTGACGACGTTGCCGGTCGTACCAAGGTTTACGAAGCGATTGTCCGTGGTGACGACACCTTCGAAGCCGGTATTCCGGAAAGCTTCAACGTTCTCGTCAAGGAAATGCGTTCGCTCGGTCTGTCAGTGGAGCTTGAAAACTCCAAACTCGACGCGGCGGATGGTTCCGGTCAGCTTCCTGACGCGGCTGAATAATTAAAAACGAGGCGCGCGCCGCTTGCGCGCGCCATCCTCTGCCTGCCGAGACGGTAGGAGAGGAAAATCGCCGCATTTTGCGGCTATGACCGTTTTTGGCGATGTGTGGCCGCCCCGGGTTCTATTGGTTGCACAAATCGCATATTGAGGGCTTAGGCCCCATAAGGAGATAGGCATGAACCAAGAGGTCATGAATCTTTTCAATCCGCAGGTTCCTGCGCAGCATTTCGACTCGATCCGTATCTCGATCGCGTCGCCCGAGAAGATTCTCTCCTGGTCCTACGGCGAAATCAAAAAGCCGGAGACCATCAACTATCGTACGTTCAAGCCGGAGCGCGACGGCCTGTTCTGCGCGCGCATCTTTGGTCCGATCAAGGACTATGAATGCCTTTGCGGTAAGTACAAGCGCATGAAGTATAAGGGTATCATCTGCGAAAAGTGCGGCGTCGAAGTGACGTTGTCGCGCGTTCGCCGCGAACGCATGGGGCATATCGAGCTCGCCGCGCCTGTTGCTCATATCTGGTTCCTCAAGTCTCTGCCTTCTCGTATCTCGACGTTGCTGGACATGACGCTGAAAGATGTCGAACGCGTTCTCTACTTCGAGAACTACATCGTTACTGAGCCAGGCCTGACGGCGCTCAAGGAAAACCAGCTTCTTTCTGAAGAAGAATATATGCTGGCGATCGACGAGTATGGCGAAGATCAGTTCACCGCCATGATTGGCGCTGAGGCGATCTACGAGATGCTCGCATCGATGAACCTCGAGAAGCTGGCCGGTGATTTGCGTTCGGATCTTGCAGACACGACGTCCGATCTGAAGCAGAAGAAGCTCATGAAGCGCCTCAAGATTGTTGAGAACTTCATCGAGTCTGGCAATCGTCCTGAATGGATGATCATGAAGGTCGTTCCCGTCATCCCGCCGGACCTGCGTCCGCTGGTGCCGTTGGATGGCGGTCGTTTTGCGACGTCTGACCTGAACGATCTCTATCGCCGCGTCATCAACCGTAATAACCGTCTGAAGCGCTTGATCGAGCTGCGCGCACCGGGCATCATTATCCGCAACGAAAAGCGCATGCTGCAGGAATCTGTGGACGCGCTGTTCGACAACGGCCGTCGTGGTCGCGTCATCACCGGTGCCAATAAGCGCCCGCTGAAGTCGCTGTCGGACATGCTGAAGGGTAAACAGGGCCGCTTCCGCCAAAACTTGCTCGGCAAGCGCGTCGACTACTCCGGCCGTTCTGTTATCGTGACAGGTCCGGAGCTGAAGCTGCACCAGTGCGGTCTTCCAAAGAAGATGGCGCTCGAGCTGTTCAAGCCGTTCATTTACGCCCGTCTTGACGCGAAGGGTTACTCTTCAACGGTCAAGCAGGCCAAGAAGCTGGTTGAAAAGGAAAAGCCGGAAGTCTGGGATATCCTCGACGAGGTCATTCGCGAGCATCCTGTTCTCCTGAACCGCGCACCGACGCTTCACCGTCTTGGTATCCAGGCTTTCGAACCGATCCTGGTCGAGGGCAAGGCTATCCAGCTGCATCCGCTCGTCTGCACCGCCTTCAATGCCGACTTCGACGGTGACCAGATGGCTGTTCACGTACCGCTTTCGCTGGAAGCCCAGCTTGAAGCGCGCGTGCTCATGATGTCGACGAACAACATTCTGCATCCGGCAAACGGTGCGCCGATTATTGTTCCGTCGCAGGACATGGTTCTCGGTCTATACTATCTGTCGATCCAGAACCAGAAAGAGCCGGGCGAGGGTATGGCCTTCTCCGATATGGGCGAACTGCACCATGCGCTGGAAAACAAGGTTGTAACCCTGCATGCCAAAATCCTGGGTCGGTTCAAGACCGTGGATGCGGATGGCAATCCGGTCTCGAAGATCTATGAAACCACACCCGGTCGCATGATCATTGGCGAACTTCTTCCGAAGAACGTCAATGTTCCTTTCGACATATGCAATCAGGAAATGACCAAGAAGAACATCTCCAAGATGATCGATACGGTCTATCGCCATTGCGGTCAGAAGGACACGGTCATTTTCTGCGATCGTATCATGCAGCTCGGCTTTACCCATGCTTGCCGCGCCGGTATTTCGTTCGGCAAGGACGACATGATCATCCCGGAAACGAAGGCGAAGATCGTCGGCGATACCGAGACCTTGGTGAAGGAATACGAGCAGCAGTACAACGACGGTCTGATCACCCAGGGTGAGAAGTACAACAAGGTCGTTGATGCCTGGGGCAAGGCAACCGAGAAGGTTGCTGAAGACATGATGGCACGCATCAAGGCGGTGGAATTCGACCCTGAAACCGGTCGTCAGAAGCCAATGAATGCGATCTACATGATGTCGCACTCCGGTGCTCGTGGCTCTCCGAACCAGATGCGTCAGCTTGGCGGGATGCGTGGTCTGATGGCGAAGCCTTCTGGCGAAATCATCGAAACCCCGATCATCTCGAACTTCAAGGAAGGCCTGACCGTTAACGAGTACTTCAATTCGACTCACGGTGCCCGTAAGGGTCTGGCAGATACGGCACTTAAGACCGCGAACTCCGGTTATCTGACCCGTCGTCTCGTCGACGTGGCACAGGACTGCATTGTCAATCTAGTTGACTGCGGAACCGACAAGGGTCTTACGATGACGGCAATCGTCGATGCCGGTCAGGTTGTTGCGTCTCTGGGTGCACGCATCCTGGGCCGTACGGCGCTTGACGATATCGATAACCCGGTCACTGGTGAAAATCTGGTCAAGGCTGGCCAGATGATCCTGGAGCCTGACGTCATCGAAATCGAAAAGGCTGGTATCCAGTCCGTCCGTATCCGTTCTGCTCTGACCTGCGAAGTCCAGACAGGTGTGTGCTCGGTCTGCTACGGTCGAGATCTGGCACGTGGTACACCGGTCAACATGGGTGAGGCCGTCGGCGTTATCGCTGCTCAGTCCATCGGTGAGCCAGGCACGCAGCTAACCATGCGTACGTTCCACCTTGGTGGTACGGCTAACGTGGTCGACCAGTCGTTCCTGGAAGCGTCTTACGAAGGTACGATCCAGATCAAGAACCGCAATGCTTTGCGTAACTCGGATGGCAACCTCGTTGCCATGGGCCGCAACATGGCAGTCACGATTCTGGACGAGCGTGGCGTGGAGCGGTCATCGCAGCGCGTTGCTTACGGATCGAAGCTGTTCGTTGATGACGGCGACAAGGTGAAGCGCGGTCAGCGTCTGGCTGAGTGGGATCCGTACACACGTCCGATGCTGACGGAAGTATCCGGTACCATCCAGTTCGAGGATGTCGTTGACTCGATCTCCGTTTCGGAATCGACGGACGAATCCACCGGTATCACGAAGCGTCAGGTTATTGATTGGCGTTCGACCCCTCGCGGTACAGACCTCAAGCCTGCAATCGTCCTCAAGGACGCGAGTGGCAATATCCAGAAGCTGCCGCGCGGTGGTGACGCGCGCTACATGCTTTCGGTTGATGCCATTCTTTCGGTAGAGCCGGGCCAGAAGGTAAGCCAGGGCGATGTTCTCGCCCGCGTACCGATGGAAAGCGCAAAGACGAAGGACATCACCGGTGGTCTGCCGCGTGTGGCCGAACTGTTCGAAGCGCGTCGTCCGAAGGATCACGCCATCATCGCTGAGATTGATGGTACAATCCGCCTCGGTCGCGACTACAAGAACAAGCGTCGCGTTATGATCGAACCTGCTGAGGACGGTGTGGAGCCGGTCGAATATCTGATCCCGAAGGGCAAGCCTTTCCACTTGCAGGACGGCGATTACATCGAGAAGGGCGACTACATCCTCGACGGCAATCCTGCGCCGCACGACATTCTGGCGATCAAGGGCGTGGAAGCTTTGGCTTCTTACCTCGTGAACGAAATCCAGGAAGTCTATCGTCTGCAGGGCGTTGTCATCAACGACAAGCACATCGAAGTTATCGTTCGCCAGATGCTTCAGAAGGTTGAGATCACAGATTCTGGTGACAGCCAGTACATCGTCGGCGACAACGTTGATCGCATCGAGCTTGATGAGGTTAACGAGCGTCTGGCGGAAGAGGGCAAGAAGCCAGCTTACGGCGATCCGGTTCTGCTGGGTATCACAAAGGCATCGCTTCAGACGCCGTCCTTCATCTCCGCGGCATCCTTCCAGGAAACCACAAAGGTTCTCACGGAAGCTGCCATCGCGGGCAAGATGGACACGCTGCAGGGCCTCAAGGAAAACGTTATCGTTGGTCGCCTGATCCCGGCTGGTACCGGCGGCACGATGACGCAGATCCGCCGGATCGCTACTTCGCGTGACGAGATGATCCTTGATGAGCGTCGTAAGAGCACCGGCGCGGGTGTGGCAACACCGATGCTGCAGGAACTGTCTGACGAAAACCTGCCGGCTGGTGAGTAAGCAGGTTCGAGTGTCGGCGAGCAGCGCCGACACTCACTGCCACCGCATATGTCTAGTATCAAAGTACAAAAGGCGCCCGGATATTCCAGGCGCCTTTTTATCATGACCGTGATTGCGACATCAGTCGAAGCGAATAATCGACACTTCGCCTTCCAGCGCACCCTGATAGGCAGAGGCGTGTGGTTCCTCGATCGGCTCTTCGGTGATGATGCCGATTTGATCGAGATCGGCCTCCATAAATCCTTCCTCGGAGAGAGCGTTCAGGGCTTCCCGTACTGCTGTATCATCGTCGGGAGCTCGAAGCAGGATGTGAAGTTCAATTCCCTCACTTTCCTTTGCCTCGTATCCCTTGCCCACAATGATGAAGACCATTGGCTTATCGGACTTGTTGTCGTTATCTGGTTCCGTGATCATGTGGCAAACCTCCAGCACGGTTGCATTGAGTGAGTCGTCTTCGCATTACAGCTAAGAGTGGCTGATTACCACGGCCATTTGTATGTATATTGTAACCGTGACGTGCCCCCGTTAAATCAGGCCATTTTGAACTGGAATTTTCCACTTATGATCCCTGATGGGAAGAAGAGGAGAATTCGATGAAGGCCTCGAAGTTTTCGGAAGCGGAGATCGCGTTTGTTTTGAAGCAGGCGGAGGATGGGACGCCGATCGGTCAGGTGTGCCGCAAAGCCGGCATTTCGGACGCGACGTTTTACAACTGGCGCAAAAAATACGCTGGCCTGATGCCTTCAGAGATGAAGCGACTACGCCAGCTTGAGGAGGAGAACGCCAAGCTGAAGCGGATTGTGGCGGACCTTTCCCTGGACAAGGCGATGCTGCAGGATGTGCTGTCAAAAAAGCTCTGAGGCCTGCCCGCAAGCGCAAGCTTGTCGACACGATAAAGGCAGACTGGAAGATTTCGATCCGGCGTGCATGTTCGGTGTTGAAAGTCGACCGGTCGCTTTATGTCTACAAGTCCAGGCGCGGTGAGCAGGCCGAACTGAAGCTGAAGATCAAGGACATCTGTCAAACGCGAGTACGCTACGGCTATCGTCGCGTTCATATCCTGATCAAACGTGAAGGATGGGCGGTCAATCCAAAGCGAATCTATCGCCTTTACAAGGAGATGGACCTTCAACTCCGCAACAAGGTTCCCAAGCGCCGGGTCAAGGCGAAGCTGCGGGCCGACCGTACGGAGCCAACGCACTCCAACCATGTCTGGGCCATGGATTTCGTTCATGACCAAGTGGCTACCGGCCGCAAGATCAGGGTTCTGACGGTCGTCGATACCTTCTCCCGCTTCTCGCCGGCGGTCGATGCACGCTTCAATTACAAAGGTGAGGATGTGGTTCAGACGCTTGAGCGGGTGCGCCGGCAGGTCGGGTATCCAACGTCGATCCTCGTCGATAATGGCAGTGAATTCGTCTCGCGAGATCTTGATCTCTGGGCCTATCACAAGGGCATCGTGCTCGACTTCTCGCGACCTGGTAAGCCGACCGACAACAGCTACATAGAGAGTTTTAACGGCAAGTTCCGCGCCGAATGCCTGAACGCCCATTGGTTCATGAGCCTTGACGACGCACGGGCAAAGATGGAGGATTGGCGTAGAGACTACAATGAATTCCGGCCACACAGCGCGATCGGCAACAAGGTGCCGATTTTGCTCATGAACGGCTCATCGGCACCCCGCCGACCCGAGCCTTAACCCCGGAAAATTCCAGCTCCCAATGGACCAAAATCGGGGAGCACTTCACGCTTTTCTAGCTCTGTGAGTAGATTTAGCAGTCTCTTGGGATCCATGAAGACGTCTCGCGTTGTTCGCGCAGTTTCTTGCACCGAGGTGCCTTGCACAACTTGCGGCGCAATTTATCCACAACACAAACAACCGCATCAGCTAGGTCGTGGTGATGATTTAAGGATTGGGATTCCCAAAAGAGCGCAAATCGGATTCAAAGCTGATTT
>NZ_JALJQZ010000006.1 GCF_022968395.1 Affinirhizobium lemnae
AGGCGTTCAGCCCCCAGGAGTGCTCCAACTACTTCAGACATGCAGGTTATGGTTCAATTTAAAACTGACAGACTCTAGAGGCCTGCTGCAACACGCGTTCGATGGCGAGACCGACCGAGAGAATCTGGCGGTCACGCATCTCCGTTCCCGCAATCATCAGACCGGAAGGAGCTTCATCGCCCAGATGCATCGGAACGGAGAGTGCACATCCATCGAGGAAATTGATCATCGTCGGGTTGCGAAGGATGAGTCCATTGGCCGCGAAGAACTTCGCATCGTTATCAATGAGCGGCTGGATTGCGGAGGCAATGACCGGCACCGTCGGCATGATCATTGCATCGAAACAGTGAAACGTCTGCAAGACGCGGCGCTTCAATGCAGCCCGTGTCTCGAGAGTGCGGATGTAATCGGCGGCGCTCAGTTCCCCTCCGCGCGTGATACGCAATTTTACCCGTGGGTCATAGTTGTCACCTGCTCTGGCAAGAAGCTCACGGTGCCAGGCGAAAGCCTCGGCAGCAACCATGTTGCCGCGCGCGTAGATTTCAGCGACTTCGGAAAACTCCTCCAGGCCGATTTCGCTGATGATCGCACCTGCATTGGACAGTCGATCCAGCGTTCGGGAGAAGGCTCGCGAGACCGTTTCGTCCATGTCCGACAGGACGATCGTCTGCGGAACAGCAAGCCGTAAACCCTTGATCGGGGCTTCCATCGGAACATCCAGGCCGTCCCCGGAAATGATACTGTCGATGATGGCACAGCAGGTGACACTAGCCGCCAGAGGTCCGATCGAATCAAGGGAGGTCGAAAGCGGCACCACACCATGCGCAGAAACCCGACGCGCGGTGGGCTTGAAACCGGTCAGTCCGCACAGCGCGGATGGAATCCGGATAGAGCCACCCGTATCCGTTCCGATTGCCGCGACGGCCATTCCGTCCGTCACGGAAATCGCTGCACCCGACGAGGAGCCACCCGGTACCCGCCCCGTGGTCCGGTCGTAAGGATTGCGCGGCGTCCCGTAATGCGGATTGATGCCTATGCCTGAAAAGGCAAATTCGCTCATGTTGGTCGTACCGGTGATCACCGCACCGGCGGCGACAAGGCGCTGCACAACTGGCGCATTCTCAAGCGCTGCGGGGGCGTCTTTAAGCGCGATGCTACCCGCAAGCGTCGTCTCACCAGCGATATCGAACAGATCCTTGACCGATATCGGGACACCCTCAAGTGGTGATCGCTTGATCCCTGCCGATCTTAGTATATCCGAGGCTTCGGCCAGCTTCACGGCTCGCTGATCGTTGCGGCGGATGTAAACTCGAACTCCTTCGCCTGCCGGATCATTGATCCGCGCCAGCGTGTCCTGGGTCAGTGTGCTCGACGATACGATCCCACCATCCAGGGCCTTGGCTGTTTCGACGACGGTAGGATATCTGGACATGAATGCTCCGCAGCTGACGTTTTGAGGTCTACCGATTCATTAGCCGCCTGCAATACGAATTCAAAGCTTTATCGCAGCATCGGACGTAGTTCTGCGGCGATCCTTTGCAGCGGGCGAAGGAAGCGGTCCGCCATCTCATCCGCCGCGATTTGCGCTGCCGGCGCGCCGATGTTGACGGCCGCGACCACCCTGCCCTTCGCATCGTGAAGCGGCACCGCGAGAGAGCACAGGCCCAGTTCCAGTTCCTGGTTGATCACCGCATATCCCTGACCCCGTACTCTCTGAAGCTCCGCCATGATATCGTCGGTTTCCGTCATCGTGTGCGGCGTGTTTTTCGTCTTGGGACATTGCTCCAGCAGAGTTCTGGCCTGATCCGGCGGCATCGACGCCAGCAGAACACGACCCATGGACGCGCAATAGGCCGGGAGCCTGCTGCCCGCCGTCAGGTTGATGGACATGACCCTTCTCTGGGAGGCTCGGGCGATATAGACCACCTCCCAGCCGTCCAGAACGCTGACGGATGCGCTTTGACCAACCTCCTCTGAAAGCCTGTCAAGAAACGGCTGCACGATGTTGGGCATGGGCGTTGCAGACAGATAGGCGTGGCCGAGCCGCAGAATTCGCGGCGTCAGACTAAAGAACTTGCCGTCATAATCGGCATAGCCAAGATCCGACAATGTGAGCAGGCAGCGGCGTGCGGTTGCGCGATCGAGGGCCGTGATCTTCGAGACGTCAGCTATGGAAAGCTTGGGCGTGTGTTCGCCAAACGCTTCGATCACGCGCAGGCCCTTGGCAAAGCCAGCCATCAGATCCGTATCAGCCATAGCCACACTCCTCTGCTCCGCATAACTGTAGAATGTGCGATAATCGAACAAATGTCAAATAACGCACAAATTTGTTGACGGTTGCCGGTGACAGGCGCTTACTGCGCCGCGAAGAGGAGCATCGGGAGTCTCTCATCATGGACAAGACAATTCGGAGCGCGGCGGAAGCCGTCTCCAAGATAACGGATGGCGCAACCGTCATGATCGGCGGTTTTGGCGGTTCTGGCGCGCCGATCGAGCTCATTCACGCGCTGATTGACCACGGTCCGAAGAACCTGACCGTCATTAACAACAATGCTGGCAATGGACGGATCGGCATCGCCGCGATGATTGATGCAGGCATGGTCAAGAAGATGATCTGCTCGTTCCCGCGCTCCTCGGATCCACGCGCCTTCACAGATCGCTATCTCGCGGGCGAGATCGAGCTCGAACTGGTGCCGCAGGGGACGCTTGCAGAGCGGATCCGCGCTGGTGGCGCAGGCATCCCGGCTTTCTACACCCCCACGGGTTACGGCACCGAGCTGGCGGACGGCAAGGTGATCGCGGAATTCGAGGGGCGTCACTATGTGCAGGAACGCTGGCTGAAGGCCGATTTTGCAATCGTGAAGGCCGAACTCGGCGATGTTCACGGCAACCTGACCTACAACAAGGCAGGACGAAACTTTAACCCCCTGATGTGCATGGCAGCCAGGACGACAATCGCCCAGGTGTCCAAAATTGTCGAAGCAGGCGCCATCAATCCGGAACATGTCGTCACACCGGGTATCTTCGTAAACGGCGTCGTGGAAATCGCCGACCCGCAACAGGAAGAAGTTCTGATCCGCGCAGGAGTTGCATACGCATGACCCTCGACACACGCGAAGACATCAAGCTTTCCAACGCGCAGATTGCATGGCGCGCCGCACAGGACATCGAAAATGGCGCCTATGTAAATCTCGGCATCGGCTTTCCAGAAATGGTTGCCCGTTTCCAACCGCCCGGACGCGAAGCGATCTTTCACACCGAGAACGGAATCCTCAATTTTGGCGAAGCCCCTGCTGCCGGTGAGGAAGACTGGGATCTCATCAACGCTGGCAAGAAAGCAGTAACGCTGAAGCCGGGTGCAGCCTTTTTCCACCACGCGGACAGTTTCGCCATGGTCCGCGGCGGTCACCTGGATGTCGCCATCCTCGGCGCCTATCAGGTCGCCCAGAATGGTGATCTCGCAAACTGGCGTGTCGGGTCCAAGGGCGTTCCGGCCGTAGGCGGGGCCATGGATCTCGTGCACGGTGCCAAGCAGGTTTTCGTCATTACCGAACATGTCACGAAAGACGGCAAGCCAAAGCTGGTCGACAAGTGCACATTTCCGCTTACCGGTGTCGGCTGCATCACGCGGATTTACACCAGCCATGCGGTGATCGACGTGAAAGATGGTCACTTTGTCGTTCGCGAAAAGCTTGCCGACATGACGATGGATGAGCTTCAGGCCATGACAGGAGCACCGCTCCACACGGATGGTCCTGTGGCCGACCTCATCGTTCCGCAAGTGTAAGGAGCATGCCAATGACCGACGCCTTTATCTGCGATTACATTCGCACGCCGATCGGCCGCTTCGGCGGCTCCCTTTCCTCGGTTCGTGCGGATGATCTCGGCGCCGTACCGCTGAAAGCCCTGATGGAACGCAACCCCTCCGTCGATTGGGAAGCGGTCGACGATGTCATTTTCGGCTGCGCCAATCAGGCGGGTGAAGACAATCGCAACGTCGCCCGCATGTCGCTTCTCCTTGCCGGTCTTCCGGTGGGCGTCACGGGTACAACGATCAACCGCCTCTGTGGTTCAGGCATGGATGCAGTGATCACAGCTGCCCGAGCCATCAAATCCGGCGAGGCCGAATTGATGATAGCCGGCGGCGTCGAGAGCATGAGCCGCGCGCCCTTCGTCATGCCCAAGGCGGAAACCGCCTTTTCCCGCAACGCGGAAATCTACGATACGACCATTGGCTGGCGCTTCGTGAACCCGTTGATGAAGAAGCAGTATGGCGTCGATTCCATGCCGGAAACGGGTGAGAATGTTGCCGCAGACTTCAATATCAGCCGCGAAGATCAGGATGCGTTTGCCGTGCGCAGCCAGAACAAGGCCGCAGAGGCACAAGGCAATGGGCGTCTGGCGAAGGAAATCACGCCGGTTACCATTCCGCAGCGCAAGGGCGATCCGGTGACCGTTGCAAAGGACGAACATCCCCGCGCAACTACAATTGAAACGCTGGCGAAACTGCCGACGCCATTCAAGAAGGAAGGCGGCACTGTCACGGCAGGCAATGCTTCTGGTGTGAACGATGGTGCGGCGGCGCTGATCATCGCGTCTGAAGCGGCGATCAAGAAATTTGGTCTTCGCCCGATCGCTCGAATTGTCGGCGGTGGCACCGCTGGCGTTCCTCCGCGTATCATGGGCTTCGGCCCGGCACCGGCCTCCGCAAAGCTCCTCGCGCGCCTTGGTTTAACGCAACAGCAGATGGACGTCATCGAACTCAACGAGGCCTTCGCCAGCCAAGGTCTGGCGACCCTTCGTGATCTGGGCATCGCGGACGACGATGCACGCGTCAACCGCAATGGTGGTGCAATTGCACTCGGACATCCGCTTGGCATGTCCGGAGCCCGCATCGTAGGGACTGCCGCCATCGAACTGCATGAAACCGGCGGGCGCTATGCGCTTTCAACGATGTGCATCGGCGTCGGTCAGGGGATTTCCACGATCATCGAACGGGTTTGATCGGGGAAGGCGCGATCGGGGCGGCTATCGCCCCGATTGTCGACCGTAGAATTGCGCGGCATCCCCGAACATTTTCCTTCGCTCCGCATCATTCGTGTAGAACATATGTCCACCACGATAGAGCCTGAGTTCGGTTCGATCCTTGGCGATTGCTTCCGGCAAATGATTGAGCACGAAGCGGCTTGCACCATAAGGCGTTAGAATATCGCTGTAGCCGTGGACCACCATGACACGAAATGATGGGATGACGGACAACAGGTCCCTGAGATCATTGGCGATACTTGCCGAGACACGGGCATCTCCGCCACGACCGCCATTCCACTCCCAGCGACGATTAACCTCTTCGTTGAGCAGGGAATAGGTCATCTCGGTCTTGAAGCCGAGGACGTCTCTTGCATAGGCCGCGAAGGCCGACCCGTAGGCGCGTGTATAGCCCTCCAAAATCGGATCATCGTTGCGGTCGTAGCTGGCTTCAGGATAGGCATCCGGCACAGGAACGCTCGCGTCATACGGGCTTAAAATCTGCCCTTCGCCCGCCGCCTGCTTGGCATAGATCTCCCCAACGAAACCGCGTGTGCGAACGACATCTTGCCGTGCAAGGCCTGTCATCGTCGCAATGCGGTCGTAGATCGCGTCAGCATCCGCGCCCTGCTCCGGCGGATCAATCAATGCGCTGACATAGTCGCGATTGGCGAAACGTTCGGCCAGCATCACACCATCCGTGGTGAATGTGCCCTTTCGTTCCATCTGCGCCGCCACGAGTGAGGGGAACTGAAGCGCTGCCGCCAGCGGATCCTTCTCGGGTCCGAAGACGAATCGGCCTTCCATCAATGGCGAGACCATAAGGATCCCGGCTGGCACCATGTTCTGATTGTTCTTCAGCGCGAGCGCCACCTTGGCTGCGCGAAAGCCGCCATAGCTTTCACCCAGCAGATATTTCGGAGCCGCTAATACGCCATTGTTCTGCACGTAAAGCGCGATGGCCTTTGCAAGGCTCTCGGCATCCTGACGCACACCATAGAAGCGCGCCGCCGCATCATCGTTGACGGCGCGGCTCCAGCCGGTCCCCACCGGATCAATCAGAACCAGATCGGTGAAAGCAAGCCAGCTCTCTGGATTATCCCGAAGCTCGGGCCGGGTTCCATCCCGATTGGCTCCTTCGAAGGGGAGGATCTTCGGTCCGACGAGCCCCAAGTGAAGATAGGCAGATGCGGCACCCGGCCCACCATTGAAGGCGAAGGTTAAGGGTCTGTCCTGTACCGGATCCTTTGCCCGATAGGCCGTATAGAAAATCCTTGCGGTAACTTTACCGTCGGAGCCGCGCAGCGCCAGTGTTCCAGCCGTTGCTCGGTAAGCCATCTCGCCTTGCGACGTCTTCAGGACTGCTTCAGTCGTCACATCGGATGGTAGAAGGTCAAGCAGACCCGATGGGTCAGGCGATGCCTGTTCGGCTCTCTCCCCTCTTGGTCGCTCCTGCGCGAACCCAGGTGCAGCGAGGCCGACTGCGGCAACGAGAGCTGAAATCAAGACATATCGCAATGGATTACCCCTTCTGCTGATTTCAACATAGGGCAGTCCGCCATGAGGGAAACTCAACTCAGCTTCAATACCCGGTGAATGCCTTCAAAGCGAAAGCAGGAACCTGATGCAAATCAGCAGCAGAAAGACACCGAAAGCCAGTTCAAGTCGACGGCGGGACAGGCGGTGCGCAAGATTGGCGCCAAAAGAAGCGCACAACACGCTGGTGGGGATAAACAGTATGGCGCCGAGAAGCGATACGTAACCGATGGCGAGCGGGAATTGCAGCGCTGCAATCTCCGGATTCTCCGCCGCTCGCCCCCAACCCGCGTAGATGTAGCCGAGCGCTCCCGGGATCGAGACAAGCAGCCCGACTCCGGAAGAGGTAGCTACGGCCTGATGGATTGGACGCGAATAGAAGGTCAGCATCAGCGTCGATAACTGCCCTCCACCGATGCCCATGAGCGACGACAGCAAGCCGATCACGACACCATAGGCCCGCAGGACAGGCTTGCCCGGAAGTTCTACACCGAGCCGCCAACTCTCCCGACCAAACAGAAGCCTGACAGCTGAAAAACCTGCAACAGCGATGAAGACCAGCTTGAAGACTTCCGGCGGCGCATAGCGGGCAATCACACTTCCTGCTAGGACGCCAAACAGGATCGGAACCGCCCAAACCTTCAAGACGTCCCGATCAACGGCCCCCTTGCTTCGGTGTGTTCGGTAAGAGCGGAAGGACGTCGGGATGATGATGGCCAGCGAAGTGCCGACGCACAGTGGCATCCGCAACTCTTCCGGCACACCGAGCAGACGAAAGAGTTCGTAAAGCACAGGCACAATGATGGCGCCCCCGCCGACACCGAACAATCCTGCCAGTATTCCTGTCAAACATCCCGCGAGAAGGAGTGCAATGACAAGCAGTGCAAGTTCCTGCACCGATACTCCCAAAAACGCCACCATGTCGTCCCTCGCAAAAACGCCTCATGCTCATAAGCATGAGGCGCAAATTGGCCAAGGGCGCTCAAGACGTAAATACGCCCATCAACTTTATTTTTTCACGATCACCCAGATCGCGTGAATGATACCCGGGAGATAGCCGCACAGCGTCAGCAGTATGTTCAGCCAGAAATGAAGGCCGAGACCGACCTGCAGAAACACGCCTACCGGGGGCAGGAGAATGGCGAAAAGAATACGAATGACGTCCACGGTCGTTCCTCATAATCGGCGTTGTCTGGAGCCGTGCAAACGCACAACTCCGCTGATGGTTCAGATCTGGTTTTTCTCAGGCCGCACTGCAAGGCATCCCGAGCAAGAATTATGATCAGGATCCCTTTCCGATGCATCCAGCCGCTCTAATTCCGCAAGGTCAGGACTTGAGCTAATCTGGAGGTCGATCCTTTGAAGGACTTGCATCGTTGCGTTGCAGACGACTCGGTATCTTTTGCGCATGATGGCTGACAATCAATCCGAAACGATCCGCTTCGCCATCGGGCTGCTGCGTGGCGCAGCCGGAGCACTGATCTTCGGTATTCCGATGCTGATGACCATGGAGCTTTGGTTCCTTGGCTTCTACATGCCACGAGAGCGGCTTCTCCTTCTCCTCGGCGTCAATTTTCCGGTTCTCGTCCTGTTGGCGCGGCGCATCGGGTTCGAACATACATTCACTTGGTCCGAGGCGGCGCGAGACGCCATCGTTGCATACGCGCTCGGCATCCTTACCAGTGCTGCAATTCTCGCCCTTCTCGGTATCGTGATGGAGGATCAGCCTCCGCGCGAATGGGTCGGAAAAATCGCGCTCCAGGCTGTTCCGGCAAGCATCGGTGCGCTTCTTGGACGCAGCCAGTTGGGCGGACAGCAGGACGACGATGAGGAGCAAGAGCCGGCCGAAGAGGCATCAACCAGTTACTCGGGTGAACTCTTCATGATGGCTGTAGGCGCTCTGTTCCTCAATCTCAACATAGCGCCGACAGAGGAGATCATCGCGATCTCCTACAAGATGACGCACTGGCACAGCATGGCGACGATTGTCATCTCCATCGTACTCATGCACGCTTTCGTCTACGCGGCACAGTTTCGCGGAACACACACGCTTGCAGGAAATGCACCCGCCTGGCACGCGCTCGTCCGGTTCACACTGCCGGGCTACATCGTCACATCACTCATCAGTGTCTACGTCCTTTGGACATTCGGCCGACTGGACGATACGTCCCTGACGCAGGCCATGATGTCCATGATCGTGCTGAATTTCCCCGGCGCCGTGGGCGCTGCCTCCGCTCGCCTCGTTCTGTGAGAACGACCATGACCACATCCAACAGGCAACAGAAAACGCATACGGAAACCGGGAAACCGCACTGGATCGAATGGTTGACCGGTATCGTATCGACCGTGCTCGTTCTGGCGTTGATGTCGTGGATAGGCCGGGAGGCGGTTCTGGCTGACTCGAGACCACCCGACCTTAGCGTCAGGATGCTACAGATCGAGCAGGCCGGAGCGCTTTACCGGGTCGATATTGAACTGCAGAATTCAGGGCCGAGCACCGCAGCATCAGTTCGAGTGGTTGGAAAGGTAACGCCGCAAAACGTACCGTCCGAGACAGCCGAGGTCACGTTCGATTTCGCGCCCGCTGAATCCCGAACGAAGGGAGCTCTCTACTTTCGAACAGACCCGCGTTCGAATCCGCTCGAGTTGATGCCGTCAGGCTTCACGGAACCCTGACGACACATTGCGTCAATCTCTCATCCGGCCCAATTCAGGAAAGGCCGCTCGAGCAGCCTCGAGGGAAGAGAATGTCTGATCTTGGCTGCGAAGCGTCACAGAGATGGGATGGCTGACGTCCAACTGGCCGTCGAGAGCGACGTCAAGGTCTTCACCAGCGTCGCGGTGGAGCGTCGCCTCTCGTTCAAAACCTTGTTTCAGAAGCCAGTCCCGAGGAGCCATGACGCTGACGGCGACAACAATCTGCTGGTCCGGCTGTTGTGTGGCAACAAGCTTGTAGCCGACGCTGGATTCTTCTCCACCCAGAGATAGACGTCCGTTGCCAGACAGTTCCTGCAAATGCTCGGTCATGAAACCTCCTTTATCGTTCAGTCCGATAAACAGGCATTCAAACCTCTTTGTTCCTCATCCGCGCAATCTCCTGATCGCGATACGTCTTGGGTGTAAGACCAATCCGGCTGCGAAATACGCGACAGAAATATGCGGCATCACTAAAGCCCAGATTTTCTGCGACCTGATGAATGCTGTATCCGGTAAAGACGAGCTCACGACATGCTTCGTCCATCAAGCGATCCATAATGAGTTCATGAGCCGTCTTGCCGGTGACGAGGCGAGCCATCCGGTTAAGATGAGTTGGCGAAACACCCAATTGCCGCGCGTAGGCTTCGGCAGGCAAATGATCGCGCAAATGACGAACGATCAAATCCTTGAACTGACGAACACGCAATTCCGCCAGTGTTTCGGGCTGGGTTCCAGGTGTCGGCAAGGCTCTGCGAAGCAGCATGACCACGACCGCCGCAACATGCAATTCGAGAAGAATGTCATTCTGCGGCGTATCCAGCTGATGTTCGGTTACAATGCGGGCGAATGTCGCCTGAAAGTAGCTTGCGTCGGCGGTATCCTGATCAAGTGGCACCATGAGCGGATCTGGCAGTCGTCCGAGTGCATCATCAATCACGCTACGCAAGGGCTCGCGTACAAGCCGGGTGGCTATCGTGACCACGAGGCCATCGATATCGCGGGAAAAGCGGAAACCATGTGCGGGGCCAGGTGGTATCACGACCACGCAAGGGGGTTGCAGCGTGATGGTACCGTCCTCCAGCACAACATCGCCCGCGCCGGAGCGGATGTAAAGAAACTGCAAGAAACTCTCGTGCCGGTGTAACGCAATCTCGAAGCGGTACGTGCTGCTCCGCGACACGATGGTTTCGCAATGCAACCAGAAAAGTCGGCTCTCGGCTGGATCTTCGCCATAAAGTCCGTAAGTTGGAACTGACATGATCCACCCGCCTCCCTACTTCTATGTTCGATTTGTTCAATAAACCGGCAGAATTGTCCATTGTTAAGCCACGTCGGCTTTGTCAATTTTCACGGAGAGGAAGAGCATCCGGAGGACTTCATGCGTACCAAAGTTGCCATCATTGGATCGGGGCCATCGGGCCTGTTGTTGGGACAGCTGCTGACCAGAGCAGGCATTGACAACATCATCGTCGATCGGGTCAGCCGGGACTATATTCTGGGCCGCGTCCGGGCGGGTGTTCTGGAATGGGGAACCGTTGGGCTGCTGGAGCAGGCCGGTGTTGCGGCACGGATGTTTGCCGAGGGACTGCCGCACGACGGATATTCGCTTGCCTTCGACGGACGCGATCATCGGATTGATCTCTTTGCCCTGACTGGCAAACGGGTCATGGTCTACGGCCAGACTGAAGTGACTCGCGACCTGATGGATGCGCGCGAAGTCGCTGGCGCCCCCACTGTCTACGAAGCGAACCATGTGCAGATCTTCGACTTTGATGGGGCAAAACCTTATGTCACCTACGAAAAGGACGGGGTGACGCACAGGATTGATTGCGACTTCATTGCAGGCTGCGACGGCTTTCACGGTGTCAGCCGGAAGTCAGTTCCGGAGAAGTCCATCAAGACCTTCGAAAAGGTCTACCCATTCGGATGGCTTGGCATCCTCGCCGACATTCCGCCTGTCAGTCACGAACTGATCTATGCCAATCATCCGCGAGGATTTGCGCTCAGTTCCATGCGCTCCGAGACCCGTAGCCGCTATTACATTCAGTGCGAGCTTGACGATAAGGTAGAGAACTGGAGTGACGAGCGTTTCTTTGACGAGTTCCGTCGTCGCCTTCCTGCGCATCACGCGGAGGCTTTGGTCGTCGGTCCCTCGTTCGAAAAATCCATCGCCCCCCTTCGGTCATTTGTTGCAGAGCCCATGCGATTCGGCCGACTATTCCTGGTGGGGGATTCTGCTCATATCGTGCCGCCAACCGGTGCGAAGGGGCTGAACCTTGCTGCGAGCGATGTCTACTATCTCTTCAACGGCCTTCAGGAGTATTTCGCAGAAAAATCCGAAGCCGGTATTGACGCTTATTCGGAACGCGCGCTCGGCCGCGTCTGGAAGTCGGTTCGCTTCTCCTGGTCCATGACGACGCTGATGCACCGCTTTCCGGACACCGGGGACTTCGGGCAAAAGATCCAGGAGTCAGAGCTCGACTACCTTATCCACTCCAAGGCGGCGTCCACGGCCATGGCAGAAAACTATGTCGGGCTGCCATATTGACCGCGGCCTGAAGCAGTCTGGAGAATCGTGCAACAATTCCGGCTGATCGAACAAACCAGAATGCGAATTTGCGCGTTAAATGGATTTTACTGCCCTCATCGGGGCAGTTTCATTTTCAGGTTAATTCCGGAAGGTTCAAACATGGCTATAGCACGAGGCTATGCGGCAACGGATGCATCCAAGCCGCTTCAGTTCTTTACCTTCGAGCGCCGTGAGCCGCGCGAGGATGATGTCGTGATCGACATCAAGTTCAGTGGTGTCTGCCACTCCGATATTCACCAGGCCCGTAACGAATGGGGCAATTCCCGCTTTCCGATGGTCCCGGGTCATGAAATCGCAGGCGTCGTGACCGCCGTCGGGCCGAAGGTAACACGCTTCAAGGTGGGCGATCATGTCGGCGTCGGATGCTTTGTCGACTCTTGCATTCATTGCCAGACGCGCGACGTCGATAACGAGCAGTATCTGCCGGGTCTCGTTCAGACATATAACGACGTAGAGGCTGATGGGCAGACACCCACCTACGGCGGCTATTCGGACCATATCGTCGTGAAGGAAGGCTATGTGTTGTCGATCCCCGACAACCTGCCGCTCGACAAGTCTGCGCCGCTTTTGTGCGCCGGCATCACGCTTTATTCACCGCTCGCGCATTGGAAAGCGGGTCCGGGCAAGAAGGTCGCGATTGTCGGCATGGGCGGCCTTGGCCACATGGGTGTGAAGATTGGCGCGGCAATGGGTGCCGATGTGACGGTTCTTAGCCAGACGTTGTCGAAAAAGGATGATGGACTGAAGCTTGGCGCGAAGGCCTATTATGCAACGTCCGATGCAGAGACCTTCAAGACGCTGGCCGGAACATTCGATCTGATCATCTGCACCGTTGGCACGGACATCGACTGGAACGCCTATCTCAACCTTCTGAAGGTCGATGGCACGATGGTTCTGGTCGGCGTGCCGGAAAAACCGGTGCCGGTGCATGCATTCTCGCTGATCCCGGGTCGGCGCAGCCTCGCCGGTTCCATGATCGGATCGATCAAGGAAACGCAGGAGATGCTGGATTTCTGCGGCAAGCACAATATCACTGCGGAAATCGAACTGATCGACATCAAGGATATCAACACAGCCTATGAGCGTGTGATCAAGAGCGATGTCCGCTACCGCTTCGTCATCGACATGGCGACTCTCCCAAAGGCTTGAAGCAATGACAGATCAACGCACCGAACGCCGGCACGACAGTGACGCTGGACCGTCACGGACGTTGATCTCTGTTGTGGGGTTGGCGGCGGGTTCCCTCGTCGCCAACATCTATTACGCGCAACCACTGATCAACGAGATCGCCCCTGAACTCGGAATTACGGGAGACCTGGCCGGCGCGCTCGTCAGTACGACCCAGATCGGTTATGGCATTGGGCTGTTCTTCCTCGTGTCTCTGGCGGATCGGATCGAAAACAAGCGGCTGACGCTGACGCTGTTGGCCATCACGCTCTTCGGTCTGCTCGGCATGGCGGTCTCAACATCCGTAGTGCCGTTTTTCGTCTGTTCTTTCCTGATTGGCGTCTGCTCGACGGGAGCGCAGGTTCTCATCCCCTTCATCGCGCACAGGGTTCCGATCGAGAAGCGTGGTCGTGTGGTGGGAAATGTCATGGCAGCAGTCCTGACCGGGATCATGCTGTCACGCCCCATCGCGCTTTTTGTTTCAGCGACATTCGGCTGGCGAGCGATTTTCCTTCTTTCTGCGTGCCTTATGGCATTCATCGGCGTCACCCTGCTCAAGGTCATGCCGCAACAAAAACCCCAGTCCAGCATGAGCTATCCCGCAATCCTGCGGTCCATGGGGAGCCTGATCCGGGAAACGCCGGTTCTTCGCTGGCGGTCGATGTATCAGGCAATCATCTTCTGTGCGTTCAATCTCTTCTGGACAGCCATCCCGTTTGCTCTCAGTGAGCGGTTCGGTCTCAGCCAGGAAGGGATTGGCCTTTTTGCACTTGCGGGCGCCGGTGGTGCGCTCGCGGCACCGATTGTCGGACGTCTGTCTGATCGCGGCTGGGGCCTGGCGTTATCCATGTCTGCCATGCTTGGGCTGGCCGTCTTCTTCGCATTGTCGGGATATGCGGTCGCTGCCGGTGCTCTCATCCTGCTGACGATGTGCGCTGTTTTGATCGATGCCGCCGTGCAGGGCAACCAGATCGTATCGCAGCGGATCATTTTCGCCATCGCACCGGAAAAGCGAGGGCGCCTGAACGCGATCTATATGACATCCGCATTCATCGGTGGCGCTATTGGTTCAACGCTCGGCACCGTCACCTATCATGCGGGCGGATGGAGCGGCACCGCCGCGACCGGCGGCTTGCTTGGAATTCTCGGTCTGGTCCTCTTCCTGATCGAACATGGTGGAAGGCTAACGACCAGACACTCATGAAATCTCGGCAGCCGCCTGACGAATGGTCTGCATCAGGATGGACATCGGCAGGCTTGGTGTCGCGTCCGTACGAAGCGTGAGGCCAACGGGGCCGCGCGTTTCCGTCGTATCGAGCGGAAGTGCTGCCAGGACGCCATCCTCAATATCGCCCGCAACGACGCCGCTGGAAATGATCCAGATGGCGTCGCTCGACCGGACGAAAGCACGGCCGAACGAGTCCGATACAGTCTCTACCTGGTTGGAGAGAGGCCCAGCACCATTTGCAATCAGGAACTGCTCCACAAACGGTCGGATGATCGAACCGCGCGTCGGCATAAGCACCGGGTAATCGCCGAGACTGGCGAAAATCGGTCCTCTTTCTGTCAACAGCGGGTGCTCCGCCCGGACAATGAAGAGCACTTGCTCGGAATAGAGGTGCTCAAACGAGAAGCCAGTCATCTTTTCGGGCGGCGCCAACCGGCCGACGACCAGATCCAGATCACCGGTTCTCAATTGCTCCAGGAGAACAGCGTTCTCTCCTGTCACGATCTTGATGCGGCTTCGTGTGCCTTCCGCCAGAAAAAGCTCCATAGCGCGCGGCATGATGCGGGTCGACACGGTTGGCAAGGCACCGATGCGAACAGGTGGGACGCTGTCCAACTGCTCCTGAGAGACTGAATCAATGCCCTGGCGTAACGCCGTCAGGGAGGCCGTTGCATGCCGGAGGAACACTTCCCCCGGTTTGGTGATCCTGATGCCGCGCCCATCTCGCTCGAAGAGTTCGACCTTCAAGACGTCCTCAAGTTCCCTTATCGTTTTCGTCACAGCAGGCTGACTAATGTGCAGACTGTCTGCGGCCTTCACGACGCTCCGCTGCCGTGCGACCTCCACGAATGTCTGAAGGTGGCGGTACTTGATGCGCGATCCGATCAAATAATAACCCCTGAGTTAAGAATATGGCCTCAAAATCTTATTTTACCTAACCATTTGAGCGATGCAATAAAGAGCGTGGAGGAACTCATCATGAAATTCTTGCGCATTGGCGATGTTGTAATCAGCCATGACATCGTCGGGGCTGACAGTAGCAAGCCCGCGATTGCCTTCATTAACTCGCTCGGAACGGATCGACGCATCTGGAGCCAGGTTGTTGAAGCGCTTTCGGATGAATTCACGCTTTTGACATTCGATAAGCGCGGACATGGCCTTTCGGATCTTGCTTCGCCGCCCTATCAGATCGAAACGTTTGCGGACGATCTGATCGCGCTGATTGAGCACTACGACCTGCGCGATGTGACGCTTTGCGGACTTTCCATCGGTGGGTTGATTGCGCTCAGCACTTACGACAAGCGCCCGGATCTCATTCGAGGTCTCTTCTTCGCAGACACGGCACATAAAATCGGCACGCCGGAATTCTGGGCAGCGCGCATTGGTGCGGTGGAGAGCGGCGGGATTGGGAGCATACTCGAACCCATCATGTCACGCTGGTTTACAGGTCCGTACCGTACAAATGAAAACGCAGATTATCGAGGCTACTGCAATATGCTCCTTCGTCAGCCCGTCGAAGGATATGCCGGCGCTTGCGCAGCCATTCGGGATGCAGATTTTACCGATGTCGCAAAACGTATCGCGGCCCCTGCGCACTGCGTCGTCGGCGCGGAAGACGGTTCCACCCCTCCGGAACTGGTGCGCTCGCTTGCCGACCTCATTCCGGGTTGCGGTTTCGAGATCATCGAAGGAGCGGCGCACATACCCTGTGTCGAGACGCCGGAACTCTTCATCGGCATTCTCCGCCGTTTTCTATCCGCCCTTTGACTGGAGCCGATCATGACCGACCGTACAGATGTCTCGGACCGTTATCGCCAAGGTATGATAACGCGCCGTTCCGTTCTGGGTGATGCGCATGTCGACCGCGCCAATGCCAATGAAACCCCGTTTGATCAGCCATTCCAGCGCCTCATTACAGAGGCGGCCTGGGGAACGGTCTGGTCCGGCTCGCACTTTTCAAAACGCGAACGCTCCATCGTGACGATCGCACTTCTTGCTGCCCTCGGTCAGGACGATGAGGTAGCTATGCATATTCGTGCCACGGCGAATACAGGCGCGACAAAAGAGGATATCCGCGAGGCACTCCTCCATGTCGCAATCTATGCCGGAGTTCCGGCAGCAAATCATGCCATCAAGATAGCAAAATCGGTCTATGCCGAGATGGAGGCGTCAGCCGGCGCCGAGGAGGTTACGAAATGAAAAACACATTGCCCGAGACGGGAGGGTTCTTCGCTCGAGACAGAGCCATGCACCCGCCTGCATTGACACCCGGTTACAAGACTTCGGTGCTGCGCTCGCCCCAGCGCGCCCTGATATCCCTTGAAGGTACGAAGAGCGAAATCACCGGCCCGGTCTTCGGCCACAACATGATAAACGAGTTCGACAACGATCTGATCGTCAACTACGCCAAGCCCGGCGAAATGGCGATTGGCCAGCGTATTCTCGTGCATGGTCGTGTATTGGATGAACGCGGTCTCGGCGTTGCAGGTGCTCTCGTCGAATTCTGGCAGGCCAATGCGGGTGGCCGTTATCGGCACAAGAAGGAAACCTATCTTGCGCCGCTCGATCCGAACTTCGGCGGCTTCGGCCGGTGCGTGACGGATGAAAACGGCTATTACTGGTTCAAAACCATCAAGCCGGGTCCCTATCCTTGGCCAAACGGCGTGAATGACTGGCGCCCAGCGCACATTCATTTCTCGGTGTTCGGTCACGGCTTTGCCCAGCGGCTGATTACACAGATGTATTTCGAGGGCGATCCGCTGATCTGGATTTGTCCGATCGTCAAAACCATTCCGGATGAGGAAGCGATCAAGCGTCTCGTTGCACCGCTCGATATGAACAATACGATCCCGATGGACATGCGCGCCTACAAGTTCGATATCGTTCTGCGCGGTCGCCGCTCGACCTTCTTCGAGAACCGCAAGGAGGGCAACTGATATGGTACAGCCGCTGAATTATTTGAAGGAATCTCCTTCCCAGACAGCCGGTCCGTATGTGCACATCGGCTGCACTCCCAACTTCACAGGCATTCACGGTGTCTATGAAACGGATCTCGGATCGGGTCCTCTGCACAACGACAAGACCCGTGGCGAGCGGATCACGATCCGTGGCCGTGTGATCGACGGTTCTGGCACGCCATTGCGGGACGCTCTGATCGAAATCTGGCAGGCAGACAGCGACGGTTTCTACAACAGTCCGTCCGAAACACGCGGGACCGCAGATCCCCATTTCGCCGGTTGGGGACGATGCCCCGCCGACATGACCACAGGCGAATTCGTATTCGAGACCATCAAGCCGGGGCGCGTGCCTTTCAATGATGGTTCGCTGATGGCGCCTCATGTAACGCTGTGGATCGTTGCACGCGGCATCAATATCGGCCTGCACACGCGTATGTACTTTTCTGATGAAGAAGCGGCCAACGCGCAGGATCCCATCCTGAACCGAATCGAGCATCGTGTACGCGTGCCAACGCTCATCGGCAAGCGCGAGGGCGATACGGTGACCTTCGACATTCACCTGCAAGGTGAGAATGAGACCGTATTCTTTGATATCTGAGGCCCTATGAACGCGACCGCCTTCGCCCATCCTTTTCTCTCCGGCCTGTTTGGAGACGATGAAATCTCTGAACACCTTGGGGCGGAGGCGGACATTCGCGCGATGCTGACATTCGAAGCTGCGCTTGCGCACGTGCAGGCTGAAGCTGACATGGTTCCGCAAACCGCCGCTCATTCGATTGTTGCGACGTGCAAGAACTTCTGGCCTGACATGGGTCAGTTGAAGGCGGGGGTTGCGACAGATGGTGTTGTCGTCGCAAATCTCGTCAAACAGCTACGCACTGCCCTGCCTTCCGAAGTGGCCGGGCACCTGCACTACGGAGCAACAAGCCAGGATGTCATCGACACAAGTCTGATGCTGAGGCTGAAGTCGATCTTTCCGATCCTTATCCGTCGGCTGCAATCCGTGATCGAGCACCTCGCGAAGCTGAACGAGGCGCATGGATCGTGCTCACTCATGGGATATACCCGCATGCAGGCGGCGATCCCGATCACCGTCGGCGATCGTGTCTCGGCGTGGCAGGCGCCGCTCGAACGGTGCCTGCAACGCTCCCTTGAAATGTCGAAGACAGGATTTCCGGTCCAGTTCGGAGGAGCTGCCGGGTCTCTCGACAAGTTCGTTGCTCAGGGGCAGGCGCTTCGAGCCGCCTTGGCCGCAGAGCTTGGTCTTGTCGATTGGCCGCAATGGCAAAGTCAACGTGACCTTATAGTTGACCTTTCCAACCTGCTGTCGCTTATCACAGGCAGCCTCGGCAAGTTCGGGCAAGACATTGCCTTGATGGCCGAAATCGGCGGCGAAATCGCCATGTCCGGCGGTGGTGCATCCTCCGCCATGGCGCACAAGCAGAACCCGGTAACGGCAGAAATACTGGTCACGCTGGCCCGATTCAACGCCGTTCAGCTCTCCGGAATGCATCATTCTCTCGTGCATGAGCAGGAGCGTTCCGGTGCCGCCTGGAGCCTTGAGTGGCTCATTCTACCGCAGATGCTTCTTGCAACCGGCGCTGCCCTTCTCCAGGCAAACAAACTCGCTTGTTCCATCACCTCGCTGGGCCGTGATTGAAAGTTGAACTGGCGCTCTGGATAAAACTAATCCGAACCGGAATGGTAAAGTTAGCATTTACCATTCTCTGGTAAGCCTCTGTTAGCTAATCCCCGTTGAACGGGCGCATTCGGACATTCCGGTGTGATGAAGCAAGCAGAGTGTTGGTGTAATGCGTTTTCCGGTCTTACCTGCCATTTTCATCGGCTGCATCCTTCTTGGGGGCTGCCGTTCCAGTGGACCCGAGGATGCGCTTGACCTCGCTCCTTCCAAGGAAACGACGAGTGCGCTGACCCCAGTCACGCCACCGGCCTCGATTGGCAATAGCGCGGCGCCGCCCTCCTCCCGAGCGGCAGCCGTGCCTTCGCAACCAATGCCACAAACAGCACCGGAGGCAGCACCCCACGAACTTGCCTGGGCAGGATCTGCCGCACCTCACGCGCAGGCGCTGGATGTTCAGCAAAGTCAGGTCGGCATGCCCATGCCGTCAGCGCGTCCGGTCGCGATGATGATGCCGCAGGACCCTTCGCCATCAACCTCTGCCAAGGGCCCGCGGATCTATAATCAGCGCTTCCGCGATGCGAAACCGATCAATTTCGGGAAGATCACGCCACGCCATCATCCCGTCCACGGAGTCGATGTCTCACGCTGGCAGGCCGATATCGATTGGCCAACCCTGCGTACGCAGGGTGCGAACTTTGCCTTCATCAAGGCGACAGACGGCGGCGACCATCTCGATCCGATGTTCAGAACGAACTGGCGCAAGACCAAGGAAGCCGGCATCAAGCGAGGTGCCTATCACTTCTTCTACTGGTGCCGGGTGGCAAGCGAACAGGCAGCCTGGTTCATTCGGAACGTGCCAAAGGACCCCGACGCGCTGCCGCCGGTGATCGATGTCGAATACAATCACCTTTCCGACTGCAAGCGCAGACTGTCGCCAGAGAAGATCCGCGAGAAGATGCAGGTCTTCATGGACATTCTCGAAAAGCACTACGGCAAGCGGCCGATCATCTACACGGCACCGGATTTCTATGCCGACAATCTACGCGGAGCCTTCCCGCACCATCCCTTCTGGCTGCGGGCGGTTGCACAACACCCCTCGCAGGTCTATCCGGATCGCCGCTGGCTGTTCTGGCAATATTCAGGTTCCGGCCTTTCCCAGGGCGTAGACGGGAAAATCGACCTCAACGTCTTCTACGGCAGCGAAGCAGATTGGCATCGCTGGTCTTCGGGACGAGGCTGATCAGGGTCTCAGGCGCGCGGCGTCAACCCGCCGCCCGGCTGAGCATGCCGAACAGATCGCGTGGATCGTCAGGATCGGCAATCATGTCCAGTTCCTCGAAGAACTGGGTGTCGCGGATTTTCTCACGAACATATCGAAGCGCTGAAAAATCTTCGATGGCGAAGCCAACACTGTCGAAGAGCGTGATCTGGCGTGGATCACGGCGTCCCTCTGTCTCACCTGTCACCACACGCCAAAGTTCGGTAATGGGATAGTCTTTCGGCATCTGCTGGATCTCGCCTTCAATCCAGGTCTGCGGAGGATATTCGACGAACGTATCCGCCCGCTTCAGGATATCCGGGTGGAGTTCGGTCTTGCCGGGGCAATCTCCACCAATCGCATTGATGTGCACGCCAGAGCCGACCATGTTGTCGGTCAGGATGGTTGCAAAGGCTTTGTCGGCAGTACAGGTCGTGATGATATCAGCACCTTCAATGGCTGCCTGAGCCGAAGTGCATGCAACCGTTTCCAAGCCACTGCCCGCAAGATTGCGGAGGGCTTTTTCAGTCGCCTTAGGGTCAATATCGAAAAGCCGAACGCTCTCGATGCCCAGTACGGCACGCATGGCGAGTGCCTGAAATTCGCATTGAGCGCCGTTGCCTATGATCGCCATTGTCCGGCTAGATTTCGGCGCCAGATGTCTGGCTGCCATGGCAGAGGTTGCGGCTGTGCGCAGAGCCGTCAGTACAGTCATCTCTGTTTGCAGGACGGGGTAACCCGTGGCGACATCGGCCAAAAGTCCGAAAGCCGTGACGGTTTGCAAACCCTGCGCCATGTTCTTCGGATGACCGTTCACATATTTGAAGCTGTAGATCTGACCGTCAGATGTCGGCATCAACTCGATGACACCGTCATGGGAGTGCGAGCCAAGTCTCGGCGTCTTGTCGAATTCCGGCCAACGTGCAAAGTCGGCTTCTATTGCGTCCGTCAACTCCTTCAGGAAGACCTCTACCCCGACATGATGAACCAGTCGCATCATATTGGCGACACTGACGAACGGTACGAGGGCCTTTTTCGATGGAGCGAGCAACATATTCACCTCATTGGTTGAACCTGAGTATGAGTGTGCCCGTTGCCAAATTTATAGAAAAGATCAAGTTTGTGTTGAAACCGATAGCGAATTGGGCAATTTGATCTACCAACTTAGCTGAACGGACATTTTGATGAACAGGCCGCATTACATTCCAGACGATCTCGATCGCCAATTGATTGCACAATTGCGGATCGACGGACGCGCATCCCTATCGAAACTGGCCGAGTTGCTGGATGTGGCGCGAGGCACTGTTCAGAACCGCCTCGATCGGCTTCAAGAGTCGGGCATACTGCTGGGCTTCACAGTGCGCGTCAGGGAGGAGTTCGATTCCCAGAGCGTTCAGGCCATCATGATGATCGAAGTCACAGGCAAGTCGACCGGGCAGGTTATCCGGAAGCTGCGCGGCATTGCGGAAATCAACAGTCTGCACACCACCAACGGCAACTGGGATCTCGTAGCGCAGATTCGTGCCGCCAATCTGGGGGAATTCGATCGCGTCCTTCGTGAAGTCAGGATGATCGAAGGGGTTTCGAACAGCGAAACAAGCCTGCTGTTGAGCAGCGTCTAATCATATACTTGACGGAGACCGGTCGCTATCGGTAACGCTTTGTCCCCGTGGTCATGCATCAGTCCATCGACCGCGTCGAGGAGGATGACATGCTGATCAATATCGACCCACTGCTCTCGCCAGATCTGCTACATATTCTCAGGGCGATGGGCCATGGCGATGAAATTGCCATCGTCGACGCGAATTTTCCGGGAACGACGAATGCCCAGCGGCTCGTGCGGCTGGACGGGATCAGCGTCACAAGGGCGACGGAAGCGGTTCTTTCTGTTATGCCACTCGATGATTTCGTCGAGGTTCCGGCCGTCACCATGGAGGTCGTTGGCAATCCGGATGAAGTTCCGCCTGCCGTGCAGGAACTGCGGGCTATCGTGGGTGACCGTGGACAGTGCGGCACTCTGGAGCGCCACGCGTTTTACGCACGGGCAAAACAGTGCTTTGCGATCATTCAGACCGGAGAAACACGCCTGTACGGCAACATCGTTCTGAAAAAAGGCGTTGTGCGCAGTTGAGGCAGTGCTTGCGTGGTGAGGCTGGCCCGATCCGTCTCATCTGGCTGCGCGTTTCCGACGCTTCCAATCCGCATGTCGGCAGTGATTTGAAATATCATATCAAAATTGCCGGACCATGCGGATCGCTTTTTCTTCATCTGAAGATTGCCCGTTTTTAAAAGCAGAAGATACGTTATTTGGGAATGAAGGACTGACTTGAATGACGAAGGCCTGTGAGATCGCCTGGTTTTCCGCGTTATGCGATGACGATTACCAGTTCCTTGGCGTTCCTGATCCAAGGCTGCAGTCCAGCTTCGAGCACTGTCGGGATATCGTTCTTCAGGCCGAAAGCGGTGGCTTCGATAACATTCTTCTGCCTTCCGGTTACGCGCTTGGCATAGATACCACGGCCTTTGCATCGGCCATGGCTGTTCTGACCCAGCGGATAAAGCTGTTGATGGCGCTTCGTATGGGGGAAGCATGGCCCGCCCAGCTTGCGCGCCAGATTGCGACAATAGACCGGATGGCGGGCGGTCGCCTGGCTATCAACATCATTTCCAGTGATCTCCCGGGAGAGGCCTTGGCCAGTGGGCCTCGCTATCAGCGAACGATCGAAGCGATGACGATCCTGCGATCGCTCCTGAACGGAGAGAGCGTTGATCACGACGGGACCTTCTGGAAGCTGAAGGTAGAGCCACCGCGTATTTCCACGCTTTCTGGACGCTGCCCGCAATTCTATTTCGGCGGCCTGTCCGAAGATGCGCGTCATGCAGCGGCAGTCGGCGCTGATGTTTATCTCATGTGGCCGGACCGCATGGAGGCCGTAAAGGATGTCATCAGCGATCTTACAGAGCGCGCGAAAGGCCAGGGCCGCACGCTTCGCTTCGGTTATCGCGTCCATGTCGTGGTGCGCGAAACTGAAATTGAGGCGCGCGAAGCTGCAGACCGGCTGCTTTCGAAACTGGATGATGCCACCGGCGCTGCAATTCGTGCGAAATCACTGGACAGCCAATCGGTGGGCGTTCGCCGTCAGGCCGAATTGCGTGAGCAGTCGGCAAATGATGGCTATGTCGAGGACAACCTCTGGACCGGGATCGGTCGGGCAAGGTCCGGATGTGGCGCTGCGATCGTCGGCGATCCGGATCAGGTTTTGGCCAAATTGAAGGCCTATCAGCAAGCAGGCATCGAAGCCTTCATTCTGTCCGGCTACCCTCACGCTGCGGAAGCGGACCTGTTTTCGCGATACGTACTTCCCCGCATCGAGCATGGAAAGCTATAAGCAACCATCTGCAGGTGGTTTTCAGCAGACCTATCTTCCGTGACCGGGATCATGATGGAAAGCGCGAGCAAGCCAAAGACGTCTTCCAAGCTCGAAGCCAAACGGATACGCAATCGCGACGCGATCAAGCAGGCGGCTTGGTATGTCTTCGCGCATCATGGGCTGGACGGATCCACTGTGCGCGACATCGTTGCTCACAGCGGTATTTCCATTGGAACCTTCTATAATTATTACGGAACACGGGAAGCCGTTTTCCAGGAGCTACTGGCCGACCTGACAACGGAGATCCGCAGGCGATCCAACGAGGCTCGCGGGAAGGAAACGGAACTGGAGGCGATGCTGCAATCCAGCTATCGCGGTTTTCTGGAATTCATTCTCGGGATTGAGCATGCGCTCGATTTCTGTGCACGCAACCAGCACCACATCCGCTCCTACCTGTTCAAACTCTCGGCCACCACCGGCATCGTCGATGACCTCATCCTCGATCTGCAGCGCACGCTTCCCAACAACAGCTTCGGACAGGGTGAACTGAAGCAGATCGCAACATTGATAGTGGCCAATGGTCTCGAACTTCTTCTGCAATCGCGTGACGAGGCGGAGGCAGATATCTTCACAGCCAGCGTTCTACTGGTTCGCGTTCTTGTCGGCGGCATAGCCAATCTCGGATCAGGCAATCAGAATTGACGCCTGCGTCAATTTTGCTAGTGTCTGTTCGGGGTGGGGGACAAGACATGACGATTGCCGATTTCATTATCGTCGGAGCGGGTCCGGCGGGGTGTGCGCTGGCCGCGGGCCTGGCAAAATCGAAACATGCGCCGCAGGTCGTGCTGATCGAAGCAGGTGGCTCAGATCCATCGCTGTTTTCTCAGATTCCCTTGGGTCTTGCGACGCGTGTTCCCTGGAGAAACCCCGAGAACTATGCATTCGAAACGATCCCGCAGCCGGGCATGAACAACCGCAAAGGTTACGTGCCCCGTGGCCGTGGCCTCGGTGGTTCCAGCCTGATCAACGCCATGATCTACATTCGTGGGCAGCGTCAGGATTACGATCACTGGGCGGCCCTTGGGTGCAGAGGCTGGGGCTGGGCGGACGTGCTTCCATTCTTCAAAAGAGGCGAGACCAACAGCAGAGGCTCGGACGACCATCACGGAGGCGACGGTCCGCTGCGTATCACAGATCTCACAGCGCCCGGAGCCGCGACTTACGCCTTTCTGGAAGCGGCAAAGCACTGCGGATTTCCACTTAATGAAGACTTCAACGGCGCAGATCAGGAAGGCGTCGGTCTCTATCAGGTCTTTCAGCATCAGGGCAAACGCTTCAATGCTGCAGAGGCCTATCTCGGTGCCGCCCCCTATCCGCAAAACCTGCAGGTGATGACGAATATCGAGGTTGAGAGCGTGGTCTTCGAGCAACGGACAGCCGTTGGCGTAAAGATCCGGTCAGGCGGGAAAGAAACCGTGATACGGGCCAGGCGTGAGGTCATTCTATCCGCCGGTGCCATTGGCTCGCCACACCTTCTTCAGCTCTCCGGCATCGGACCAGGAGACGCTCTGCGGTCTCATGGCATTGACGTCGTGTACGATGCCCCGGATGTTGGCGAAAATCTGCAGGACCATGTGGATTATACTGCCAACATCCTGTCCCGATTGGACGGACTTGTGGGTTACACGCCAAAGGCGCTCGGCAATATCGCCAAGGCCGCTTTTGAGTACCGGAAGAGGACAGGGTTGCTGACCAGCAACGTTGCCGAGGCTGGAGGATTTGTTCGCAGCCGCCCGGAGGTCGACCGACCAGACCTGCAGCTGCATTTCTGTATTGGTCTGGTGGACGACCATGCGCGAAAAATGCATGTCGCGACCGGCTATGCGCTCCATGTCTGTGTATTGAGACCCGAGAGTCGCGGTCGCGTGAGCCTTTCGTCCGGTCGCGCTGGTAGTAAACCTCTCATTGATCCACGGTTCTTTTCCGACGAGAGAGATCTGGACCTTCTCGTGAGGGGCGCCCGGATCGTGCATGACATTGTCGAGGCGCCTCCCCTTGCCGGTCCCGCATCACGTCCACTCTATCCGATCGATTTCACGAATGAGACTCAGGTGAAACAATTCGTCCGTGAACATGCAGATACGATCTATCACCCGGTCGGCACCTGCCGTATGGGAGGGGATGAGAGGTCTGTCGTTGACCCGACACTCAAGGTTCGGGGCGTGGATAGACTTCGGGTGGCAGATGCCTCCATCATGCCGACCCTGATCAGCGGCAATACGCAGGCGCCGTCCGCCATGATTGGCGAAAAGGCGGCCGCTCTCATTCTTGACGAGGCAGTTTAGTGGCAGAGTTTCAGCAGGTCTTTCAATCGATGCATCTTGCCTCGCGGACGGGACCCGACGCGACCTATTCGGAACGCATCGACAGGCTTGGTCGACTGGAAAAACTACTTTCTGACAATGTGGAAGCGCTTTGCAAAGCGATATCCTCCGATTTCAAATGGCGGTCGGATACGGAAACCAAGCTTCTGGAGATACTGCCGTTACTCCGCGGGATTCGCCATGCAAAACGGCATCTGGCGCGCTGGATGAAAGAGGAGCGGCGGAAGATCGATCTGGCATTCCAGCCGTCAAGGGCATGGGTTCGCTACGAAGCGCTGGGTGTCGTGGGCATCATTGCGCCCTGGAACTATCCGCTTGCGCTTGCAATAGCGCCGCTGACGGATGCTTTGGCGGCAGGCAACAGGGTCATGGTCAAACCATCGGAACAGACGCCCAGCTTTTCGGATCTTTTGGCGAAACTGATTTCCGAAAACTTTGCCGCGGATGAGGTTTCCGTTGTCCTGGGAGATGTTTCGATCGCTCAGGACTTTGCAAGACTGCCGTTCGATCATCTGCTCTTCACCGGATCGACCGAGGTCGGTCGATCGATCATGCGCGCAGCGTCGGACAACCTCACGCCGGTCACACTCGAACTCGGAGGAAAATCTCCAGCCATTGTCTGCGAGGATTTTTCGATCGACGCCGCAGCTCGCTCCGTCAGCTTCGGCAAGTTCATCAATGCGGGCCAAACTTGCATCGCGCCAGACTACGCGCTCGTGCCCCGCCATAGCGTTGACCAGTTTGTCGATGCTGTCATGAACCACGTGGCACAAGCCTATCCGAACCCTGCATCCAATCGAGACTACACATCCATCATTTCCGAAAGACATCTGATGCGTCTCAGGAATGCTGTGCAAGAGGCAGAAGCCGCGGGAGCACGGGTTGTCCAGTATGCCGGAGAGACACCCGATCGCGTGATGCTTTACCCGAAACTGGTGGTTGATCCGCCGCGCGACGGCCTGCTGATGCAGGAAGAAATCTTTGGGCCTGTGCTGTCTGTTGTCCCATACGACACAGTGGATGAGGCCATTGCTTTCGTGAATTCGAAGCCACGGCCGCTTGCTCTCTATCTGTTTACCGACAGTGGAGAGATGCAGTCAAAGATCATCGGCAATTGCAAATCAGGCGGCGTGACCGTCAACGGTACCTTGCTGCATTACGCCATGGAGAATTTGCCTTTCGGCGGAATTGGACCAAGCGGCATGGGCGCCTATCACGGCAGGGATGGGTTTCGTCGGTTCAGTCACGCCCGCGCGGTCCACAAGGTCGGCAGAATCAACATGTTTGAAAAGCTGGGTCCACCCTGGGGGCCCCTCCTTCGTCTGACATTGCGGGTACTCGGCAATATCAAGTGAAGCGCAATTGGCCGGACATAGGCTACTGTATGGAAGTCAAAAAAGCCTGCAGCATCTGGGGAGCTGCTGCAGGCCAGCGGTGAAAGGCTTGCGGGCGCACAGCCTTTCACCAAGGTAGGCTCCCTAAAGACCGAGCGACGCGAGCCCGGCCAAAACGCGAGCCTTCGCCTTGTTGGGAAGATCGTTCGCCTTCACGGCGGCCAGATTTGCCGGTGCCTCTCCCACAACGATGACACCTGCCATGCCCATGCCGACATGCGGCGCGCATTTGACGACATAGGCGCCTGGCACATCAAGCGTCACCTTGACCTCTTCATTCATCTTGCCCTTGAAGGCCTGCGCTCCTGCGGGAATAAGATTTGCCACCGCTTCCGCGTTATGGCTTTTGTCCGTCGGGGTAAAAATCACCGTGTCGCCGGGTGCTACCTTGATGGCGGCCGGTTCGAAAACCATGGCTCCGTTCGTGCCCTTGTTCAGCATTTGAACGTGATGTTCGGCAGCGTTTACCAGACCGGCAAAGGCGATTGTCGCGGTGATAGCTGCGGCATACAGCGAGAAAATTCGTGGGCTCATTGTCTTACTCCTTCAGGAAGGTCGGTTGCGACCTTGAATGGCAAGAGAATAGCTGGGCTGTCAGAACCGTCTTTGCGCAATGGCAAAGAGCAGGAAGGATCGGGCCACTGCGCTCAAAGCTTCGCACTGTCGGCGAGAGCCTGAAGGCGAGTCACATCACGAACCGTCAGTTTCTGGCGCCCGCCTTCTACAAGACCATCACCTTCCCAGGCACTGAGGATGCGCGAGACCGTATGAAGAGTGGTGCCGGTCATTTCCGCAATGTCCTGGCGTGTGATCGGAAAGTCGATGCGGATACCGCCTTCGGCTGCGCGCCCCGCCTGTTTGGTCAGCCGCAGAACGGCATGCGCCACGCGACGCTCGACCTCCTGGGTCGACATTTCTCGAATTCGCGTATGCGCCTCCTCCAGACGCGCACCGATGGTGTTCAACGCACTCGCTGCCAGGACGGGACTACGATCGATGAAATGCGGCCAGAGATCGGTCGGCCAGCAAACCGTGAGGCTCTCGATGACGCTAAGCGCGGTGCCGGGGTAATCAGGCCTTCGCAACGCTTTTGCAAAGCCGAACAGGTCGCCCGGATGCACGACGCGCACGATGATCTGCTGACCATCTGGTGTCACCTGTGTAACCTTCAACCGACCGTTCAGCAGCAGAAAGAAATGCGAGGCAGGTGCGCCCTGCTCGAAAACCGCCTCACCGGAAGGCACCCGTCGTGTGGTAGCGCGCGAAAGCAGTTCTTCGATTTCCACATCGGGCATTTTCTCGAAAAGAGCGAATGAGCGAAGAACGCTTTTGTCAATTTTTACCACGACCGTTCCCCCGGCTGAGACCCCAAAGGGCCCAAAGTCGGAGCACATTAGCATGCAGGTATGAGTGCGATTTGTCAGAGATCAAATCCAGTCGGGCAGATGTCGCCGTAAGCGGGCAAGCCATGGCTCATCCCGCACAAGACGAAAGCCTAAGTTTGCGGGGGGTGTTCCCACCGCGCAGCCACCGGATTTCGGTTCGCGCACGAAAGAACTCATGGGAGAGCGATGCCTGCCCACCGTCACATAGACGCCGCAGGCCACATCCTGCTTTGTGGCACCGGCATTGCCGCCAAGCTCCACGCGCCTGTGACAGGTGGAGGTCCATTCCCAGACATTGCCTGCAAAATCCGCGAGCCCGCTTTCCGCTTCACCAAACGAACCGGCTGGCTGCGGGCGTGCATCCACGGGTTTGCGCCGTGTTTCACGATCATAATCGGCAAGCCAGCGAATGGCGGGATTGGTGGTATCAGTATCCACGCCCAGCGCATCGTCGGGAAATTTCTCTCCTGCCGCCATGGCCATTTCCCGATCAGTTGGCAGACGCCATTGCTCGCCCGTGGCCTCACTCAGCCAGGCGGCATAGGCCGTCGCATCATCGAAGCTCATGCCGGTGGCGGGGAAACTGCTACGCGCTGGCGCGGAGCGATCCGCAGGTTTGCAGCGCCGTGCTTCTACACAGCGTTCATAGTCCGCTTCGCTGACCTGATATTTCATGATGTTCAGCGGAATGCCTGTGCCTTCCACTTTCAGCAAGGGTCCATCGACCGCAAAGCCGTTGCGATAGAACTCGCCATCCTGCCGGTAAGAGAATTCGTGCGGCAGAACCGAGATCGTCGGTGATGTCTTTACGCTGCTATCTCTGGCAGCGAAGGTCAGGCTTTTCACCTGTGAGGCCACGCCACCGGACAAGGCCACAAGCAGGATTGCGGGAAGGGCAATAGATCTGATCGAGCTTGTTCCGGTGGTCATGCCGCACCTGTTTTAACCTTGAGGCTCTCCACACCAGATGCGGAGAGCGATGTCGATGTCGGATAGTCGGTCAATGCGTGTTGGGCGAAAGCACCGCGGTCATCAGGTCATTGTTCCATTGACCTTCGACCTTGAAATGGGCGGCAGCACCCTTCTCGAATGCCTCGATAAGATTGTGGTTCACGTAGGCATAGATGCCCGGCTGCTGGAACGTGTAGAGCGCGGCCCCGGCGGCACCGCCTGGAATGAACCACGTCTCCTGATCGAGTTCCGGCGGATTGGCAAACTTGCCGGTTGCCCAGACATAATCCCCATGCCCACCGATCAAGTGCGGGCGCGTATCGCGATTGGCCTGCGAATGGAGGATCAGAACCTTCTCGCCGACTTTGGCCTTCAGGGCGTTCTCGCCGGTCAGCGCCCCCACCTTACCGTTGAACACGATATGGCTTGGCGTCAGCGTCCGCATGACCTCCAGCACATCGGCATAGGCATCGCCGTGGCTTTCGTATTTCTTGTATTCGCCATTTGCGTCGCGGGGAACGTAGAAATCCTGCTCGCCGACGTAATAGGCGCGGTCATAGCTGATATACTGCCCCTTGTGATCCTTCAGGCCATCACGCGGCAGAACCATGATTGCACCGTTCATGCCCGAGGTGACATGCCACGGAACCATGCCGGGAGGTGCGCAATGGTAAACGAAGACGCCAGCCTTCGTTGCCTTGAAGCGCATGATTGCCTTTTCCCCCGGGTTCACGACAGTCAAGGCGCCACCACCCAGCGCACCCGTTGCTGAATGGAAATCGATGTTGTGTTGCAACGTGTTCGTATCGGGATTGACTAGCGTCAGCTCAACATAATCGTCCTGATGGACCACGATCATTGGGCCAGGGACCGAGCCATCGAAGGTCATGGCATGAACTTCCGTTCCGGCATCATCGACGACGATCTTCTTTTCCTCGATCGTCAGGGTGACTTCGTAGATCTTGGGCGCACCTTCAGCCTTCTGAGGGTGCGGGTGAACGAAGGGAGGCTTAATCAATGCAAGCTTGACGCGCTCAAGCTTGGAGAGGTCCGGTTTGTGTGGAACCGTGACGGTGGGGTTTGCGGCCTTCGTCGCCGTGGCCGCAACCAGCGGCACGATTGCGCTGGCGAATGCGGCACCGCCCAACATGGAACGTCTGGTCAGTTCAAAATTTCTGGGCATCGACTTGATCTCCTGTGTGGAACGGAACAGCGCCGTTCTTCGACACAGATAAAAAGCCAATTCGAACCGTCGCTCTTTGCTCCAAAACAACAAGCTCGATCTATTTCTTCCCTGTAATTGTCATTGCGCAAAGAACAGACGCGCCAGAATATTAGCATTGCTCTCACCTTCAGGAGCAATCACATGACACATGCAGCACATAATGCGGATGCTGGCACGACCAGAACAATCCGCGGCCTTTCTCCCAACCAGCTCACACTGTTTTCCTACGGGTTTCGACCTTTCTTTCTGGGAGCCGTCATCTGGGCCCTCATCACCATGGCCCTGTGGCTTCTGGTGCTGAGAGGGACGATCGAGGTCGCCGGGGATTATGGGCTCAAAGCCTGGCACGCCCACGAAATGCTTTTCGGCTTCGGTTCAGCAGTTCTCGCCGGCTTTTTGCTGACAGCTATTCCGAACTGGACGGGAAGGCTGCCCGTCTCGGGTCTGCCTCTTGCCGGTCTTTTTGGTCTCTGGGCCATCGGGCGGCTCTCGCTTTCGCTGGTTCCGTTGGTAGGTGCGCTTCCAGCAGCAGTGCTTGAGGCTCTTTTTCTTCCGGCCTTATTCTTCATCTGCGCCCGTGAAATCATCGCCGGACGCAAATGGGCGGATCTGAAGATTCTTGCCGGTGTAGCCGCGCTAACCCTCGCCAATCTCTGCTTCCATCTCGAAGTCATTCTATGGCAGGGACCGGATCATTCCGCGCGCCTTGCCGTCTCGGCCTATGTCATGCTGATCATCATCATCGGCGGACGGATCTTGCCAAGCTTTACCCGCAACTGGCTGAACAAGCAGGGCCGCACGGATTTCCCGACACCGTTCAATGGCTTCGATAAAGCCGCAATCTTGTTGAGCTTGCCAGCCCTTGGCCTGTGGGTCGCCGCTCCGACTGCGCTTGCAACGGCGGTCTTCGCCGTCCTGGCCGCAGACATGCACATTGTGCGGCTGATCCGGTGGCGCGGCTGGACGACATCCCGCGATCCAATCGTGGTTGTGCTCCACATCGCCTATGCCTTTGTGGCGCTCGGCTTTTTTGCGATTGCAGGCGCGGCGCTGAATCTGCTTGAACCGACCGCGGCACTGCATATCCTGACAGTCGGAACGATCACGTCCATGATGCTGGCGGTGATGACACGCGCCACCCGTGGCCACACAGGTCGCGTATTGAAAGCGTCGCGCATGACGTGCATCAGCTACGCTGCATTGTTCCTCTGCGCACTCGTGCGGCCGCTTTCAACGCTTTTTCCCGCTTACCTGCCTGAGATCTACGGGCTGGCGGGACTGTTGTGGCTCACGGCTCTCGGGCTGTATCTGGTTGAATATGGTCCGATGCTGGTCTTCAAACGCAGGCAGCCGCTGCACCGCTGAGCCTAAAAATGATCCATAGAAAATGCCGCGTCTTCTATGGGAGGTGCGGCATTTTATTGTGAGGAATGAAGCCTTCAGACGCGTATCATTGAGGAGTTCCACGGTGGCTCGTAGGTCAGTTCAACATCAACAGCATCCACATGCCCCTGTTCCAGCAAACGGTGACGCACAGCTTCTGTCAGAAATCCTGCCGCCGGGCAGCCACGGGCGGTCGTGGTCATCAGGATATGCGCCTGCCGTTCACCACGCATCTCGATCTTGTAGATAAGACCGAGATCGACGATGCTCATGGCCGCTTCGGGATCCATGACCGCGCAGAGGCTTTGCTCGATAAGTTGACTGACTAAAGGTTCAGACATCGCGGTTCCCCTCCCCCCGCCTGACCAGCATGCGAAACACGGTGCCGGTTTCATCGTGATTGCCAACCCATTGGTGGCCGCGCCGCTGTAGCTCCGGAAACAGGAAGACCGGCTCTCGCGACAAAAGGGCAAAGAGAACCTCGCCCGGCTGCATCTCTTCCAGTTCGGCCAGGATTCGAACCATCGGCTGGGGAGGGTCGAGATCCGTCAGGTCGAGTTCCAGCACGGCTTCGGGCCAGATATCGGCGCTTTCGGCATCCTGGGAATGGGCCACACTTGCCGCCACAGGCAGGAAGCAGACCTCGTAGTCTCCACCACCCAATTCCCGCACCTGATGGCTGAAGCCTCGCCTGCGCATCACATTGAACAGCGGCTCTGGCCGGAAAGGTGCCAGCAACCGCAAGCCTTGCTGCGGGGAAAGCGCCTCCACGGCGCTCATGATCCGTGGGAAAGGTTCAACCCCATTCGCCAGCAGTGGACGCACGTCCAGTTCTGCGAAATCCTGTGCCATGGCATCACTCCTGTCTGGCGGTTGCAATGAAAAGAAGGGGGCGTTGCGCGCCCTTTGGGAGTTTGAGAGCAAGTGGCACGTAGAATAACCTGCGTGCCCGGATGAATTCGATGATCAGGATCAAGACAGAGAAAGCCGTTCCGCCGGAAGCGGTCCTGAACAGCATTGGCCAATCCGCTGCAAGCCCAATGGCAGCGGCGCAGACAGCAACGAAATACGCCGCAAAGGCCAGCCACGCGGGCTTTTCGCGTACCAGATCCTGCACCGCCGGCACCGGCCCCCTGCCCATGGCAGGGCCATAGGTCTCCAGCCAGGTGAGAAACGGAATGATCTTGTAGAGTTGCGCCAGTCCAAGTCCTGACAGCCACCCCATGGCGAGCAGATAAACGCCGGTCATGGCCAACGGGCGAGGAAAATCTGCCAGCGCATCAAGCGCGACAAGGCCTAGCCCGATCGGCAGAAAGTCCAGCGCCACAAGGCTGGCGAACATGTTGGATTCTATCTTCTTGCGTCTTCTGGTTCTCGCGATGGCGATGACATCCCGCGCATAGATGGCGGCAGCGATGGCAGCAAATGCCGAGGCCGCAAGGGTCATAGCTCCAGCGGCGATGACAAGCGAAGCAAGCAGGCACAGCAGTGCAAGCAGCGTGAAAGCAAGGACAAGGCGCGAACCGCGCCCACCATCCTGCGACAGAAGAAACATGGAAAACAGCCGATAACTGACGCCGATCGCCGTCACTCCCATCCAGCCAACTAAACCGAAGCCCGCATGGATGGGAACCGCAAAGGCGGTGAGCGCAATCAGCCAAGGTAGCGCTGACACACTCGAAAGAACGAGCGTGAAGCAGAGGCCGAGCAGCAGAGTGGCAGTGAGGGCTGCGAGCCCTGTCAGCACGAAGACACCCGGCAGTGAATTGAGCGACAACGGCACGAGAGTGGCACCGCACATGAGGGCGACCAATCCTAGGCCGAGGCACAGCAGCAGGCCACCCGCTGGCAGCATGACCGGGGGCGCATCGATAAATCCTCCTAGTGAGGCAAAGCCTGACAGAAGGAGGGTCAGACCCGCCAAAATCAGCAGCAGGGCCGGGGCTGCGCAAGATGAAAAACGCAAGGACTGCGATGCCAGCACCGGCACGAATTGCAGAAGAGCGCCGCAGAACAGCAGTCCGAGCCAGCCAAGGGCAATGGTATGGACGGTGATGAGTGTGGCCGGGTCCTGCCAGATTTCCTGCGGGAAGCCGAAGCCTGCCGCCATCAGACAGAGCCCGATCAGGAGGAAGATCAGGGCGCATGCGAAATAGGACATGGTCCAGCGCGAAATGGATGCGCCCTGCATGAAACGACACTCCTTAATGCGTCAGAAGTCAGTGGCCGCAGCAGCAGCCACAGCCGCCGCCCGCCTGCCGCCGGATTTCAACCCGCCAGACATCCGGCCCGGCTTCGAGATAGCTCCAACGGAAAAGATCCGGATACCGGCTATCGATCTGCATATGTAGCGGCTGCGGATCATGGTCGCTGGCCACATGCAGCGCATCGCCAGGAGCCAGATCGCCCAGCAAACCAAAGATGATCGGGTGACGTTGGCGGGGAGGAAGCAGACGAACATCAACTTCCTGAATGGGGGTAGTATTCATGTGAGAGCCTCATGATGAAGGAAATTCTGCGCAGGAATGAACTCGCATCCTGAGACTAGAGAGGCGGCAGGCTGCCTTCGTTGTTGCGCGACAAACAGCAGCGCATTTTATCGGGTCAGCGAGCGGTAGATTGCCGGAAGCGACTGCGGAAGCTTGCTGATATTGCCGACGATGGCAAAGCCATTGCGCCCGAACATGGCAGGCAGATAACTACGAGCGTCCTTGTCAACGGTGACGGCAAAGACACTGGTTCCCGCTCGTCGGGCTTCAGCGATGGCCTTGCGGGAATCCTCCAGTGCAAACCTCCCCTCATAATGATCGATGTCGTTCGGCTTGCCATCGGTCAGGATCAGAAGCAGCTTGCGGCGGTTCGGTTGTTTGACAAGTTCGGCATGAGTATGGCGGATGGCGGCTCCGATGCGGGTATAATAGCCGGGCTTCAAGCCCTCGATCCGCCGCTCGACATCCGAGTTCATGGTTTCACCAAACGCCTTGACCGTCTCGATCTTCACCCAATCGCGGCGGCGTGAGGTGAAAGTCTGGATCGAATAACGGGTGTCGCAAGCGCTCAAGCCATGCGCCAGAACACGCACCGCCTTCTTCTCCACATCCAGCACACGATGATCGTCAAACCAGGCATCAGTGGACAGCGATACATCCACCAGAAGCGTCACCGCAAGGTCGTGTCCCCTGGGGCGCGAGAGAAGATGGATGCGGTTTCCGCCGTCCCCTCCCGATGCCAGATCAGCGCGCATGCGCACCACCGCATCAAGATCCAGTTCCGAGCCGTCCACCTGCGCCCGCAGGATTTCATGCCGGGGTCTGAGAATTTCAAACTGACGCCGCACCTGACGCACGAGATCGCGCATATCTGCCGTTTGTGGCTCAGAGGTTTCTGAAAGCGCCGCAGGGCCTGAAATGACGCGGCAATAATTCGGCATATAGCTCAAGCTGCGGTAGTTCCATTCGGGGTAAGTGATCTCAGCCTCAAGTGTACTTGTGTCCACCGCTTCCGGCGGCAAATCCAGATCGAAGCGAAACTTTGCGGAAGGCCGCTCTTTGCGTCTACCGAGCCGGATTTCATCCAGATCGCGGCTGGCATCATCGTTTTTGTCATCGCTGTCGTCGGTCGGACGATTGACATTGACCATTTCCGCCATGGCGAGAATTTTCTCGAAGCGGTTCAGAATGAAGGGACTGCGATCGCTTTTCCGCTGCTCGGTTTCACGTTCACCGCGAAAGAATCCGGCGCCATCTGCGGCGGCAGCGGCGGTGCTGCCGTCTTCATCGCCAGTTTCAGCAGTAGAAGATGCTTCCGGCCGCAGATCATGAACAGGCCAAAGTGGCACCAACAGCAAAGGCTGGTAACCGACGGGTGCCTGTGCCGGAAAGATGGCGGGCATAATCTCATCGGCCAAGCCTGCGGCCCGACGAAGCAGGGCCATGGCGCGCGCTTCAACCAGCTTTTCGACGGGCGGAAGCACCGCTCTGCGACGCACGGCCAAGCCAGCACGGCAAAGCGCGGCGTAACGGTGCCGCAAGCCGGGAAAAGCGTTCAAAACTCGCTGTACCGTGGCAGAGGCCAGATCAAGACGTGCAAGATCTGCCTGAAGGGGATCACCCGGCTCCACTCCACCTGACGGCATCAAGGCCAGATAGGCGACCAGCCAGATATAGAGATCGCGGTTGAGCGCCCGTTCCGGAAAAATGTCGATGACAGGCGGCAGGGCCATTGCCCCCTCCCCTCGCGCAGCCCAGGCAAGCTTTTCCTCACCCAGCCCGACGAGTTGACGAAGCCTGAGCCGGTGGGAAGACGTGCGGGCATGGGCGGGGCCCAATTGCGCGGTAAGCTCTCCGCCGAAGGCGCGAAAGCAGGTTGCGAGATACGGCTTCACCTCGTCGAAGGTGACGGCCTGATCCGGGTAGCGCGGCATGCTCGAGGTCTGTCCCACAAGGCGGTGCCAGAACTTGCCGACGCTTTCTTCCAGTTCCAGAAACTCGAACATGGCAGCCTCAGACAATCACACTATGGGCGACTTCCGTCAGCGCCAGTTTCACATCCGCATCATCCGTCAGCGGTTCGATGATGGCAGCGCGCACCGCATCGCGCACCGGCATTCCGCTATCGATCAGGCAGGCGCAGTAGACCAGAAGGCGGGTCGAGACACCCTCTTCGATATCATGACCTTTGAGGCGGCGAAGTTTGGCCGCAAGCTCTACCAGCGGTGCCACGCGGGCCTCATCCAGACCGCTTTCCACGGCGACCACTGCAATCTCTTGCGCCTTCGGCAGAAAATCGAACTCGATTGACAGGAAGCGCTGCTTCGTCGACGGCTTCAACGCCTTCAGCATATTCTGATAGCCGGGATTATAGGACACTACGAGCATGAAGCCGGGAGGCGCTTCCAGCTGTTCACCGGTGCGCTCCAAAGGCAGAATGCGGCGGTCATCCGTCAGGGGATGCAGCACGACGGCGACATCCTTGCGGGCTTCGACCACCTCATCGAGATAGCAGATGCCGCCTTCGCGCACTGATTTCGTCAGCGGTCCATCCACCCAGACCGTATCACCACCCTTGAGCAGATAGCGCCCGGTAAGATCCGCAGCGGCGAGATCGTCGTGGCAGGAAACCGTTGTCAGCGGCAGGCCGAGCCGCGTTGCCATGTGGCTGACGAAGCGGGTCTTGCCGCAACCAGTCGGACCTTTGAGAAGCAACGGCAGCTGCCGCACCCATGCCATTTCGAACAATTGGCATTCGTTCCCGTTTGGAATGTAGGGCGGTATGTCAGCGAGCGTGACCCCGCGCAGTTTCTGATGGATCGTCATCGTGCAATGTCCTGTGTGAGGGGAGAGGCCCTGCAGGATTAGGCAGGGCCTGAGGCTGGGATGCGCTTATTCTGCTGGCTGGAGCGAAGCGGCTGAAGCGACGCGCTGCTTCCCGGGCACGAAGATGGCCCAGATGAACATGATGGCAGAGATCAGCACGAAGATGCCGGAGCCAAGCCTGATCCAGTAGAACAGCGCCAGCTGGTCCTGCACATCCATGTAGCTTTGGCCGAGTACCCGCTGCAAATGCACCTGAAGCACGCCCGCAAAGGTCAGCGCGAAGGTCATGACGGACATGGCCGTGCACATGATCCAGAAGCTGACCATGGAGAGCATCTGGTTATAGGGTTGGCGACCCAGAAGTTCCGGCACCGCATAGACCATGGCGGCAAGGTTCAGCATGACATAGGCCCCGAAGAAGGCGAGGTGGCCGTGCGCAGCCGTGACCTGTGTTCCATGCGTGTAATAGTTCACCGATGACAGCGTGTGGAGGAAGCCCCAGACACCGGCACCGAAGAAGGCCATGACCGAGCAACCCAGCGACCAGAGAATGGCGGCACGGTTCGGGTGCTTGCGCCCTGCCTTCCAGGTCATGACGAATGTAAAGACAACCATGGTGAAGAAGGGAGCAACTTCCAGCGTTGAGAAGATCGAGCCGATCCACTGCCAGTAGCCCGGAGCGCCGATCCAGTAAAAGTGGTGGCCGGTGCCGAGAATGCCGCTGAAGAGCGCCAGACCGACGATGACATAGAGCCACTTCTCCACCACTTCACGATCGATGCCGTTCAGCTTGATCATCAGGAAGGCGAGAACAGACGCCATGATGAGTTCCCACACGCCTTCGACCCACAGATGGACGACGTACCACCAATACATCTTGTCCAGCGCCAGATTGGCCGGATTGTAGAAGGCGAACAGGAAAAAGATCGCCACACCCCAGAGCCCGAAGATCAGGATATTCGTCACCACCGTCTTACGGCCTTTCAGCACTGTCAGCGTGATGTTGAACAGGAACATGAGGCAAACGATGACGATGCCAATCTTGATCGCAAACGGCTGCTCCAGAAATTCACGGCCTTCGTGAATGTGGAAGAGATAGCCCACCACGGCGGCGGCAGCGGCAATCAGGAAAATCCAGAACTGCGCAATGGCAAGCTTCGGGCTGTAAAGCTCCGTCTCCGCTTCTTCAGGCAGCAGGTAGTAGGTGGTGCCCATGAAGCCGATCAACAGCCAGACGATCAGCGCATTCGTATGAACCATGCGCACGATATTGAAGGGCAAAAGAACGGAAAGCGTGTTCGGCAGAACATAGATGGTGCCTGCCAGGACGCCGAACAGAACCTGGGCGATGAACAGGCCGAGTGCACCGTAGAAATACAACAGCGCGACCTTTTGTGTTTTATATTTCATGATGATGTCCTCTGGAGTGACGGTCAGCCGGCTTCGTTCGGCGGCCATTTTTGCGTCTTGATCTTGCTGGCCCAGCGCAGGAATTCCGCCAGATCACTCGCTTCCTGATCCGTCAGGTTGAACTGCGGCATCTGCCGGCGACCTTCGATGCCGGAGGGTTGGGCAGCCATCCACGCCTTGAATGTGTCGCGCGTGGATTCAACATCCTTGTCTCCACCCATTCGGGTCCAGACATTGCCGAGTTCAGGCGCGAAATAGGCACCTTCCCCCAGAAGCGTGTGGCAATTGATGCAGGCGTTTTTCTCCCAGACGTGCTTGCCGCGCGCGACAGCCGCCGTCAGCGTTGTCTCGTCCGTGGAGGTGGTGCGCATGTAATAGTGGCTGTGCGCCGTCAGCCCCAGAAAGATGGCAAAGAAGAAGGCGGATCCGCCGTAGAAGACGTTCCGCGCTCCGGTTTTGGTGAGATGTTCCGACATATCCTGTCCCTCTCGCGCTCCGTCATGCTGCAACGGAGCCGGATTGTTTCAGGCGTCATGCGGTTGAAGCCGCATCAGCCTTCGGGACGAGAAGTGCCTGAGAGCGGCACTTCATTCTTTGTGAAAGTGCAAACAAAATGCCGGAAGGTGATCTGTTCTCAATGAAACAGAACCGGCGCGAGAGCCTTGGCAAGCGCCACAAGGGCAAACAGGCCAACCCATGACGTGAGCGCCAGTGTCAGTGTCGGGTTGCGCAGGTCCATGTAGTGCTTGATGACGATGCGCCCTTTCAGGATTGTGAGCCCGAGAACGGCAGCGATTGCAGCAACCGGCAGGGCGCTGTGGCGCCATTGCACGATGATGAGCGACGCGATGATGGCAAGAAGGAGCAGCCAGAGGGCCGCTCCAAACAGCCAGTGATCAGCCTGTTTTCGCATGATTACACCAGATAGAGAACGGGGAAGAGGACGAGCCACACCAGATCCACCACGTGCCAGAAGGTGGCCAGTGCGCCTGCCGTTTCCGCCTTGGGGCGGACTGCGGAAAGGAGCATGAGAACGGGCAAAAAAGCGACATGCGCAAGATGGAAGCCGGTGACGAGAAAATACATCTCGAAGAAGCCCTGCAGGCCCGGCTCTTGAGAGAACGGAATCTCGCTTGCGTATTCCAAGAGTTTGACAGCAACGAAGACAAAGCCGAAGAGTGCCGCAAGCACCAGCCATCTGCGACGCTTTCGATCTTCATCGGCACGCGCCGCCTCAGCCATCAGCCAGCCGCTGGTCAACAGGATCAGCGTGTTGAAACTGGCAAGGCCGGTGCCGAGATGCCGCCTTCCCATTTCGAACGCTTCCGGTTGCTGTAGCGACAGAAAAAGAAAGCCACAGATCAGGATGGAGAAGACGGCGAGTTCGCTCCAGACCAGAAGCCAGAGCAATAAGCCGCCATCGGCGTCATCTGCACTCGTCATGTCATCGATGGCAGCCATTTGAACGTCTCCTGCAATCCGCCAGATATCGATCGGGATATGCGTCTTTCAGCGACCGGCTTCTTTGCGCAGAAACAAAGACGAGCGCCGTGAAGAAAGGCAGTGTGCAGGAAACGAGATTGCGGATCAGGAGAACGGGCATGACCGACGCACAAACTGGACTTGTTGTTGCGACGCCGATCATTGTCGGCTTTTCAATCGCGCTCTACAAAATGGGCGTCCTCCAGCGCTACAGCACGGTCATCGCGGTCCTGGCTTCCTGCGTGATCGCAGGCGTGTTGTTCGTTCAGCAGTAGGCGCGACATCGGAAAGCGCGGACCATGGAAGAACTTTTGATTGCCGGTGGCCTGTTCATTGCCCTGCACTCGATACCGGCCAGCCCGCAGGTTCGGTCCCGGCTGATTGGCCTGCTCGGACGAACAGTCTATCTCGTGCTGTACTCCCTCGCCTCAACGCTTGTGCTCATCTGGCTTTTCGTCCAGGCCCTGAGAATGGACTATGTCGAGCTATGGGCACCCGCTGCGTGGCAGGCGGCAGTCAATTTCGTACTTTCGCCCATCGGTCTGTTTCTGGTGCTTGCAGGTCTACTCAGCCCTAACCCCTATTCAGTCACATTGCGCAAGCCGACCGGCGACTGCGGAGCCATTCTTCGGTTGACCCGCCATCCCGTTCTATGGGGCTTTTTTCTCTGGGCCATCGGCCATGTGATTGCGAATGGAGACGTGCGTTCGCTCGTCCTTTTCGGCGGCTTTGCCGGTTTCTCACTGATGGGCATTCGCCTGCAAAACAAGCGTGCAGCCCGGCAAAGCCTGCCGAAATGGCGCATCCAGCCACAAGCCCGCATCGACCGACCAATGATAGTCGGGCTGTTGCTGACATCAGCGGCGCTTTTGCTTCTGCTGACGGGCGGTCACGCGCTGCTGTTCGGCGCCGATCCGCTGGTCATGCTGACCATTCAGTGAGGCCGCAGCTTAGACGATGAGGGCAGTTGCTGGAGAGCCTTTTCAGCATCATCACGAAGCGGCATGCCGGTTCGTCCGCCGAAGACCGTGCACTTCAGGGCTGCAGTGACCGAACCAAGACGAACGGCATCCGATGTGCCAAGTCCCTCCGCAACCGCGAGCGCATAAGCACCATGGAAGGCATCGCCCGCCGCGAGTGTATCCACCGCCTGCACCTCAAGGGCGGGTTGATGGTGAAGCTCCGCACCCTCCACCCAGTAGGCACCGGCGGCACCGAAGGTTACGCAGACCAGCGCCTGCGGAAAACGCTCCGCCAACTCCCGCACCAGGTCAGTCTCCGCCTTCGCCTGACCAAGTGAGCGGGCGGCAGGTTCGGAAAAGATGATATGATCAGCTACGTCAGCCAGCGAGAGAAGCGTCTCGACAGGCGCTACGTCACCATCCAGAATGGCGGGAATACCGACGCGACGCGCAGCCTGTAGCACTTCACAGGCAAGCCTTGCCCAGCGTACATCGACCAGAACTGCATCGAAGCCAGCAATCATCTCATCGGAGATTTGCGGAATGGTGTGATGAAGGCGCGGGTCGTAGAACGGCACGATCAGCCGGTCGCCCCGATCATCAACAAGTATCGTGGATAGGGCGGAAGGCGCACCGGCCACAATAGTCATGGCCGATGTATCAATCCCGGCTTGCGCCAGATCATCACAGATGCGCCTTCCGGTATCATCATCACCGACAGCGCCAAGAAGTGTAGCGCTGCCACCCAACCGCACAATGGCATAGGCTGCACTGGAGGCCATGCCTTCCGCAACCTGCACCATCTCGTAAGGTAGGATCTTGCCCTCCCCGCTTGGCAGAGCGCGAACGCGGAAGATGGTGTCGAGCACGGCAGCACCGACGCAAAGAATGCGCTTGCTCATTGCGCCTTAAATCCGACGACCGGTCTGCTTGTCGAAAAGATGGACCTTCGACGGGTCGATTTCGATGAAAACGGTATCGCCGAACCGGACATCGAAACGTTCGCGGAAAAGACACGCGATGTCTTCGCCATGGGCATCCAGACGCGTGAAGATTTCCGATCCCGTGCCTTCCACCAGCGTCACGCGGCCTTCGATGCCCTGCGTCGATGCCCGGATATGTTCGGGACGAATGCCGTAGACGAGATCCCGGCCACCCATCTTCTCCGCGACGGCTTGCGGGAGCGGCAGGATGAGCCCCTTTGTGGTGCGGAACACGCCCTCTTCCACCCAGCCGTCGATGAAGTTCATGGCAGGCGAGCCGATGAAGCCTGCAACAAAGATGTTCGCCGGGCGATCATAGAGTTCGAGCGGTGCGCCGATCTGCTCGATGAAGCCGCCGTGCAAGACAACGATCTTGTCGGCCATGGTCATGGCTTCCACCTGATCATGCGTGACATAAATCGTCGTGGTACCGATTCGCTGGTGCATGGTTTTGATTTCGCCGCGCATCTGCACGCGAAGCTTCGCATCGAGGTTCGACAGAGGCTCGTCGAACAGAAATACCTGCGGATCGCGCACGATGGCGCGACCCATGGCAACGCGCTGGCGCTGACCGCCGGACAATTGCTTCGGGTAGCGATCCAGCAGGGCTTCGAGCCCCAGGATTGAGGCGGCCCGCTTGACCTTGGCCTGGATTTCCGCAGCCGGAACCTTCTTGAGCTTCAGAGCAAAGCCCATATTGTCTGCAACAGTCATATGCGGATAGAGCGCGTAGTTCTGGAAAACCATGGCGATGTCGCGATCACGCGCCGGCATGTTGGAGACTTCGCGCGAGCCGATGTGGATCTCGCCGCCGCTCACCTCTTCAAGGCCGGCGATCATACGCAGGAGAGTAGACTTGCCGCAGCCGGACGGACCGACAAGCACGACGAACTCACCATCGGCAATATCGATATCGATGCCGTGAATGACCTTCACCGCGCCGTAGTGCTTCTGGATGTTCTGAATATTGACGGTTGCCATGTGCGTTTCCTGAATTTGAGAATTGAGGGAGGGCGGCAAGCCCTCAACCTCCCTTGACGGCACCGGCGGTGAGACCGGCCACAATCTGTTTCTGGGCAAACATCGTCAGCAGCAGCACCGGCAGCGTCACAATGAGCGCGGCAGCCGCAAGCGGGCCCCAGCTGACCTGTTCGAAGGACAGCATGTTGTAGACCGCAACCGGTAGCGTGCGGGTTTCACGGTTGGCCAGCACGATGCCGAAGACGAAGTTATTCCACGAGAAGATCAGCGCCAGGATGAAGGATACCACGATGCCGGGCTTGGCGATGGGCAATGCCACCAGCCGGAAAACCTGCCACGGGGTGGCACCATCAATGCTGGCCGCCTCTTCCAGTTCCATCGGCGTCGTTTCGAAATAGCCAATCATGATCCAGACGACGATCGGCACCGTGACGACGAGGTGAATGATGATCTGCGGCCAGAGCGTGCCAATTAGCCCTGTCCATTGGAAGAGCAAGAACAGCGGAATGAGGAAGGAAAGTCCAGGCGTCATACGGGCAATCATGATGACGACGGCAGATTTCTCAGCCTTCAGGCGCGCAATGCCGTAGCCGGAGGGAACGCCGATCACCAGCGCCAGCAAGGTCGCAGTTCCGGTCACCAGCACCGAATTCCAGAAGTAGAGGAGGAAATTGTTTTCCTCGAACACTTTCAGATAATTCGACCAGGCGACATTCTCGGGAAACAGGATGGGCGGATACGCACCGTTGTCGATCTCATATTTGAGCGAAAGCGAGATCATCCAGAGAAAGAACAGGATGACCGGCGACACCATGATGAAGGCCACGAATAGCAGGCCCAGACTATCGAGCGTCTTGCGTCGAATAAGGCGCTTTGCCATCACTTCGTCTCCATGTCGGACCAGTTTGCGCGTTGCCTGACCATGAGCAGGACGAAGGAAAGCGCAATGATGATGAAGAAGAACACAACCGCCATGGCTGAACCGTAGCCGATATCGTAATAGGCAAAGGCGGTGTTGTAGAGATAGATGTTGATCGTCTCGGATGCGGTTCCCGGCCCACCTTGCGTCATCGCATAGATGATGTCGAAGCTTTTGATTGCATCGATCGAGCGGATGATGACGGCAATCATAAGGAACGGCGCAATCATCGGCATGGTGAGATAGCGGAATTTCTGCCAGGCGTTGGCGCCGTCAATTTCAGCGCTTTCGTAAGGCTCACGCGGAACAGCAGCCAGACCACCCAGAACAATCAGCATGACCAGCGGTGTCCACTGCCATGTCTCCACAAGCACCAGCGAGGGGATCACCGTGAACTGGTTGTAGATCCACTCCTGCGGTCCGATGCCGAGGAAGGAGAGAAGATAGTTCAGAACGCCAAGCTGCGGGTGGAACATCATCGTCCAGACCAGCGCGACGGCGACTGGTGTCGCCATCATCGGCATGACGAAGACACCACGAAGAAGCCCACGGAACGGAAACTTGGCATCGAAAATCAGCGCAGCCAGCGTTCCGAAGAAGAGCGGCAGCACGACCGAGAGCGCCGTATAGGTCGCGGTATGCCAGAGCGATTCCCAGAAGCGCATGTCCTGCGCCAACCGCACATAATTGGCAAAACCGATAAATGTTCTCGGTTGGCCAAGCGTCCAGCTATTGACACTCATCCAGAGGGTGAAGACCCATGGAAAAACGATGACGGCAGACACGACAAGCAGGGCGGGCAGGACGAACGGCCAGTAGTTGGGAGCAAGCCGTGACGGCTTGCTCCTTTTCTGCTTGGCGTTAGCAACGCTGTTTTCGATACTCACGGATGCCATTATCCCTCGCTTCGCGCCAGAACCGGCTCGAACTGCGCTGTTGCATTCTTGAGTTCAGTTGCAGGATCGGCGCCGCCAATCATGTTGGTGAGAGCAACACCGTAGATGTCGCGGAACTCGGTGACGGGAATGACAACCGGCAGCGCGAGCTTGGAGATCTTGCCAGATCCTGCCACCGCATCCAGCCAGGCTCCCGGCATCTTCACGCCTTCGCGGACCTTGGCATCGGCCAGGATCGACTGGCGGAACGGAACGCCGGCACCGGCCTGCAACAGACGCGCGCCCATGTCATGCGAGATTGCCCACTGGCAGAATAGGTAAGCCGCCTCCTTCTTGGTCGAAGCTTCTACGACGCCGAGACCATCGCCGAAGGTGCCTGCTGCCTGCGCGGCCGGACCCTTTGGCATGACGCCATAGCCGGTCTTGCCAACAACACGCGACTTCTGCGGATCTTCGATCGGCGGCGCAAAGCCTACGCCATCGAACCACATGCCGATCTTGCCTTGCAGGAAAGCAGACTGCGCTTCTGCCCAGTTGAAGCCGGAAACGCCGGGAGGTGCTGCCTTGGTCATCAATCGCTGATAGAGCTTGGCAGCCTCAACGGCTTCCTTGGAGAGCGTATCGACCTTGCCCTGCGCATTGATGGGTGCCGCACCGTAGCCCAGCATGAGCGACGTCCAGACCGGCGTGTTGGCGTTCTTTAGACCGCGTGCGACGAAACCATAGGTGTTGGTGGACGGATCGGTGATCTTCTCTGCCGCATTGACCAGTTCTTCAAACGTGGTCGGATAGGAAAGACCCTTCTTCTCGAAGAGTTCCTTGTTCCAATAGACGATCCAGTAATCCACCGAGAACGGCAGCGAGCGGAGTACGCCTTTGGAATCCTTGGCGAACAGCAGGCCTGCCTCGGCGAAATCCTTTTCCGTCAAGGACGCATCGGTCAGCGATGGATCCTTGAGGAACCCGCTGATGTCTGCCAGCCAGTTGCCTTTTTCGAACTGACGCTTCTGCACGTGATAGCTAAGGTGCACAACATCGAAGCTCGGCTTGCCGGTGCTGAGTTCGATCACCGTCTTCTGGCGCTGTTGCTGCTCCGGCGTTGCTTCGGCATTGACCTTGATACCGGTCAGGCTCTCGAACTCGGAGAGATATTTGATGAGGGTTTCACTGCGCGGGCTTTTCACCAGGTTGACGTTGATGGTCTGGCCCGAAAACTTTTTCCAATCGACGGCAGCAGACGCAGGGCGGCTGCCCAGCATTGCGGCACCGCCCAAGGCAGCGCTGGCTGCCAAAAATCCACGGCGGGTTGGCTTCAAGATTGAAGTCGTCATTTTTGTCCTCCCGTTTTGAAAGTCGCATCTCCTCAGAGCGACAGATGAAAACTGCTAGATTGCGAGGGCTCGATCCCTTGCATTTCCGATATGCGCCACGAGGCGCTGAACGGCGTCATCCACGGATCGGCTTTCGATCGCTTCGAGAACCGCCAAGTGCTCACGCATAACCGGACCAACGCGACCCTCAATGCGGATGCGTTCCTGATTGATGAGCCGCATCTTGATGGCATTGACCCGATAGGCATTGGAAATGATCGAATTGCCCATGGCATCGATGAAGGCGTTATGCATGCCCCAGTCAGTCGCCTGCGCCCGTTGCTCAAGTTCAGGTGACGGACCACTTTCCTCGATTTTCTGAGCGATCTCGCGGTGCGCGCTCAGAAGACGATGAACCTCCTGATCGCTTGCATTGCGTGTGAACAGGGCAACGGCCTCCTTTTCCAGCAAGATGCGAAACTGAAACGCCTCCCGGATCAGGCTGAGATCGATATGGGCAATCTGCAGCCCGCGTTGAGGAACAGTCTTGATCAGGCCTTCCGTTTCGAGCCGCGGAATCAGCTCCCGTATCGCGCCTAGCGTCAGCCCGGTCAGTTCTACCAACTGCCTTTGGGAAATGAACTGGCCGGGACGAACATCACGCGCCAGCAGGTGGCGCGTGAAACTCTCATACGCCTTTTCCCGCAGTGGCACCTGTTCGCTCATCTCGTCCATTGCGTCCCCACCCCAACTGGTTGATATCAGGCGGCCTTTTCGGAGAAAGCCTGATCGAACACGCTGCAAATTCTGTCGCGATCCTGAGCCGCAATCGTAATCAACGGAGGCCGCACGTTCAGCCATATCCCGTTGCCGCTGGTATGAGCAACCAGGACTTTGACGGCAGGCGTGACCGGATAGTTGAGCAGGACCTCGACAAGACCGGTGACGCGATCATCGTCACGACCATCGACCGCCATGGCCCACACTTCTGCGCCCAAGAGGTTGGCCATGCCGGAAATGGCACCCTGCCCACCCAATCGGGTTCCCTGGGCAAGATGCCGCTCGTCGCCGATCATGATGGCAAGATCGCCATGCTCCTTCAAAAGGCGCTCGGTGTGCGCCCAATCACCACCAGAATCCTTCACGCCCGTGACAATACTAGGAAACGCCGCGCATAGTCTTGTTACGAGGTCGACGGAGATCTTGACCATCGTGACTGATGGAATGTTGTAGACGATGATATCCCGAGCCTTGGATCCCAGACCCGCGAATACTGCCGAAAACCAGGTGAACAGACCATCATCCGATACATTCTTAAAATAGGAGGGCGGCGCCAAGAGAATGTTACGCGCTCCGAGATCAAGTGCCTGGGCGGACTGCTCGACAGCGTCGATGACAGAATCAACCAGAACGCCAGCGACAATGTTGGCACCAGAAATGCCTGAAGCCTTAAGAGCAGAGAGAACCTTCCCGCGCTCGCTGTGCCCAATGGAACTTCCCTCGCCCGTCGTACCAAAGACCGTCACGCTGTCACAGTGGTGGTCGAGACAGAAGCGTGCATGCTCGGTCAGCATTGGCAAAAGAATGTTTCCGGTCTCATCGAACGGCGTGGTCAGGGCGGCCGACAGGCCAAACTTGCGAGACAATTCTGTGCTCCTTCAACTAACATCGTTTATGTACTACACTAACATGTTAGTCGTAAAGTGGTGAATTTTAGCTTCTTAACTTTTTCTGAAAGAGCTGAATTCGTCGGGCGGGAGAGCGGAATGGGTCGCTCGCATCTTCGCAAATGATCAGATGATAGTATGTGCACATACTAGCAGCTCGCATAGTAGCTCAGCAGTCACCGACCCATGGGCGGCCTCATCAAAACAAAATATTTCTGTAAACATCCGATATATCTATGAAATTATGTTTTCACCGCGTCTGGCATGAAATCTGCTTCGCTTCCCTCGACTGGATACAAGTCCGGCATTCACAACGAAAAGAGGGAACAGCATGACGAAGACATCATCCAAGCCCGAGGCTTCGCAAACAGTGGTCAACGTGCTGCGGTTGAGCACGATCCTGTGTGCTGCCACCTTTGGAATGATCGCGATAACCGGTCAGGCCGACGCTGCCGGAACGTTGAGAATCGGGATGACCGCGTCAGATATTCCTCTCACCACGGGTCAGACGGACCAAGGCGGTGAAGGTCAGCGATTCATGGGCTATACGGTCTATAATGCTCTGGTCGAATGGGATTTGACAAAGGCTGACAAACCGTCGGGCCTCGTTCCAAGCCTTTCGACATCCTGGCAGGTCGATGCGAACGACAAGACGAAATGGATCTTCAAACTCCGGGATGGCGTGAAATTTCATGATGGCAGCGCATTCACGGCCGAAGCAGTTGTCTGGAACCTGGACAAGCTCCTGAAACAGGATGCGCCGCAGTTCGACAAGCGTCAGTCTGCGCAGGGCAAGTCTCGTATTCCTGCTGTCGCATCGTATAAGGTCATCGATCCACTGACTGTCGAGATCACCACCAAATCGCCGGATGCGACGCTCCCCTATCAGTTGAGCTGGATCCTGATTTCCTCTCCCGCAAACTGGGAAGCGCAAGGAAAGAACTGGGACAATGTTGCTCAGAAGCCTTCTGGAACCGGCCCCTGGAAGATGGAAAGCGGCTTTGTTCCACGCGAGCGGGCCGAACTCACGCCCAACAAGGATTACTGGGACAAGGCCCGCGTGCCGAAGCTGGACAAGCTCGTACTGATCCCGCTGCCCGAGCCGAACACGCGTGTTGCGGCCCTGCGCTCCGGCCAGGTGGATTGGGTGGAAGCCCCTGCCCCGGATTCGGTCAAGTCACTGAAGGATGCCGGTTTCAAGATCGTCACGAACTCCTATCCGCATAACTGGACCTGGCATCTTTCCCGTATCGAAGGCTCACCATGGAATGACATTCGTGTTCGAAAGGCCGCAAACCTGGCAGTCGATCGTCAGGGTCTTAACGAGCTTCTCGGTGGTTTGTCTGTTCCGGCGCAGGGCTACATGCCGCCTGGCCACCAGTGGTTCGGCAAGCCAAGCTTCAAGCTCGACTACAACATCGAAGAAGCCAAGAAGCTGATGAAGGAGGCCGGCTTCGGTCCTGACAATCCGATCAAGACCAAGGTCGTCATCTCTTCATCCGGCTCCGGCCAGATGCTGCCATTGCAGATGAACGAGTATATTCAGCAGACGCTCGGCGAAATTGGCATCAACGTCGAATACGAAGTGATGGACTGGAACACGGTCATCAACGTGTGGCGCGCAGGGGCCAAGGATGCGAGCGCCAAGGGCGCGACCGCCGTCAACTACAGCTATTTCATCCAGGATCCCTTCACTGCCATGATCCGCCAATCGCAGTGCAATCTGGCGCCGCCTGCGGGCACCAACTGGGGCTATTATTGCGACAAGGATATGGATGCCCTGTTCGACAAGGTGCGCAACACCTTCGATGCGGCGGAACAGGACAAGGTGATGCAGCAGATCCATGAGAAATACGTCAACGATGCGCTCTTCCTCATGGTGACGCATGACGTTGCCCCACGCGCCATGACGGGCAAGGTCAAGGGCTTCGTCCAGGCGCAGAACTGGTTCCAGGACTTCTCGACCATCTCGATGGATTGAGTGACACACGGGCGCGCCGGTGTTTCCGATTCCGGCGTTCTGCTGCAGCCGCCCGGCGCGCCTGACTTGTTTGTGCCAATTCAACCGATCGAATGAGGCCCTTATGCTGCTTTATGCGCTCAAACGAATTTTGCATGTCATCCCGGTCACGATTGGCGTCAGCATTGTTTGCTTCATGCTGATCCACATCGCGCCGGGAGATCCCCTCGCTGCGATCCTTCCGTCGGATGCTTCCGCAGAGATGCAGGCGCAAATGCGCAGCTTCTACGGTCTTGATCAGCCACTTCCGGTTCAATACCTGCTCTGGGCATGGCATGCACTGAAAGGTGACCTCGGCACATCGATCGCAACCGGACGTCCAGTCCTCGGCGAAATTCTCGATGCCTCGGTAAACTCCATCATCCTGGCTGTCGCTGCTGCCTGCGTCGGCTTCATCACCGGTTCGGTACTGGGGTTTTTGGCAGGCGTATTTCGCGGAACATGGATAGATCGCGCGGCCTCCGCTGTCTCAATGCTTGGCGTCAGCGTGCCTCATTACTGGTTGGGCATGGTTCTCGTCATCGCCTTCTCGGTCACGCTTGGCTGGCTACCGGCCATGGGCGGCGGTCCGGAAGGATCCACGGGACGCGGATTCAGCTGGGCCTATCTCCAGTTTTTGATTCTGCCTGCCGTGACCATGTCAGTCATTCCAATGGGTATCATCGCCCGCACGATCCGTTCGCTCGTTGCAGACATTCTTTCACAGGATTTCACGCAGGCGCTCGCGGCCAAGGGGCTGATGAGCAGGCAGATCATGCGTCACGTCATTCGCAATGTCGCGCCGACGGCGCTTTCGGTCATGGGCCTTCAGCTTGGATACCTTCTCGGCGGCTCAATTCTCATCGAAACCGTCTTCTCCTGGCCTGGCACCGGATTTCTTCTGAACGGCGCCATCTTCACCCGTGACCTGCCGATACTACAGGGCACCATCCTCGTACTCGCAATGTTCTTCGTGCTGCTGAACCTTGCCGTCGACGTGCTCCAGAGCGCTATCGACCCCCGCATCCAGAGGAGCTGACCATGAGCGCAGTCACTACAGACATCGACGCGCCGGTCGGTGTCCTTGTTGCAAAATCCCCTGGTTTCTGGAGCAATGTCCTGCGTCGGCTCATTCGCGATCCGGTGGCCATGATCGCTCTGGCAATCATTGTCATTCTGGTTCTTATCGCGATTTTCGCGCCTTACATCGCGCCATACGATCCATCCAAGGGCAGTGTGATCCGCCGTCTGAAACCGATCGGCACGCCCGGATACATTTTCGGAACCGACGAATTAGGCCGCGACATGCTCTCCCGCCTGATCCACGGCACGCGCCTGTCTCTGATCATGGGCGTTATACCGGTGCCGATCGCCTTCATCATCGGCTCCACCATTGGCATCATCGCCGGATATGCCGGCGGCATCGTCAACACGCTCATCATGCGCACCATTGACGTATTCTACGCCTTCCCATCCGTCCTTCTCGCGGTGGCATTGTCGGGCGCGCTGGGATCGGGTCTGACCAATGCGCTTGTTTCGCTGACTGTCGTCTTCATCCCCCAGATTGCACGTGTTGCGGAAAGCGTCACCACCCAGGTGCGCAAACTTGACTACGTGGATGCCGCTCGCGCGTCAGGGGCTTCCGCAGCAACAATCATTCGCGTTCATATTCTGGGTAACGTACTTGGGCCGATCTTCGTTTTCGCGACCAGCCTGATTTCCGTCTCGATGATCCTCGCATCGGGCCTCTCCTTTCTAGGCCTGGGCGTAAGACCGCCCGATGCGGAATGGGGGCTGATGCTCAACACGCTTCGCACCGCCATCTACAGCAATCCGTTTGTGGCAGCCCTTCCCGGCGTGATGATTTTCATCACCTCCATCTGCTTCAACCTTTTCTCCGACGGGCTTCGTACCGCGATGGATGTGAAATCATGATCAATCTTGTTGGCGAACCTAGTCCTATCCTTCCCGTGGGCGAGAGGGGCGGTCCGGCTCAGCCTCTCATTTCTGTAAGGGGCCTGCTGAAGCATTTTCCGGTCAAGGGCAGCGGCTTCCTGAAGCCGAAAAAAGTCGTTCACGCGGTGGATGGCGTGGATTTTGACATCCTGAAAGGCGAAACGCTGGGGGTTGTGGGTGAGAGCGGCTGCGGAAAATCCACCACCGCCCGCCTGCTGATGCAGCTCATCACGCCGGATCGCGGGGAGATCCTGTTCGATGGTGAGTCGGCTGGCGAGACGCTACCGCTCTCGGAATACCGGCGTCAGGTGCAAATGGTGTTTCAGGACAGCTATGCCTCCCTCAACCCACGCCTGACGATCGAGGAATCCATCGCGTTCGCGCCCCGCGTTCATGGCGTTCCGGCCGCCAAAGCCATAGCAAGGGCTCACGATCTGCTGCACCGGGTAGGACTTGAGCCGGTTCGGTTCGCCGGACGCTATCCGCACGAATTGTCTGGCGGTCAACGCCAGCGCGTGAACATTGCCCGCGCTCTAGCCCTGGAGCCGCGTCTGGTCATTCTCGACGAAGCAGTCTCGGCTCTGGACAAGAGCGTGGAGGCACAGGTTCTCAATCTGCTGCTGGACCTCAAGCGCGATTTTGGCCTGACCTATCTCTTCATCTCCCATGACCTCAACGTGGTCCGCTTCATGTGTGAGCGGGTTATGGTGATGTATCTGGGAAAGGTGGCGGAGATCGGCGAACGCGATGCCATATTCGAGAAAACTCGCCACCCTTATTCGTCCGCTCTGCTTGCTTCAATGCCGAAAATGAACCCCGGTGAGAGGACGCTCGAACCGCCTCTTTCCGGAGATCCGCCGAACCCTATCGATCCGCCTGCGGGCTGCCGCTTTCATACGCGCTGCTCCTTCGCGGAAGATGTCTGTCGCCAGACGCTTCCACCGCTTTCCCGCATCTCTGGCGCACAGTCGGCGGCCTGTCTAATGGCCATGACGAATTCAGGCCACAGCCGTGCACCGGTACAAATGGAGGCATGACCTAATGAAAGATCCAATGATCGACATCCGTAACCTATCGGTGACATTCAATCGTGGACGAAAGCCGGTCAAGGCCGTCAACGGTGTCAGCCTTTCGGTAAACAGTGGCGAGGTTGTTGCACTTCTGGGAGAGTCCGGATCAGGCAAGAGCGTGACCATGCGATCGCTTCTCCGGCTCCATCCGAAGGGCACCAGCATAGAGGGGTCCATGCGTGTGGCAGGCAATGACGTAACCGAACTTTCTGCGCGCGAACTAGCAGACTATCGCGGTGCAACCGTTTCCATGGTATTTCAGGAGCCGCGCCTTGCGCTCGATCCGGTCTACACGCTCGGTCAACAGATCGAGGAAGCGATCATGCGCCACGAGAATGTCTCACGGCGCGAGGCCGCGTTACGGGCTCTTGGGCTTTTCGAGAAGGTTCGCATCCCCTCCCCCGAGCGAAGACTGATGAACTATCCGCATGAAATGTCCGGCGGCATGCTGCAGCGCTCGATGATCGCCATGGCGATAGCCTGCAACCCCAAGGTTCTGCTTGCAGATGAACCGACGACCGCGCTCGATGCGACAGTCCAGATCCAGATTTTGCTGCTGATCCGCGAGCTGCAAAAGGAATACGGGCTATCCGTCATTTTCGTAACGCACGATATCGGTGTCGCCGCGGAGGTCGCTGACCGGATCGCGGTAATGTATGCCGGGCGGATCGTGGAAGAAGGCAAGGTGGCCGACGTGATCCAGAATCCGAAGCATCCCTATACCAGGGGTTTGCTCGGAGCGCGTGTCGAGCTCGCGCATGGGCGCGACCGGCTGATTACGATCCCCGGCGCGCCTCCGGACCTCGCTGCCCTGCCGCCGGGCTGTGCATTCGCGCCCCGTTGTGCTGAGGCCGCCGCACAGTGCATCACCGATGTGCCTCGCTTGACAGCGATTGACGACACGGCAAGTGTCGCCTGCGTAAGATATGCCTAGACTATGCTCGCTATGCCCCACATCACCTTGATCAATCCGAATACATCGGAGGATACGACGGCGATGATGACGGAAGTCGCGCGCAACGAGCTTCCGCCGGGTTTCAGTGTCGAAGGAAAGACCGCTCGCCACGGCGTTGCCATGATCCTGAATGCGTCCCAACTTGAGGATGCTGCGGAAGAGACAATCTCGATCGGGCTTCTGGCATCAGCGAAAAGCAGTGGCCTCATCATTAGCGCCTTCGGAGATCCCGGACTGGAGAAACTGAAAGCCGGATGCAGCATCCCGGTCGTTGGCATTTGCGAAGCGAGCATGCTGGAAGCCACCGTTGGAAAAAGGCGCTTTGGAATTGCCACGTTGACGCCGGAACTGGTTCCAAGTTTTGCGGCAAAGGCGGACGACTTGGATCTAGCCAATCTCTACACCGGAACCCGGCTGACACCGGGCGATCCTGTGGATCTGGCCGGATCTCCCGAGCGGCTGTTTGAAGCGCTGGAGAAGGCTGTGAGGGAGTGCGTTCATCTGGACGGCGCCGATGTCGTCATTATCGGCGGGGGCCCTTTGGGGCAGGCCGCCCACGCGCTCCAGAAGGCTTTGGCTGTTCCCATCATCGCACCGATCGGGTCTGCTGTCCGGTCTATCGTTGCTGAAATCACGAAACGCGCCGCTCCCGCAGAACATCCAACATAGACCTTGCGGCTGCTCGAATTGAGCGGGAAGATCCTGTGCAACGGGAGTATGGAGCGCGGATGCCAAGGATTGATCTTTTCTTTTCAGGGTAAGGGAGGCCTTACCTGAACTGCACCCTGCCGAACGGCGTCTGGGGGAGTTCGTTTGCGACTTTCCGGGCGAAATGGCCAGCTATTCTGCTCAGGAACTGGCATTGCTTGCCCATGTCTCCAAGGCGACGGTCACTCGTTTCATCCAGCGGTTGGGCTATGCCAACTATGAAGAAGCTCGACGCCATGCCCGGATAGACAAGCAGAGTGGATCGCGGCTTTTTCTGAACAGGGCTGAGGAACCGGGGAGACTGCAAACGATAGAAGCGCATGTTGCGCAAGCCATTTCCAACCTGGAAACGACATTCCTTACCATCTCCGAAAGTCAGATCGAGGCTGCGAGCCAGGCGATGATGACAGCCCGCAAGGTCTGGGTGATTGGCTTTCGCAGCAGTTTCCCTTTCGCCTCATATCTCCAGTGGCAGTTGACGCAGGTGCTCGAAGAGATTGTGGCTATTCCCGGTGCCGGCCAAACACTTGGCGAACATCTGGTGAGTATCACTCCCGACGACATGGTCGTGTTCTTCGCGTTACGCCGCAGGGTGGCGCAGGGGGAAAACATTCTCGCGCATATTCGGAAGACCAAAGCGCAGCTTCTCTACATTACCGATGAAAGTGCCCAGTTCGAAAGCGGGCCGACATGGCATTTTCAGTGCCAGACGCTGGCACCGGGACCTCTCTTCAACCACACGGCTGTCATGACGCTCTGCCATCTGCTGATCACCCGTTGTCTTGAAAAGGCAGGCGTGGAGGGCAGGAAGCGCCTGCGGCAGATCGAGACGTTAAACGAAAGGCTTGATGAGCTTTGACCTCGCCGAACCATCAACTGGTCAGCTGGAACTGACATGTCGTATCGTTGAAGATGATGCTCTGTGTCGCATTAGAAGCCGAGAAGCTGAGGATAAGCGGAGGCTGTATGGTGACCTGTCCGGTGAGACGGTTGTCATAAGACGCTGAAAAATCTGGAAAGGAGTAGGTCGGGACCGCCATTCCGACTGCGGCACCCGACATGACCGTTATCATGATGTCATTGGTTGGCCAGAATGTCGCCAGACCTTGAACCATGAGAGATGATGCTGTGGTTGCCGCGGGTGCTTGCGTCTGACTGTTTACGGTGAAGACCTTTGCCAGTCCGGTCGTCACCGTACTGCCCGACCCATTCGTTAACTGAACAATGCCTTGCGCGCCAGCCTGTCCAGCCGCAGAAATGACACTCCCGTTAAACGCATAGGCCAATCCAAGATAGGCGATTTCCGAAGAATTTATTGGGATGATTTGATCCGTCGAAAGCTGCGTGGAGGACGTGTACACTGTAAGAGTATCGGTCCAGGCAACCTGGATGCTATTGAGAGGAGAAATCAGAACTGCGACGATCTGATAATATGAGGAAGCCTGCGGCACGAGAATCGCTATAGATCCGCCAGCCGCGTTGATCGTCTTGATACCATCGTTGTCGACAGAGATATTCAACAAGAAGTTTGTCACGCGTTCTCCTGATGTTAGAGGTGGCCGACCCCTCCCCCGAGGGATCGACCACCAGCCCTGTAACCCCTCTGCCCGAAATGCCAGGTTTTCCGAGCAGGAAGCTCTAAAGCGTCAGGAAGACACTTTACCAGGACAGGGTCAGATTATCGGGACCGGGCGCGGGTGTGGTATTTGACACCTTAACGCTCCGGCCACCGACGTTATAGGTATGGATCTGGCCCAACGGGATGACGTGCGGCTCAGGCTCTCCATCGCCGATCGCGATGGTGTAGGGCGTCATGACGCCCGTCACCTGGAGTGGTCCCCGAACCTGCCCTTCTCTCAGAAAGGCAGACTGCCTGCGCGGCACTGTTATGACCGATAGCATGACCGATACCTCAAACCATCGATGCTTCGATTGACGCCTCAGCTCATGATGAACTGGTTGTTCTGATCGTTATATGCGACGCTCGCAGTGGAGTTGGTCGTATAGGTGACCGTCAGCGCATTGCCAGCAACCTGCGAGATGACGATACCGTTGTTCGAATAGCTCGACGTATAGATCTGGATCGTCTCGATCGGCGTGAAGATCGCCTGTTGGTTGAAGAGAATGCCAACAGCGCAAATCGGGGCGGAAAGAGCCGCGCCGTTGACCGTTGCACCCTGTACGAGACCACCGGTCACCATCGCCACATTGTTGATCTTGAGGTTCGGATCGCCGTTGTTGATCTCATACTGGGTCGAAGCGACTACATTGGGAACACCCGGATCGAAGTATCCGGCGGTGTTGAGGTTGTAGCTGCTGCCGCCAATTGCCGTTGCCTGGGAACTGGTTATGATCTGAGCACCTGCCTGGGCATTGGTCGTCGACGCGTAAACCGAATACTGCTCCGTCCACGTAACGATGTTATTGAGCTGCGGCTGGAATGTGATCCAGGCGGTCTGAAGGCCGCCCGCAGACTGCTTTGCAATTGTAACGCTCTGTCCAGCCTGGCTCAGCGCCTGAAGACCGGCCTGATCAAATGCAATATTCAGGGTATAATTTGGCATGGTAATATCCTTATTGAGGCTTATGTTCATGTTATGGGGAGGTTTCCCTGCAGATTGTGGTCGCCTCCCCGTTGGTGGCTGCATTCCGTTAGGGCATTCTCTCCGAATCAACCTAAGCGTTTTTTATTGATGATTGCAACCTAAAAGAGAAGCTAGAATTCTTCTCTGAAGGTTTCTTCTTCGTTAGTCATCCTGACGTTTGCGTGCTTCATCTCTTCGGTATTGAAGGGGTGATTTGCCGAAACGACGCTTGAACGCCGTCGCGAAGTTGTTCGGCGATGGATAGCCAAATTCGGCTGCGATTTCGTTGATCGAATCCATGCTTCGCATCAGACGGTAGGCTGCACCTTCCAATCTGAGTTTTCGTTGCCAGGCGAGAGGCGGAAGTCCGAACTCCTGCTTGAAAAGGCGGTTTATGGTGTTGTGGTTGCTATGGAAATTTCTGGCTAGCGACCGGACGGATACAGTCCGCTGCGGATCCTCGCTCATGAAGTTGCAGATGCGTTCTACAAGTGGGATTGGCGAAAACCGGTGATATTTTCCTTCATCAGACCAGATCCCGCAACGACCGAGAATCCGAACGCTTAGTTCGGACGGCGTAAGGGGCCATGCGATGAAGTCGGTAAATCCGGACGCGTAGGTTGTTTCACGATTGGCCAGCGCGGGGGGTACGAGAGCTAGATTATGGACATTCGACGAAACCCTCGTGGAATTCGTGTCTGCAGTCGAAGATAGCAAAACCCCAGGACCTTGCCTGGTTCTACGGTTCTCCGTGGTATAGCTGCAAGCCATTCAACGACTGGATTGCAGTGGTGATGATCCCCATGAGATTCAGGTCGGTCGAATGAATTTCGAGCGCGATGGAGGTTCCGGTAATTTTGTGAGTGAAATGGATTGAGTGCATGTTACTACCAAATTGCTGTTTAAAACAATTTTTGGTAGCAGATTAGTTGCACTACTCTCGATCGCTGGAATCGATCACATTCATCATAGGTTGCATTTTACCGTTCTGCACATATGGAAAATCCGCTGCCACAGGGTGACAGCGGATGGAAGAATTCCGGTGAGAAAGGCTATCATGCGTCTCTCGAATCTCTCTGAGGTCGGCTCAATCGCCCGCCGCTTTGAAAAAGCCATAGAGTTTGCCGGGATTGCCACGCCAGATGGAATTCTTCTCCAGAATTTCACCCTTCATGATGAAGCAATCCAGATCCGCAGTAGAACCTTCCTGCATGACGACGCCGTAGTGGACGAACGCGCCTGTGGCCAAGGTACATCCGTTACCGATACGGATATGGTCTGACTTGAAGGCTCCCTCTTCCAGAGAGTGAGCCTGGATGACGCAACCTTCGTTCAACGTTACATCGTCACCGATTTGGACCAGCGAACGCTCGGTCAGGTTCGCGCCGCCATCATAGACGCGCTTGCCCATTTTGACGCCAAGCGCTCTCAAGATCATGGGCCTGAATGGTGTTCCCGTAAAAAGGTTTGTGATCGGAGAATCCGCCAGTTTCCAGTGCCGTTCATGCCGCCAGAACGAGATATCATAGATCGTTGTCATGTTCGGCTTCAGAGGCCGGAAACGCAGGCTTGCCCATTCGATGAAGATGTGCAGCACAATGGTGACACTGGCAGTCAGGACGACTGCACCGAACAAGGCGAGGTGACCCCACTCCGTGTAGTAGTTCAGCGCGCGATCCCAGATTGCGAGCGTTGAAAACAGCATGATCCACTGAACTGCGAAGAATGTGAGGCCCGTTGCCGCATTGTGCCTGTTCTTCCGCGGCAACTGCGCGCGTCGCTCGTCCTCGGTGACACCTTGGATAAGGTCGACATCGCGTTGAACGATACGGGGGATCTCGAAGGGTGGGGAACCCAACAGTCCTACATTCTCGCGCATCGGGCCATCAACCGGGATCATGACCTTGGTTCCGAGAAGAACATTCTCCCCCGTGCGGCCATTCGGCGGATAGAAGATATTGTTTCCAAGGTAGTTGCGCTCACCAATCTTGGTCTTTTCCAGGCGGAACGCGGTTGCAGACTTGTTGACGTTGATCATGTACAGACCGTCCGAAACCATTGTCCCGGAGCCGATCTCGCAAAAAAGCGGGTTATCCTGCTGTTGATTGCTGCCAAAGTTCGAACCGGTCTGAACCACCTTGTTCAGTTTCCATCCGAGAGCTCGAATGTAATGAACGATGGCGGAACTGTCGCCAAACAGAAGGTTCAGCAATCGCGCATTGGTGACAACTTCAACGATGGACTGAAGCCAGAAATGGAAACCATAGAGCTTGTAGGTCCGGTTCGGTCGCAAGATGAAGCTGAATAGTCGAGGCAGGATGAGCGCGGCAGCCAATAGACCCGCGAACAAGGCAACCAGCGTTACGGTCGTGCCGATTGCCACAACGCCAATGGATTCCTGGTAGTCGTCGGAGACATTCTGCCAATAGCTGTGGAACCACAGCGGGATAGGGGTGACAAAGACGAATAGCGTGATGACCTGGACGATTTCGTAAAGAATTCGGCGGGTCGTCGAAATCTGGACCGGTGGAACGGGGCAGTAATTGGCAGTCGTCTGGCTGGCAGGAGAGCCGTGCCAATGCTGATCGTCAGGTATCCGCTGCCCCCTCAGGAGCGAGGAGGCATGGCCGAGCTGCGACCGATTGCCAATACTCGTATCGATGTCGATCATGCAGCCCATCCCCACAAAGGCATTATCGCCAATCGAAATGGGGCCTGTGTGAATGTATCCAGACTGTGCGCGGTAACCAGTAAGCATGGACTCTTTGCGCAGAATGGAATTGTCACCAATCGAAATGAGATCTGTACAGACAGGAATTGAACGGCATTCGATCGTCGTATTGTCACCCAGACGGGCGCCTAACAAACGCAGGTAGACGCTGTAGAGGGGACTCCCTCTGAAAAGTACGACAGGCGCCGTTTGTATCAGCGTCTTCACGATCCAGAAGCGGTAATAGCGCAAACTCCAGAGGGGGATGCTCTCGGGTTTCCAACGTCCGATCAGCAGCCACTTCATCAAAATTGCAAAGCCGGACATACCGAAGAAGATAGCAAGCGATAGAAGTGCGCATCTCGCATAGAGCTGGGCGGGATCATCCAGCTTGTCATAGACCCAATTCAATCCAAGATTGAGCAACCAAAGATCTGCATATGCGTAAACTCCATAGAACAAGAGTTGCGCTGCGCCACAAGCCCAGTAGGCAAGATTGCTTGCTCGGTGACGGGGATACGTTTCCTCAACTGCGATAACCTCTTCCTCTGGTCCCTTGAGGTGTTGCGCCAAACTCGCAACAGAAGGATGCATGTAGATGTCACGCATCGAGGTGGTGGCCCACTCTTTGCGCATTCTCAGCTTTGCACAAAAGCGCGCCAGGAGGAGAGAGTTGGCGCCTAAATCGTCGAAGAAATGATCATTGATCGAATTGACTTTCATATTCAGCGCCTCGGACAGCGCAGCGGCAATAAAGCGTTCCTCATCATTGGTAGGCGGCACCTCTGGCCGTTCCTTGCTAACTCGCAAACTCGTGGGTTTTGGCAGACGACGCGTATCGATCTTGTCGGATACGGTCATCGGAAGCACTGGCAACTCCTCAAGGAAGGATGGCACCATATAGTCGGGCAGACGCTTTCGCAGTTCTGCAGCAATGGCGCTACGCGAAATCGTATCAACGCCGGACTTGTATGCATAGTATCCGACAAGCTCAACGCGGCCTGGTTCAACCTCCCAGGTCGTCACGGCAGCCTGAGCGATGGACGACTGCTCCAGGAGCACCGATTCAATTTCGCTCAGTTCGATCCGATAGCCTCGTATCTTCACCTGAGTGTCGATGCGGCCGTGATACTCGATGTCGCCTTGCTCGTTGATCCGCCCGAGGTCACCTGTCCGGTAGATGCGATTAGACGGATTGTTCGGCAGTCCAATGAAATCGCGGATGAACTTTTGCCGGGTTAATTCCGGACGGTTGAGGTAACCAACTGCAAGCCCGATACCAGCGATACCAATTTCACCCAGATCTCCATGCGAAACAAGTTCAGGAGCTTCAGGATCGAGAAGAACAATGGAATATGTTGGCAATGGTTTTCCGATTGTGACCGGATGATCAGGGGTCAGGCAACACATCGTCGCAGTGACGGTGGCTTCCGTGGGACCATAGGTGTTCAGGATCTGCCGGTCTGGACGCCACCATCTCTGTACAAGATTTTGCGGACAGTGCTCCCCACCAACAAGAATTGCGCGAAGCGACGGAACATCACTCTCAATGGAGGACAGGAGGGTAGGTGAGCACGCTATGCAGGTTATCTGGTTGGCGCGGAGGAATTCTGCAAGCTCCTCACCGACAAGCGTCATACGGCCCGGTGCCGGAACAACGGTCGCACCAGCGGCGAAGGGAACCCAGATCTCCTCGGTGGAAAAGTCGAAGGCAATGGTCATGCCCTGATAGATGCGGTCATCCGGGCGGTAGCCATAAGCATCGGCTGCGACGCGCACGAAATTGCAGATGCTTCGATGCGCAACGGCCACACCCTTGGGTCGACCTGTCGTGCCGGACGTATAAAGGATGTAGCAGAGAGAATCGGGAGCAGAACTAACCTGAACCGCCAAAGACGCGAACTTGGACAGATCTTCGCGGTCGAGCCTCGCTACGAGGGACGGCACGGATAGACCACACGCACGATCAGCATAGGCCTCGGTCGTAATCAAGAGGCTGACATTCGCGTCCTCCAGGATGAGCGCCATGCGCTCGTCCGGAAACGCCGTCGCAAGCGGAACAAAGACTGCACCGGCCTTCAGGATGGCGAGGATGGTGATGTAGGTTTCAGCAGAGCGATCGACCAGAAGCGCGATGCGGTCGTCAGGCTTCACATTCTGCTCGATCAACATGCGGGCGAACTGATTGGCGCACGCATCAATCTCGGCATAGGTCCATCGTCGACAGGAATCGATCACCGCTACCACATCGCCGTCTGTTGACGCGCGCTCGGCAAAAAGTTGCTCCAACCGTTCATCTTGATTGTATTGGAAGGCGGGTGCAGGACCGAGTAGGATCGCGGCATTCTCTCCCATGTCGGAAAGGTCAAGTCCGCGCAAATGTGTCCCCATCAAATTCATAATGTCCACCTGCCTACGCTGCGCCACCGCTGATCATACGTGAGGAGACGGTATTACCGGTTCTGGACTCATTATGATTGCAATGAATTCTTGCAGACTCTCGTCTATTCTGGAGCTGCGCCACACCTATGTTTCGTGGGGGCCGGTTCGGTCAAGACTTCTGTTTAGTTCGCCACTTTTTTTTGCACAGTGTGCTAATTCTTCAGCAGATCGAGCAAAACTCGAATTGCATATGTTCCGATCCTGGCCTCGCATTCTTACACAGCAGCCAGCGCTTCAGTAAAATCGGATTTCGGTAGATCCCATTATCAGATGAGGGTCTTGTCTGCCACCAAGACAACTGGACAAAGGGTAAGGTTCCCCGCGGGGAACTATTGCCCATTCACCACCAATCCGAATCGATATAGGCTTGTAGTTGCGCATAATTGCCGCAGTTCCGGTTTTTTGCGAAACATCACCGTCGTTAGAGACATGTTAACCAAGGCTGCTCCTATCTATCGCAATGCAATTGAGGACCCGAATCGTGAATCGCCATCTAAGTAGCCTTGACTTCATGCAAAGCTTTTCGAGCAAACTGGACAGCGCGCTCCAGAGCCTGACTCTAGCGCAATACCCTCCCGATTCCCGCCGTGAAATGCGCCTTTTTCCGGCAGCGGAGGTGGCAGCGCTGCTCGATGTGTCGGAAGCCTATATTCGCCAGATCGTTCAGAAGGAAAAGGGGCCCACCCCGGAGGTCAACGGCAATGGGCGTCGCATGTACACTCTTGAGCAAATTCTCGAGCTGAGAATGACGCTTGCGGAAAACGGGCGAAAGAAGTGGATGAACCCTCGCCGCGTTTTCGGCGAAGCCTGCCAGATCATTTCAGTGACGAATTTCAAGGGCGGATCGAGCAAGACATCCACGACGGTGCATCTGGCACATTACCTCGCCTTGCGGGGTTACCGCGTGCTGCTTCTGGATCTCGATCCTCAGGCCTCGCTCACCAGTCTTCATGGAGCGCTGCCGACGTTTGATCCACGGACAGATGATACGTTTTATGCGGCCATCCGGTTCGATCAACCGCGTCCAACACGCGAGCTCATTCACAAGACGCACATCACCGGCCTCGACGTCATCTGCGCCGGACTTGAACTGACGGAATTCGAGACCGCTGTCGCACTCGAGATGCGCAAAAGCGGCACAAGCTTCCTGCTGCGTGTCTCTCAAGCTCTGGAGCAGGTAACGGACGATTACGACATCATCCTGATGGATTCAGCACCGTCGTTGAACTTCCTCACGCTCTCCTCGCTGACAGCGGCAACCGGTGTCATCATTCCGGTGCCGGCCCATATGCTGGACGTAGACGCGACCGGCAAATTTCTCGAACTGGCATCGTCGTACATGCAGATCCTCAATGATGTCGGCGCATCCGTCTCCTGGGATTTTGCGAGATTCCTGATTACCAAGTATGAGCCGAACGATCATCCGCAAGCCAATATGGCTGCTCTCATGCGTCAGGTCTTCGGCGAGAATCTGCTGCTGAACATGATCATCAAATCAACGGCTGTGGCCGACGCACTGACCTGGAAGCAAAGCCTCTACGAAGTGCAGCGTTCGAGATTTTCGTCACCCAAGACCTACGACAGAGCAATTGAATCGCTAAACGCGTCGAATGAAGAAATCGAAAAACTGATCTGGACTGCATGGGGTCGCCAATGAGCCGTAAAGATTCCAAAGGGATGTTCGCCAATGTGCTGGGACAGATGCAGGCTCCGGCCAGCCCAACCATCCCGACATCGGCGCCGAATTCCCAGTCTCCACATCTCAAGAAAGTCGCCGACGGCATTCGCCAGATGCAGGAGAGGGGAGAAATTCTCGACCGACTGCTGAAGGAAGGCGACCGCATTGCTGAAATCGATGTCGACGATATCGCGCAGTCTGCAATTCAGGATCGCTTCGAAGGAGCTTATGACGACAGTGCAATGGCCGAGATGCTTGAATCGATCAAGCAGCAGGGCCAGATTGTGCCCGGCCTGGTTCGGCCGACATCGGACGGAATAAAGCCTTTTCAAATCGTCTACGGTAGGCGCCGTCTGGCTGCCGCCAAGGTTTTGGGTCTGAAGTTTCGTGCGATCGTCAAGGACCTAACGGATGAGCAGGCGATCATCTATCAAGGCGAAGAAAACACAAATAGAGACGATCTTACCTTCATCGAAAAGTGCAGTTTCGCCCTGGCGCAACAAGAGGCCGGTTTCAACCGCGATATTATCTGCGCATCGCTTTCTACGGGCAAATCGCACATCTCCGAAATGATCCGTATCGCAACAACGGTGCCGGGAGATGTACTGCGCCTTATCGGCCGTAGTCCAGATACTGGCCGACGTCGCTGGATGGAGTTCGTCGAACACTGGCATCAGGCTGACAATGCCGATGGACAGGTGAGGGCGGCTCTTGCCTATGTCAAAGATGGTGCGGATCGTTTCGCGCTGGCGCTCAACGCGCTGAAGACCCAAAAAGTCAAGCAAACTGTATCTTCAATTCGCGAGATCGAAGCGAGTGGATTGATTATCGGAACCCTTGCACATTCTAAATCGGGCTCGAAAATCAATTTCAACAAATCTGTTCCAACGGACTTTGCTGAATTCATTTCAGAGCAGCTGCCTATGCTGCATGCCCAGTATCTAAAGAAAAACAGGAAGGAATAGTCCGCAAAAGAAAAAGGCCCCCGAGACGTCGCCGTCGTGGAAGCCCTTCTCATATCCTTAAGCAAGACAGAGAATCGCACTTTCACGAATCGTAGTCAAGAGTTTTTGGCACCGTTTTGGTGAGCGGATTTCTTTTGCCTATTGAAAGGCAAAGAAGATGCATCTCGAATCTATAACGACGCCCTTTGGGCGACGGCAGTTAACGCGTGCTCAATTGAAACACCAAGCGACAGCGACTTCCGTCACTGGGTCTCAGATTGTCGATAAGTGGAAAGTGTTCCGGCACATCGCTGAAGCTCGCTCAAAGCTTGGTCTTCAGGATCGGGCACTTGCAGTGCTGAACGCGCTTCTGTCATTTCTTCCAGGAACCGACATGGACCCCAAGGCGCCATTGGTCGTGTTTCCTTCAAACGAACAACTCTCGCTTCGCGCCCACGGCGTTTGCGCCAGAACGCTACGGCGGAGCATTGCCTCGCTTGTTGAGGCCGGACTGATCTGCCGAAATGATAGTCCAAACGGTAAACGCTATGCCCATCGTTCGCGCAGTGGTGAGATCGAATGTGCTTATGGCTTCGATCTGCGCCCTATGGCGTTAAGGGCTACGGAGTTTGCCGAAATGGCAGCCGAAATCGTGGAAGAGGCAATGCGCCTGAAACGAACCAGGGAAGCGATAACAATTTGTCGCCGCGATCTGAGAAAGCTCCTGCAGTTCTACATCGAGGAGACTCGGTCGGAGGACCTCATCGCAATTTCCTGCCGCCTGGATGAAGTCCTGGCTCATCTTCCTCGTCAGGCAACTGCAGCAAATCTGCAAACGACGTTACGCGCGCTTGAAGCTTTGCGTTCAGAAGTGCTCAACATTCTGAATAACATCGAGAAATCGATTAATTCGTCCGCCAATGAGGGACAGTATGACCGCCACAAAGAGGAGTCAGAATCCGAATCCTATATTGAAAGAAAGAACGGAAAAACTTGCGGGAAAAGGGCTGCGACTTATCACAGCACTGACAGGTTCCAAGCGAGGGTGCTCAAAAGAACCGCCGTCTCACTGGACCTTGTCTTGAAAACCTGCCCCAGGATACTCGAGTGCAGTCCTACAGCACAAATAAGAGATATGACATCTTTATCGCGCATCTCTGAAGTTGCACGGCTAATGCTGGGTATAGACAAAGAACAGTACCAACGCTGTGTTCGAGTAGGCGGCGAACTGACAGCAGCCGTTCTGGTTTGCGTTCTTTATCAACGTCAGGAGCAGGTCAGATCACCAGGAGCCTATTTCTGCGAATTGCTAAAGCTCGTAACTTACGGACGTCTCGATGCAGAAAAACTTCTGCTGTCAATGCTGAAACATAGCTACACCAGAGATCAAGATATCGCGATAGCGGCCGATCAGCAAATTCCGGTCTCTCAGCAGCTTCTGAAGCTGTGCAATCGTACAGCAAACGAGGTACAGGAGGGACAAGAGAAAAAGATGGTTCGAATCACCTCAACCAATTAGAGTGACGAGGCCAAGAGAGGCCAATGCGACCTCACACTTATCCAGATTATATACTAGATGCTGTCAATCCAAGTGGCGGACATTAAACGTTAGTTCGTGTCTGTTTAATGAGTTATTCACCATGACATCAACGGCTTGCATTTCTTATAAATTGAATGTCGATGCACTGTTGAATGCACTCATCTCCGCGGATTCTGCGCTTGTAAGACTTGACGAACGTCTTTCCAGATCACCTATTCAGGAAGGATTCCTTGAACGGTTTCATTTCACGGATGCCTGCGCTTCTATGTGGATAGATGGTGAACTGGTTCATCTGGAAGATCTCGTTTTGCATGATGTCGCCCAGGATAGCCGGGCCCCCAGCCACGAGTTAACCATTGCAAACAATGTTCTTAGACAACGCAGACGAATAGTGGCGAACAAGGCTGATTGGGCGCTGACAACCTCTGGCATTGCATCTTTGCGTGGAAAAAGCATTGCAGAGGAAACGCCTCGTCTACAACTGAAGTCGGTGATTGTTGACGATGACCGCGAACCGGATGATCTGGATAGCAGTATTGCGGCCATGGATGCCTTGCTGACGAAAAGTGAAGCAGTTCTGCATGATATCCGGTTCACAAAAGCACCAAGCAAGGAAAGCCTTGTCTATGATGAAGACTGGGACGAGGAAGAGCGTCTCAGTGAATGGCTTCAGGTTGTTTCCAGAAACGCGCACTATCCCGCGCTGCTGCAATGTGTCATCGCCCTGGATAGCTGGAATATGCTACAGGTTTTTCAGCATGGAAGCTGGCTTGGCCGTTTACTCGCTGCTTCCCTGTTGCGGCAAAGACAGCGTGTGACGGGTTCGCATCTTCCGGCACTGAACCTCAGTTTAAAGCTTGCAAGTCGAGAAGACCGCTCTGCGCGCGATCCAACTGTTCGCCTTCGTAACATCCTGGACGGCATTCGTGCGATGGCGGAATTTGGGTTAAAGGAGCACGATAGACTTTTCCTCGCGCATCAGATGATGTCCCGCCATCTGGTTGGACGACGATCATCTTCAAGGCTTCCGCAGTTAATCAATCTTGTTTTGTCCAAACCGATTGTTTCGACTGAGATGGTTGCGCGTCAGTTGAGGATCACCCAGCGCGCAGCACTACGACTGATCGAAGAACTCAATCTGCGGGAAGTCACGGGTCGAGGCCGTTTTCGCGCCTGGGGTATCTTCTAGTGTGCTTAAGGTGAGACACTCAGGGTTCTGAGGAAGGGTCGTGCTTTACGCTTTCTACACGGTCCGCGGGCTAGGAGAAGCGGGTGGCCCTTGTGTTCCGGGCCTTGTGTGAGAGGCGATGGCGAAGGTCAGGACGTTCGAAGCAGCAGATTTGGATGACGTTGCGAACTTGTTCCAGCGGCTACTTCGTAAGACGTCGCAACCTGCAAACGACGACCTGAGATCTTACTTCCGCCAGATCTTTCTCGATAATGCTTGGCCGGAACCGGCTTTCAGATCACGGGTTCATCTGCGAGACGACGGAAGCGTATCGGGGTTTATCGGGGTTCTCCCGGTTTCGATGCAGTTTAAGGACAGGCAGATCCTTGCGCTTGATTGCGGGAGCTTTGTCTCCGATGATCGGGACGTCGATCCATTTGCAGGCGCACGCCTCTTGCGGGACGTTTTGTCCGGCCCCCAGGATCTGTCCTTTACAGAGACCGCCAATGATGTTTCAACTGAAATGTGGAAATCCATGCGGGCCACCGTTCTGGGGTCATACAGTCTCGGCTGGCTGCGAATCCTGCGCCCGGCGTCATTCGCCATAGAGGCTGCGACAAACCATATGCGCGCTCTTAAAGTGATGAGGCCACTTGGCCATGCGTTTGATGGCGTTCTATGTCGTGCAGTCAGCCCTTCAAGCTGGCTGATCTATGGACCGACACCGGGCAAGGCAGATGCCTTTTTGACTGAGCCGATTTCGGACGTAGATTTTGCTACGCTGTTGCCAGAACTAATGACCCAGTTTGCGGTTCGACCAGTCTGGCGCCAAGGACAATTGGAGTTGATGCTCCGGCATGCGGCTCGCAAACGTAGCTATGGAGAACGCCACCAGCGCGCCGTGAAAAACCGTGGTGGGAAGATCATCGGGCTCTATCTCTTTTATGGCAACAAGGGAGATATTGGCAGAACGGTTCAAGTCGTTTCGGAACCGGGCCTCGAATCCATCGTCATCGATTGCCTGTTGAGAGATGCGTCCGCCTCCGGGCTTGTGGCCATTCGAGGCGCCAGCCAGCCGAACATCATTCAGGCGATGATCGGCAAGAAGTGCGCATTCGTTCCTTCCGCGGCAACGATTGTTCATACGCATGATCAGGAACTGTTGGAGGCGCTGAAGAGCGGACAGGCGTTTATCAACGGTCTGGTAGGCGAGGGCTGGACCCGATTCATCGGCGACAGGTTCGAGTGAACCGTCATGTGCGCTATCGCAGGCTACTTTGGCGGAAACTTTTCAGGTGAAACCGGCGCTTCCTATCTGCGTCTCATGCTCGACCATCTGAACCATCGCGGACCCGATGGAAATGGCATTCTGATCTATGGCGATGTGGGGCTGGCCCATGCGCGGCTCTCGATTGTCGGACTGGCGGATGGCGCTCAGCCTATGGTCAGCACGGATGGCAATCTTTCCATTTCCTACAATGGAGAGGTGTTTAACTATGTAGAATTGCGCCAGGAGTTGAACCGGAAAGGACATAACCTCAGATCGAGCTCCGATACGGAGGTCCTTCTCGCGGCCTTCGGCGACAAAGGGCTGGATTGCCTCCCGGATCTCAATGGCGATTTTGCTTTCGCGATCCATGACAGATCCCGGCAACGCCTGATCCTTGCGCGAGACAGGATGGGTGTAAGACCCCTGTTCTACACACAATGTAACGGTGCGGTTTTCTTCGCATCCGAGGTTCAGGCTTTGCTCGCACTGCCGGGCGTCTCCCATGAGCTCGATCCGATCGCCCTTGATCAGACTTTCACCCTGTGGTGCCCCATATCGCCGCGCACGGCCTATGCTGCGATAAAGGAAGTACCGCCCGGCCATGTCATGGTTCTGGAGGCGGGCATGCAGCGGGTCCATGCCTGGTGGAAGGCAGAATTTCCCGATCGATCCGATGTCGCAACCGACGCGTCTCCTGAAGACCAGCTCGAAGAGCTTGAAGCTCTGCTGATGGACGCCACCCGCCTTCGGTTACGTGCGGATGTTCCGGTGGGAGCCTATCTGTCCGGCGGTCTGGATTCCTCCCTGCTGTCGGCATTGGCAGCCAAAATCCATGGTCATGAGCTTCGGACCTATTCGCTGCGTTTCGACAGTGTCGAACACGACGAAGGACCATGGCAAGAAATGATGGCGCAATCGATCGGCTCCCATCATGTCAGCGTAACGTCCTCGCATGACCAGATTCGGGATGACCTGCCGAGGGTCATGCGTTCGGTACGTCAGCCGGTTTTACGCACCGCGCCGATACCACTTCAGGGTCTTGCCCGGTCGGTCAGAGACGATGGCATGAAGGTTGTCCTCACAGGGGAGGGGGCTGACGAAATCTTTGCCGGTTACGACCTGTTTCGAGAGGCGAAGGTAAGGCGGTTCTGCGGCCGCCAACCTTCCTCGGCGAGGCGACCACGACTTTTTCAGCGCCTGTATTCTTACCTTCCGGGCGTTCAGCAGCAGACACCGGAGTATCTGGCCCGCTTCTTCGGTGTCGGTTCGGAAGATCTTCAGGATCCGCTCTATTCTCATCGGCCGCGGTTCAAATCGACAGCATCGGCAAAGCTGTTCTTTTCGTCCGAACTTCGCGGGATACTTGGAAGTTACGATGCAGCGGAAGAACTGGCAGGCCAACTGCCAGAAGACTTCAAGCGCTGGCATCCTCTCAATCAGGCGCAATATCTGGAGACTCGTTATCTCTTGCCGGGTTACATCCTGTCCGCGCAGGGCGACCGGCCGATGATGGCAAATGCGGTGGAGGGGCGTTTTCCGTTTCTCGATCACCGCGTCGTCGCGTTTGCCTCACGGCTGCACCCGGATCGCAAACTGAAGGGGTTGCGCGAGAAGCATATCCTGAAGGACGTTGCTCGCCGGCATATACCCGGCGAAATAATCGATAGGCCCAAACAGCCCTATCGCGCTCCCGATGCTGCCAGCTTCGCCAAGCCGCGAAGTTCTGACTACCTCAGGATCGTCCTCTCGCCGGAGAGCCTGAAAGCCTCTGCATTCTTCAATCCTGTTGCCGTCGGCAAACTTGCTGACAAGGCGATGCAAGGTGAAATCGCAAGCTTCAGAGATAACTCTGCTTTCATCGGAATCTTGTCCACGCAAATCCTGGCCGTCGGAACGAGCGACAGCCTCTCCAATTCCAAGAACGGGACCGACCTCAATCATGTCAGATGACACCAAAGCCATCCTTCGCGCGTTCATTGTCGAGAACTTTCTCTTCGGCGACGAGTCACAGCCGCTGACGGCGGACACATCTCTCATCGACAATGACTACGTGGACTCAACCGGTATCCTGGAGCTTGTGAGCTATCTGGAAGAGAGGTTTGGTATCAAGGTTGCAGATACCGACATCATCCCGGCAAATCTGGATAGCCTGGCCCGGATCACAGCATTCGTCGAGCGAAAGCAGGCAGGTTGACCGGTATATGACGCGGATCGAGCAGTATCTGGTTCATAGTGCACAGCTGCATGCGGGCAAGAACGCAATCATCTCAGATGGAATGCGGCTGAGCTATGCTGATTTGTCGGATCGATCCGCTCGATTGGCGCAGTCGCTTGCCAACAGTGGCGTCGGCGACGGTGATCGTGTCATCCTGTTTCTTGATAATGGCTGGGAGCTTGGTGTAACCGTTTTTGCAGTCTGGATGGCGGGTGCCGTCATCTGTCCTGTGAACCCGTCAACTAAGCCAGCGCGTCTGCAACAGATCGTTCAGGATTGCCAACCATCTCTCATCATCACCGAGACGAGGCTTGTCGGACACCTGGAGGCGATAGACGGCGACATTCCTCACATTGTCGCCGGAGAAGGCGGCAGCCTGAGACAGATGTTCGAGGCAGATCCATTGCCTTTCCTGTCGCGTTCGCCAGAGGCGCTGGCCGCCATCATCTACACCTCCGGCTCTACGGGATTGCCGAAAGGCGTGATGCTGTCCCATGCCAATCTCGACGCTGCCGTAACCTCCATCACATCCTATCTCGGAAACACCTCCGATGACGTCATTCTGGTAGTGCTGCCGATGTCATTCGGTTACGGGCTCAACCAGTTGATGAGTTCGGTGAAGGTCGGCGCGACGCTGGTTATCGAAAAATCATTCGCCTTTCCGGAACAGATCTACCAGACGATGGAGAAAGAGGGTGTAACGGGCTGGCCGATCGTTCCCTCGATCGCCGCGATCATGATGCAGGCGCGTGTGCTCGACCCCGGACGGTTTGCTAGTCTGCGCTATGTGACATGTGCGGCAGCGCCTTTGCCACTTGCCCACCAGGATTGGCTTCGCGATTTCCTGCCGCACGCTGACCTCTTCATCATGTACGGCCAGACGGAATGTACGCGTGCAACATGGTTGCCGCCCGCTCAACTCAATCAACGCCGCGGCTCGGTTGGAATAGCAATCCCAGGGGTGAAGTTGAAGATCGTCGACGAGGAGGGGAGATCCTTGGCCCCGGGCTACGTGGGTGAGCTTCTGGTTTGTGGACCGAACGTCATGCAGGGTTATTGGCAAAACGAAGAGGCCACTGGCCGCGCGCTTTCCATTGATCCGTTCACCGGAGAGCGCTGGCTGCGAACAGGTGATCTCTTTAGCGCCGATGAGAACGGTTTCGTCAGTTTCGTATCGCGCATGGACGATGTCATAAAATGTCGCGGCGAGAAGGTTGCGCCGCGTCTGGTGGAAGAGGTGCTTTGCCAGATGCCTGGTATCTCTGAGGCCGTCGCACTCGGCGTACCACATGATCTGCTCGGTCAGGCGATCAAGGCTGTCATCGTCAGCCAGGAGGCTCAGATGACGGCACGCGATGTTCAGCGATTTTGTGCGCGGCATCTTGAAGAGCATATGGTGCCGAAGCTCGTCGAGTTCAGAAACTCGCTACCAAAAACGCCTTCGGGCAAGGTCAGCCGCAGGCTCCTTATCGAGCCGGAACAGCCCATGGAGTAAGCTGAATGGGACATCAATCAAATCATATCCCTTCTTTTGCTCCTCTGATCCTGGATGCAAAGACTGAAATTGGGGCGACCGCGAACTGGTTGCGCGAGCGACTGCGCACGGACCTGCGTAAACGCGGACTGGTGCTCGGTCTGTCCGGCGGTATCGATTCCAGCCTCTGCGCTGCCTTGGCTGTCGAGGCGGTCGGAGCAAAGAACGTTTTCGGGATCTTCATGCCGGAGAATGATTCCGATCCGGAAAGTCTGCGTCTTGGTCAAAAGCTTGCCGCCCGGTTTGGCATCAAGACGATCATAGAGGATATTGGTCCCGCGCTTGCCGCTGCCGGATGCTATGAGCGGCGCGATGGCTTCATTCGTGAAGCGGTGCCGGAATATGGGCCCGGGTGGAGCTCCAAGATCGTCTTCGACAATCCGTTGACCAGTGGCGGCTACAATATCTCCTCGCTTGTTGTTCGGGCACCAGACGGAGAGATGCAAAAGGTTCGGTTGAGCGCGAAAGCCTATCTCGGCATCGTGGCAGCAACAAATATGAAGCAGCGCACGCGCAAGCAGATCGAATACTACCATGCCGATCGTCTGAACTTTGCCGTTCTGGGAACCCCCAACCGGCTCGAATACGATCAGGGTTTCTTCGTCAAGAATGGCGACGGAGCTGCTGACATCAAGCCGATCGCGCACCTCTATAAAAGTCAGGTGTTTCAATTGGCAGCCGAACTCGGCGTGCCGGAAGAAATTCTATCACGACCGCCGACGACAGACACTTACTCCCTGCCACAGACGCAGGAAGAGTTCTACTTTGCGTTGCCATACCAGAAGATGGATATCTGCCTCTTCGGTCTGGAAAACGATTTGTCTTCGCAAGAGGTCGCTGGTGCCGTGGGCCTGTCTCCCGAGCAGGTCGACCTCGTCTGGCAGGATATAAAGGCGAAGCGCAAGGTCGCCCGATATCTCCACGCAGCACCGCTGACGCGGCTTTGATCGGAATGATGAAAATTAAGGCATTATCATCGATGCCTTAATTTTCATCGATTGATCTTGTCAACCATGTTGCGTTGCGGCATGGTTGCGGCCATGAACCATCTCGACCTCACCATTCTTGTCATCGATGAAAACGCTGTGCGTGCGGCGATCATTGATGAAGGTTTGCGAGAGGCTGGGCATCACCGCGTCACTGTCGTCCATGAAGTTCACGGCATCGCCCGCCTGATCGAGAATCTGAAGCCCGACGTCATCATCATCGATATCGAGAATCCCAACCGCGACATGATGGAGCATCTGTTCCAGCTGACGCGCTCGATCAGCCGGCCGATTGCCATGTTTGTCGATCGTTCGGATACGGCATCCATCGAAGCAGCAGTCGATGCCGGCGTATCTGCCTATATCGTTGACGGTTTGCGGAAGGAACGGGTGAAGCCCATCCTAGATATGGCGGTGTCGCGCTTCAACGTCTTCAACCGTTTGCAGCGGGAGTTGGCAGAGGCGAGATCGGCACTGGAAGAGCGCAAGGTCATTGAGCGCGCGAAGGGCATTCTGATGAGGATGCGTAATCTATCCGAAGAGGAAGCCTTCACGCTTCTGCGTCAGACCGCGATGAATGAAAAGAAGCGATTGGCAGACATTGCCCAGTCGGTCGTGACTGCGGCCGGGATGTTGCTGTGATGACAGGTGATCACGGCACGTCAAAACCTAAGGGCGCGCAATGTACAGGATGACGAACGTGCCGGACAGCAACAGCAATCTCATAGCTCCAGCTTTGGGCGGAGAGCCTCAGCAGAAGGTCCTGCGGGCCGGTTTTATTCCCTTGATGGATGCCTCCGTTCTGATTGCTGCGGCGGAAATGGGCTTTGCTCAGCGCGAAGGCCTTTTGATCGAACTGGTCCGGGATGTCTCCTGGGCCAATGTGCGCGATCGCCTTGCTTTCCGGCAATTTGACATTGCCCATATGCTGTCTCCCATGCCGGTCGCGGCAAGCCTCGAGCTGGGCTCCAATCCATCGCCGACGATGACACCGTTCTCGCTTGGGAGAGGTGGCAATGCCATAACGCTGTCCACGCGTCTGTTCGAGAGGATGCAAGCCGTTACCGGGTTGGGAGAAGATGCATCCGCTTTGGGAAATGCCCAGGCGCTTGCCGCGGTTCTCGCTGATATGCGTGATAGAGGCGAGAGCCCACCGACGCTGGGCATGACTTATCCGTTCTCGTCGCACAATTACGAGTTCCGCTATTGGTTGGCAGCAGGGGGCATCAATCCGGATCGTGACGTCAAGATGGTCGTCGTGCCGCCGCCTCTGACATCAGATGCTCTGGAGGCTGGTGCTATCGACGGGTTCTGTGTTGGTGCACCTTGGAACATGGTGGCGTCCGAACGCGGGGTCGGGCGTATCGTAGCCGCCAAGCAGGATATCTGGCCCTCGGCACCGGAAAAGGTGATTGGCATGCGCCCGGAATGGGCGGAGGCCAACAGAGACACTGTTCTGCGTCTGATCGTTGCGCTGGATCAAGCCGCGCGATGGTGCGACGAACCGGCAAACCATGCGCATCTCGCGGAAATCCTGTCGGCTGACCGTTACATCGCAGCACCCGTCGAGATTATCCGTCAGGTTCTTGCAGGCCGCTTCTCGCTGGATGCCAAGGGAAATCGCCGCGTCATTCCAAACTATTTTACCTTCCACCGCCAGGGCGCCAACATTCCGCAGCCGCGCCAGGCGCTCTGGATCTTCAGTCAGATGGTGCGCTGGGGCCAAGTGCGATTCTCCCAACAGGCTGCGGATGCTGCTGCATCGGCATTCCGACCAGATCTCTACCGAGCCGCACTGGGGCAGGTCGGCGATCATAACGGCGATCTCGCGCCTGCAGCAAGCGAGCCCGATGATGTTTTCATGGACGGCAAGAATTTCGATCCGGCCGCCATTGAGGCTTACGTCAACAGCTTTGCGGTGCGGGCAGAAGAGAACGGTACGCTGCCGTCGACGCTGGAAACCTGAGGCCTCCTCTTGCTGCGCCTGCTCAGAATGGCAGCAGCTGACCAAACTCGACGCTTCCAAATTAGGCACACGGACGAGTGCCCAGATTTTAGATCGTTCAGTTCAAATCGGAAATAATTCAATCTTTACAGTGTTTTGTATTTAACTGCCAGAACTGGCACGCAGCTTGCATGAATAACATCGCACCGGTCAATGGCGATCGGCAGGCAGATGAGCGTCCGACAGGACATCATCCAGATCATCAGACAACGACGTCGCAGGCTTCCTTGCCGTCCGGCTCCTCCCGCCCGGATGCTGCATTCAAGCACGCGGCGTTTTTTCGTTTTGGCACTCCGTCACAGAGGGGAATGAAAAAAATGACGAAGGCATCCGATACCGGCATCAGCCGCCGTACGATTTTGAAGACGTCCGCGACTGCCGCCCTTCTTGGCGCAGTCAAGACTGCATTTCCCTCGGGAGCATTCGCGCAAGGGGCAGGTCCTGAAACAACCAAAGCCGTACTGGGCTTCATCGCATTGACTGATTCCGCGCCGCTGATCATCGCAAAGGAAAAGGGACTTTTCGCCAAGTACGGAATGCCGGATGTCGAGGTCGTCAAGCAGGCCTCCTGGGGTACGACGCGAGACAATCTCGTTCTCGGATCTGCAGGCAGCGGCATCGATGGTGCCCATATCCTCACCCCGATGCCCTATCTCATTTCTACTGGCAAGGTGACCCAGAACAACCAGCCCTTGCCCATGGTTATCCTGTCGCGTCTCAACCTCGATGCGCAGGCCATCTCTGTGGGTTCTGCCTATGCGGATCTCAAGGTCGGGCTCGATTCAGGAGCGCTGAAGGAAGCCTTCGCGAAGAAGAAGGCGGCAGGCGTGCCTGCCAAGGTTGCCATGACTTTCCCCGGCGGCACGCATGACCTCTGGATCCGTTACTGGCTGGCTGCCGGCGGCATCGACCCGGACAAGGATGTGGAAACAATCGTCGTTCCACCGCCGCAGATGGTGGCCAATATGAAGGTCGGCACCATGGACTGCTTCTGTGTGGGCGAGCCGTGGAACGAACAACTGGTCAATCAGGGCATCGGCTACACGGCGGTCAACACCGCTGAAATCTGGAACAAGCATCCGGAAAAATCCTTCGCCATGCGCGCCGACTGGGTGGAGAAAAACCCACGTGCGACGAAAGCGCTCTTGATGGCCGTTCTGGAAGCCGCACAGTGGTGCGACGACATGAAGAACAAGGATGAACTGGCCGAAATCGTCGGCAAGCGCAGCTGGTTCAACGTCCCGCCCAAGGACATCACCGATCGCATCAAGGGCAAATACAATTACGGTAACGGCAAGCTGGTCGAAAACAGCCCGCACTTCATGAAGTTCTGGCGCGACCACGCTTCCTATCCCTATCAGAGCCATGACGCCTGGTTCCTGACGGAAGACATCCGCTGGGGCAAGTTCGAGCCGACGCTCGACATCAAGGCGCTCGTCTCCAAGGTCAATCGCGAAGATCTCTGGCGCGATGCCGCCAAGGCGCTTGGTGTGACCGATATTCCCGCCTCGACATCCCGCGGCAAGGAAACCTTCTTCGATGGCAAGGTCTTCGATCCGGAGAATCCGGCTGCCTACCTGAAGAGCCTCAGCATTTCCCGCATGGCTTGAGCAAACCTGCTTCGAGGGCGCTGACTGCATGCGCCCTCGCACCCGGAATTCAACAAAGGAAAGCGGCCATGTCCGTTACGCAACTGAACATCAAGGAAAGTAAGCAGGTCAGCCCGAAAGCACAGGTGGTGGCCTTTTCCCCTGCCAAGCCGACGAGGCCGATTGGCTCGATGGTGGTCGAGAAGGCTCGCCGCCTGAATGCGACTATCCTGCCGCCGCTTCTGACGCTCGCGCTTCTGGTGCTTGCCTGGGAAATTCTCTGTTCCTCGCCAACATCAAGTCTTCCGTCCCCGAGCCGTGTGCTCAGCGAAAGCTGGGAACTGATCATTCACCCGTTCCATGTGGGGCAGGGGGTTGATCAGGGGATGTTCTGGCATATCGCCGCGAGCCTTCAGCGTGTTGCGCTGGGCTATGCGCTGGCCGCGATCGCCGGCATCGCGCTCGGTGTTCTCGTCGGTCAGAGCCAGTGGGCCATGCGGGGCCTGGACCCGATCTTCCAGATCCTTCGTACCGTTCCACCGCTTGCTTGGTTGCCCCTGTCGCTTGCCGCCTTCCGGGATGGGAATCCATCCGCAATCTTCGTCATCTTCATCACCGCAATCTGGCCGGTCATCATCAATACGGCTGTCGGCATCCGCAACATTCCGCAGGATTATCAGAACGTTGCCAAGGTGCTGCGCCTCAACGGGTTCGAATATTTCGCCAAGATCATGCTGCCCGCTGCCGCCCCTTACATCTTCACCGGCCTGCGCATTGGCATCGGTCTTTCCTGGCTTGCCATCGTTGCGGCGGAAATGCTGATCGGTGGCGTCGGCATCGGCTTCTTCATCTGGGACGCTTGGAACTCGTCTCTGATCAGCGACATCATCGTGGCGCTTGTCTATGTCGGCGTCGTCGGTTTCCTGCTCGACCGCCTCATTGCTTTCGTCGGGCGCCTCGTCACCCGCGGCACTGCCAACGCCTGAAGGATCACGACCATGGCACAATCCTATCTTTCGCTGGAATTCATCGACAAGACCTTCGAGCGCAACGGCACCAAAAGCGAAGTGCTGAAGCAGGTTTCGCTCGGCGTTGACAAGGGTGAGTTCGTTTCCATCATCGGTCATTCCGGCTGTGGCAAATCCACCGTGCTCAACATCATTGCCGGATTGATCGACGCTACATCCGGTGCCGTTTTCCTGGATGGAAAGCATGTCGATGCACCCGGTCCGGAGCGAGCGGTCGTGTTCCAGAACCATTCGCTGCTGCCCTGGCTCTCGGTCTACGAAAACATCAACCTTGCCGTCTCCAAGGTCTTTCGTGGCAAGAAAACCAAGTCTGAGCAGCATGACTGGGTGATGCACAATCTCGATCTCGTGCAGATGGCCCATGCGAAGGACAAACGTCCGGCAGAAATTTCCGGCGGCATGAAGCAGCGCGTCGGTATTGCCCGTGCGCTCGCCATGGAGCCGAAGGTGCTGCTGCTGGATGAGCCTTTCGGTGCGCTGGATGCGCTGACCCGCGCCCATCTGCAGGATGCGGTGATGGAGATCCATGCGCGCCTCGGCAACACCATGATCATGATCACACACGATGTGGACGAGGCGGTTCTTCTCTCCGACCGCATCGTTATGATGACCAATGGTCCGGCAGCAAAGATCGGCGAGGTGCTGGAAGTTCCAATCGCAAGGCCCCGCAACCGCATCGAGCTGGCGTCCGACCGCACCTATCTCAAGTGCCGCGAGGCCGTGTTGAAATTCCTCTACGAGCGTCACCGCTTCGTGGAAGCGGCGGAGTAAGCGAGATGATCCAGAAACTTGTCATCATTGGCAATGGCATGGCCCCTGGCCGAATGCTGGAACATCTGTTCGAACAGGCACCCGGTGCCTACGACGTCACCATTTTCAACGCTGAACCCCGCGTGAACTATGACCGCATCATGCTTTCCCCGGTTCTGTCCGGTGAAAAGACCTATGAAGACATCATCATTCATGGTGACGCCTGGTACGAAGCCCATGGCGTGACGCTCTATCGTGGCGACAGGATCGTAGAAATCGACCGCGCCAAGCGCACCGTGACCTCGCAAAAGGGTGTGGTCGCTGACTACGACCGGCTGATCATCGCCACTGGCTCCAACCCCTTCATCATTCCGGTGCCGGGCAAGGACCTGAAAGGCGTTGTCGCCTATCGCGATCTGGATGACGTGGATGCCATGCTTGCTGCTGCCAAGGCGGGAGGAGACGCCATCGTGATCGGCGGCGGGCTGCTGGGCCTTGAGGCCGCTGCCGGCCTCAAGGCTCGCGGCATGAACGTGACGGTTCTGCATGTGATGCCAAGCCTGATGGAGCGCCAGCTTGATCCTGCCGCCGGATATCTGTTGCAAAAGGCACTGGAAGATCGCGGCATCAATGTTCTCTGTAAGGCCAATACCAAGGCGATTCTTGGCGATGGCAAGGTAGAGGCCGTGGAACTCGAGGATGGCCGCATCATTCCGGCATCCATCGTCGTCATGGCCGTCGGCATCCGTCCCAATGTGCAACTGGCAAAGGATGCAGGCCTCGCCGTCAATCGCGGCATCGTGGTCGATGATGGCATGATGACGTCTGACGGCCACATCATGGCACTTGGCGAATGTGCGGAAGTGGGCGGTCAGGTTTATGGCCTCGTTGCCCCGCTGTACGAAATGGCGCGCATCGCCGCCTCGCATCTGGCGGGTGACAAGACACCGGCCTTCGTTCATTCCGACACGCCGACGAAGCTCAAGGTCACCGGCATCGATCTCTATTCGCTGGGCGATTTTGCCGAAGGGCCGGACCGCGAGGAAATCGTGCTGCGCGACGCGACGGCTGGCATCTACAAGCGGCTGGTCATCAAGGAGAACCGCATCATCGGCACCGTGCTCTACGGTGAAACGGCTGATGGCGCCTGGTTCAACGACCTGAAGAAGAAGCAGACCGATATTTCGGAGATGCGCGATACCCTCATCTTCGGCCAGGCCTATCAGGGAGGGTCTCCGCTGGACCCTATGGCGGCCGTTGCAGCCTTGCCGGATGATGCGGAAATCTGCGGCTGCAACGGCGTTTGTAAGGGAAAGATCACCTCGACCATCACGGCCAAAGGCCTGACAGGGCTGGACGAGGTGCGCGCCCACACCAAGGCTTCCGCCTCCTGCGGATCCTGCACAGGTCTTGTCGAACAGCTGATGACAGTGACGCTGGGAGACAAGTATAACCCGGCAGCTGTGACGCCCATGTGCACCTGCACCGAGCTCGGGCATGACGATGTGCGCCGCCTGATCAAGGCCAAGGGGCTTAAAACCATTCCCGCCGTCATGCAGGAGCTGGAGTGGAAAACCTCCTGCGGCTGCGCCAAATGCCGACCGGCGCTGAACTATTACCTCGTTTGCGACTGGCCGGATGAGTATGCGGATGACTATCAGTCCCGTTTCATCAATGAGCGGGTTCACGCCAATATCCAGAAGGATGGCACCTATTCCGTCGTGCCCCGCATGTGGGGCGGCGTGACAAACGCGAAGGAATTGCGGGCCATTGCCGACGTGGTCGACAAGTTCCAGATCCCGATGGTGAAGGTCACCGGCGGCCAGCGTATCGATTTGCTTGGCATCGAGAAGGAAGACCTGCCCGCTGTGTGGGCGGATCTCGGGCAGGCCGGTTTCATCTCCGGTCAGGCCTATGCCAAGGGTCTCCGCACAGTCAAAACCTGTGTGGGTTCGGACTGGTGCCGTTTCGGCACGCAGGATTCCACCGGCCTCGGCATCCGCATCGAAAAGTTCATGTGGGGTTCGTGGACACCGGCCAAGCTGAAACTCGCCGTTTCGGGCTGTCCCCGAAACTGTGCTGAAGCCACCTGCAAGGATATCGGCGTCATCTGCGTCGATTCCGGCTTCGAGATCCATTTTGCCGGTGCCGCTGGTCTCGACATCAAGGGCACGGACGTTCTGGGTCTGGTGAAGACCGAGGACGAGGCCTTGGAGGTGATCGTGGCGCTGACCCAGATGTATCGCGAACAGGGCCGCTATCTGGAACGCATCTACAAGTGGGCGAAACGCGTGGGCCATGACGAGGTTCGCGCTCAAATCCTTCACGATACCGAGCGGCGCAAGGCCTATTACGACCGCTTCGTCTTCAGCCAGCAATTCGCGCAGGTCGATCCTTGGTCGGAGCGCGTATCGGGCAAGGACAAGCACGAGTTCAAACCCATGGCAAGCGTCGGCTACGGCGAGGCTGCAGAATAAGACGGCCCCTTCTGGCCTGCCGGCCATCTCCCCCACAAGGGGGGAGAAAACGCAACGCGCTGTATAGCACAAACGCAGGCGCAGACGCCGCGGCAGGTTAGCCCCTCCCCCTTGTGGGGAGGGGTTGGGGAGGGGATCTCAACCAGAAGGACGACATCCATGAACTGGAAAACCATTGGACATATCGACGATATCCCGCTGCGTGGCGCTCGCTGCATCAAGACCCCGGGCATGAACATCGCCGTGTTTCGCACCAGCGAGAACGAGGTTTTCGCGATTGAAAACCGCTGCCCGCACAAGGCAGGACCACTGTCGGAGGGCATCGTGCACGGCAAGTCGGTCACCTGCCCGTTGCACAACTGGGTCATTTCGCTGGAAAACGGGATGGCGCAGGGTGCGGATGAGGGGGAGGTGCGGACCCTCGAAATCAGGAATGAGGACGGTCTGCTGTCGATCCTTCTCGATCAGCCGATGATGGTTGCGGCGGAGTAAGCCCATGCCAACTGAAACACGCACCACCTGTCCCTATTGTGGTGTCGGCTGCGGCGTCATCGCCAAGGTCGAGGATGATGGCCGGGTGAGCGTGAAGGGCGATCCCGATCATCCCGCCAATTTCGGCAGGCTGTGTTCCAAGGGCTCGGCACTGGCGGAAACTCTGGATATGGAAGGCCGTGTTCTGGCTCCGATGGTCAGCGGCAGGCCCGCCAGCTGGAATAATGCGCTTGATCTGGTTGCCGAACGCTTCTCTTCCGCCATCCGCGACCATGGACCGGATTCGGTCGCTTTCTATCTCTCCGGCCAGCTTCTGACCGAGGATTACTACGTTGCCAACAAGCTGATGAAGGGCTTCATCGGCTCTGCCAACATAGACACGAACTCGCGGCTCTGCATGGCCTCCTCCGTTGCGGGCCATAAACGCGCCTTCGGTTCCGATACGGTCCCTGGCACCTATGAAGATCTGGAGCTTGCAGATCTCGTGGTGCTGGTCGGGTCGAACATGGCCTGGTGTCATCCGGTGCTTTATCAGCGCCTTGCGGCAGCGAAGGCCAACCGCCCGCAGATGAAAGTCGTGGTGATCGACCCACGCCGAACCGCCACTTGCGATCTCGCCGATCTGCATCTGGCGGTGCGGGGCAATGCGGATGTCGCCCTGTTCAATGGTTTGCTTCATCATCTTGCGCAGGAGGGCCATGTGGATGAAGCTTACGTGGCGCAACACACAACCGGCTTTGCCGACGCATTGATGGCATGTCAGCACGCAAGTCTGGCCGAGCTTGCGGAAGCGACGGGGATATCCACCCTGCAATTGCGGCTGTTCTTCCAGTGGTTTGCAAAGACGCGCAAGGTCGTCACTTGCTACAGTCAGGGCGTCAACCAGTCTTCGGTCGGCACTGACAAGGTCAATGCCATTATCAATTGCCATCTTGCCACAGGCAGGATCGGCAAGCCGGGATCTGGACCCTTTTCCCTGACCGGCCAGCCCAATGCCATGGGCGGACGCGAGGTCGGTGGTCTATCCAATATGCTCGCCGCGCATATGGACATCGCCAATGATGCAGATCGTGATCGTGTCCAGCGGTTCTGGGCATCACCGGCCATCGCTTTAAAGCCAGGCCTGAAGGCAGTAGAACTGTTTGAGGCCGTCAAGGCAGGCAAGATCAAGGCGCTGTGGATCATGTCCACCAATCCTGTGGTCTCTATGCCGAATGCCGATGTCGTCAAGGCGGCCATCGAAACCTGCCCGTTCGTGGTGGTGTCGGACATGTACGGCAGTACCGACACGGCAAGACTTGCTCATGTTCTGCTTCCCTCCGCCGGATGGGGTGAGAAAAGCGGAACCGTTACCAATTCCGAGCGCCGCATTTCGCGCCAGCGCCCGTTTCTGGCCGCCCCTGCCGAGGCGCAAGCCGACTGGTGGCAAATGGCGCAAGTGGGCTGCCGGATGGGGTTCGGTGCCGGATTTGCCTATCAGAACGCCAGCGAGATCTTCCAGGAGCATGCAGCTCTTTCAGCCTTCGAAAACGATGGCAACCGGGATTTTGATATCGGTGCTCACGCCGCGCTGGAGCGGCAGGAGTATGATGCGCTCGAACCCTTCCAATGGCCCCAGCGAGCAGGATCCAAGCCTGACGAGACGCGCTTCTTCGCCAACGGTCGGTTCTATCACCCGGATGGCCGTGCCCGCTTCGTGCCGGTTCAAGCAATTCTCGACCATCGTCCTTCCACGGAGTTTCCGCTCATCCTGAACACCGGACGTATCCGGGATCAGTGGCACACCATGACCCGTACGGGCAAAAGTGCCCGCCTTTCGTCGCACATGGCCGAGCCCTTTGCAGAGATCAGCCCCTCCGATGCCCGGCAGTTTGATCTTGAGGATGCGGATCTGGTGGAACTGACCGGGACCACGGGCGCCAGATGCATTGTCCGTGCCCTGATCACGGATCGACAGGCTCCGGGCTCGGTCTTCGCCCCCATGCATTGGAACGACAGCAATTCGGCGCGCGCGCGTGTCGATGCCTTGGTATCCAATGAGCGCGATCCGATTTCCGGCCAGCCCGCACTGAAGAACGCTGCCATTACAATGAAAAAAGTCGAGGCATCCTGTCATGCCTTCCTTATCTGCCGTGAAAAGCCTCTCGAGCTCGATTTCGACTACTGGGCTATAGCGCCGTGTGAGGGCGGATATCGATTGGAACTTGCAGGTCATCCGCCAACAGATGGCTGGCAATCATGGCTCGTAAGAACAGTTCGGCTTCCCGAAAATTCAGACATCGTCGGACTGTCTGACGAGCCTACCGGTGCCGTGCGCGTGGCCGCATTTGCCGGAGAGCAGTTGCTGGCCGCTCTCTTCGTGGCATCTCGTCCGGTTGCCGTGTCACGTCAATGGGCAGTCAGCCAGTTGATGGAGACGCATGACAGGCGGTCACGCATTGCCTTGATCGCCGGTCGACCACCCGCGGATCAGCCGGACAAGGGCGCCATCATCTGCTCCTGCTTCAATGTCGGGCTCAACGAGATCGCGGCAGCGGCACAAACCGGTTGCAATACCGTTGCCGCCATCGGAGAGGTGCTGAAAGCGGGAACAAATTGCGGTTCCTGCCGTCCCGATATCCGCCGGATCATCACCGAGCGTCAGGTCATCGCCGCCGAGTGATGGCCATCTGGTCCAGTTCGCTTTGAAAGAGAGCTGCGAGCAGGTCCGATTGGCTGACGATGCCGACAAGCCTATTGTCGGCATCCACAACGGGCATCTGGTCAAGGCCCTGGTCGACCATCGGCGAAACCAGCGATGTGATGCGCGTTTCAGGAATTGCGGATTGAACCCGCGTCTGCATGATTTCGTCCACTCTGGTGGGGAGCTGCCGCTTGCTGAACAGCGCAAGCATGCGATGACCAAGCCCAAGTTTCAGCGATCCGTCACTGGAAAGAACGGAGTTCTCGAGAAAGTCTTCCAGGCCCACGATCCCGGTGAGCTTACCGTTGGCGTCCACGACCGGCAGTGCCTTCACATGGCGCGTCATGAAAATCCGCCAGACAGCTTTCAGGCTTTGGCCCGTCGTGGCGAAGATCACGTCGCGAGACATGATGTCGCTGCACGTCACTGCGCTGGTCTGCCGCTCGAATGCGCGGATCTGCGCCCTGTGAAAAAGGAGATCCAGATCCTCCGGGCTCACATCGATGAACTCATCCTGCTCCTGGATCACCGCCTCGATGTCCGATGCGACGACACCGATGCGATGAGAGGGCGCAGGATCTGCCGTTCCCTGTCGGGATGGCTGGCTGCCGGGCGTTGCATGCGGATAGCGCCGGCCTGTCACATTGTTGAAAAGCAAGGCGATGACGAGAAGGATGACGGAATTGAGCGCGATCGGCGAAAGAACGAACCAATAGCCCGCTTTCTGGATTGCCGGACCGCCCAGAACAGCTGTTAGTGCCACCGCGCCGCTCGGCGGATGCAGGCAGTTCAGCATCAGCATGATGGCAATTGCAGCCGAGACGGCGATGGCAGCCGCCAGCAATGGTGCGCCGAGAAACTTCGCGCATGTTACGCCAATGACGGCAGCGATCAGGTTGCCGCCGAGGATCGACCAAGGCTGGGCCAGAGGGCTGGCGGGTGCTGCGAAAAGCAGCACGGCGGACGCGCCCATTGGCGCGACGAGCAGTGGAACGCTGGCATCGGACTGAAGGGCGATTGTGCTGACCAGTCCGGTCGCAAGGATGCCGGTCAGTGCCCCCAGCGATGCGCGAAGCTTTTCGCGTGGGCTGGTCGGCACGATTGCCGGATTGAGTTTATGAAAAAGCGACATGCCTGGCATCTCTGCGCAACGGAACGATGCGCTGCAATAGCATGTTGCCCATCCCTTAGGCAGAAGAGATTTTCTAAATTTCAGGGGCTGCTGAAATGTTTGCTTCGGACGGGGCAGGTGGCATCAGTTGCGCGTTGCCGTGCTGGAAGCGAAAGTCCTGCTCGCATCGCCAACAATCGACACATGGGAGTAGGCGGCGCAGGAGGCCGCTGCTCCATCCCGGTTCAAAATGGCTCTGACGATACCCTCGTGCTCATCCCAGGAGAGTTGCAAGCGGCCCTCCAGGCGAAACTGAGCGCGACGAAAGGGTGCAAGGCGCGCTCTTGTCTGGAGCACGGTTTCCTGAATATGCGCATTGTGAGCGCCGGAATAGAGCCGGTTATGAAACTCGGTGTTAAAGGCCGCGTAGTCTTCCGATGCTCCGGTCTTTACGATGTCGAAGCTTTCCCGATGGAGAGATTCCAGCTCCTCGCGCTCCTGCGCAGTCATTCGTTCTGCTGAAAGTCGGGCGCAGATTGCCTCCAGTTCAGCCATAGCCTCGAACATGGAACTGAGGAATTCACCGGAAACATTGGTCACGACAGCACTGCGGTTGGGCGGGCGCTCCACCAGTCCCATGGCGCAGAGCTGCCTAAGTGCTTCACGAACTGGCGTTCTAGAAACCTGGAAGCGGCTGGCCAGCCCACCTTCGTCAAGCTTTGCGCCGGGTTGAAGATCACCACTGATAATGAGGTCGGAGATCGCGCGGACCAACTGTTCGACCGTGTCTCCTGTTCTGACCAATTCCCTCACAATATCGATGACCTATCAAAGCTGCATGCACTTATTCGAGCTTAGCGGAGATTCGGTGAAAGCGAAACGCCATCTTATAAGCCGATCGAAGGTCATGCGCGAATTTTACGCAGACTGAAGTTTTGCCTCAAAATATAGCGCGTCAATTCAAAGTGCATACAGTTTTCGCATTTATGCTGAGCTTTTTCGTGAATTGATGCCGCCCTACCGGCTGTTTCAGGCTGGCATAGGGATTGCATACACTTTTTTAGAGCCGGCAGAAGCCGGATTAAAAAAGGGGAACGACCAATGATCAAGTTGCCTTCCGTATCTCGCAGACAGTTTCTTCAGACGACCTTGGCGGGCGCCGCAGCAGCAGCAGCCACGCCGGGCCTGCTTTCCTCCGCAGCCTTTGCTGCGACGCCGTTGACGATCGGATTTATCTACGTCGGACCCAAGGATGATTACGGCTACAACCAAGCGCATGCCGAAGGTGCAGCCGCCCTGAAGTCCATCGAAGGCATCACGCTGGTGGAAGAAGAAAATGTGCCCGAGACCGTGGATGTCCAGAAGACCATGGAATCCATGATCAACCTTGATGGCGCGAAACTGCTGTTCCCGACCTCATTCGGTTATTTCGATCCCCATGTACTGGCCATGGCGAAGAAGTATCCGGATGCGCAGTTCCGCCATTGCGGCGGTCTCTGGACCAAGGAAAAGCATCCGGCCAATGTCGGCTCCTATTTCGGTTACATCCATCAGGGCCAATACCTGAACGGTATCACCGCCGGTTACGCCTCGAAGAGCAAGAAGATCGGCTTCGTGGCGGCCAAGCCCATTCCGCAGGTCCTCCAGAACATCAATGCCTTCCTGCTCGGTGCCCGCTCTGTCGATCCGTCCATCACCTGCCAGGTCATCTTTACCGGTGAATGGTCGCTGGCCGTGAAGGAAGCGGAAGCCACCAACGCTCTCATCGACCAGGGCGCCGATGTCATCACCTGCCACGTCGATAGCCCGAAGGTCGTTGCCCAGACGGCTGCCGGTCGCGGCGCTTTCGTCTGCGGCTATCACGCCAACCAGTCGGCTCTGGCCGGTGACAAATATCTGACCGGTGCCGAATGGGCCTGGGGCAATGTCTATACGGATTTCATCAAGACGATGCAGGCAGGCAAGCCAATCGGCAATTTCGTGCGCGGTGGCCTGAAGGACGGCTTCGTCAAGATGAGCCCGCTCGGTAAAGCAGTTTCTGCCGATGCGCGCGCCAAGTTCGAAGCCACGCAAAAGACCATGCTTGGCGGAAACTTTGCGGTCTTCAAGGGTGGCCTGAAGGATAACAAGGGCAATGTCGTCGTTCCCGCAGGCAAGGACTATACCGAGCAGGCCATCGAGCTCGAAAGCATGAACTATCTCGTTGAAGGCGTCATCGGCTCCGTCGCCTGATTGAAGGAGCGGAAGTCATGGCTGCCGAGATCGACATATCCTCCGTGGCTTCCGCCACCCGCAGGTTCACGCTGTCGCGCCTTCAGGAAGAACTCGCGCGCAGGCTGGAGCCACTTGCTATCACCTTTCTCGCCATTCTGGCGGGAATGGGCCTTTTCAGCCTCTTTCTTCTGGCGCTGGGCAAGTCTCCCCTCCAGTTCGTGCAATTGGTCTATGCGGGAGGTTTCGGCACCTGGTTCTCGCTGCAGAACGCGTTCAGCCGCGCGGCGCCCTTGTTGCTGACGGCTCTGTGCGTGGCACTTCCCGCACGCCTTGGGCTTACCGTCATCGGTGGGGAGGGCGCGCTTGCCCTCGGCGGTCTTGGAGCCGCTGCAATCGCCGTGCCCATGCTCTCTGTTTCGCACGGCTGGCCGCTGTGGATTGCAATGGGTATTGCCGGTTCCGTTGTTGGTGGTCTGTGGATCGCGTTTGCCGGAGCCTTGAAGCACTACCGTGGTGTGAACGAAACGATCTCGTCGCTTCTGCTCACCTATATCGGCATTGCGGTGATGAACCATCTGATCGAAGGTGTGCTGCGCGATCCCGCGAGCCTCAACAAGCCTTCCACCTTTCCGCTACCAGCAGATGGCATGTTCGGGAAGATCTGGGGCATGGATGTCCACTGGGGTTTTGCCATTGGCATCATCTGCTGCGTGCTCGCCTGGGTGTTGATCGAGCGAACCACCATCGGCTTTGCGGCGCGCGTTTCCGGCGGCAATCTCCGGGCCGCGCAGATCCAGGGATTGCCTGTCGGTAAGCTTATCGTCGGCTTCACTTTTCTCGCTGGTGCCTTCGCGGGTCTCGCAGGCATGATCGAGGTGGCGGCGGTGCAGGGCAGCGCCAATGGCTCCATCATTGCCGGTTACGGTTACACCGGAATTCTCGTTGCGTTTCTTGCACGGCATAACCCGCTGGCCATCATCCCGGTTTCCATTCTGCTCGGCGGTGTGGCGGCGGCAGGCGGCTTGATCCAGCGACGCATGGGCCTGCCGGATGCAACGGTTCTCGTGCTGCAAGGCACCCTGTTCATCAGCGTGCTGTTCTTCGAAACGCTCTATGGCCGATTCAAGCTCTTCAACCCGGAAATGTGGCGCAAAACACGCGCCGGAAAGGATGGCGAGTGATGGAAGAAACCGCACTTGGGCTCTGGGGCGTGCCCCTTGCCATTCTGGCCGGTGCTATTCGCGTATCCACCCCGTTCATTTTCGTCAGCCTCGGTGAGACCCTGACCGAACGCTCCGGCCGCATCAATCTCGGCCTTGAAGGAACGCTCGTTTTCGGGGCCATGTCCGCTTATGCTGTGGCCGTTCTCACACAGTCGGCCTGGCTTGGTGTGTTGGCCGCCATGATGGCCGGTGCCGTGTTCGGCCTGCTGCATGGCTTTATCTGCAAATTCCCGAAGGTGAACGATATCGCCATCGGCATTGCCATGATGCAGTTCGGGCTTGGCCTCGCCTTCTTCCTCGGAAAGCCCTTCATCCAGCCGGTTGCGCCAAAGCTTCCGGCCATTCCGCTCGGTAACTGGTCGTCTTTGCCGCAGGTGCAGGCGGCACTCACGATCAATGTGCTGTTCATTGTCGGGTTAATCCTAACATTTTCCATCGCGTGGATGCTGAAGAACACGCGTGTCGGCCTCATTCTGCGCGTGGTGGGCGATAGTTCTGATGCTGCCCGCGCCATGGGTATCAACCCAAATACAGTTCGCCTGCTGGCAACGGCTGCGGGCGGGGCACTGGCGGCAATCGGCGGGGCCTACCTTTCGCTTTTTTATCCCGGCTCATGGAACGAACGCATTTCGTCGGGCCAAGGGCTGATGGCCGTTGCGCTCGTCATCTTCGCTCGTTGGAACCCCAAGGGTTGCATGTTTGCCTCGCTGCTGTTCGGCGGGGCTGGCGCGCTTGGTCCAGCACTTCAATCGGTCGGTGTCACGCAGGGCTACTACCTCTTCTATGCGGCACCTTACGTGCTGACCTTGATCATTCTCATCATGACCTCTTCGCCGACGACGCGCCTTTCGGGTGCGCCGGAGGAACTTTCGCTGACCAAATGAACATGTGACTGGAGATCTGCCATGAACGGCTTGGGCGGTTTGAACAAATCGGAACACGGTGTCGGTATCGGACTGGTGCAGTTGCAACTGCCTGTTACCGTAACGAAGGAAGACTTGGCGCGGCAGACGCAGCGCATCGTCGAACTGGTGGGCAAGGCACGACGCAACCAGCCGGGCATGGATCTCGTCATCTTCCCCGAATATGCGCTGCACGGCCTGTCGATGGATATCAATCCCGAGATCATGTGCACGCTGGACGGGCCGGAAGTCGCGGCTTTCAAGGCAGCCTGCAAGGAGCACCGCATCTGGGGCTGCTTCTCCATCATGGAGCTTAATCCCGGCGGCATGCCCTATAATTCCGGCATCATCATCGACGATCAGGGAGAGCTAAAACTCTATTATCGCAAGATGCACCCCTGGGTGCCGGTCGAGCCGTGGGAGCCAGGCGATACCGGCATTCCCGTCATCACCGGCCCGAAGGGTGCCAAGATCGCGCTCATTATCTGCCATGATGGCATGTTCCCGGAAATGGCTCGAGAATGCGCCTATAAGGGCGCGGAAATCATGATCCGTACTGCAGGCTACACGGCGCCCATTCGCGACTCCTGGCGCTTCACCAACCAGTCCAACGCCTTCTGCAATCTCATGGTCACGGCCAATGTCTGCATGTCCGGCTCTGACGGCACCTTCGACAGCATAGGCGAAGGCATGATCTGCAATTTCGACGGCTCCATCATTGCCCATGGTACAAGCGGCAGGCCGGATGAGATTATCACCGCCGAGGTGCGGCCCGATCTGGTGCGCGAAGCAAGGCTCGGCTGGGGTGTCGAAAACAACATCTACCAGTTCGGTCATCGCGGCTATGTGGCGGTCGCCGGTGGCGCGCAGGATTGCCCCTATACCTACATGCACGATCTGGCCGCCGGTCGCTATCGCCTGCCTTGGGAAGACCGCGTGAAGGTAACGGACGGAACCTCCTGCGGGTTTGAAAAGCCCACACGCCGCTTCGGCGAAATCACCAAAACAGCAGCCGAATAGGGATATCGTCATGGATACGCTGACCAACACAGCCACCAACTTCGTTTCTGCCGATCCCTATCCATGGCCCTATAACGGCAAGCTGCGGCCGGACAATACAGTCTTGATCATCATCGACATGCAGACGGATTTCTGCGGTCCCGGCGGCTATGTCGATCATATGGGCTATGATCTGTCGCTGGTGCGGGCACCCATTGAACCCATCAAGGCGGTGCTCGCTGCCATGCGCGCCAAGGGCTACCACATTATTCACACGCGCGAAGGCCACAGGCCGGATCTGGCGGATCTGCCCGCCAACAAGCGCTGGCGTTCGCAGCGCATCAATGCTGGCATTGGCGATGCAGGACCCTGCGGGCGCATTCTCGTGCGTGGCGAACCGGGCTGGGACATTATCGACGAACTGAAGCCCCTCGAAGGTGAAACCATCATCGACAAGCCGGGCAAGGGATCCTTCTGCGCCACGGATCTGGAGCTGATCCTCAACCAGCGCCGCATCGAAAACATCATCCTGACCGGCATCACTACGGATGTCTGCGTGCACACCACCATGCGCGAGGCGAATGACCGCGGCTTTGAATGCCTGCTCCTGGAAGATTGTTGCGGCGCGACCGATTACGGCAACCATCTGGCCGCGATCAAGATGGTCAAGATGCAGGGCGGCGTGTTCGGCTCGGTGTCGAATTCCAAGGCGCTGATCGAGGCGCTGCCATAACCGACGTTCGGCCAAGGGAAGGATCGATACCCATGACAGGCACCACGCTAGGCCCCACAACAGGCAAGGCACTTTCGCTGGAAACGGTTGGCATGACCATGCGTTTCGGCTCCTTCACGGCGCTGGATGATGTCTCCATCAAGGTGAAGGCGGGCTCGTTTCACGCACTTCTGGGGGAGAATGGCGCGGGCAAGTCCACGCTCGTCAAATGCATCATGGGATTTTATCGCCAGACAAGCGGCCAGTTGATGGTGGAGGACCGCGAGGTTTCGGTTGCTTCGCCGAAGGATGCCGCAGCCCTCGGCCTCGGCATGGTATACCAGCATTTCACGCTGGTGCCGTCGCTGACTGGTGCGGAAAATCTGGTCATCAGCCGCAATGATGTTCCCGGTATCATCTCGTGGAAAACGGAACGGGAGGCGCTGGATGCCTTCATACAGACCATGCCATTTCGCATTCCGCTGGATCGTCCGGTACGGGAACTGGCGGCGGGCGAAAAGCAGAAGCTGGAAATCATTCGCCAGCTTTATCTCGGTCGCCGCTTTCTCATTCTGGATGAGCCGACCTCCGTTCTCACGCCCGCCGAAGCGGATGATATGCTGGGCCTTGTGCGTGGCATGACGGAACGGGGGGATTTGAGCGTTCTGATGATCTCCCACAAGTTCCACGAGGTGATGAAGTTTGCTGATGCTGTCTCGGTGTTGAGGCGCGGAAAACATATTGGTAGTGGCAGCACCGCCGAGCTGAACCCGCATGATATGGCCGCCATGATGATCGGGAATGTGAAGCTTGCCGAGCTGGATAGCCGCCTGCCGATCAAAAACGAGGCCCGCACCGTTCTCGAACTGAAGGACTTGCGCGCGAAGGACCGCAGTGGCCTGAAGACCATCGAGGTGGAAGCGCTCGGCATCAAGGCTGGCGAAATTGTCGGCATTGCAGGAATTTCCGGTAACGGCCAGAAGGAGCTTGCCGAAACGCTGGCTGGTCAACGAAAGGCGGAAACCGGTGAAATTCTGGTGGAGGCAAAGCCCTATCAGGCCACGCGACAGCAATCGCGCCAGTTTCGCGTTCGTTTCATTCCCGAGGAGCCGTTGCAGAACGCCTGCGCGCCGAAAATGTCGGTCATGGAAAATCTCTCGCTGCGCAGCTTCGATATCGATCCGTCAGGCAAGCCCCGCTTTTTTCTTGATCGTACCGCGATGCGTGCAAAAGCCGACGCGGTGATTGCTGCCTTCAAGGTCAAGACCGCCTCGCCCTCCTCTCCCATCGCCTCGCTTTCAGGCGGTAATGTGCAGCGGGCCGTGCTGGCCCGCGAACTCACTGGCGAGGTGGACCTGCTGATTGTTTCCAATCCCTGTTTCGGACTCGACTTCTCGGCGGTATCTGAAATTCGGGCCCGCATCATGAAGGCCCGCAATAGCGGCACTGCTGTCTTGCTGTTCTCGGAAGATCTGGATGAGTTGATGGAAATGTCGGACCGCATTCTGGTGATGTCGGATGGCAGGCTTGTGTACGAGACACCAGCACGCGGTGCCGATATCTCCATCATCGGATCCCACATGGCAGGACATGGCTGATGCCCACAATCAAGGCGCTTCCATTCGATTTCCGTTTCGAACCGGCGTCCACGGCGCTGATCGTCATCGATATGCAACGGGATTTCATCGAGCCGGGCGGCTTTGGCGAAACGCTGGGTAATGATGTCAGTCGCGTTTCGGTCATCGTGCCCGATGTGAAACGGTTGATAGAAGGCTGTCGGAATGCGGGGCTCACCGTCATTCACACCATGGAATGTCACAGGCCTGATCTCTCAGATTTGCCGGACGCCAAGCGGAACCGGGGAGATCCCACCTTGAGAATTGGCGATGCTGGCCCTATGGGCCGCATTCTCATCGCAGGCGAGGCGGGTTCTGAAATCGTGCCGGAACTTGCGCCGCTGCCGAGTGAGATCGTCATCGAAAAGCCGGGCAAGGGGGCGTTTTATGCCACCGGTCTTTCGCAGGTTCTGGCGGAAAAAGGCATCACACACCTCATCTTTGCAGGTGTCACCACGGAGGTTTGTGTGCAGACGACCATGCGCGAAGCCAATGACCGTGGCTTCAACTGCCTGCTCGTGGAGGAGGCGACCGCCAGCTACTTCCCCGAGTTCAAGCAGGCAGCGTTGGAAATGATCCGCGCTCAGGGCGGTATCGTCGGTTGGACCGCACACCTCGCAGATTTCCTGGAAGGAGTGAACCATGGTTGAAACCATACGATCGGGCTTTCACGCCGATGGTTGGAAGGAACTGCCGTTCGAAGCGTTCCGCGAGGGCGTGACAATCCACTGGATCAGGCGTTTCGAGGGTGAGGCGCCGGGTGTCGCACTCTTGAAGTATGAAGCTGGAGCAGCTGTGCCGCGGCATCTTCACGTTGGGCTCGAAACCATTCTTGTGCTAGAGGGAAGCCAGTCCGATGAAACGGGCCAGTATCTCACGGGTTCCTATATTGTAAATGCACCCGGTAGCGAACATTCTGTCTGGAGTGAGGATGGCTGCGTGGTGCTGATCCAGTGGGATGCGCCTGTTCAGATGCTTGCCTGATCATTCTTACTCTTGCAGCTTTCTTTCTCTATCTTATCTCCAGCGTGTCTTTCCTCACACCAACGTCTCGGAGAGAAAAGTTTATTATCGAAATCTAAAATTATGATGCTAATTTTCGACATATTTCAGTTGAGGCTCGCCTTTCGAAATCATGATCTTCAATCATATATCCCCCTGTAACGTGACCTATGCCAATAACCAGCCAGCGCAAAGCATCGGGGGACCCGAAAGCTGTGAAGGTTACCGGTCAATTCAAAATCACCCTCGGCGCACAGTACTTCTGGACACTTGACCAGAACCGCTTCGGCGACTTCACTGGCAACCGTGACGGCTGGCATGCCGGTCTGACGTTCGACTACCAGCTCGCAACCAACCTCTCTACGAAGGTTGCTGTGAACTACCAGGACTTCGACAACCAGCAGGAACAGTGGACCGGTTTCGTCCGCCTCCAGCGCCCATTCTGATCTGACGAGAAGTCGGAAAATGGAGACCCGGCCTCGTTCCCGGCTTCTTTTTCGTCTGGAGTGACACTTCTTCACAACAGTGCGTCAACGCTCAATTGATGACAGAAAATAATTTGGCTACTTACTTTTTCAGAGACAAACGGGCTGTCTCGCGCTAAATATGACGATGAGTCAGATGCGGTCATTCATCGCAATTCATCCTTGCCAATGAATGTATTCCACTAGGAACGGCATTTCGACTCCAGTCACGCCATCGATCTCTCCAGTCGATGACATTAATCTCCTCGGTAATGCCGAGGAGATTTCAGACTGCTGACAAAGTCCTTTTTGCCCTTGCTGCCGCCACTTTGATTCCGATCTGTTCTCTTTTTGATTCAGAGACTTTCCGTGAATCTTGAGCCTTGAGAAGGTGCCTGGGGGTTTGTCATCAAGCTGGGAATGGTCAGCCGTTGCTGACCATTCTTTTACCATCCGCCGCGGCATTCTTGGCGAATGCCAGCAATGTCGGCATACGTTTTAATCCAGACATCCTCATAAGGCGGCGACGGCTGGCACGAAGAAGATGGCCGGAACTCCGGCCTGCGTCAGCTCCTACAGAATGTGTGGCACGCCGACGCGGTTGCCGTACTGCCCCTGCGACATGCGGCCAATGGATTCGCCACCATCGCGCAATTGGTTGGTCTCGTGGTCGCTATCGAAGGAGAGGGCAACGGCGCAGCGCGCACGTTGTCCACCTTGCCGCGCCAGGTGGCCTCATCCCATTCCCAGGGTTCCATTGTAGAATTCGTCTTTATTCAGCCGCGACGGGCAAAGCGGGGACCGCCGCCAGCAGACGGCGCGTCTAATCATGTCGTGGATTGTCGTAGATCGCGGCCGCATCACCTTCTTCGACAATCTGGCCGCGATACATGATGGCGACCCGATCGCACAGATGCCGCACGACCGAGAGATCGTGGCTGATGAAGATCAGTGAGAGATCGAGTTCGGAGCGCAGGCGGATCAAGAGATTGATGATCTGCGCCTGGATCGATACGTCGAGCGAGGCGACCCGTCAGGCGAATACTGCCGGAGGTGGGAACAGTAATGCCCGCCGCCATGCGCCCCAGCGTCGATTTACCCGAACCGGATTCGCCACCGCAAAGGCAAGCGTGGAAGCCAACTCAAGTCAGAAGATAGTGACCAGCGGATCGAGATCAACTGCAGAACATGGCTGCTCAAAACGGTGAACTCTGTCAGCCAGGCAGCGCGCGCGAATTTCACCGTATTGCTCAGCATCAGTTCTCGGGTTCCTGCCCGTGCGAGGCGGATCATCAGTGAGAATTTGAAGAGCGCGAGATTGAAGGCTGGAAGTACCAGATGCTTCATCCGTCAGGAAGCTGAATTCGAAGCCGCCGATGCTGACCGTTTCGCCACGTCCGCCTGCAGGCATGATGCCAAGCTGAATGGCGAACACCATGATCGGCATCCCTTGAAAAATTGGTTGAACCGTAATGACTATCAGTTTGGGCGTTCAAAGTCGCCCAGCCAGTTGCTTATGGATGCTACGGGTTCCGATTTGTCCGTGACAGCCAATCTCGATGATCTAACTCGAAAGGTCCAAGCGCTGGAAAGCTGAAGCAGTTCGTCAAACCGCTTTCAGATGCTCTGTGACGGCAAGTTCAGCCAGTTGCAGAGCTGCTTCCCGCGTGGCTGCTGCGGCAATGAAGCGCCCGTTATGACAGAAGGTCGCGCCTGCCACGCCGCTCACATCGGCCAGTGCCTGGCCGGTCAGGCCTGCCCAGGCTTTTGGCAGATCCGCGCGCAATTCGAAACTGTCACTGACCCGGCGGATGCCGGTGAGGCACCAATCCTGATCGCGCGGATGCACGACAAAGAGGAGATGCTCCGCCCCTGCCTTTACGATTGCTGGACGGAAAGGCATTCCCATCGGCAATTCCAGAACCTTGCTGTCTCCGGCGGCGGCGATGGCCTCAATCACCAAGGACTCGGCGCGCAGCTTTGCGGCGTCCTGCTTCAGGTTCGCCTCAACGAAGCTGCGAGCAATGACGAGCGCGACATGAAACGCCCTGTCGTCGGCTTCCGGAGACTTGTCATCGAAAACCGGCTTCAGCGTTTCCAGAAGAACCGGCAATGTGAGATCGGCCAGCGGGCCAGCTGCGGATGGGTTCAGTGCCCCATTGTCCATGAGGTCGATCGGCAGAACGAAGTCCTGATCGAAGCTTTGATGAAGGGTGGCAACGTCCTTTTCTGGAACCTGCAAGGCACGCAGATAATCCTGCCCATAGTGCCGCCAGACCAGACCAAAAGAGCTGAACGGTTGACCGTCACCGCGCAAGGGTGCACCGCGCTGGTGATGATCGAATATGCTAGCATCCGGATCGAAGGCCCCGCCGACATCGTAGATGATCCGGTCGCTCGCGGGTGTGATCCAGTCCGGTGCGCGGCTACGAACGATGCGAGCTTGCGGATAAAGGCGCGTGAGGACGACACTCGACAGAAGCTCATCCGCGTGGAATCCGCCGGAATGCGTTACGAGGAATTCTGGAGCCATACGAGATGCCCGATTGAATTGAGATCATTAAGGTCGTTATCGGCTGACGCTTCCCAGTTCAAGAGGTTTGCTGCCGAAGGGCGCACCATCTATCTCGATATTTGTCAAGTTTGACGGTGCTCACCCCGGCGCAATACATCAAGGCATGTAGGTCTGGACGGCACCCGACTGCTGGCTCCAGCCTGCGTACCAGGTGTTGAAGAGCTTGAACTGCGCCTCAACATAGCCGCGCTGGCTTTCCGTCAGTTCGTCAGTTTCGTTGAAGTGCAGCGTGTATTCGCTCTCACCCTTCAGCACCATCATGTACTTGAAGAAGAGAACCAGATCCGGGCCTTCGTCGAAGGAGGAGAGAACGCCGAGCGCGCTTTCCAGTTCGAGTGCTCGGGCGCGAGCATCGAAGTCGCCGGCAGCGGCGGCCTGAGAAAGCTTGCAAAGGTGAAGAACTTCCTTCGGCAGAACATTGCCGATGCCGGTAATGGCACCGCTTGCGCCGCAATTGACATAGCCGTGGAAGACGGCCGTATCAACGCCGATCATCAGGGTCACCTCGTCGGCGCGGCTGGTGATGTTCTCCGCCGCATAGCGTAGATCCTCAGCGCCGCCGAATTCCTTGAAGCCGACGAGGTTCGGGTGCTCGGCGCGCAGCGCAAAAAACAGGCCGGCGCGGGTGGCAAAGCCATAATAGGGGCTGTTGTAGATGACGGCCGGAAGATCGGGTGCTGCGGAGAGGATCGCCTTGAAATGCGCCTTCTGTGCGGAGATGACGGAGCCGCGCGACAGGACGCGAGGGATGACCATCAAACCCTTTGCGCCAACCTCCTGCGCATGAGCCGCATGGGCAACGGCGGTTGGGGTGTTGACCGCACCGGTGCCGACAATGACCGGAACGCCAGCCTTGGCCAGACGCTCCACGCCTTCCATGCGCTGTGCATCCGTCAAAAGCGGCCAGTCGCCCATGGAGCCGCAGTAGATAACGGCAGACATTCCTGCCGCAATCAGTTCCTGACCCTTGCGCACCAGCGCGTCGAAATCCGGCGTGCGATCTGCTTTGCAAGGAGTCATCAGGGCAGGCATGACGCCTGAAAATACGGAAGTTGCCATGCGTCTGTTCCCTCTGTTCGCCCGCGCAAGGGCGGCGGCTATCCTCTGACCGCCTTTATAGATCTTTGTATTTTATTTGTCGACAAGATTTTCTGATAGTCAGATCTCGATCTTCAGCCGCTCGCCTGGTACCAGCAGCTTCTGAACCTGAGCGACGATCTGCTCGGCATGATCGCGGGCCAGCTCCTCGGCAAGTTCGAGATTACGATTCTCGATAGCAGAGATCATGTCCTCGTGCTCTTGCACGAAGCGATGCGGAAGTCGGTCTTCATAAGATTGATAGTAAAGCCGCAAGATGCGCCGCCCCTCATCAAGGAGCCGTTTGAAAAAGCTGACAAAATGGGTGTTGCGTCCCGCCTCCGCGATGGCAAGGTGAAATTCGGCATTGGTTGCGATCATCGCCAGCGCATCCTGCGCTTTGACCGCATCTGCAAACTGTATCTGCTTCTCCTTGATGAGTGCCAGATCCGGTGACCTGTGGTGTTGTGCCGCCAGTTTGGTCGTGACGCGATACATCAGCACCAATGCATCGAAATAGGTATGCATGTTCAGGAAATCGATCGGCGCGACCAGCGTCGAGCGGTTGGGCAGGGTTTGAATCAAACCTTCCGCGGCAAGCCGCACCAGCGCTTCGCGGATCGGCGTTCGCGACATGTTGAAGCGTTCCGCCAGTTGAACTTCGTCAATCGCGCTTCCCGGTTGCAGCACCAGGTCGAGAATTTCATCGCGCAGTACATCATAGGCCAGCTTGACGCCTGAGCCTCTTTTGCGATCGCTGCCGGTTGCCGCTTCCAGTTCCATCCGCCCCACGCCCCATTGTTGATTTTGGGCGAAGCTAGGCATTCATGCGTGCGCTGTGAAGCCTTTTGTCTCTGTTCAGCGCTGCGAATGCCGCTTACAACACAAAAATGGACACGAAACTCATTGTAACGGATAAACCAGAGCCGAATGAGCTTGGCGTCATCGGTGAAAGCCTCGCCGCCTTCAATGACGCCGATGTCGGGCCGTCGGAGCGCAGAACCCTGGCGGTTCTTGTCCGGGACGAGGCGGGCGCTCTCAAGGCGGGCATCAATGGCTATACCGGCTGGGGCTGGCTTTTCACCCAGTGGCTATGGGTCGATGAAAGCCTTCGCGGCCAAGGCATGGCTGGCCGCATGCTGCAAGCGGCAGAGGATGAAGCAAGAGCCAGAGGCTGCCATTCCGCCTGGATCGATACATTCAATCCCGTCGCCGAAAAGGCCTATACCCGTCAGGGCTATACAGTCTTCGGCGAACTCCCGGATTTTCCCATCGGGCGGACCCGGAAGTTTCTGAAAAAGAAGCTTTGACTATCCTGCCAGTCGACCGCCCTTCAGCGGTTCCGGCGCACCTGTCGTGGTCGGGAAGCTAATCGGCATGTCGCGAAGCACGCGCACGGCGAGGAAGGCGAAGCATTCCGCTTCCACCGCATCACCGCGCCATCCCAGCGTTTCTGCCGGTTGAATCTCGACCTTGGCGCGTTCGCCCAACATCTTCATCAGCGTCGGATTATGGCGACCGCCACCGCTGACGAAGAGTTTTTCAGGTCGCTGCGGCAAAAGATCCAGCGCCTTGCCAACTGCTGACGCAGTAAAGGCTGTTAACGTTGCCGCTCCATCCTCCAGCGACAGCCCGTCTGCCATGGAGGCACCAAAGTCGAAGCGGTCCAGCGATTTCGGAAACTTTGCCGTCAGATAGGGATGTTGCAGAAGCTTTCGCAGGCGCTCCTCGTTCACCGTGCCTGACGCGGCAATCAGGCCGTCGCGATCCATATCGCCGCGACCGTGCTGCTTGATCCAGTCGTTGATCGGTGCATTGGCCGGGCCGGTATCGAAGGCAATGACATGGCCCTTACCGTTACTCCAGGTCGTGTTCGCGACACCACCAAGATTGAGGATGGCCGCAGAGCCGTCCTGCGAAACGCCTTTCAGCAGGGCGGAATGATAGGCGGCGGCGAGCGGTGCACCCTGACCACCGGACAGTACATCGGCGCTGCGGAAATCATAGGCAACCTTGCAGCCCAGAAGCTTTGCCATCAACTCGCCGTCACCGAGTTGGCGCGTTGCGCCAATGCGGCCCGGCTGCGGGGCGCGGTGCAGAACCGTTTGACCGTGAAAGCCGACAACGCCGATATCCGCCATGGAAAGCCCGGTGCTTTCGACCAGTTCACGCACGGCTGCCGATTGCGCCCGTGTCAAAGCCTCTTCCGCGCGGGCAAATATCTCGGGCTCCGGTCCTTCGAAATTCCATTTGCGGGCTTGTGACAGGGTTTCTTCCAGCAGATCGCGAACTGACTGGTCGTAGGGTGCCAGCGTATAGGCACCGAATTCCTCGATCCGCTCGCCATCGGTTTTCAGGAGAGCAACGTCGATGTTTCCATCGAGAACGGTTCCGGTCATTAAACCTACGGCCCAGATCGGTTGCATCAGTCTCTCCTTAGTATCGGTTGATGACATCGCTTAACGCTGCCCTTAGCGCAAAAACGCCGCTGTCGAAATGGCGGGTGGGGTGAACGCGGTTGGTCAGCAGCGTCCAGGCGCGACCGCGCTCGAAATCGACCCAGAGGCCGGTTCCGGTAAAGCCCGTATGGCCGATAACGCTGTCATTGCAACGCGATCCGCCGGACCATCCGGCATAGGGGCGTTCCCAGCCATGGGTGCGTTTATCCGACAATGGCTGGCGCATCCATTTCACCACGGGATCGTTGTTCAGATCGCCCTGAAGAAGATCGCTTGCGTAATCCAGAACCGCATCAGCCGTGCCGAACAGCCCTGCGTGACCGGAGCCTTGCAGCGCATAGCAATTCTCGTCATGCACCTCGCCGCAGATCATGCGGTTGCGCCAGGCGCAAAACTCGGTCGCGGCTGTAACCGTCGGGTCGCCGGAAAAGGCGAAACCGGGACCGGGGTCCATTTCGCGTATGCGTTTTCCCGCCAGACGCTCCAGCGCAATACCGAGAAGGATAAAGTTGATGTCGGAATAGGCCGGCTCCCCCCGTTTCCACTTGCGTTGAAGCACGAAGGCCCGCAAGCGGTCAGGGTCATCGCCATAGGTGTAAATCGGCTCGACAGCCGGGAAGGGCGTCTGGTGGCCGAGGCATTGGCGAAAGGTGACCGAGCGCTCCCAGCAGTTCGGCGCATATTGCCGAAAATCCGGAATGACAGTGGTGAGCGGCGCAGCGAGATCTATGGTGCCCGCCGCTGCAAGTTCCAGAATGCGGCGCGTGGTGAAAATTACTTTGGTGAGCGACGCCAGATCGAACCATGTCCCGACCGTCATGGGGCGTTCGCCGCCAATCTTTTGCGCCAAGCCAATGGCGCGGGTCAGGCGATTGCCTCGGAGGTCGATCATGCCAAGCACGCCGCCGGGAATGCGGCCTTCGTCTATGCTGGTCTTCAGCAGCGTAAAGGCGGCTTCGAATGGGGCGGTGAGATCGGTAGTCTCTGGCATGGTTAAATCCGGGCTTTAGGCATTGGCGGCTGGCTGAATGCGCACACGATGATCCGGCGCGAGGGTGGACCATTCTGCCGGCTGAGGCTCAAATCCGGCTGGACGCAGAAGTGTTGGTACGGCTTCCAGGTTCAGCTTGAAGCCTTCGCGACGACGATCCATGGTCGGCACCGCCGCAATCAGCTTTTTCGTATAGTCATGTTGGGGGTTGGAGAGAACCGAGCGCGCATCGCCGATTTCCACGATCTGCCCGCCGTAAAGCACGGCCACGCGGTGGGCGATGCGCTCCACCACGGCCATGTCATGCGAGACGAAGAGATAGGCGAGGTTGCGCTCTTTCTGGAGATCGATCAGCAGATCGAGAACTCGCGCCTGAACCGAGACATCCAGTGCCGATACCGCCTCATCCAGCACAAGAATCGATGGATCGAGCATCAGGGCGCGGGCAATGCAGAGGCGTTGACGCTGGCCGCCGGAAAATTCATGCGGATAGCGGGTGAGGCTATCGCTCGGTAGGCCGACACGCTCCAACAGCGAGACCATCCGCGCCTGAACATCTTTGGTGATGCCTTGCCCGGTTGCAAGCACCGGTTCTGCCAGCAGGCTCTTCACATCAAGGCGAGGGTTGAGCGAGGCATAGGGGTTCTGGAACACCATCTGCATCGGTTTTTGCGATTGCGTGGCCTGTTGCGCATCAGCGCGAAACGCACCACGGGTCGGCTTCACCAGCCCTAGCAGCGCCCGCGCCGTGGTGGATTTGCCCGAACCGCTTTCGCCGACAATGGCAAGCGTTTCGCCAGGCAGGATATCAAAATCGACGGATTCCACTGCGTGGATCGCGCCGATGGAGCGGCGAAGAAGACCGGCCGTGGCGGGAAAGCGAACGGTGAGGCCTTCCACAGAAAGGCAGGCGTTTGCTGCCGATGGCGAAAGGCGTGGTGCATCCTCACGCACATGGTTGCCATTGGTGAAGTGCGGAACCGCCTTCAAGAGGTGCTGCGTATAGGAGTGCTCTGCATGATCGAGGATCTGGTCCGCCGCCCCCTGTTCCACCACCTGTCCCGCCTGCATGACCATGACGCGGTCTGCAATGCCCGCGACGAGGCCGAGATCATGCGTGATGAAGATGAGGCCGGTGCCGGTTTCCCGCTGAAGTTCTGACAGCAGCGCCATGATCTGCGCCTGCACGCTGACATCGAGCGCCGTTGTCGGCTCATCGGCAATCAGCAGGCGAGGGGAGGCCGCAAGTGCCATGGCGATCATCACGCGTTGAAGCATGCCGCCGGATAGTTGATGCGGATAATAGCCGAGACGGCGGGAGGCATCGGCAATGCGCACACGATCCAGCGCGCGAAGCGTCTCGGTCCGGGCTTCACTGCCGCTCTTTCCTTGCAGGCGGAACACTTCCTCGATTTGCTTACCGATGGTCACGACGGGGTTAAGCGAGGTCATCGGCTCCTGAAAGATCATGCCGATTTCGGACCCGCGGACGCGCTCCAGCTCATGCTCGGCGAGTGTTACGAGATCCACCGTGCGGCCGTTCGAGGCGGCAAAATCGATATGACCGTCCAGAATTCGCCCGCCGCCGTAATCAATCAGCCGGTTGATGGACAGCGCGGTGACGGACTTGCCGGACCCACTCTCGCCGACAATGGCCAGCGTTTCACCTGCATTGAGCGTGAAGCTGACATCCCGGATGATCGGTTTGATGGTGTCGCCTTTGCCGAAGCCGACGCTGAGGTTTTGGACTGAGAGAAGCTGTGTCATGCCGCGACCCTGCGCATACGTGGATCCAGAAGATCGCGCAGCGCATCTCCCAACAGGTTAAAGCCGAGAATGCCGAGCATGACGGTGAGGCCAGGAAAGATCAGCAGCCACGGTGCCATTTCCATGAGGTTGATGCTGTCGGCCAGCATGAGGCCGAGCGAAGAATTCGGCGGCTGTGTGCCAAGGCCGAGGAAGCTCAAGCCCGATTCCGTCAACAGCGACCATGCCAGCGCCAGCGTCACCTGAACGGTTAAAGGTGCGACGAGGTTCAGCATGAGGTGCCGCGTCAGGATATAGCTGGTGGAGCTACCGAAGGTACGGGCCGCATCGACAAAATCCCGCGCCCGGATGGAAAGGGCAGGACCGCGCACCACGCGGGTGAAGATCGGCGTATAGACAAAGGCAATCGCGAGAATGCTGGTAAAAGTGCCGGGGCCCACCACGGTAATGAATAGCAGCGCCAGCAGAATGGCCGGAAACGCCAACAGAACATCCATCAACCGCATCACCACGCCATCCCACAGGCGACCGAACCAGACTGCGGTCAGGCCAAGGATCGTGCCAACAAGCGCTGCAATGCCCACCGAAGAAAAGGCCACGAGGAAGGATTGGCCAATGCCGATCATCAACCGGCTCATCACATCGCGGCCGAACATGTCGGTTCCCATCCAGTGGGCGGCACTTGGCCCCTGAAGCCGGTCAATGCGAAACTGTTTCAGCGGATCGTAAGGCGTGAGGCCAAACCATGCGGCAAGGGCGATCGCAAGATAGAGGCAGACGATGAACGCGCCGATCCGCCCGCTCGAATGGCCGAGCAGTCTCGTGAGGAAGCTTATCATGATCGGCCTCCGAGGCGAATGCGCGGATCGAGCATGACATAGGCGAGATCAACCAGCAAATTGACGATCATGAAGTTCAGCGCCACGAACAGCACGGCCCCTTGCACCAGCGCATAATCCCGCTGAAGAATGGCCTCCAGCGTCATACGGCCAAGGCCGGGAAGGGCGAAAATCTGCTCCACCAGCACGGCACCGCCCAGCAGGTAACCGAACTCGACACCGCTGAGGGTTACAACCGGGATCAGTGCATTGGGCAGGGCATGCCGCCAGATGACATGGCGTTTGGATACGCCCTTGCTGCGCGCCGTTCTTACATAATCGTCGCTCAGCACATCCAGCATCGCGGAGCGGGAAATGCGGGTCACGGAGGCTGTGAAGGACAGACCAAGTGTGAGTGCAGGCAGTATCAGCTGGCTGAGATTGCCAAGCGGATCTTGAGCAAATGGAATATATTCGCCCATCGACGGCAGGATACCGAAGCCTGCCGAAAGAACGTAGATGATGCCGAGACCGATGACGAAACTGGGCGTTGATTGGCCGATCATCGCAAAAATGCGCACGCCGAGATCGGAGCCGCGCCCATTGCGGGTAGCGGCGAACACGCCAAGCGGCAAGCCGCAGCAAATGGCAATCAGCATGGAAAGAACGGCAAGTTCCAGCGTCAGCGGAAAGCGCTGGAGGATCACGTCCAGTACCGGCTTGCCATAGGTAACCGACAGGCCGAGATTGCCGGAGGTCACGCCGGACAGCCATTTGCCATATTGAACGAGCCAGCCTTGGTCGAGGCCGAAATAGGCGGCAAGCGCCTGGCGTTGATCCGGCGTCAAAAGGCCCGCTTCCGTGCCCAGCATGGCCGTGATGGAGTCACCGGGAACGAGGCGGATGGCCACGAAAACCAGAATAGAGACGCCCAGCATCACAAGAGGGAATGTGACGAGACGTCGTAGCAGGTAGTTCATCGTGTCATCCGCCTCGAACTCTTTATTTTATTGAAACCTTGGAAAGCCCGAAGAGCGAGCCATCCGGAGTTGCAACGAAGTTTTGTACGGTCTGCTGCTGGGCCGTGTAGGAATAGCCCGTGTAGAGCCAGATCCACGGCGATTTTTCAGCCAGATGCTTGTCGAAGGCAGCAAAGATTTCCTTGCGCTTGGTAATGTCGGTTTCCACGCGGCCCTTCTGCATCAGATCATCCAGCGTATCATCGACATAGTTGGCGACTTTTTGCAGGTTGCCAGCCTTGGTCCAGTAGCGGTTGTACATGGTGTAAGGGTCGGCGCGACCGCCGTTCAGCGCCACGGCCATATCGAAATCACCCTTCAGCCATGTATCGACATAGACGTTCAGTTCCATCAGCTTGATATCGAGCTTGATGCCGATTTCCTTCAACTGAGACTGGATGACCTGCGCTTCGGAAGCCGCGGTTGGCGGTTCGCCGGTGGCTGCGATCACGGTAGCCGAAAAGCCATCCTTGAAGCCGGCGTCAGCCATCAGCTTCTTTGCCTTCTCCAGATCCTTCTTGTAGCAGAACAGAGAGTTCGGGTCGGAGCGATAGAGCGGCATGGTCAGAGGGCCGGTGATCTGGCCTTCACCCAGAAGGGCGGTATCCAGAACATCCTGCCGGTCGATGGCGCAGGAAATCGCCTGACGAACGGCAAGTTCCGTCATCGGCTTGCGCGACGGGTTAAGTTGCAGGACGTGGTAGGACAGAACCGGCTTGCGGTTCAGCGTCAGTCCGGCAACCTTTGGCACGAGCGTTGCGACCAGCGGATCGTTCAGCAAGGCGAAATCCACCTGCTTGGCACGAAGGGCTGCAAGAATGGCGTTTTCATCCGGCAGAACGCTGATGTCGATGCCATCGACACCCACTTTGCCGCCAGCCCATTCGGGATTGGCTTTCAGCACTTCCTTCTGGTTCGGCTCCCACTTTTCCAGCTTGAAGGGGCCGGTGCCGACAGCTGCTGTGCCGATCTTGCCGCCAGTGATTTCAGACGCCGGAACGATGGCCGCATTGATGCTGCCCATGGCCGTCAGCAAAGGCACATCCGGCTGCGAGAGGTTGAAGACGACAGTCTTGTCATCGGGCGTATCGATTCTGGCGATCGACACATAGTTCGCGCGGGCGGCGGCACCGGTTGCCTGATCCAGAATGCGGGTGAAGGAGGCCTTCACATCGGCGGATGTTACAGCTGCGCCGTTATGAAACTTCGCCGCAGGGTCCAGCTTGAAGGTCAGCGTCTTGGCATCGGAAGAGAAGGTCCATTCCTTGGCAAGAGCCGGAACGACCTTGAGATCACCATCAAGGCGCACCAGCGGTTCATAGATGAGTTCGAGCAGGCGAATGGACGAAAAGGCCGTCTGCTTGTGCGGGTCGAGGCCCGTTGCATCCTGCGCCCAGGCCATTTTCAGCGTCGCGGCAAGGCTTGGAGTGGCAGTGGCACCCATGAGGCCACCGACGACGGCAGCACAGGCCAGCCATTTACAGGCGATTTTCAGTGTCATGCTCATTCTCCCTCTGGTGAGCTGGTCCCGAAGCTTCTGAAGGCCGGGCACTCAGCGAAAAATTCGTTCAGGCCTGCGCCTCTGCAATTGCCTTGCGAAGAAAACCGTCATGCCGGGTCAGCGCGAGATCTGCATCCTGCGCTTCCATGCCTGTGAGGATCATCAGGATTGCGCGCTTCACGTTATTGCCGCTCTTCTTCAGGTGGCTCTCCGCGATATCCGCAGAACACCCCGTTGCCTCGGCGATGATGCGGATGGCCCGCGCCTCGAGCTTCTGGTTGCTGATGGTCAGATCCACCATCAGGTTTTCATAGGTCTTGCCAATGCGGATCATGCTGGCCGTCGTCAGCATGTTCAAGACCAGCTTTTGCGCGGTGCCGGATTTCAGACGCGTCGAGCCGGTCACGACTTCCGGCCCGACGACCGGCGCAATGGCGATGTCTGCCATCTCGACCAGTGTCGATTGCGGATTGCAGGTCAGCGAAATGGTTTTGGCACCGATGGATTGCGCATAAGTCAGCGCACCGACCACATAGGGCGTTCTGCCGCTGACCGCGATGCCGACGACAACATCCTTGGCAGACAGGTTGATCTCTTGCAGATTGCGCCTGCCTTCCTCCACATCGTCTTCCGCACCTTCGACCGCGTGCAGAATGGCCTTGGGACCGCCTGCGATCAGACCGACCACCATGCCTTCCGGCACGGAGAAGGTGGGCGGGCATTCGGATGCATCGAGAACACCGAGCCGCGCACTCGTTCCCGCGCCAATGTAAATCAGGCGGCCGCCTTCGCGAAACGCGCGGACGATCTCGTCCACGGCCTTCGCAATTTCAGGGATAACATGGGCAACCGCCGCCGGAACCAGTTCATCCTCCCGATTCATAACGGTCAGAATGTCTTGCGTCGGAAGTAGATCGATCGACATGGATTTGGGATTGCGAGCTTCCGAAACCAGCTGCTCAAGTTCGGCCATCAGGTGCTGGTGCGACATGGATCCTCGCTCATCATTTTTTAACACACTATGATCGTATATTCCGACTGTCAACGATAAAAGGAATATATTATTCCTTAAGGGGCATGTCCAAATGTTCGCCTGATCAGTCCGTTGTCGGGGATTAAAGTCGCCTTGCGAGAATGATCGAGCCGCTCACCGCATCGCCATCGGCAGGCTTCAAGCGGCGGCGGACATCGGGTGAAAGCCACGGCTCCAGAGGGCCGGAAAGACCGCCCAGTAGGGTAACCAGAGGCGCACCGTATTCTATCAGCCTGCGCACCAGCGAATCGATCTGCTCGGCACCCGCCTGCACGATCTGCCGTGCTGCCGCATCGCCTTGGTCGGCATGGCGCAGAACCAGCGGCGCGAAGGTGGCGTAATCGGTGGCGGTCGCCTTATCCATCCAGCCGACGATCTTGGTTGGCGTGTGGTCGAAGCGGTTCAGCACTTCGTTCAGGAGCGCCGTCTTCTCCCGCCGCCCATCGAAAGCCCGCAGCGACAACTGAATGGCTTTCAAGCCGAGGTCGGCACCGCTGCCCTCATCTGAAATGGGAAAGCCATAGCCACCGGCGCGCAACTCCTGCCCGCCGACAATGGCAAGCCCGATGGAGCCCGTACCTGCAATGACGATGCCGCCATCTTGGCCGGAATGGGCTCCTAAACAGGCGGCGGCTCCATCTGATGTGAAGCAGATACTGTCGAAAGGATGTGGTAGTGCCTCCAGCTCTTCGCGAGAGCCCGCTCGTGTCAGGCCTGCAATGCCGATGCCGGCTTTGACATCTAGCGCCTGCGAGGGATCAAGGCCCGCTTCTTCCGCAGCCCCCGTCCAGGCCCGCATAACCGAGGCCCAGGCGTTTTCGACGCCCAGCCTCGTGGTGGCGGGGCCGGAAAGGCCTTGCCCCAGCACATTTCCCGCCTCATCCACCAGTCTGGCGCGGCAACCGGTGCCGCCGCCATCCACGCCGAGATAGAGCACCTGGTCCTTCAACTCGGCTGTCATCGGGAAACCCGCCGGATGTTTGCGCCGCATTGTGAAAGCTTGCGATCCAGCTGCTCATAGCCGCGATCCAGATGATAAACGCGCTTGATGACCGTTTCGCCTTCTGCCGCAAGCGCTGCCAGAACCAGACAGACAGAAGCGCGCAGGTCTGTTGCCATAACCGGCGCACCCTTGAGGAACGGCTTGCCTCGCACCAGAGCCACCGCTCCGTTCAGGGCGATATCCGCTCCCAGACGGCCCAGTTCCGGCACATGCATGAAGCGGTTTTCGAAAATGGTTTCGCGGATGACGCTTGCTCCATCCGCAAGGCAGGCCATGGCCATGAACTGCGCCTGGAGGTCTGTCGGAAAGCCGGGATAGGGCTCAGTGGTGATATCGGCATGTTTGATCCGTTCACTGCCGTTCACCACCACGCCCCGGTCTCCGGGCCATACGGTTGCGCCCATGCTTTCCAGCACTTGCAGAACGGATGCCATATGCTCCATGCGCGCATTGACAAGCTCGATCCGCCCGCCGGTGATCATCGCAGCGGCGGCATAGGTGCCTGCTTCCACGCGGTCGGGAATGGCATGGTGGCTGGCAGGCCGCCAGTTCGTTTCTCCCTTCACCAGAAGCCGGTGGGTGCCGGCGCCCTCGATCTCGGCACCCATGGCGGTGAGGCAGGCGACGAGATCTACCACTTCCGGCTCACGGGCCGCATTCAGGATTTCCGTTTCACCCTTGGCACAGCAGGCCGCCATTAATGCAGTTTCCGTGGCACCGACCGATGGCCCTGATAGAACAATACGCGCACCTTTCAGGCCGCCATTGGTAGACGCAACGATATAGCCGCCCTCGACGGAGACTGTGGCACCGAGTGCGGTCAGAACCTTCAGGTGCATATCAACCGGCCTTGCGCCAATCGCGCAGCCGCCGGGCAGGGAAACGCGGGCGGCACCGAAGCGGGACAGGAGAGGGGCCAGCACAAGAATGGAAGCGCGCATTTTGCGCACCGTTTCATAATCTACTTCGCCCGGCGTCAGTTGTGCTGCGTGAATGGTGGTGCCTGCCGCATACTGTCTCAGTTCCGCGCCATACTGGGAAATAATCCGCAGCATGTTCTCGACATCCGAGACCTTCGGCAGGTTCGTCAGCTCAAGCGGATGGGGAGAGAGGAGCGCTGCGGCGATTTGCGGAAGAGCGGCGTTCTTGGCTCCGGAAATCGGCACCGCGCCATCCAGCCTGTTGCCGCCAGTGATATGCAGTTCGTCCATGGGCTTGTCATCCGGTCAAAGACTGCGACATGCAGGAATCGGGGGGTGACCGATCATAGGATAGGCGCTATAATATTCCAGATAATTTTTAAATTTCGAATAGCTTATTCCGTGGAGGGATCATGTCGGTTCTCAAGGTTATCCAGGCGAAGCTGGATTCCATGACAGATGCTGAGCGCCAGATCGGCCGGTTCATCATCGATGATCCCGACCGCATGGTTCAGCTTTCCTCGGCGGAACTGGCGGCTGCCACCGGACGCAGCCAGTCCAGCGTGGTCAAGTTCTCGCAGAAGATCGGCTATGATGGCTATCAGCAGCTGAAGCTTGCCGTCACCAAGGCCAAGGCACAGGAATGGCGCGTGCCTTCCGGCATGATCCACGGCACGATCGATGCAGGCGACAATTTCGTCACCATCCAGCAGAAGCTGGTGGCGAGCAAAGTATCTGCCATGCAGCAGACCATGCAGGTGAACGCCGAGGATGAGGTGACGCAAGCGGTTGCAGTACTCGCCAAGGCACGCCGTATTCATCTGGCGGGCATCGGTGCCTCATCGTTGGTAGCGAGGGACTTTTCCTACAAACTGCTGAAGCTTGGCCTGATGGTGCTGATGGACCGCGATCCGCATGTGCAGATGGCGAATGCCGCCTCGTTGGGCGAGAGTGACGTGCTGTTCGCCATTTCCCAATCGGGCGGCAATAATGAAACGATCCGGCTGGCGGAACTGGCGCGCACATGCGGCGCCAAGGTTATTACCTTGACAGGCCTCCACGGTAACAAGCTGGCGCAACTCGCCGACATCTCGCTGCATACGGTAGCCGACGAAGAGCGGGTTCGCTCCTCCGCCATCACGTCGCGCGATGCGCAGCTTGCCATCTGCGATCTCGTTTTCCTGCTGCTGATTGCCAAGCTTCCTGGCGCAAACGATGCCATTCACGCCAGCGAGGCGGCGGTTTCCATCCTGAAGTCGTGAGTGCAGGCGCTACTTGATCGCACCCGCCGTCATGCCGTTGATGAACTGCCGCGACAGAGCGATGTAGAGAATGATGATCGGCAGCGCCGAGAGTGTGAGGCCGGAAAACAGCACCCCCCAATCCGTGCCGAATTCGCCCATGAAGGTCGTGAGGCCCTGCGGCAGGGTTTTCAGATTGTTGTTCTGAATGAAGATCAGCGGGAAGAAGAAGTCGTTCCAGATGGGCACCACGTTCTGGATCGCGGCAATCACCATGGCAGGACGAACCAGCGGCAGCATGATGGACCACATGATGCGGGCCTCGTTGGCCCCATCCATGCGGGCCGCATCTTCCAGCTCGTTCGGCAGGCTGCGGATGAAGCCGGTCATGATGAAGACGGTCGTCGGCAGGCCGGTCGCGACATAGATGAAGATCAGCGAGAGCCGCGAGTCGATCAGGCCAAAATCGCGTATCTGGATGAAGAGCGGAATGATGGCAAGCTTCAGCGGCAGGGTCAGGCCCGCAAGGAAGAACAGTAGGATGAGACCGGAGCCACGAAACTCGTAGCGGGCAATGGCATAGGCCGCCATGGTGCCGAGAATGATGATCAGTGCAATTGAGGCGCCGGTAACGATGAGCGAATTGCCCATGTAGAGCAGAAAATCCGTCTCGTTCCAAACTCGCAGAATGCTCTTCACATTGGTGAAGTCGGGAATTGAGAACGGCGACTGGAAGATCTGCGCATTGGTTTTGAAGGCAGAAAACACCATGATGACGATGGGAGCCAGCATGACGATGCTGTTTCCGATCAGAAGAATCTGGATCAGCCCATCCCAGCCGAAGGTGCGAAATGTGCTGCTCTCGACGGATTTCCTCATAGCTGGATCTCCCGCTTGCGCAGCCGGATGGTGATGACGCTGGAAACCACGGCAATGAACAGGAAGATCAGCACAGCGAGCGCACTGCCGGGACCGAAGTTTTCAGCCGACGCAGACATGCTGCCGAAGGCAGTCCGGTAGAAGTAGAGGCCAAGCACGTCTGTTGCACCATGCGGCGAGCCATCGACGCCACCCATGATGAAGGGCAGTTCAAACCAGTTAAACGCACCGACGAAGAGCAGCGTGAAGACCACGGTTGCGGAAGGCGCGACCAGCGGCCAGACGATCTTGCTCATCTTCACCCATTCGCTTTCGGTTTCCATCCGCACAGCATCCAAAATTTCGGAAGGAATGCGCTGCATGCCCGCCAGAAACACGAGTGTCGGGAAACCCACCATGTGCCAGGCATTGGCAACGACAATCGCGGTCAGGGCGGTCGAATCCTGCCCCAGCCATGGCTGGGCCAGACTGCCAAGTCCGACCGCGCGAAGGGTGGCGTTCACCGCACCGAACAGCGGATGATAGAACAGTTTCCACAGCAGGCCGACGATGACGGTGGACAAGACCACCGGCAGGAAGACTGCGATACGATGGAAGCGCGCGCCCCAAAGCTCGCGCCACAGGCAATAGGCGAGAATGAAGCCAAGGCCGTTCTGCAACACCATCAGGGCGAAGAAGACGAAGATATTGTGTTTGAACGCGTTGATCGTTCGTTCCGAGAACGGAAACTCGAACAGAACGCGATGGAAATTGTCGAACCAGACGAAGTCGCCGCGCGCCAGCCCGTGCCATTCATAGAAGGCATAGGCGAAGGCCGACAGGATCGGATAGACGAGAAACAGACACATGAAGGCGATGGGCGGCACGACGAGTGCTGCAATCCATAATCTTCGACCTGTCAACTGGCTGGAAATCATCAGACGATCCTGCACGGCCTGCGAGGGAAAGGGTCGCCCGTGTTCAGGCGACCCATTGAGATGCTACTTCTTGAAGGGCGCGTACCAGGCAGCCAGACCATCGGTCATCGACTTGCCGACATCGGCAGGTGTCGCCTGACCATTCAGCAGCTTCGAAACGCCAGCCTGAATGAGGTTGGAGCCCGTGGGTTCGCCGTAGCGGAAGTTCACCAGCGTCATATATGCGATGGAGTTCTTGTTCAGCTCTGCCACCTTCGCCAGAAGCGGGCTGTCGAAGGTGACGCCCGGAACCGCGGACACATTGCTGAGGCGGTTGGCAAAGGCCTGCGCGAAATCCTTACTGGCCGCATAGTTCAGGAACTTGACGGCGGCAGCCTCATCCTTTGGCTTGGCATTGGCACCGAAACCGGAATCGAAGAACAGGCCGACGAGCTTCTCGTCTTCCGCCTTCAGGCCGGGAGCTGCGAAGACGCCCATCTTGAGGGAAGGGTTCTGCTTGGCGAAGTTTGCCAGTTCGAAGGAACCGCCTGCGAACATGCCCGCCATGCCGGAGGTAAAGAGCTGCTGGGCGGAGGCATAATCAAGACCGACGAAACCTTCCGGGAAGTATTTGGAGATTTCCTTCAGCTTCGTCAGCGCTTCGACGTAGCGCTTGTCATTGAAGTCGGTCTTGCCCGCCATCAGGTCTGCATAAAATGCCTTGCCCATGATGGAGGAGGTGAGTGCCGAAACGATGGTTTCGTTCTGCCACGCGGTTGCCGTGCCGTTTGCAAACGGCATGACACCCGCAGCCTTCAGCTTTTCGCAGGCAGCGATGAATTCATCCCAGCTCTTCGGCTCTGTGATGCCGTTCTTCTGGAAAATTTCGGTGTTGTAGATCACCAGCATGGTCTGGCTCGCGGCAGGCACCGCATACAGCGTCTTGTTGGAGCGCATGGTGACAGACGCGAGCGCGGCTTCGGAGAAGCCCTTGACCGCTGGAATCTTCTTGTCGTCAAGCGGCATCAGGTAACCAGCGCCGGCAAGACTTTCGATGCCGCCATAGGTGCGCGTCATCATCAGGTCCGGACCCTTGCCACCGGCAAGTGCTGTGGAAAGCACCGTGTTGTAGTTGGTGGCCTCGAACGCCTCGAACTTGATGGTGATATCAGGGTTCGCCTTGGTGAAATCGGCGAAGAACTTTTCGTATTCAGCCTTGTCTTCTTGGCGCCAGGTCCAGAATGAAAGCTCGGTCGCGAAGGTCGCGGTTGCTGACAACAGGCTTGTGCAGGCGATGGCTGCTCCCAAAAGAAGTCTTTTCATGTGTTCCTCTCTCTTTGTTTTATCATTCACAGGGTGACCATCCTCACACCGCCAGGCGTTGTGAGGTATTGCTGCTGAAGAAGTGGAGCTTGTCCGGCATAACGCGGATCTTGACCGGCGTATCGGGCGCGTATTGCGTATCCGGCGTGCAGCGAATGGAAACCGGTGCCCCTTCGCCCATCTTGACATAGACGTAGGCGCTGTCTCCCAGATATTCGGTGTAAACCACCTGGGCGGCAAAGCCTTCGCCTTGCAGATCTGGAGAGATGCTCATTCCATCCGGGCGCACGCCCATCAGCAACTCACGATCTGCGGCAGAGGGCAGGCGTGTCAACGAAATCGCGCCAATGCCGGGCGCGATCAACCGATCTCCCTCGCGCTCGACGCCAAGCATCGCCATGCGCGGCGAGCCGATAAAGTTCGCTACGAAGGTATTGGCAGGCGTCTCATAGAGTTCACGCGGAGAACCGAACTGCTCGATCCGGCCGCCATTCATCACGACAATCCGGTCTGCCAGGGTCATGGCTTCCACCTGGTCATGCGTGACATAGATCGTCGTGCCGCCGATCTCGCGGTGAAGGCGGGCAATCTCAAGCCGCACCTCCGAGCGAAGTGCTGCATCGAGATTGGATAGCGGCTCATCCAGCAGCAGAAGCTGCGGCTTGCGCACCAGTGCGCGCCCGATGGCCACACGCTGGCGCTGGCCGCCGGAAAGCTCGCGCGGCTTGCGCTCAAGCAGAGGTTCAAGCCGCAGCATGCGCGTTGCTTCTTGAATGCGCGCCTCCACTTCCGCCTTGCTCAACCCCATCAGCCGCGCACCGAAGGCCATGTTCTCGTAAACGTCCATGTGCGGATAAAGCGCATAGGACTGGAACACCATGGCGATGCCGCGGCGTGAGGGGGCCACCTCGTTCATGCGCTTGTCGTTCAGCAGGAACTCGCCATCCGTAATCGGGTCCAGCCCTGCGATGAGGCGCAGAAGAGTGGATTTCCCGCAGCCGGAAGGGCCAACGAAGACGATGAGTTCGCGATCATTCACATCGAGATCGATGCCATGCAAGACCTCTACGGCCTTGAAACGCTTTTTGATTCCGCGCAGTGACAATCGAGCCAAGTGGCAAACTCCGTGTCTGATCGGTCAAAGCTGGTGGGCAGCGGTTGGCTGCCTCAGCACTTGTTCTATGTGGGAAATCGTTTCCGCCGCACTGGTGTGATAGATGCTGTTCCACCCGAGGCAACGGGATGTGTGAATATTGTCCAGCGTATCGTCCACGAAAATGATCTGGTCTGCCGAAACATTCTCACGTTCCTGTACAGCAAGATAAATGTCTTCGGCGGGCTTCTCCATGCCCATTTCATGAGACAGGTAGCAGGCGTCGAAAAACTCCGGCCCTAAGAGCTCTTCTATGATGTGCCGCCAGTGAATGGCTTGCGTGTTCGAAAGGCAGACGACCCGATGCGCCACCCGGAGCTGGCGCACATAGCTGGCCATCTCTTCCAGCACGCCGCTCAGAAGTGCGGTTTCCGCCGCAAGAACTTGTTCAATCGTGAGGCCGTAAATGTGCTGAACCCGGTCGAGATAGTCGGATTCGCTGATACGTCCGAGGCGAAACAGCATGTTGGCTTCAGCCAGGCCGGCATCGGGAGCGGAACCCCCACTCCACCGACCGCCTGCCTCGAGCGCAGTCCTGCGCCTGTCAGCATTCAGCTCGATGAAAACGCCGCCGACATCAAAAACGAAGAGCAGCTGATCGCGCTGTTGTGTCTGCCCGCCCATCCAATGCCCTCCACAGGTCAAACCCGTAATGGGAAGGAGAACGCCCTACATCCTTCCGTTCTCGCTCACATTGGCAAATAGCGGAGGAATTATCAATTCCTTATATCATATATATATAGAATAAATTATTATAAAAAGCAGCTCCCAGCCCAAGATCCGCTCCTTAGGCGACTGTGGATCAGTCGAGGGTTGTGCGGACGTGGTCAAAAACAATGGAGACAGCTTCGATGCTGATTCTGCAGTTTACGCGGCGTAGACAACCTTCCTCTACCAGAAGCTGGATGCCTGCGATCACGATGTGCATGGACGAGTAGACTAGTGCCTCGCCTCATTGACCGTTTTCGACAAGGCCAACGAGATAAGATGTCGCCATTGTGTGTTGTGCGCTGACGAGAAATATGTCGGCGCTGATGGGTTAATAGCCCGAGTGGAGGAATAAACCAGCACTGCGGTCATGGCTGCGCGAAGCAGCGGCAGAATTACATCGCGGATGGAGTGGACGCTGTGAGCCCTAAAAGTCAGCGTGCTGGAGATCGGTGCGATTGCCATTTTCGTCCAGAAACAGTTCCAGGCCGCACCGGGTCAGGCGATCTGGCCACTGTAGATGCCCACCAAGAAGGCGTGGCGTACTGGTCGATGGTGAGTAGCTCATCAAGGCCCGAGCCTTCACGAAACCTCTTGTACCTTTGATCTGACCTATCTCCTACGCTTCCATTTAACTGTGGCTTTCAAAAAAACAACTGGAATTGTATATTCCAGGATGTATAAAGCAATCTATTAGAGTTTTTTCGCAAAATTGTGATGAAGGAGCCGTCGACCCTGTCAGGGTCGAAGGGAAAAATCGAATGAATTTTGATTATGATGTCCTGCTGATTGGCGGGGGGATTACGGGCCTTATGGCCGCACAGAAACTAAGCGATTTGGGATTAAAGGTTGCTCTTGTTGAAAAACATACAACTTTTGCGTCTGGGCCTTCTACCAGAAACGAAGGTTGGCTCCACAGGGGCACCTATCACGCTTCATCTATCCGTGATCGTAAGGCGGCGATTCAGGTCGCGAGAAGATGCATTTATGGTCACAAGCAGTTGCGACGTTTCTCGCCAGAAGCAGTAGAAGATCCAGATGTTCTGCCGTTGGCGTTGATTCGGCGTGAGGATACTCTTTCGGAGGTCATTTCCCGATGGGACGAGGCAGACGTCAAGTACCGACCGATATCTCGGGCCGAAGCTGAGAGAATTGTTCCGGATGCTACATTTGAAAATGTTTCGGGTATTTTCCAGGTTGCAGATGTCAGCCTTAACACCCGAATTCTTTATCGCAAGCTCCTTGCGCTTGCACAAAAGTCCGGGTGCAGTTTCTACCTAGGTTCTGAAATTGAGGTGATCGACGGTCAGGCTGTGGTCATGAGGGACCAGGCTGGAGTACGGATGACATTGAAAGCGAGCACTGTGGTCTATTCCTCCGGTATTGGCGCCAAGGAGATATTTAGAAAACACCACGGTATTGATCTGCCGATTCGGTATTGGAAAAGCCATCTTGTTGTAACCAAGCGACTGGCGCATGCCGGAATCTTCTTCCTTGATCCGCATGAAGCGGCAATGATGCACCATGGTGACGTGAGCATCATCGGGTTCAACGAAGACGCATTGATGTGTGCCGAGCCTTCGTATGATGTACTCAAAGACCGGGCGGAGAATCTGCATCGCGGAATTTGTCGGATTTTTCCGTCCTGGGATAGTCGCGGCTCACTCGATGTCGCTTGCGTGAAGGTCGATTACGTGACCGATCTTGCCGGTGCCCGTTCGCTCAACATCGCCATCAGCGAGCCGGTTCCAGGTCATGTCGTCGTTTTGCCTGGCAAGATGACTGAAGCTCCCTACCTTACAGATGTCCTGACGTCCTACATCCACGATAAGCTCGACAATCCGGCAATCGCCCGCAGACCGTGCGATGAATTTCCAACCCTTGAGGCAGAAGCAACTCGAGAGGTTGCCTAACATGAGCTCTGCCGCATTTATAGACGAAATTCGGCGCTTGCGCGGCCTTATGACCATTGGGGACATTGAAGACCTCGTCGAACGAGGAAATGTCATCTTCGATCCATTCTCGGTGTTGATATCGGCTACGGCAAAAATCGGTACAGGAAACATCATATTTCCTTGCGTTTCCCTCTTCTGCGTCGATCAGGGGGAGCTCTTGATCGGGGACAATAATACATTCTTCAGCAACTCACTGATTGAGGCAGTTTCCGGTCCGATTGTGATCGGTTCAATCAATCAATTTGGCGAAGGTGGTTTCACGGCGAAGACGAACCGACCAAATGCGCGCATCGTTATCGGTGACAACGGTCGATATATCAACGGTGCTTCCGTTTTCGGGGAAACAATCTTGGGAACAGGAAGCCAGATCCTCGGCGCGATAACTGTAGATAGCTGCCATCTGGAGGCTGGTCATTCCTACAAGGATTCCGACCCAGATCTTCGGGCTGGTTTACTGAAAGGTTCTGGCGTTGCTCGCAACCTCACGGTTCCTACAGGTCAGGTCATTCTCGGGAACGGCTTATTCTCTACGAATGAGATCAAACCTCAGGCCTTCTTTCATCCCAAAGGGAAATGATATGCATAAGGTTGAATTGGGCTTGGGCCTGTTGTCGATCGGACGGCAATGGGGAGTCAAGGCTGTACATCCTCCCAAGGAGGATGCTGCGCATGCGTTGCTTGAGGCGGCATACTCGAACGGAATAAGTTTTTTCGATACGGCTCCAGCTTATGCCTGCAGTGAAGCGATCCTTGGCCGAGCGTTGTCCAGCGGTCTTCTGCCGCGAGATGAGATAACGATTGCCACAAAGATGGGTGAGCATTGGTACCCGGCCGAAGAAGCGGCACGAACCGGACATAGCTTCGATGAACTGGTGAGAAGCCTCGATAACAGTATGAGACTGCTGGGGCGCGTTGATCTCCTGCAACTTCATAAGGCAACTGCTGCCAATGTCGCATCTCGCGACGTAATCAAAGCGTTCGACCGTGCGGCATCAATGGGAATCACAAGGTTTGGTGCGTCTGTGAGCGATCTCGAAACAGCTACCATCGCATGCAAATCGGGCCGTTATCATTACCTTCAATTCCCGTTCAATATAAACAATCGTTCATTGGAACCTGTTTTCGAACTTCTGGCTGTGCATGGCATGAACGCTATCGTTAACCGCCCCTTTGCAATGGGCGCTCTTGTCCAAGAGGATTCCACAATATCTTCCACTGAGTTATTTCGCTCTATAGTTAGCATCGGCTTCGCCGGTGTTATCCTAACTGGCACATCATCCATTTCCCATTTGCTGGCGAATGTTGCAGCATTTCAAGGCGCATGCTCCTAATGTGGATGGTTTGTGGTTTATCGGCTGGAGCTTTGCTCGGGCTTTATGATTTTTGGACTAAAAAGGCGATGAATGGAAACAGCGCAATTTCTGTTGTTTTCTGGTCTTCTCTCTTTGGCGCAATCGCCTGGCTACCCGCATTCTTGCCAATCTCCGAAGGCTTGGGATTTCATGTCGATTGGACCCAAACAAATGTCCAGGAGCAGTGTCTCATTCTTGTTAAGGGGCTTGCGATGACGTTTTCATGGGTCTTTGCTTACTACTCTGTCCGGGAGCTACCTATGTCGTTCTCGGGAGCAGTAAGAGCATCCGGACCACTCTGGACGTTCGCCGCCGGTGCTATCGTATTCGGGGAATACCTGTCGCCCCTCCAGCTTTCTGCTGTCCTAGCGTCGATCCTTGCCTATTACGCTTTGTCGCAGATCGGCAAAAAAGAAGGCGTTGGCATGCTTAAAAGCTCGCCAGTGTTGATGATGCTGGCCGCGACAATTCTGTCCGCTATAACGACAGTGTACGACAAGTTCATCGTACAAAATCTGGGGCTGCCGATCTACAGCATTCAGGCTTATTCCGCACTGCACAGATGTGCGCTTGCCCTTTTTCTGTTTCTTGTCCTGTCGTGGAAACAGCAACGAGGTTTACCACTACGATGGTCTGCCTATGTCCCATTGGTCGGTCTTTCGTGGGTCGTCGCAGAGATGATATACTTCTTTGCAATTGCGGATCCATTAGCAAATGTGACGTATCTATCAATATTCCGGCGTGTGAGTCTTGTTGTTGGGTTTTTTCTGTCTGTTTTACTTATCGGGGAAAGAAACGTACTGCCGAAAAGCGCAGTTATAGCGATTATCGTTTTTTCAACTGCAATTTTAATTCAGCAGCGGTGATATTCCTCATTAAAAATGTGTGGAGTTCATGCAATGAGATTTCGATGTTTTCCAAAGTGAGGCAGATTGGCATTCCAAGCTCCTGGAGATCAGGGCAACAGCTTCCGTCAATGCATTCGGTCAGAGGCCGTTCAGCAGACGATTGAGATGGATAGGGTCTTTCGGACGTGCGCCAATCGGAAATGTCGCCGCGCCGTTTACCTCTGGCGAACGGGCACACGGACAACCCTGCGATCGCCTTTGCCGCTTCGCTATAGCATGGTCCACGCAAATGTGTGCAGCAGTATCTTTGGAACAGAGCCCAGTCGCGCTTCGTTTTATTGTCCGACAAAGAATTGGTCTGACGAACGATAAAGTCCGTCAGACCACTCTATTTCAAGCCGCGAAGGAAGGCTTAGCCTTCGCTGCATCTCTGTCGTTGAGGTAGGTGATCAGATCCTCGATCGCGATCAGCGGCAGACCATGTTCCTTCGCGAAGATCTGCAGGTCGGGAAGGCGGGCCATAGTGCCGTCATCCTTCGCCACTTCGCAAATGACGCCGGCGGGAAAACGACCTGCCAGCTTGCACAATTCCACCGCGGCCTCGGTGTGACCGGGACGCGCGCGCACGCCGCCCTGCTTGGCGCGAAGCGGGAACATGTGACCCGGGCGTGCAAACTCTTCCGGCTTCGATTTTGGATCGACGAGCGCCCGGACTGTCGCTGCACGATCGGCGGCAGAGATGCCGGTCGTCGTTCCCGGCAGGTAGTCGACCGATACGGTGAACGCCGTTTTGTGAAGCTCTGTATTGTTCGGCACCATCAATGGCAGTTCGAGTTGATCGATACGCTCGCCCTCCATTGCAATGCAAACGAGGCCGCGCGCCTTGTTCATCATGAAAGCGATGTGTTCGGATGTGGTGGAATCAGCAGCGACGATGATGTCGCCTTCATTTTCGCGGCTATGATCGTCAACCACGATGATCATTCTGCCGCTTTCGATTGCGGCGACCGCTTCTTCAATACTGGAAAAACTCATTTCAACTTGCCTTTCAAGGGTTAAGCCATTTCTGGCTGCGTTCTTTGCGTATCCTTTCGGGAACACGCGAAAACTGCCCTTGGGCGAACAGGCATTCACGCGCGCAGGCCACGGCGGCCCGAGCGCACTCTGCTTGCTCTCTTCCATCCGGACTATACCGTCGGCTCCGGAGTTGCACCGGATCTGCTGACCCTTCACCTCATCGGCAAAGGCGCTCGCGGGCTTGAGGTTTGCACCTTTTACCGCCGGTGGGGAATTTCGCCCCGCCCTGAGAACATCTACAAGATAGGTAGATTATCGTCTCTATTGCAAGTACTTTTGTGAAGATATCGGTACGGAAACTGTTAACGATCAAAAAATTCGCGCCATTGGTTTTCGCCAACGAAACAGTCCGATTTGTGCTCTGCCGCGATCTTCCAGACGTCGACTGGCGGTTGCAGCCCGCTGATTTCCATGATCAGCTTGCGCCGAACGGCCACCTCGAAATCCTCGATCTTTTGAACCGGCAGGACGAAGGATCCCGGTCCACCGATGACGCAATCCTTGTAATATCGATCAAGGCCCGTCGTTGTGCCCGAAGGACGCAATACCAGCGCCAAGCCATTGATAATGATGCCGGACGCTATGGCCTGATCACGCGCAGTTTCGACGGGGCCGCCCATGTTGTTCGGGCCATCGCCTGACACATCGATCACCTTGCGCATTCCTTCGAACCGGTTTCCACCGATCGTCGATGTACCATAAGTAATGGCGGCAGATATGGATGTACGCCGTTGGGTGGCAATCGGCCTTGCCGCCAATTTGTCTGCGAAAGCTTTTGCATCGGCACCGGTCTCGATGATTTGCCAATCAAGAACGGAAGACGGGTCCACTTCGCCCGCCCATTCATAATAGGTGATGGCGATCTTGCCGATAAGCCCCATTTTCACGGCATTGATGAAGACTGGATGCTGAAGGGCCGCAACATAGCCTTCACGCTGTATCCTGACCTCTTCATAATCCATGGAGCGGGAAGTATCGACGGCGAGAACCAGTTCGACATCCACCTCATTTCCACGCGTTGCAACGGGGACGCTATGAAGGCTGGTCAGGCTCAAGAGGACTGCAAGTGTGGAAAGCATGGCATTCTCTTCACAAGCATTCGGATATTCGCAACTGTAACACAGGTTGCGCCCAGCACGAGTGAGCGAATGAACGGCCATTTCACATTTCGGTGAAAGCTTGAGGCTCCTACAGTTTTGTCAGGTCGGTCGGTCGGTTCTGGAGTATGGCCTCCATCGAAAAGAAGCCGGTAACGGTCGAGAAGTCGAAGTCGGTGATGAGCTTCTGATAGAAGGCGTCATAGCCGCGCATTCCGCGCGTCACGACTTTCAGCAGATAATCCCAGTCCCCGCCAATGCGGTAGAAATCCACCACCTCCGGCAACTTGTCGACATGCTTGCGAAACGCCTCTGCCCAATCCTTGGAATGATGACGTGTGCGGATCATGACGAAGACGGTGAGATCGAGACCAACTGCGGGCAGATCGACTGACGCCTGTGACCCGGTAATGACGCCGCTTTCCTGCAATCGCTGCAGCCGCCGTCCGCAGGCGTTTTGCGACAAGCCAACTTGCTCAGCCAGCTCACGCTGCGAAAGAGCTCCATTGATTTGCAGGCAAGTCAGGATGCGGCGATCAATATTATCAATTTTTGTGATTTCTTGGGTCATTTGAAACACACTCTGTCAGAATTTGGTAAAAATAGATGATGAAACCACCGTCCTGCAATCGCTAACTTTACCTCACAGGATTTGAGGGGAATTTCATCATGGATCAGGGCGTTCAACAGCCGATCAGCGCACTAGCTAGGTTTGAGCAGTCGCTGGTGCGACCGGATATCATTGCGGATCTGGCGAATGGCCTGATCGGGCGCGATGCCGTTGTGGATGGCCCGTTCGGGACTAAACCGCTTGTCTATGCGGATTATGTCGCATCCGGTCGCGCACTCATGCAGGTCGAGCAATTCGTACTCGAGCACGTGCTTCCCTATTACGCGAACAGCCACACCGAGGCTTCCTTTTGCGGGGGTACCATGACACGCATGCGCCGTGAGGCGCGTAGCCGGATCAGCGAAATCTGTGGCGCCGATTCCCGTTATGCGGTCATCTTCACGGGCTCTGGGGCCACGGCTGGGCTCAACCGTCTCGTCAAGCTTTTCGGCGCGGATCTGGCAAACACGCGGATTATCCTCGGCCCTTACGAGCATCACTCCAATATCCTGCCATGGCGCGAGTCTGGCGCTGATATTGTCGAGTTGCCGGAAGCGGAAGATGGCGGTCCCGATCTTGAGGCGCTGTCGCAGTGCTTGGCGGAGTCCAGCCGTTTTGACCGCGTGATTTGCAGCTTTTCGGCAGCTTCGAACGTCACGGGGATCGTGACGGATGTGGCGACAGTCACGCGCATGGTCAAAGCTTCCGGCGCAGTGATGATCTGGGATTGCGCCGGGGCCGGGCCCTATGTGCCGATCCGGATGGTGCCCTCCATTGAGGCCGAAATCGATGCTATCGTTGTCTCGCCGCACAAATTCATCGGTGGACCCGGCGCCTCGGGTATCATGATCGTTCGGCGCGATGCGGTCGTTCGTGATCTGCCGACCTGGGCTGGTGGCGGGACCGTCCGCTTCGTATCCTCCCACGGGCACGACTACGCACAGAATCTGGAGGCGCGTGAGGAGGCCGGCACACCAAACGTGGTTGGCGATATCCGGGCAGCTCTTGCCTTCATGGTGAAGGAGGCGATCGGTGCCGAATATATGAAGGAGCGGCAGCAGGAATTGCGTCAGCGTGCGCTTTCAGCGTGGCGGACGCATCCGAATATTGAGCTGCTCGGCAATCTGGACACGGACCGTCTACCGATCTTCTCGTTCCGTCTCCGCGACGGGCAGGGAGGCTATGTGCACCAGCAACTGGCAACGCGTATGTTGAGCGACCGCTTTGGTATTCAGGCGCGCGGCGGCTGTGCCTGCGCCGGGCCTTACGTGCATCGATTGCTGAATATCAGCGATGAAGAGTCAGATCGTCTGCGCGCTGCAATCCTCGCTGGCGAAGAAATGGAAAAGCCGGGCTTCGTGCGCCTCAACTTCTCAGTTCTGCTGGATGACGCCAAGGTGGATTACATTCTGGCAAACGTCACCCAACTTGCCAGCGACGCCCTGAGCTTTGGAGAGGTTTACGGTTTCGATCCTGCGCGCGCCATCTTCTTCCCGAAGGCGGCCTGAGGCTCATTTCTCCGCATCGCCCAGCGTGATCTCTGCCAGCAATTCGATCCGGCGGGCGAGATCCTTTCTGTTGCCGTTCATCGCCGCCAAGGCGAGTTGCGCCGCCTGCTCGCCGATCGCTCTGCGGGGTGATGTCGAGGTAGCTATCCGAACAGGCAGCGCGCTCGTTATCTCAAGCCCATTGAAGCCTGCAATGAGGATGTCGTCCGGGACGGCTCGTCCAAGCTTCATGCAGGCAAACAGGCTGCCTGCCGCCATGTCGTCATTCGAGCAATAGATGCAATCCAGATCCGGATGCCGCGCGAGCAGGCGTTCGGTCAGATCTCTCCCGAGCCGGGAGGATGAGGCGTCAAGACTGGTTTCGACCGAAACGAAGGTCAGGCCGTTATCCTGAAGGGCTGCCTCAAAACCGGCGCGGCGTTTGATGGCTCGTCTGTCGCGGTCGACCGCACTGCCGATATAGCCGATCCGTTTGCGGCCTGATGCAAGAATCGCCTCAGCCATCTCACGCCCAGCTTGCGTGTGAGAAAGACCAACCACGAAATCGATTGGCTCACCGTCCAGATCCATGATCTGGATGACGGGAATATCGCTCTGGCGTAGCAGTTTGCGCGTTTCTTCCGGCTGATCTAACCCCGTAATGATGAGCGCTGCAGGCTGCCATGACAGCATGTTGCGAATGATGTCGCGTTCCTTGTCAAGGTCGTAGTCACTGACGCCGAAAACCGGCTGCAGGCCAGAGCCTTCCAATCCGCTGATGATGCCGCCAAGCACTTCCGGGAACACAATGTTGGACATGCTGGGAATGACGACGCCGATCAGATTGGTCCGGCGCGATGATAAGGAGAGCGCAAGCTGATTGCCGACATAGCCCAGTTGCTCCGCTGCAATCTTGACCTTCTCAATGCTCGCTGCGGATACATCGCGCGCGCCTCTGAGTGCTCGCGACGCCGTCATTTTGCTGACACCGGCCCTTGCCGCCACCTCTTCCAATGTTGGCTGACGCATGTGCGAAATCCTGTTCGAGAAAATTTCCCGGTTGACAGAGTTAACAATCACCTCATACGTTACCGATACCGGTATCGATACCAGTGTCAAGCATGATTTCGTTGGGAGGCGGCAGCATGACGAGGCAAGTGACAGCGACAGTCATCGGTCTAGGCTCCATGGGCTGGGGTGCAGCACTTTCCCTGTTGCGCGCAGGCTTCGATGTGAAGGGCGTGGATATCCGCAGCGACGTGTTGGCCAGTTTCGAGAAGGAGGGCGGCAAAGCCTATCCGGACGCTGCCAGTACTGGCGAAAGCGACGTGGTTTTCGTCTTCGTCGTGAACTCCCGGCAGGCCGAAGAGGTTCTGTTTGGTGAGCGAGGCGCGCTGAAATCTGCCAAGGCTGGCACCGTATTCCTTCTCTGCGTCACCATGGCACCCAGTGCCACTATGGAACTTGCTGAGCGGCTGAGCAGCGCGGGTATGCAGGTCATCGATGCGCCGGTGTCCGGCGGTCATATCAAGGCTCTGGCAGGCGAAATCACGGTCATGGCTTCAGGGCCCGACCAAGCGTTCGACCATGCAGCTCTGGCGCTGGATGCGGTATCTGCAAAGGTTTTCCGGCTGGGCTCGGAGGTCGGTCTCGGCTCCAAGGTCAAGATGATCAACCAGTTGCTGGCGGGTGTCCATATCGCGGCAACGGCGGAGGCGCTGACTCTGGCTGCCGCCGAAGGCCTCGATCTTCAAACCGTATTCGACGTCATTCGTGTGTCGGCAGGCTCCTCCTGGATGTTCGAAAACAGAGGGCCGCACATTGTCGATGGCGACTACACGCCACGTTCGGCGGTCAATATCTTCGTCAAGGATCTCGGCATCGTCACCAGCGAGGCTGACAAGGCAGGTGCCAGCACGCCGCTCAGTGCAGCCGCGCTGGCCCTGTTCAAGGAAGCAGCTGAGTCCGGTCTCGGACTGGAGGATGATGCGGCGGTGGCGAAGATCCTGGCAGAACGTGCATCCATCAAGCTTCCTGGCATGGAGGGATAATCTATGCAGATAAGCTTTGGCGCTATTGCTGACGATTTTACTGGCGCAACCGACCTTGCGGCGCTTCTGTCGCGCAGCGGCTGGCCAGTATCGCTGCGGCTTGGCCTGCCAAAGCCTGCCGATACGCCTGTGGCACCTTTCGAGATCATTGCGCTGAAAATCCGCACCGTACCGGTCGAGCAGGCTGTCGAACAGGCCTTGATCGCCGCCGACTGGCTGGAAAAGGCCGGTGCAAAGCGGTTCTATTGGAAATATTGTTCCACCTTCGACAGCACAGCCGAAGGCAATATCGGTCCTGTCTCGGAAGCCCTGATGCAGCGCCTTGGCGCATCCCAGACCATCTATTGCCCAGCCTTCCCGGAGAACGGGCGCAGCATTTTCATGGGGCATCTTTTCGTTGGCGAGCAGCCACTGGATGAAAGTCCGATGAAAGATCATCCGCTGACGCCGATGCGCGATTCAAGCCTTGTCCGGCTGCTTTCGCCGCAGGTGACCTCACCCGTCGGGCTGGCAAACCGGCTCGTGGTCGCCAAGGGCGTCGAGGCGCTGCGTGATCGACTGGACGCGTTGAAGAACAAGGGCGTGCGGCATGTCGTGGTCGATGCGGTTGCGGACGATGATCTGGCGGTGATTGCAGAGGCAACCATGGGGTTCCGGCTCGTAACCGGCGGCAGTGCGCTGGCAATGCCCTTGCCGAAGTTGCTGGCCGATGCGGGGGAACTTTCGGGTTCACGCGGTCACGAAACTCAGGTTCGCGTGGCAGAAGGGCAGATCGTACTCTCCGGCAGTTGCTCTGCCATGACCCGCAAACAGGTTGCGCGCTATCTGCCTCATGCGGAAAGCTACAAACTCGATCCTCTGATTTTGGCAGAGCAAGGTGTGGAACCTGCGCTGGATTGGCTGCGAAGCGTTTCAATCGATAGGGCCAAGCTCGTCTATGCCACGGCAGAGCCGGATGAGGTGCGCAACTATCAGCAGGCGCTTGGTGTCGAAAAGTCTGGCGCGCTGGTCGAGGAGGCATTGGCCAGGATTGCACAGGAAGCATCGCGACTCGGCGTCAGCCGTTTCGTGGTTGCCGGGGGCGAAACATCCGGCGCGGTGGTCAATGCGCTCGGCGTCAGGCAGCTATCGATCGGCAAGGAAATCGCACCGGGCGTGCCTTGGACCTATGCGAACCTTGAGGGTCGCACCATCGCACTGGCTCTGAAGTCCGGTAATTTCGGAGCGGAAGACTTCTTCGCACAGGCGTTCAACCTTCTGGAGGCGTCATGAGCGAAGAGGCGCGGCTGCGGGACGATATATGCCGCATGGCCAGATCGCTGTTCGAGCGAGGTCTGACAGGCGGTTCTTCCGGCAACATCTCGGCGAGGCTTTCTGATGGTCGGCTTCTGGTCACGCCGACCGGCAGTTCTTTCGGTAGCCTGGAGCCGGGCAGGCTTTCGCTGTTCGATGCGGATGGACGTCTGATCGGTGGCGATAAGCCCACCAAGGAAATGCCGCTTCATTCGGCCTTCTACGAGACGCGCCCGACGCGAACCGGCGCTGTGGTTCATCTGCATTCCTGCCATTCTGTGGCGCTTTCAATGCTGCCGGATGTCGACCCGGAAAACATGTTGCCGCCGCTGACGGCCTATTCGATCATGAAGCTCGGCAAGGTGACGCTCCTGCCGTATTTCATTCCTGGCGACCCCGCCATGGGTGATGCGATCCGCGGACTGGCGGGCAAGCGCAGCGCGGTCATGCTGGCCAATCACGGGCCGGTTGTTGCCGGCAAGGATCTGGAGGCAGCGGTCTATGCGGTGGAAGAGCTGGAAGAGACCGCTAAACTCGCGCTCCTGACGCATGGGCTGAAGCCGCGCATGCTGACACCGGAGCAGATCGCAAAGGTTGTCACGACATTCGATGTGGAGTGGGACTGATGGCGACACGCTTTTCCGCCAATCTGGGATTTCTATGGCAAGAGTTATCTCTTCCCGACGCAATTCGTGCCGCAAAATCAGCTGGTTTCGATGCCGTGGAATCTCACTGGCCGTATAATGAGAGTGTCGATCGGCTGAAAGCGGCGCTGGATGAGACCGGTCTTGCGATGCTTGGTCTGAACACGGTTCGGGGACGCGTAGAGGCAGGCGAAAACGGTCTTGCCGCGCTTCCCGGTCGGGAACTGGAGGCGCAGACAGCAATTCGCCAGGCGCTGGATTATGCGGTGGCGCTCGATGTACCGAACATTCACGTCATGGCGGGTAAGGCATCTGGTGAGGTGGCTCATGCCACTTATGTCGCCAATCTGACCATTGCCTGCGCACTGGCTGCGGCTCAAGGCAAGACAATTCTCATTGAGCCGCTCAATTGCCGTGATGCGCCCGATTACTTCCTGAGCACCACCGCGCAGGCTGTTTCGGTGATCGAGGAGGTTGGGCACGCCAATCTGAAGATCATGTTCGACTGCTACCATGTGCAGATCATGGAAGGCGATCTATGCCGGCGTTTTGAACGCCTGATGCCGCATGTCGGACATGTTCAGATCGCTGCCGTGCCGGATCGTGGTGAGCCGGATTCTGGCGAGGTCGACTATCCTTATGTTCTGTCTCGTCTGGCTTTCCTTGGTTGGGATCAACCTATCGGCGCAGAATATCGACCGCGTAGCACGACGGATGCCGGCTTGGGTTGGATGTCCAGATTCGAAGGGCGAAAATGACGCAGAATTGCCGCGATGCAGCAAAGAATTTGCATTGACGCTAACGCAACCTTAAATACAGTGCATATCCGGTGGTCCGGCCAGTAGACCAGTATGAAGCTGATCGACGAGGGCGGACGGAGGAAGCGGCAATGAAGGCGGATGCCATACTGCATCAGGTTCCCATGGTCGGCGGGTCCGTGACTCGGCAGACCGCACGGGATGTGGTTGCGGACAAGCTGACGACCTTGATTGCGACCGGCATGTTGAAAGCAGGAGACGAACTGCCGGGAGAGCGCGAACTGGCTGCCGTGCTGCATGTCAGCCGGGAGACTGTTCGGGGTGCCATTCAGATCCTCGCGGGCAAAGGGTTTATCGAGGTATCGCAGGGAAGTCGCAGTCGCGTTGCGGATGTCGATCTCAGCCATCTGCCGATCACCCTGGCATCGAAAAGCGTGATCGACCGGTATGACCTTGAAGCCGTTCATGCGGCAAGACTGCTCGTGGAACTGGATGTCGTGCGTCAGGCCGCGCGAAACATGGATGGTGAAACGATTGCGAAATTGGAAAACCTGCTGGAGACCCAGCGGGAAGCAGATCGGGATACGATGCGTTTCCTGATCTGCGACCGGGAGTTTCATCTGGCGATCTATCGGGTGTGCGGCAATCCATTGCTGACCGACATCGTGACGGACCTCTACGGTTATCTGATGGACTATCGCCGTCAGGCCATGGCGAAGCCGAGTGCGACGGAGAACAGCTACGAAGACCATGTGGAAATCGTGGAGGCGCTGAAGCGTAAGGATGATGATGCCGTGGTGGATGCTTTTCGGAGGCATCTGACCCGCATCTACGAGACCACGAAGGCGTTACGCGCCGTTGCCGTCTGACGGCAAGTATAAATGAAATACGGCAGGGAGGAGCGCCGCACATGAAGGTTCTGGTCATTGGGTCTGCCGGGATGGTGGGCCGGAAACTGGTGGAAAGGCTCGGTCGTGAACCGGATTGCCTCGGCGCCAGCATCGATCAGTTGATACTGGCGGACGCTTTTCCGTCGCCGGTGCCGCAAAGCCTTGCTTCTGTCTCGTCGGTTCTGACGCTGGATTTTGCTGCGCCGGGATCTGCTGAAAAGCTAATCGAACAGCGACCTGATCTCATTTTCCATCTGGCGGCAATTGTCTCCGGGGAGGCGGAAGCCGATTTTGACAAGGGCTATACCATCAACTTGGATGGCACTCGGCTGCTGTTCGAGGCCATCAGGCATGTAGGGCTGAAAGAGCCTTACGTGCCGCGTGTGATCTTTGCCTCCTCCATTGCGGTCTTCGGCGCACCCTTCCCGGATGTGATCGGCGGCGAGTTCTTCACGACGCCATTGACCAGTTACGGCACACAGAAGGCCATCGCGGAACTGCTGCTGGCGGATTATTCGCGGCGCGGGATTTTTGACGGTCTTGGCATTCGCCTGCCGACGATCTGCATTCGACCGGGCACACCCAACAAGGCGGCATCCGGTTTCTTCTCCAACATTCTGCGCGAACCGCTCTCCGGCAAGGAAGCCGTGCTTCCGGTGGATGAAAATGTCCGCCATTGGTTTGCGAGCCCGCGCTCGGCGGTTGGCTTCTTCGTGCATGGAGCAACGCTTGATCTCTCGAAGGTCGGTCCGCGCCGCAATCTCACCATGCCCGGTCTCTCTGCCCTGGTTGGCGAGGAAATCGAGGCACTGCGCCGTGTGGCAGGCGAAAAAGCAGTCTCGCTGATCCGCAAGGAGCCGGATCCGGTTATCGCCAAGATCGTGGCCGGTTGGCCAACGAACTTCGATGCAAGCCGTGCAGCGGGTCTCGGTTTCAGAGCCGAGTCTACCTTCGATGAGATCATCCGCATTCACATCGAGGACGAATTGGGAGGTCATCTGGGATGAGTGAGGATACGAACCGGATGACAGGAAAGATCGCTCTTGTAACGGGCGGCGGTACGGGCGTTGGGCGTGCTATTGCTCGAGGCCTTGCCAAGGCTGGTTATGTGGTTGTGATCACAGGCCGCAGATTGGACGTGCTGGAAACCGCTGCGCGTGAACTTCGTGACGAAACCGGAACCGCGGTGCATGCGATCAGCGCCGATATTGGCAACCCCGATGCGGTGAAGGCGCTATTCGACCAGATCTCCGAGAAATTTGGTCGTCTGGACGTGCTGGTCAACAATGCAGGCATGAGCGCACCTGGCGTTCCGCTCGAAGAGATCAGTTTCGAGCAATGGAGCAATGTGGTTTCGGCTAACCTGACGGGTGCATTTCTGTGCACGCAAGGGGCGTTCAGGCTCATGAAGGCGCAGAACCCGCGCGGCGGCCGCATCATCAACAACGGTTCCATTTCCGCCACCACGCCGCGGCCGAATTCGTCGCCCTATACCGCAACCAAGCATGCGATTACCGGTTTGACGAAATCGACAGCACTGGATGGCCGCGATTTCGATATTGCCTGTGGCCAGATCGATATCGGCAATGCGGCGACCGACATGACGAAGAAGATCGCTGCGGGTGTCATTCAGGCAAACGGCAGCATGGCGGCCGAACCGACGATCGACTCGCGCCATATCGCGGACGCGGTGGTCTACATGGCGGGCCTGCCGCTCGACGCCAATGTTCTGACGATGACCGTGATGGCAACAAAAATGCCGTTCGTGGGACGCGGATAACAGCGAGGCGAAACGGCGAGGCTGGAGGAGCCCGCCGTTTGCGCCAGCAGATGACGAAATTTGACATCGCACTCTGGGAGGAGACGCATGGCTACCGTTCAATTTGCCGAGGTGAAAAAATCCTTTGGCGCCTTCCCCGTCATCAAGGGGGTCAATATCGATATCGAGGATGGCGAGTTCGTCATTCTTGTTGGGCCGTCCGGTTGTGGAAAATCCACACTGCTGCGCATGCTGGCTGGCCTTGAGAATATTTCCGGTGGCGAAATCCGCATTGGTGGCCGGCAGGTCAACAACCTGCCGCCAAAGGAACGCGACATCGCAATGGTGTTCCAGAACTACGCGCTCTATCCCCACATGACCGTTGCCAAGAACATGGCGTTTTCGCTGATGCTGAATTCGGCACCGCAGGCGGAAATCGACAAGCGTGTCAACTACGCGGCCGGTATCCTGGGCCTTACCAATCTGCTCGACCGCTATCCACGACAGCTCTCCGGTGGACAGCGTCAGCGGGTGGCCATGGGGCGCGCCATCGTGCGCGATCCCCAGGTCTTCCTTTTCGATGAGCCGCTTTCCAACCTTGACGCCAAGCTGCGTGTTGCCATGCGCGCCGAGATCAAGGAATTGCATCAGCGGCTCAAGACAACGACGGTTTATGTGACGCATGACCAGATCGAAGCCATGACCATGGCCGACAAGATCGTGGTCATGCATGACGGGCGTGTGGAGCAGATCGGTTCGCCGCTGGAACTCTATGACCGGCCGAACAACCTGTTTGTCGCGAGCTTCATCGGTTCCCCAGCCATGAACATGATCAAGGGCAGGCTGGACCCGCAGGATCCCATGCATTTCGTGGCAAAGGACGGTACCCGCCTGCCGCTGACGCGAGCCTATGCGAATGCAGCCGGTCGCGACCTCGTCTACGGTTTGCGGCCCGAATATATTCGTCTCGATCCCAATGGCTATTCCGTTCCCGTCGTGGTGACGGAACCAACCGGCTACGAGACGCAGATGGTCGTGCAGTTCGGTGGCGCGGAAGTGAGTTGCGTGTTCCGCGAGCGTATCCCGGCCCGCCCGGGCGAGAACATCTCGATCACTATCGATGCGGAGCATGTTCATCTTTTCGATGAGCAGACAGGAATGCGGTTGACCGCGTGATCAAAGAGAACCGGCCGGGGAAGAGGAGCCCCGTCCAATTCTGGATCATCCGGCGCATGGTAGCGCGGCATGACCGGCAAGGGGCAGCCGGAATGTGGAACGCGACTTTGTCCCGATAACGGAGGAGGAGTAAACATGTCGATCAAAAGAAGAACATTCCTGGCTGGAACCGCAGGTCTGGCCGGTGCTGCCGGTCTTTCCGGTTTCGGTATCAATCCTGCATTTGCGGCAGAGCCTAAATACACGCCGGAAAAGGGGGCAAGCCTTCGCCTTCTGCGCTGGACGCCCTTCGTCAAGGGCGATGAAGAGGCCTGGCTGGCAAATACCAAGAAGTTCACGGAAGCGACCGGCGTCGAAGTGCGTATCGACAAGGAAAGCTGGGAAGACATTCGCCCGAAGGCGGCCGTTGCGGCAAACGTCGGCTCTGGTCCTGATCTCGTGATGTGCTGGTTCGACGACGCGCATCAATATCCTGACAAGCTTCTGGACCTCACGGAGCTCGGCACCTATCTCGACGGCAAGTATGGCGGCTTCTATGACGGCGTGAAGGGCTATGCGACGCGTGAAGGCAAGTTCATTGCCATGCCTCTTACGGCCATCGGCAATGCCGTCGTCTATCGCGACAGCCACATGAAGGCGGCGGGCTTCAGCGAATTCCCGAAGGATACGAAGGGCTTCTTGGAACTCTGCAAGGCGATGAAGGCCAAGGGCACGCCTGCCGGCTTCCCGCACGGCAAGGCGGTTGGTGATGGCAACAACTACGCTCACTGGCTGCTGTGGAGCCATGGCGCCAAGATGGTGGACGAAAGCGGCAAGGTGACGATCAATTCACCGGAAACGCTGGCCGCCATCAAATATGCCAAGGAACTCTATTCCACCTTCATTCCGGGCACGGAAAGCTGGCTCGACATCAACAATAACCGTGCCTTCCTGGCCGGTCAGGTGTCGCTCACGGCAAACGGCGTTTCCATCTACTACGCTGCCAAAAACGATCCGAAGCTGGCGGAAATCGCTGCCGACATGCGCAGCACCAACTTCCCGGTCGGCCCGGTTGGCAAGAGCATCGAGCTTCACCAGACGAGTTCTCTGCTGCTCTTCAAGCACACCAAGTATCCGGAAGCTGCAAAGGCCTACATCAAGTTCATGATGGAAGCTGACCAGATGAATGCCTGGATCAAGGGCTCCAGCGCCTACTGCTGCCAGCCGCTGAAGGCGTTCGCCAGCAACCCGGTCTGGACGGAAAACCCGATCCACGCGCCCTATGCCAAGGCCTCGGAAACACTGCGTCCGAACGGCTATGCCGGCCCGCTGGGCTACGCTTCGGCTGCCGTGATGGCCGACTATGTTCTGGTCGACATGTTCGCCGCCGCCGTGACGGGAGCTTCCACGCCGGAAGATGCCATGGCGCAGGCGGAGAAGCGCGCCAACCGCTACTACCGCGTCTAACAGGACGATAGCCGGAGGGGCGCGCTTATCGCCCCTCCGATTTTCAGCGCTTTGGAGTGAACCGTCATGACGATGCCCTCATCGGCCGGTCAGAATGCGCCGCAGCGTTCGCTCGGTGCCCGTCTCGGCAACAACCGCGATTTTCTCGGCTTTCTTTTCATGCTTCCCGCAGCCGTGTTTCTGCTGTGCTTTCTCACCTATCCGCTCGGGTTAGGTGTGTGGCTCGGGTTCACCGATACGAAGATCGGCCGGGATGGCATATTTATCGGGCTCGAAAACTATCAGTTCCTCTGGAGCGATAGCGTGTTCTGGATGTCGGTGTTCAATACCGTCCTCTATACGACGGTCGCCTCCGTCCTGAAATTTGCCCTTGGTCTGTGGCTGGCGCTTTTGTTGAACGAGCACCTGCCGTTCAAATCCTTTTTCCGCGCCATCGTGCTCCTGCCCTGGGTCGTGCCTACGGTCCTCTCGGCACTGGCTTTCTGGTGGATCTATGACGCTCAGTTCTCTATCGTCTCCTGGTCGTTGATGAAAATGGGACTGATCGATGCGCCCATCAACTTCCTGGGCGATCCGACCAATGCACGGGCTTCGGTCATCGCAGCCAATGTCTGGCGCGGCATTCCGTTCGTCGCCATCTCGCTGCTTGCCGGCCTGCAGACCATACCAGCCTCGCTTCAGGAAGCCGCTTCCCTGGACGGCGCCTCAAGCTGGCAGCGTTTCCGGCATGTGACCCTGCCGATGCTGACGCCGATCATTGCCGTGGTGATGACCTTCTCGGTGCTGTTCACCTTCACGGATTTCCAGTTGATCTACGTCCTGACCAAGGGCGGCCCGGTGAATGCCACGCATCTGATGGCAACACTTTCCTTCCAGCGCGCCATTCCCGGCGGACAGCTGGGCGAGGGTGCCGCCATTGCGGTTGCCATGGTGCCCTTCCTGCTGGCTGCCATCATGTTTTCCTTCTTCGGCCTGCAGCGACGCAAGTGGCAGCAGGGCGGCGGCGATTGAGAGAGTTTGACGCATTTCCGGATAGAGAACCCGCTTGGTTCTTTCTGCAAATGCTCTGATTGAGGATCTGGTCAATGAATACCAAGGTACAGGCCGCCGATGGGGCGCTCACCGACGACAGCCAGGGCATGTCCTATCTCAACAGGCTGCCGCGCCGTATCGTCACCATTTATATTCCGATGGCGCTCTTCGTCTTCGTGCTGCTGTTTCCGTTCTACTGGATGGCGATTACAGCGGTGAAGCCGAATTCGCAGCTGACGGATTACGACAATTACAGCCCGTTCTGGGTGGTCGGCGCAACGCTTGATCATATCAAGTATCTGCTGTTCGAAACCTCCTATCCCGGCTGGCTGTGGAACACGATGGTCGTGGCCTTTGCCTCCACGTTCCTGTCGCTTCTGGCATCGGTGTTCGGCGCCTACGCCATCGAGCGCATCCGCTTTACCGGATCGCGTTCCATCGGCCTGTTCATCTTCCTGGCCTATCTGGTGCCGCCATCCATCCTGTTCATTCCGCTTGCCTTCATCGTCTTCAAGATCGGCATCTATGACTCGCGTCTTGCGCTGATCTTCACCTATCCAACCTTCCTCATTCCTTTCTGCACCTGGCTTCTGATGGGCTATTTCCGGTCGATTCCGTTCGAGCTGGAAGAAAGCGCCTTGGTGGACGGGGCAAGTCGCTGGCAGATCCTCTCCAAGATCATTCTGCCGCTCGCGGTGCCGGGACTGATTTCGGCAGGCATCTTTGCTTTCACGCTGTCCTGGAACGAGTTCATCTATGCGCTGACCTTCATCCAGTCTTCCGAGAACAAGACTGTGCCGGTGGGTGTTCTGACCGAACTGGTGCGCGGCGATATTTTCGAATGGGGTTCGCTGATGGCGGGCGCGCTGTTCGGCTCTCTGCCAGTCGTCATCCTCTACTCGTTCTTCGTGGACTACTACGTTTCGTCGATGACCGGCGCGGTCAAGGAATAGCATATGAACAGTTACGATCTTTCAGGCCAGCACGCTGTCGTGACTGGCGGGGCTCAAGGTTTGGGCTTCGCCATGGCCAGACGCTTCGTGGAATCGGGCGCCAAGGTGACCCTGTGGGACGTGAACGAAGCACTGCTGTCGGAGTCGGTTTCAGTTCTGTGTGCCAATGCCCGGAGCGTGGCTGTCGATATTGCGGACTACTCTGCCGTCGAGGCTGCGCATCGGGAGAGCGAGGAGAGGCAGGGTCCTGTCTCCATCCTCGTCAATTCGGCAGGCATTGCCGGACCCGCAGCGCCGCTCGATGTCTACGATGTCGAGATGTTCAAGAAAATCATCGATATCAACGTGCACGGTACGTTCCACGTCAACCGCGTCTGTGTGCCGGGAATGAAAGAGCGCAATTACGGACGCATCGTCAACATCGCTTCCATTGCGGGCAAGGAAGGCAATCCAAATGCGTCCGCCTATTCTGCGTCCAAAGCGGCGGTGATCGGCATGACAAAATCGCTCGGCAAGGAACTGGCGGGCTTCGATATTGCCGTGAACTGCATTACGCCCGCGACGGCGCAGACGCGTATTCTCGAACAGTTGAGCGACGAATTCATCGAATATATGCGATCGAAAATTCCGCGTGGTCGCTTCCTGAAGGTAGAAGAGGCAGCTGCCATGGTGACATGGCTTGTTTCCGCAGAGAACAGCTTCACGACGGGTGCGGTGTTCGATCTTTCCGGCGGGCGCGCTACCTATTGACGACCTCAGACAAGGACATGGCGGTGAACGATCTGCCGGTCCTTGATCGGGATGGACTGTGCTGAAGCGGTGCCCACGATGTCCGTGAAGCGTATCACCTTGCGGGTCGGCCCACTTGACCAGATCGAGTGCCATTCGCTCATTCGGCTTGGTTTCCTTTTGAAAATTCTGGTATTTCTGCAGGCAAGGGCCTGACAGTCTTGCGGACAACCAGAGGCAGATCAAGTTGGGAGACGATTGGCGGCGCGGTCGGCTCCTTCAACCGTTGCTCCAGAACCTGCAAGATTTCCCGTGCCTGGCGCTCCGCATTCTGCTGGAAGGTGGTCAGTCGGTAGGCGCCCCAGCGGGCTTCAGGTACGTCATCCAGCCCGATGACCGAGAGATCAGCCGGGATCGCAAGACCCAGCACGTCACGGGCATAATCCATCAGCCCGAACGCCATGAGATCGTTGACGCAGAAAACACCTTCGATCTTACGTTCCTTGGTCAGAAGCAGCGATGCGGCCAGCGTTCCGCCATCATAATTGGTGCGCTCGGCGCGTTCGACATGAACTTCGAGGCCGAGGTCCCTTGCCTTGCGTGTATAGGCCTCTTCGCGTTCTACTAGGTTTGGGCTACCAACGGAGGATGTTATGAGGCCGATGTGGCGCATGCCTCGCGCAGCAAAAAGGCCCACCGCCGTTTCTGCTGCCAGCGCATTGTTGATGCGGATATGGTCCGGCCCCACTTCGCTTCGGCCAATGGCAATCAGTGGTTGACCGTTGCGCTGTGCCAGATCCACAAATGCCTTGGATGGCATGCCTGAGAGGATGATCGTGGCTTCCGCCCGATAGCGCAGAAGGGTTGCATGCGAGGCACGGCCTGCTTCTGTCTGATCAGTTGTGATCAGAACCGGAACTCTGCCACTTTCGATCAGCAGGCGCGAAAGGGCAGCGATCTGCTGCGATCGGAACGGGGTTTCCGCATCGGAAGCGATCATGCCAATCAATTGGCTGCGGTTGGCCAGCAGTCCGCGCGCAAGATCATTGACCTGATAACCAAGCTCTTCCGCTGCCCGGATCACCTTCTCTCGGGTTGCGGAGGAGACACTCGCTCCGTGCGTGAAGGTGCGGGAAACCGCAGAGCGAGATACACCTGCGCGTTGCGCGACTTCATGCGCACTGATGAAGCGCGGCAACTCTATTTCATCCGTGCCATTTTTCTCTGCCATTACCGGCCCACCTTGAAAAGCACATCTGCCCGTAGAAAGCGTTCAACGATCAGCATGAACGCAATCGACGGAATAAGTAGGATGAGAGCGGTGGTAGAAGCAATCTGATAGTTGCCGCTGAGCTTGCCCAGTAGAGCAGGAGTCGCAGGGAGGAGATATCGGGCGCGCTCACGAAATAGCTACCAGTAAAGTCGTCAACAAATGCTGGCGCAAAAATTTCTATCGACGACCATCTGTTTCCGTCAGATAATCTTGTGGTCTTTTCATATGCGTCTGTCGCGCGGTACCTTAGCCCGCCAGCGCAATCGCGCCTGCGTTGAAAATGATGGGACGGCAGAAGTCTGCCCTGTGCTCCGGCCAATTAAAGGTCCGCCTATCTGAAGCGTCACGAACTTGATGAAGTCTGCACGTATGTGCAAACAATTCAATTCTTACAGGCGGACTTTCAGGTGCCGATCCGTGTCGTCCTGCAATTCTGCTTTTCCATGCCAAGGCCTCTGATGATTTCGATGATCTGGCCGAACTGTGCTGCCAGCGGGGTCGAGTGGCGCCACACGATGCCGATCGTACGCGTCGGCTTGGGATCGGCGAGATGCGACACGGAAACGTTTGCTCTATGCGCCTCTATGTCGATGGCCATGTGAGGGATAAGGGTTACGCCTATTCCCGCGCCGACCATTTGCACGAGGGTGGAGAGCGAGCTCCCCTCCATCAGGTCGCGTGGCGGCGCACTTGGTATGTTGCAGAAGGAAAGGGCCTGCTCGCGGAAGCAATGTCCTTCTTCAAGCAGTAGCAGCCGCATCTGCTTCAGCATGTCCGCGCTTGGCACCGGCTTGTCGGCATCTTCGATCGGCCTGACAAGAACGAATTCCTCCTCGAAAAGGGGAACCTCCTCAAGCGAAGCTTCGGAAATGGGCAGGGCAACGATTGCCACATCCAGCTTACCGTCGACAAGATCCTCTATCAGTTTTTGTGTAATCGCTTCCCTGGGGCGAGCATCCACCAGAGGATAGCGAGCAGTAATAGCCTTCATGATGTCCGGCAAGAGATAGGGTGCAACCGTCGGTATGACGCCGATCCGCAGCCGTCCGCTCAAGGGCCCTTGGGTGGAACGGGCAAGATCTGCCAATTCGTCAACAGAACGCAAAATCGCGCCTGCCCGGTCAGCAAAAACCTCGCCCAATCCTGTGAGATGGATCTGGCGTCGCCCCCGCTCCACCAGAGGTGCTCCGATCAGCTCTTCCAACTCTTTGATTTGGACGGAAAGCGCCGGTTGCGAGATGGAACAATCTTCCGCTGCGCGCCCGAAATGGCGGTGTCGGGCCAAGGATTCGAAATATCGCAAATGCTTCATGGAAAGGCCAATCATAACCGCAGCATATCGAACCGTTAGGAATATACAATTGGAAACTATGGAACTCGTCTGCTAGGCCTCTGCCGGGATGATTTACCTAAGGACAATTTGTTTTCACACTACATTGGTATCACCTGCCAGCTTACCGAAATAAACGGAACGATCGTCGGAGAACATCATGGACGCGCATAAAACGAACTCAGCCGGCAAATGTCCGGTCATGCACGGTGGCAACACCGTTTCCGGCCAATCGACTGTCGCCTGGTGGCCAAACGCCCTCAATCTCGACATCTTGCACCAGCACGATGCCAAGACGAACCCGCTCGACAAGGGTTTTAACTATCGCGAAGCCGTCAAGTCGCTCGATGTCGCTGCCCTGAAGGCCGACATGAAGGCTCTGTTGCGCGACAGCCAGGAGTGGTGGCCTGCAGACTGGGGCCATTACGGCGGTCTGATGATCCGTCTTGCCTGGCATTCTGCCGGTTCCTACCGTCTGGCGGATGGCCGCGGTGGTGGCGGCTCCGGCAACATTCGTTTCGCTCCACTAAATTCCTGGCCTGATAATGCGAGCCTTGACAAGGCACGCCGTCTCCTGTGGCCGCTGAAAAAGAAGTATGGCAACAAGATTTCCTGGGCTGACCTCATTCTTTTCGCGGGCACCGTTGCCTACGAAGACATGGGCCTGAAGACCTTTGGTTTCTCCTTCGGTCGCCCGGATATTTGGGGTCCGGAAAAGGACGTTTACTGGGGCGCGGAAAAGGAATGGCTGGCGCCGTCCGACACGCGCTACGATGATGTTACCAAGCCGAACACGATGGAAAACCCGCTTGCCGCGGTGCAGATGGGCCTCATTTACGTCAATCCGGAAGGTGTGAACGGCAATCCGGATCCGCTGGCGACAGCGGCCCAGATCCGCGAAACCTTTGCCCGCATGGCGATGAATGACGAAGAAACCGCAGCCCTGACCGCTGGTGGTCACACGGTCGGCAAGGCGCACGGCAATGGCCTGGCGCAGGAACTCGGCCCTGAGCCGGAAGCAGCAGGCATCGAAAACCAGGGCTTCGGCTGGACCAATCCGCACCAGAACGGCAAGGCGAGCCTTGCAGTTACCTCCGGTATCGAAGGGGCTTGGACCACGAACCCGACCGTGTTCGATATGGGCTATTTCCAGCTTCTGTTCGGCTATGACTGGGAACTGACGAAGAGCCCTGCTGGCGCGCACCAGTGGCAGCCGATCGGCATCAAGGAAGAGGACAAGCCGGTTGACGCCAGCGATCCGTCCATTCGTCGCATGCCGATGATGACCGATGCCGACATGGCCATGAAGGTCGATCCGACCTACCGCGCCATCTGTGAAAAGTTCATGGCGAATCCGGACTACTTCAACGACACCTTTGCCCGCGCATGGTTCAAGCTGACGCACCGCGATCTTGGGCCTCGCGTTCGCTACATTGGCCCGGAAGCTCCGACCGAAGATCTGATCTGGCAGGATCCAATTCCGGCTGGCACGACGGGTTATAACGTCGATGCGGTCAAGGCGAAGATTGCAGCATCCGGCCTCTCCACCGCCGAACTGGTCGCAACCGCATGGGACAGCGCCCGCACCTTCCGTGGTTCGGACCTTCGCGGCGGTGCCAACGGTGCCCGCATCCGCCTTGCCCCGCAGAAGGATTGGGAAGGCAATGAGCCTGCCCGTCTTGCCAAGGTTCTGGCCGTTCTGCAGCCTATCGCTGCCGAATTCGGTGCGAGCCTTGCCGATGTCATCGTCCTCGGCGGTAATGTCGGTGTTGAGCAGGCTGCAAAGGCTGCCGGCTTCAATGTGAACGTTCCGTTCGCCCCGGGTCGTGGCGATGCCACGGCAGAGCAGACCGATGCGGCCAGCTTCTCGGTTTTGGAGCCTCTTGCCGATGGCTTCCGCAACTGGGCCAAAAAGGATTATGTCGTGAGCCCGGAAGAAATGCTTCTGGACCGCGCCCAGTTGATGGGCCTCACTGGTCCGGAAACCACGGTTCTGCTGGGCGGCTTGCGTGTGCTCGGCACCAATTACGGTGGCAGCAAGCACGGCGTGTTCACGGATCGCGAAGGCCAACTCACCAACGACTTCTTCGTCAACCTGACGGACATGAAGTTCACCTGGAAGCCGACCGGCAAGAACTCCTATGACATCGTTGATCGCAAGACCGGCGTCACCAAGTACACCGCAACGCGCGTGGATCTGGTGTTCGGTTCCAACTCCATCCTGCGCGCCTATGCGGAAGTCTATGCGCAGGACGATGCACAGGAAAAGTTCGTCCGTGACTTCGTCGCGGCCTGGACGAAGGTCATGAACGCGGATCGCTTCGATCTCGCTGTCTGATTGAACCAGTCTTAAATTGGGAGGATCCGCCTGATCGGCGGGCCCTTCTTTGTGCCTTCAAACCCCCAGATAACGATCCTGCAGATCCGCAGTCAGCGCGTGCGGCGCGCCGGTCCAGACCGTCTTGCCGTTCTCCAGCACCACGCAGCGGTCGGCCACCGGAAGAAGTTCCGATAACGTCTTGTCCACCACGAGAATGGAAAGGCCGTCTGCTTTAAGCGAGCGGATGGCCCGCCAGATATCCTGTCGGATGACAGGGGCCAGACCTTCTGTCGCCTCGTCGAGGATGAGCAGGCGCGGATTGGTCATCAATGCGCGCCCAACCGCCAGCATCTGCTGTTCACCACCGGAAAGCGACCGCGCAAGCTGGTTTTTCCGCTCTTCGAGCCGGGGAAATAGCTTCGAGATGCGCTCAAGGGTCCACGGCCCCGGCCGCGCCGCCGTAACCAGATTTTCGTATACGGTGAGATTGGGGAAGCAACGTCTTCCTTCCGGCACAAGGCCGATCCCCAGTCTTGCGACCTTGTGTGTCGGCATGGCGCGGGTGGTAACGCCACCAAAAGCTATGTTGCCGTCGCGTGGCGGTACGAGGTTGCAGATTGCCTTGATGGTGGTGGATTTGCCCATGCCGTTGCGCCCCATGAGCGCCACCACCTCGCCCTCTGAAAGCGAAAGATTGACACCGAACAGTGCCTGGCTTGAACCGTAGAAGGCCGTAATCTCCTGAACATCCAGCAGCATCAGGCGTGATCCCCCAGATAAGCGGTACGCACGGTTGGATCGTTTCGGATCTGATCGACCGTGCCTGTCGCGATGATGCGTCCGTAGACGAGAACGGAAATCCGGTCCGCCAGCGCATAAACCGCATCCATGTCGTGCTCCACCAGAAGAATAGGGGCTTCCCGCCGCAAACCATCCAGAAAACGGGTTAGTGTCTTGGAACCTTCAGGTCCCATTCCGGCCATGGGCTCATCCAGCAAGAATGCGCGCACATCGAGTGCCAGTGCAATCGCGATTTCGAGTTGCCGCTTTTCCCCATGGGAAAGTTCGGCAGCCGGAACATGGGCGCGATCGGCGAGACCCACACGAGACAACCGCTCCATTGCGGCCTCTGTGAGGGACTTGTCCTTCAACACAGGTTTGAAGAAGTGGAAGCTGGAGCCTTGCTGTGCCTGCACCGCCAGCATCACGTTGCGCAGCGCGGAAAACTCTCCCGCCAGCGACGAGATCTGAAACGTACGTCCCAGACCGAGACGGGCTCGATCTGCGACACTCAAACTGCTGACATCCTGACCGCCGAGATGGATCGTGCCTTTGTCCTGTTTCAGCGTGCCGCAGATCTGGTGAATGAGCGTCGATTTGCCAGCCCCGTTCGGCCCGATGAGCGCATGGATTTCGCCGGGTCGCAGCGTCAGGCTCACATTGTCTGTCGCCTTCAACGCACCGAAGCTTTTTTCAAGGCCGTTGATTTCAAGAACAGCATTCTCAGCCATGACGTGCCTTTCCGGCCAGAAGACCCATGACCCCGCCCCGCGCGAACAGGACGACGGCGAGCAGAATGAGACCGAGGAAGAACTGCCAGCGCTCGGTCATGCCGCCCAGTACGAATTCCAGGATGACATAGAGAGCGGCACCGGCAAGCGGCCCGAACAGCCGGCCCGTTCCACCCAGAATGATCAGCACGATCAGTTCGCCGGACATGTGCCAGGAGAACATGGACGGGCTGACGAAGCGGTTGAGGTCCGCATAGAGAGCACCGGCGAGCGCGGTGATCATGGCAGACAGCACGAAGGCCGTCAGGCGGATAGGGAAGGGCTTGATGCCGATGGAGGCAACGCGAACATCGTTCTGCCGCACGGCCTGCAAGGCTGCACCGAAGCGGGATGAGCGTATCAGTGAAAACAGGCCAAGCGTCAGCATCAGCAGGCCATAGGCCACCAGGAAAAACTCCATCGGGCGCATGGTGTTCAAGCCGGGAAACCCGTTGCGAACGGCAATCGACAGACCGTCTTCGCCGCCATAGGCAGGCCAGGAGATCGCGAAGTAAAAGATCATCTGCGCGAAGGCGAGCGTAATCATGATGAAGTAGACGCCGGACGTTCTGAGGCTGACGACGCCGATTCCAAGCCCTATGAGACCGGCAAGGACGGCTGCGACCAGCCAGATGACCGGCATGGATTGCGATCCTTCGAAGCCGAACATCATCGGTTCACCGGACAGCGCGTGGGCAGATAGAATGCCTGCGGCATAGCCGCCAATCCCGAAGAAGGCCGCATGACCGAAGGAAACGAGGCCGCCGAGGCCAAGGGCAAGATTGAGCCCGGTTGCGGCAAGTGCCAGAATGGCGATGCGTGTTGCCAGCGTGATGGTGAAGGTCTGGCCTATTTGCAGCGCGATGATGGGCACGGCAAGCAGCGCCAGCGCCATGGCTGCGTTTATTGAAACCTCGCGATTCATCGTCTTATGTCCTCACGCCTGAGCCGGAAAAAGGCCGCGCGGTTTGACTGCCAGAATGAAGGCCATGACCAGATAGATCAGCATGGATGCGATGGCCGCTCCCATGGGCTTGGCATCGGCAGGTGATACGAAAAGGGTCAATATCTGCGGCAGCAGGAAGCGCCCCATCGTATCCACGACGCCAACAGTCAGCGCGCCGACGAAAGCGCCCTTGATGGAGCCTATGCCGCCGATGATGATGACCACGAAAGCGAAGATCAGAACCGGTTCGCCCATGCCCACCTGAACCGACTGGATAGCCCCCACCATGGCACCCGCAAGTCCGGCCAGTGCTGCACCCAGTGCAAAGACCAACGTGTAAAGTGTGCGAATATCGACGCCGAGAGCCGCAATCATTTCGCGGTCACTTTCACCGGCACGAATGCGCATTCCGAGCCGGGTGCGCGAGATCAGCAGGTAGAGACCTCCAGCCACAAGAGCGCCCGTGATGATAATGGCGAGCCGATAGAGTGGATATTGCGCGCCGCCAGGCAGAGAAACAGCGCCTTGCAGAAGTGGTGGTATGTCGAGATAGAGCGGAAATGAACCGAACAGCCAGCGCGTGCCTTCCGAAAAGATCAGGATGAGTGCGTAAGTCGCCAGCACCTGTTCCAGATGGTCCCGATTATAAAGCCTGCGGATGACGGTAATCTCCATCAGGGCACCAGCGCCCGCTGCAAAGGCCAGGCTTGCGGCAAGGCCCAACCAGAACGAACCGGTGGCTGCCGCCACGGCGGCGCAGGCGAATGCGCCGACCATGTAGAGCGAGCCATGGGCCAGATTGATCAGGCCCATGACGCCGAAGACGAGAGTCAGCCCGGCCGCCATCAGAAACAGCATGAAACCGAGCTGAACGCCGTTCAGCAATTGCTCGAGGGCAAGTGCGAAGGTCACAAGTCTGCCCGCCTTACTTCTTGCATTCCTTGGCGTAGGCATCGCTGTGATCGGTGAAGATCTTCTCGACGGTCTTGTTGGTCAGAACGCCGTTTTCCTTTACCACTTCGGTCACATAGATGTCCTGGATCGGGTGACGATTGGTGTTGAACTTGAAGTTGCCGCGTGGCGATTTGATATCGGCCGCATTGAGTGCGGCTGCAAACGCCTTGGCATCCTTCACGCTGGCCTTGGACGAGGCCGAAAGGATCAGTTGCGCCGCATCGAAAGCCTGCACGGCATAGATGGAAGGCAGGCGGCCATATTCCTTTTCAAAGGCTGGTACGAAGGCCTTGTTGGCAGCGTTGTCGAGGTCCTTCACCCACTGGCCGGACGCTTTCACGCCAAGCGCAGCATCGCCAATAGCGGGCAGCACGTCCTGGCTGAAGGAGAAGCCGGGGCCAATGATCGGTGTCTTCACGCCGGATTGCGCATACTGCTTCATGAAGGCGATGCCCATGCCGCCGGGAAGGAAGACGAACACCCCATCGGCACCGGATGCGCGGATCTGGGCGATTTCAGCGGCGTAATCCGTCTGGCCGACCTGAGTATAAACCTCGTTGGCAACAGTGCCCTTGTAGTAGCGCTTGAAGCCGGTCAGCGAATCCTTGCCCGCCGGATAGTTCGGCGCCATGATGAACATCTTCTTGTAGCCTTTGTTGGCATATTCGCCCATGGCTTCGTGAAGATTGTCGTTCTGGTAGGCGGCGTTGAAGTAGAGCGGATCGCACTTGGCACCGGCAAGCGCCGCAGGGGCTGCGTTGGTCGAGACGTAGAACTTGCCCTGCGCCACGACGCCCGGCTGAACGGCCATGAGAAGGTTCGACCAGACGATGCCCGTCAGGACGTCAACATTTTCGCTCTGGATCATCTTGTCGGCAATCTGCACCGCAAGTTCCGGCTTCTGGGCATCATCCTCGGTGACGACGGTAACGTCCTTGCGGCCCGATTGCTTGATAGCGAGCATGAAGCCATCGCGCGTATCGACACCAAGTCCTGCGCCGCCGCCCGACAATGTCGTGATGAGGCCGATCTTGACCGGTTCAGCGGAAGCCATGCAGGCGCTGCCCAGCATCAATGCTGCAGTCGCAGCCAAAAGAGAAGTTTTCATCCGATGCACTCCGTTTTCTGTTGCTGTTCCCGATTATTGTTATTTTTCATTCGGTTCTTTGGAGAACCTTTATGCTCAACTGCGCTCACCAATGCAACCGCCCGGCACTTTGTTGTTTAGCAGGTTGTCACAGGTCATTTCAGACCACAAGAATTATTTTAAGCTTAGAATAAATTCTTGAGCGTTGCTTGCGCCATTAGCGATGAAGCACATGAAAGCTTACCGGGCGTTCCTCCGCCCGGTCGCAAATTCCCGATATTTGGCCATGCGGGCCTTAGGGTGAGGACCCCATCATATTTTTGAAATGGCGCGATGAACGGCAAAAATATGCAAGGAGAAGCACGCATGGATGGGTTCCAGACCCATTCAAGTGCTTCGACACAGTAGATTGAAGCCGTTCACGCGTTCTTCGAATGTGGTCGATCCGGCGAGCTACATCGTTGAAAAGCCTCGCCGATACTTTAGTATCGCCTGCGTTTTTCGCCTCGTATCTCATCCGGATCGCCTCACACCATTTCAACAAGATGATGAGGTCCTCACCCTAGAATATGCCGGTCTCGACGGCGACCCGACGATAGGCGGCACCTGCGGTAAACCCGCCATCAATGACAAAGTCTTCGCCGGTGATGAAAGCGGAGCGCGAGGAGGCGAGAAACAGAACCAGTTCCGCAATCTCCTCCGGAGCGCCCGAGCGCTTCATCGGCGTCATCTCGATCATCGGCTTCAAATGCGGGCTGCTGGCATTGAGACCGGTAACGACGAGGCCGGGGCAAACTGCGTTGACGCGAATGGCCTTGCCCGCCAGTTCCATGGCTGCACTTCTCGTCAGCCCACGCAGGCCCCATTTGCTGGCGGTATAAGCCGGATCGTAATGACCAGAGAACGCGCTGTTGGAGGAAATATTGACGATGGAGCCACCGCCATTTTCCGCCATCAGATCGGTCACGGCACGGATGCCAAGAAAGGCACCGGTGAGGTTGACCTTCAGCAGACGTTCCCAGGCTTCAAGCTCTGTCGAGCCAACCGTCGAGCGATTGATGATCCCGGCATTGTTGACGAGGATATCGAGACGGCCCTGCCATTCGCGGGCAAGGTTGACAACCTTTGCCCAGCTTTCCGGGCTGGTCACGTCATGCGCCATGAACCGTGCCTGATGACCTTCCTCGGTGAGCGTTTTCTCCAAAGCTTCACCTTCCGCCGTCAGCACATCTGCGATGATGACGGCGGCGCCGTGAGACGCGAAGAGTCGGGCTTCCGCCTCACCCTGTCCGCGCGCGCCACCGGTGACAATCGCCAGTTTGCCAGCAAGTTCTCCCTGTGACGTCATGGTCAGGCCCTCGATTCGACAGTGGTCTGCTTTTGTTCGCCAAGGCCCTCAATGCCAAGCGTCATGACCTGACCGGCTCTCAGGAACACCGGTTCCGGTTTGATACCCATGCCAACGCCCGGAGGTGTTCCAGTCGCGATGATATCGCCCGGCTCCAGTGTCATGAACTGGCTGATATAGCTGACGAGATGGGCGACACCGAAGATCATCGTATTCGTATTGCCGGTCTGGCGGCGCACGCCATCCACATCCAGCCACAGCGACAGGTTTTGCGGGTCTGGCACCTCGTCGCGCGTCACCAGCCATGGGCCGATCGGGCCGAAGGTGTCGTGGCTCTTGCCCTTAGTCCATTGCCCGCCACGCTCTGACTGGAAGGCGCGCTCAGAAACATCATTGACGACGCAATAGCCCGCCACGTGGCTGAGCGCTTCAGCCTCAGTCACGTATTTTGCACGGGTCCCGATCACGACGCCGAGTTCCACCTCCCAGTCGGTCTTCAACGACCCGCGCGGGATTTCCACATCGTCATTCGGACCGACGACGGCATTCGTCGCCTTCATGAACAAGATCGGCTCTTCCGGTGGTGCCTTGCCGGTTTCCTTTGCGTGGTCGGCATAGTTCAGGCCGACGCAGATGAACTTGCCCGGACGGCTGACACAGGCGCCGATGCGCTGCGGGTCAACCACCGGCAGGGTCGAGAGACCGATCTGACGGAGGCGGTCGAGTGATGCGTCCGACAGCGCCTCTCCACCGAGATCGCTGAGGATGCCGGAGAGATCGCGGATCTTGCCCTCGGCGTCGAGAATGGCAGGCTTTTCGGCGCCTGCCGGTCCATGGCGAAGGAGTTTCATCAGGCCCGCCGATATCCAACCAGAACACTGTCATCCACATCTGGCAGATTGACCACGATGTTATCCGGCGTGCGGGTTGTGAGCCACACCAGTTCCTCGGTCGTGGACATATTGACCTCAATATGCGGCCAGTTCGGCGGCACAAAGATGAAGTCGCCTTCTTCCATGTCGATGAATTCCTGCCAGTTCTCGCCGAAATAGATGCGGCCCTTTCCCTTCAGCACATAGCCGCCGGTTTCGGCTTCGCCATGGTGGTGTGGATAGGAGCGGTAGCCCGGCTCGTTGGAAACCTTGCCGAACCAGATCTTGGTCGCCGGGGTGTGCTGCGGGCTGACGCCGGAAATACGCACACATCCGCCGGACTGGCCGGTTCCGGTATCTTCCTGACCCTTGCGGGTCACGACGGGCATAACCTTGTTGCTCATGAAATCCTCCTCTAGAACCTGTATAGATGGCTAGATGTCTAGATAACTAGACATCCTCTGAGTGACCTTGGTGCTCAATCCGGCACGACGGCCAGCGCCTGGATCTCGATCTTGGCGCGGTCTTCCATCAGCGCGACAACCTGCACGGCGGCCATGGGCGGGAAGTGGCGTCCGATGATCTCGCGATAGACGGCGCCGATCTCTTTCATGCGCGTCTTGTAGGCTTCGCGATCCGTGAAATACCAGGTCATCTGGATCAGGTGTTCCGGCTTGGCATCTGCGGCCGAGAGAACACTGACGATATTCAGCAGCGTCTGCCGCACCTGCTCGACAAAATCGTCGGAATGAAACTCGCACTGCTCATCCCAGCCGATCTGACCGCCCACCTGAACGATGCGCCCACGGGCGCTGATGCCGTTGGAATAGCCAATCGGCTTGGCCCAGCCTTCCGGCTGGATTATTTCATGCATCATGGGAAGGCTCCAGGTAACGGGTCAGTCCGGCCCTGACATCGTCGGGCCATGGATGAGATTTGTGATCTTCAAGCGAAGTCATCACGATGCGCTGACGCACCGTCCAGATGATGTCGCCGCGGACGGTAACGATAGTTTCAAGGTCCAGTGAGGCGCGGCCAATGGCGCGCACATGCACGGCAAAATCCAGCACGTCGCCATAGACGGCGGGCTTCTTGAATTCGAGGTTCAGCGTCACGGTCGGCAAGCCGAGCTTGCGCTCGAACATGATTTCTTTCCATGTCACTCCGAAGGAGGCGAACATTGCCTCGTTTACATCGACCAACATGGAAAGATAGGCCGGGTGATAGGCGATTCCGGTCAGGTCGCAGTCGCCGAACCGCATTGGCTTCGAGATTGTAAAAGGCATGCTTCCTCCCTGTGGCTCAGCCGGACAAGACTTCGCCGCCCGCCACCGCAATGGCCTGGCCGTTGATGGATTGCGACAGGGGCAGCGCGAGCCACGCGACTGTCTCGGCCACTTCTTCCGGCGTGACCAGGCGTCCCTGCGGATTGCTCTTTGTGAACTCGGTCAGCGCCTGCTCTGGCGTGCGCCCTGTCTTGGCGACGATCTCTTCGATGGAACGGGCAATGATCGGCGTATCGGTAAAGCCGGGGCAGACGGCGTTGACCGTGATACCCTTCTTCGCCAGTTCCAGCGCAAGCGCCCGCGTCAGACCCACAACGCCGTGCTTTGCCGCGCAATAGGCCGAGACGTAAGCATAGCCGGTCAGGCCTGCGGTGGAGGCAATGTTGATGATGCGCGCGCCTGCGCCATGGGCTTTCAAATCGGGCAGGACCGCTTGCGTGACGTTGAATACGCCGGTCAGATCGACATTCAGAACCTTCGACCAAAGCTCCAGCCCCGTCTTTTCGAAGGGTGCGCTTGGGGCTTCGCCAGCATTGTTGACGAGAATGGTAACCGGTCCGAAGGCTTCACGTGCCTGCGCAAGCCCGCTTTCAATGGCCTTTGGATCGGTGACATCGAAACCCGAGGCAACCAAAATCCGCTCGTTTCCAAGCCCTTCCGCCAGTGCCTGTAGCGGCTCCCGGCGGCGACCGGCAATCGTCAGTCTTGCGCCGCCCTCATGCAGGCGGCGGGCGATGGCAGCGCCTATTCCGCTTCCAGCGCCGGTGACCAATACGTGTCTGTTTTCAATGCCAGCCATAGCGGATCACTTCGCCGGTGCCGCAGCGCGTTCGAGACCGGATTCGTACTGGTACTTGCCGGACATGTACTGCTTCGGCCACGGTACATCCTTCAAGCCAATCTTTGCGGCCTCGTGCAAGGCCCAGGCCGGATCAGCCAGATGTGGACGGGCCACGGCGCAGAGATCGGCGCGTCCTGCGGCAATGATGGAATTGGCATGGTCGGCTTCGGAGATTGCGCCCACGGCGATGGTCGGTATGCCGATCTCGTTGCGGATCTTGTCGGAGAACGGCGTCTGGAACAGGCGGCCATAAACCGGCTTCTCTTCCTTCGATACCTGACCGGAGGAGCAATCGATGAGATCGGCACCGGCCTCCTTGAATATTTCCGCGAAGATCGCCGCATCTTCCGGCGTATTTCCACCGTCGGCCCAGTCGTGGCAGGACAGGCGGACGGAGATCGGCTTATTCTGAGGCCAGATCTCGCGAATGGCTTTGAACACTTCCAGTGGATAGCGCACGCGGTTTTCGTGACTGCCGCCATATTCGTCTTCGCGCCGATTGGTCAGCGGTGAGAGGAAGGAAGACATCAGGTATCCGTGGGCGGCGTGGAACTCCAACCAGTCTGCCCCGGCTTCTGCAGCCCGCTTTGTGGCGGCAACAAAGTCTGCCTTCACGCGGTCCATGTCGGTACGATCCATCGCCTTCGGCACCTGGCTGTGCTTCAGATAGGGCAGGGCGGAGGCTGACAGAAGTGGCCACGCGCCTTCGTCCAGCGGCTGATCTATGCCTTCCCAGGCGAGCTTGGTCGCACCCTTGCGGCCTGCATGGCCGAGCTGGATGCCGACCTTGGCGGCGCTGTTGTTATGGACGAAATCGACGAAGCGCTTCCAGCCAGCCGTCTGCTCATCGCTCCAGAGACCAAGGCATCCGGGTGTGATGCGGGCATCGGGCGAAACGCAGGTCATTTCCGCAAAGATGAGGCCAGCACCGCCAAGGGCACGGCTTCCCAGGTGAACGAGATGGAAATCGTCCAGCATGCCATCCTTCGCGGAATACATGGCCATGGGCGAGACAACGATGCGGTTTGGCAAGGTCACGTCACGCAGGCGGTAGGGCGTGAACATGGGCGGCAGGCAGCGTTCACCTTCCTGGACATTCAAGCCCTGCTTGGCGGCGAACCAACGCTCATAGCCCTCCAGCCAGGTTTTGTCGCGCAGGCGAAGGTTCTCGTGGCTGATCCGCTGCGAACGGGTCAGCATCGAATACATGAACTGCTCCGGTTCCAGCGTATCGGCATAACGCGTCCCAACGACTTCGAACCATTCCATGGCGTTGCGGGCAGCGTTCTGGATGCGGGCAACATCGACCCGGCGGATTTCCTCATACGCTGTCAGGACGGCTGGAATGTTCTCCTTGCCATGTCCGAGCTTCTGGAACTGGTTGGTCAGCTCAATCGCATCGTCGATTGCAAGCTTGGTGCCGGAGCCGATGGCGAAATGCGCCGTATGTGCGGCGTCGCCCATCAGCACCACATGGCTGTTGCCGTTGAAGTGGCTCCATTTGCCGCAAATCAGCCGCTGAAAGTTCAGCCATGCTGAACCCCGCATATGCCGGGCATTCGTCATCAGGGATGAACCTTCCAGCGTTTCGGCGAAAAGGTCATCGCAGAACTTGATCGACTCGTCCTGCGACATCTCACCAAGCTTGTGGGCCTGATAGGCTTCTTCTGTCGTCTCGATGATAAACGTCGAGGTCTTGTCGTCAAACTTGTAGATATGCGCCTGAAACCAACCGTGATCCGTCTTGCGGAAATCGAAGGTGAAGGCGTCGAAAAGCTTGTTGGTGCCAAGCCAGATGTAGCGATTGGGACGAACCACGAGATCTGGCTGGAAGACGTCCGAATATTTGGCTCGAATGCGCGAGTTCACGCCATCGGAGGCAATGACGAGGTCGGCATCCGGAAAATCCAGATCGCTTTCGGCCTCGGTCTCGAATTGTAGATTGACGCTGAGCGCTTCGCAGCGAGCCTGCAGAATGTTCAAAAGCTTGCGGCGGCCAATGCCGACAAAGCCATGGCCGCTGGTGCGCTGACGCGTGCCCTTGAACAGAACCTCGATGTCGTCCCAATGGTTGAAGGCATCCTGGATTTCGCCAGCGCTTTCCGGATCCCAATGCCGCATGGACTGCATGGTCTGATCCGAAAAGACAACGCCCCAGCCGAAGGTATCATAGGGGCGGTTGCGCTCCACCACCGTCACGTCGTGTTCCGGATGGAATTTCTTCATGAGAAGGCCGAAATAGAGGCCAGCCGGACCTCCGCCGATGCAGACAATCTTCATTGCCGTTCCCTTCATTGTTGACGCAAGTTCATGCGCGCCAATTATTTTAAGATTAAAATATTTGACATTCGAGCATTGTCAACTGGAAAAATCGGAGGCTTTTCCGGCATCTTTCAGACACCTCGATTTGCTTGAATCTTGAATGATCAAGCTTGACATCGGCATCATTCATCAGCACTCCGATAGGACGGGGCAGAGGAATCGCATGTTGAATGATATCGAGGCGATTGTTGCGGATACGCAGGAAGGCAAGAAGCTGGAACTGCGGTTGTGGCTGCGTCTGCTTTCCACCACCCGCCTCGTGTCTCAGGAAATTCGCCGCCGGCTCAGGCTGGAGTTCAACAGCACGCTGCCGCAGTTCGACGTGCTCTCCCAGCTTTACCGTCAACCCGATGGCCTGCGTCTGGGTGAGCTTTCCCAACTGACCATGGTCACGAACGGCAACATCACGGCCCTTGTCGAGCGGCTTGAAGCGGATGGGATGTTGGTTCGCGAAAGACTGGGGCAGGATCGGCGTGTGACCGTTGCGAAGCTGACGCCGCGCGGCCGTGAGATCTTCAGCCGCATGGCGCAGGCGCATGAGGCCTGGCTGAAAGAGTTGATGGTGGATGTGGACCCGATCGTTTTGGCCGGTTTGCTGACGCATGTCGGTCAGGTCAAGAATTCCACCATCCGGCACATGAGCCGTGGCGAACTCGAAGACGCCGAGTAGTTCGTCACACATCACTTGAACATGCCATCCGATCAGAGACTGCTGCGCGAAGCCAGGATGGCGGCTCGTTCGCGTCGCCGTGTCACCGTTCAGGAAAAATCATTATAAGCTTAAAAGATTTTTCTTGCCGAGCTTTTGGACCTGTGCCAGTCTTTCCAAAAATCAAAATACGCCACCTGGAAAACCAGCAAGGCGTGCAGACCAAATGTTTGCGAATAGGGGAACTGACATGAATCTGGGTCCAACCGGACACGCGGATACCTTCGCGCGCGACCATCTTCCGCCCTTTGAAGAGTGGCCGGAAATCAATCTGCAGGGCTTTGACTACCCCGAATATCTCAACGCGGCTGTGGAGCTCACGGACCGTATGGTGGAGAAAGGGTTCGGCGACCGCGTGGCGCTGATCGGCGTTGGCCGAAAGCGCACTTACCGCGAACTGACGGAATGGACCAATCAGCTGGCGCGGGCGCTGATCGAGGATTACGGCCTCCAGCCAGGCAATCGCGTTCTCATCCGCTCTGGCAACAATCCGGCCATGATCGCCTGCTGGCTGGCGGCAACCAAGGCGGGGGCTGTGGTCGTCAATACCATGCCAATGATGCGTTCGGGCGAATTGCTGAAATATCTCGAAAAGGCGGAAATTTCGCTGGCTCTGTGCGACCATCGGCTGATGGATGAGCTGGTGGAGGCGGGTAGCCAGAGCCAGTTCCTCAAGCGCATCGTCTCCTTCGACGGAACCGACGGCCATGATGGCGAACTGGACCGGGCAGCCCTTGCCAAGTCCAGGGAATTTGCCGCCGTGCAAACAGGGCGTGATGATGTGGCCTTGCTGGGCTTCACGTCCGGTTCAACCGGCATCCCCAAGGCTACGATGCACTTTCACCGTGATATCCTCATCATCGCGGATGCCTATGCGAAAGAAGTGCTGCAGGTTCAGCCGGAGGATGTCTTTGTCGGTTCGCCACCGATTGCCTTCACATTCGGTCTCGGTGGCCTCGTGGTGTTTCCGCTTCGTTTCGGCGCCTGCGGTGTGCTTCTTGAGAACGCCGCCCCACCAAAATGCCAGAGATCATTGAGGAACATCAGGCCACGATCTGCTTCACCGCGCCGACGGCCTATCGCGCCATGCTGGCCGCAATGGATGGTGGGGCAGATCTGTCATCGCTGCGTATTGCAGTATCCGCCGGAGAAACCCTGCCGGGTCCTGTGTTTGAAGAATGGACACGCAAGACCGGTAAACCGATCCTCGATGGTATCGGCGCTACCGAGATGCTGCATGTTTTCATCTCCAACCGGCTGGGGGAGGGCAGGCCTGCCTGCACCGGACGCCCGCTCACGGGCTATGAGGCGATCATCGTCGACGACTCGATGAACGAGGTGCCGCGCGGCACGGTGGGCAAGCTCGCCGTGCGCGGGCCGATTGGTTGCCGCTATCTCGCCGATACGCGTCAGAAGGATTATGTCCGGGGCGGCTGGAATCTGACCGGCGATGCTTTCTATCAGGACGAAGAGGGCTATTTCCACTTTGCGGCCCGAGCCGACGACATGATCGTTTCTGCTGGCTACAACATTGCGGGCCCAGAGGTCGAAGCAGCACTCCTGAAGCACGATGCCGTTGCCGAATGCGCCGTGATCGGCGTTCCGGACGAAACACGCGGCATGATCATTCAGGCCCATGTCGTGCTGGCGCAGGGCTTCAGCGGTGATGACGTGTTGACGAAGCATTTGCAGGAGCATGTGAAGTCCATCATCGCCCCTTACAAATACCCCCGCTCGATCATCTTTACGGAAGCTCTGCCCAAAACGGAGTCCGGCAAGATCCAGCGGTTCCGATTGCGCAGTGCAGCAACAGCGCCGCAAGTATCGGCGCAAGCGGTCTGACCTCGGCCTCGATTGACGATTGGCATTTGTCTTTTGCCCGCAAATGATCGACATCACGTCTCGATCAGATGCAAGGGGCAGACACAGTGACCGACAAAAGCCAAACGGCGCGTGCTTTCACCGTGGAAAGCCGGGATGTACTGCGCATCTCGCTTCCCATGATGATCGCCTATCTTTCGACGCCCTTGGCCGGGTTGATCGCGACGGGCGTGATCGCCCAGCTTGGCGACGAAAATCTGGTTGGAGGCGTTGCCCTCGCCTCCGTCATTTTCGACGTGATGTTCACGACATTCAATTTCCTGCGCGCCGCGACAACCGGTTTCACGGCGCAGGCCGTTGGGGCTGGCAGCAAGCTTGACGAAAACCGGATGCTGGCGAGCGGCTTGATCATTGCGCTTGTGTCCGGCCTGCTTCTTCTTCTGGTGCAAGGTCCGCTTGGAGCCTTCAGTCTTGGCGTGCTGGGTGCCGAGGGCGCTGTGGCCGAAGCTGCCGCCACCTATTTTCACTGGCGCATATGGTCGGCACCGCTCGTGCTCTTCAATTTCGTCGCCTTCGGCTGGATCATTGGGCGTGGAGAGGCGATGTGGAGCATGATTCTGCAAACTCTCCTGAATGTTCTGAATGCGGGGATCAGCTATTATTCCGTGATGCGGCTTGGCTGGGGTGTAGAAGGCGTCGCGATTGCCGCGCTCGTGGCGGAAGGTGCAACGGCGCTTCTCGGAGGCATCCTCATTCTGGTCAAGACAGACCGGCTGGCTTGGGAACTTCCGGGGCTGAAAAGCTTTCAGCGATCCTTCTCCGTCAATGGCGACATGATGATCCGCTCCTTTGCATTGCTGATCGGCCTGTCATTCTTCACACGCCAGAGCGGCACGCTGGGGATCGATATTCTTGCGGCAAATACGATCCTGCTGCGCTACTATTTCTTCGGTGTCGCGTTTCTGGATGGCGTGGCGACTGCAGCGGAACAACTGGCCGGCAAGGCGGTGGGCGCCCGCTACCGTCTGGCCTTTGATCAGGTTATCCGTCTCACGACCATCTGGGGTCTCGTCTTTGCAGTGATTGTTTCTCTAGCCTTCATGCTGAGCGCCGGCTGGGTGATCGATGTGCTGGCACCCACTGGAAATGTCGCAACCCTCGCGCACGTATATCTTCCCTACATGCTGGCCTTGCCGATTCTCGGTGTCATCGCGTTCCAGATGGATGGCGTCTATATCGGGGCCACATGGTCACGGCAGATGCGCAATCTCATGGTTGCCTCGCTGGCGACCTACATTCTGACCTGGGCTGTGCTGCAGCCGCTTTTCGGCAATCACGGTCTGTGGATGGCTCTTCTCGTCTTCCAAAGTGCACGAAGCATTGCCTTTCGCCTGATGCTGCCGAGGCTTGCCGATCGTACGTTCGGCTGATCTGGGCGGTCTTTATGTTTTCCTTACATGAGGCAGCATTCTTCCCAATCGAAACCTGACGGGTTCAGCGCCTAATCATTCTCCTGCATCAACAGGAGAATAGCGATGCTCGATTTCATCTTCCTCGTGCTGGGTTGCGGCACGCTTGGCGTGCTGGCGCTCTATGCCCGCGCGCTCGACCGGCTGTGAGGTCCAACCCATGCTGGAACCCCTTTTCGGCCTTCTCGTCGCTCTCGCTCTCGGCGTCTATCTCGTCGTTACGCTGCTGCGTCCCGAACGCTTCTGATTTCCCAGGAGAAGTCTCATGACAATCGTCGGGTGGCTGCAGATCAGCCTCCTTTTCCTATTCGTCGCCATCGCCATCAAGCCGCTGGGTGTTTACATGGCGCAGGTTTTCGAGGGCGAGCGTAATCTCGCGACCAAACTCGGCGGCCCTTTCGAGCGCGGTTTCTATCGTCTGGCCGGTATCAACCCGGACAAGGAACAGGGCTGGCTGTCCTATACGCTCGCCATGCTCGCCTTCTCGCTCGCAGGCTTCGTCTCGCTCTATGCGATCCTGCGCCTGCAAGCCTATCTGCCGCTCAATCCGCAGGGTTTTCCGGCGGTTCCGGCAGATCTGGCGTTCAACACGGCTGTGTCCTTCGTGACCAACACCAACTGGCAGAACTATGCCGGTGAGGCGGTGATGAGCCATTTCAGCCAGATGGCGGGCCTTACGGTTCACAACTTCCTGTCGGCTGCCACCGGCATGGCGCTTGCCATGGCGGTGACCCGCGCGCTTGCCAGATCCAAGGTGTCCACGCTCGGAAACTTCTGGGTCGATATGACCCGCGCCACGCTTTACGTTCTTCTGCCCATCGCATTCATCATCGCGCTTGGCTTCGTGGCGATGGGCCTTCCACAGACGCTGGATGCCTCTGCGACCGCAACCACTCTGGAAGGTGCCCAACAGGTCATTTCCCTCGGTCCCGTTGCGTCTCAGGAAGCCATCAAGCAGCTTGGCACGAACGGCGGTGGCTTTTTCAATGCGAACGCTGCACATCCGTTTGAGAATCCCACGGCCTGGTCCAACTACCTCAACATTTTTTCCATGCTCTCGTTGTCCGCCGCACTCGTCTACACGTTCGGGCGAATGGTCGGGAACAGGCGTCAGGGCTGGGCCTTGATCACGGCCATGGCGGTTCTCTTGATCACTGGTGTTGCCGTGACCTACTGGGCAGAAGCCGCTGGCAATCCGATCCTGACCAGTCTCGGCGTCGATGCTGCGCAAGGCAACATGGAAGGCAAGGAAGTTCGCTTCGGCCAAGCCATGACGGCGCTTTACGCGGCCGTGACCACCGGCCTGTCGGATGGTGGCGTCAATGGCATGCATGGCTCCTTCACGGGCCTCGGCGGTCTCGTACCCATGTTCCTGATCCAGCTTGGCGAAGTTCTGCCCGGCGGCGTCGGCTCCGGTCTTTATGGCATGCTCGTCTTTGCGCTTCTTTCCGTCTTCGTCGCGGGGCTGATGGTTGGCCGGACACCGGAGTTCCTGGGCAAGAAGATCGAAGGCCGCGAAATGAAATTTGCCATGCTGGCGGTTCTTATCCTGCCACTGGTGATCCTTGGCTTCACGGCGATCTCGGTCATGCTGCCGTTTGCGGTGGCAAGCATCGGAACCGCGGGCCCACACGGGCTCTCGGAAATCCTCTACGCCTACACGTCTGCTGCCGGTAACAACGGCTCTGCCTTCGGTGGCCTTTCCGGCAATACGCTCTGGTACAACTCGACGCTCGGCATCGCCATGCTGCTCGGTCGTTTCGCCTATGTCATTCCTGTCATGGCCATCGCGGGCTCGCTTGCCGCCAAGGTCAAGACACCGGCGTCCGCAGGAACTTTTCCAACCGATGGCCCGCTCTTCGTTGGCCTGCTGATCGGGATCATCCTGATCCTGGGAGGTTTGCAGTTCTTCCCGGCGCTCGCACTCGGTCCCATCGTCGAGCATTTCGCAATGCTTGCTGGCCAAACTTTCTGAGGAAACAACCATGTCAAAGGATCATAAGGCGCAGAGCCTTCTCGACCCTGCCATTCTTCTGCCAGCCATGCGGGATTCCGTTTTGAAACTGAACCCGCGGCAATTGCTGCGTAACCCGGTCATCTTCGTCACTGAGGCGGTGGCTGCAGTCGTTACCATCCTGTTTCTCCGTGATCTGGCGGTTGGAAACGGGCAGGCCGGGTTCTCCGGGCAGATTGCCGCCTGGCTTTGGTTCACGGTGCTGTTTGCAACATTCGCGGAAGCCGTTGCAGAAGGCCGGGGCCGCGCCCAGGCGGAAAGCCTGAAGAAAACCAAATCCGAAATGACGGCCCGGCGCCTGACATCGAACGGTGGCGAGGAAAGCGTTGCCGCGACCAGCCTCAAGGTTGACGACATCGTGCTCGTCGCAGCGGGTGAACTCATTCCCGGCGATGGCGAGGTCATTGAAGGGGTTGCATCGGTTAACGAGAGTGCGATCACTGGCGAATCCGCGCCCGTGATCCGCGAATCCGGTGGCGATCGTTCCGCCGTGACGGGAGGGACGCAGGTGCTTTCCGACGAGTTGCGGATCAGGATTACCGTCGCGCCCGGTTCATCCTTCGTCGATCGCATGATTGCGCTCATCGAAGGGGCGCAACGCCAGAAGACGCCGAATGAAATCGCGCTCTCCATTCTTCTGTCGGGCCTCACGCTGATCTTCCTGCTTGTCTGTGTCGCGATCTGGGGGCTGGCAGGCTATTCGGCCACGATCCTCTCCATCACCGTTCTTTCGGCGCTCCTGGTGACGCTGATACCGACGACGATTGGCGGGCTTTTGTCGGCCATCGGCATTGCGGGCATGGATCGGCTGGTCCGTTTCAACGTCATTGCAACGTCCGGACGTGCGGTAGAGGCGGCGGGCGATGTCGATACGCTACTCCTGGACAAGACCGGAACCATCACCTTCGGCAATCGCATGGCCAGTGATTTTCTGGCGGCCCCCGGTGAGACGCAGCAACAGCTTGCAGAAGCCGCACTGCTGGCCAGCCTTGCCGATGAAACACCTGAAGGCCGTTCCATCGTCGCGCTTGCGACGGGTGAGTTCGGGATTGCTATGCCAGAGCAGCGGTTCGACGAGATCATTGCATTCACCGCCGAAACACGGCTTTCGGGCGTTGATCGGGATGGTCGAAGACTTCGAAAGGGTGCCGTCGATTCCATCCTCAAATTTGCCGGTGTGACGGATGCCGAGGCTCCGGCGGAGTTCCGCCGCGCGGTCGACATGATCGCACGAAGCGGCGGCACGCCGCTGGCTGTTGCAGACGGCAACAGGCTGCTGGGCGCCATCCATCTGAAGGACGTCATCAAGCCCGGCATCAAGGAGCGTTTCGCAGCGCTGCGCGCCATGGGTATTCGTACGGTCATGGTCACCGGCGACAACCCTGTGACGGCTGCGGCGATCGCGTCAGAAGCAGGGGTTGATGATTACATCGCTCAGGCAACGCCGGAAGATAAGCTGAATTACATTCGTCGCGAACAGCAGGGCGGTCGTCTGATTGCCATGTGTGGCGATGGCACGAACGATGCGCCAGCCCTTGCGCAGGCCGATGTGGGTGTTGCCATGCAGACCGGAACACAGGCTGCGCGCGAAGCCGCCAACATGGTGGATCTTGATTCAAGTCCGACCAAGCTCATCGAGATTGTGGAGATCGGCAAGCAATTGCTGATGACCCGCGGGGCGCTGACGACGTTTTCCATTGCCAATGACGTGGCGAAATACTTCGCCATCATCCCGGCGCTCTTCGTCGCAACCTATCCGGCTCTCGGCGCGCTGAATGTCATGGGGCTGGCCTCTCCGAAATCGGCCATTCTCTCCGCCGTCATCTTCAATGCGCTCATAATCATTGCGCTGATCCCGCTCGCCCTGCGCGGTGTTACCTATCGGCCGTCCGGTGCCGCAAGTGTGCTGCGACGCAACCTGCTGGTCTACGGGCTTGGCGGATTGATCCTGCCCTTCATCGGCATCAAGGCAATCGACGTTGCCGTCAGCACGCTTCATCTGGTGTAAACATGATTAACCATCTCAGACCTGCAATCACTATTCTGTTCCTCCTGACACTGGTGACGGGACTTGCCTATCCACTGGCGGTCACCCGAATAGGTCGGGCTCTGCTTCCACAACAGGCGCAGGGAAGCCTGATCGAGCGCAACGGCCAGATCGTTGGCTCGCGGCTGATCGGTCAGAATTTCACGAGCGACCGCTATTTCTGGCCGCGTCCATCTGCCACCAGCCCAGATCCCTATTCGGCTTCGGCGTCCGGTGGTTCGAATCTTGGTCCGACCTCGGCCAAGCTGAAGGAGCGCGTGGATTCAGATATGAAGCGTTTGAGTGTGGCGGGCATTGCCGCACCGGTTCCCGCCGATGCCGTGACCACGTCCGGCTCCGGGCTCGATCCGCATATTTCACCGGACTATGCTGCAGCGCAGGTGGCCCGCGTTGCCAAGGCGCGTGGCGTCAATGAAGCCGACCTGAAGGCTCTGCTTTCGCGACTGACCGAAGGCCGCGACCTGGGATTTGTCGGTGAACCGCGTGTCAATGTGCTAGAGCTTAACCTGGCGCTTGATGAAATGAAGTCCTGAGAACTGACAGAGACCGAGACGAATGACGGATGATGATCGCCGCGATCCGCGCCGCCCTGACCCCGATGCACTGCTTACCCTGGCGGATAAAGACCGCCGGGGCAAGCTCATCGTTTTTCTGGGGGCGGCACCCGGCGTGGGCAAGACCTATGCCATGCTTTCCAGAGCGAGAAGGCTGCATGCCGATGGTGTCGATGTCGTCGTCGGTCTGGTGGAAACCCATGGCCGAAGCGAAACCGCAGCGCTTGTGGACGATCTGGAAGTCTTGCCCCGCCGTCGCATCAGCCATCGTGGCCGAGTATTGGAAGAGTTCGATCTCGATGCTGCGCTCGCCCGAAAGCCCGCCATCATCATCGTGGATGAACTTGCGCATTCGAACCCGGAGGGTAGCCGCCACCCCAAGCGCTATCAGGACATAGAAGAGCTCAGGGCTGCCGGTATTGAGGTCTGGACGGCGCTCAATATCCAGCATCTGGAAAGCCTTGCGGATCTGGTGGGCCAGATTACAGGAATCGTCGTGCGCGAGCGTGTGCCTGATATCGTGTTGAAGCGGGCCGACGACGTTTTGCTGGTAGACCTGCCGCCGACGGAGCTCATTCAACGGCTGAAGGAGGGTAAGGTCTACCTGCCGGAAAGCGCAAGCCGTGCGGTTGACCGATTTTTCCGCCTCGGCAATCTGACGGCTCTGCGGGAACTGGCCCTACGTCGGACCGCAGACCGGGTGGATGACCAGATGGTCGATTATCTGCGGCAGAATGCAATCGATGGGCCATGGGCCACGGGGGAGCGGCTGATTGTCTGTGTTGGAGCAGATGAGCTGTCAGCCAGGGTGATTCGGGTCGCCAGCCGTCTTGCGTCCGGTCTGAACGCGCCGTGGACCGTCGTATCCATCGAGAGGGCCGACCGGGAACTGGAGACAGCGGATACGCTGCGCCAGATGGAAGCGTTGTTTCGACTGGCGGAACAACTGGGTGCGGAAACGCGCCGGGTGATCGGTCAGGATTATGTCGAAGAAATCCTGAAACTTGCCAAGCGGGAGCATGCAACGCAGATCGTTGTCGGCGTGCACAAACGAGGCGGCCTTTCGCGTCTTCTCAAACGCTCCTTGCCGGATGAACTCGCCAGACGTGCAGCCGGCATCGGCGTTCATTTCGTAACGGCCGATCGACAGGAAAAAGCGACCAGGAAAATTCCGCTGCCTGCGCTTTCCGTGGCGGGATTGTCGCGCTCCGCGATGATAGCCGCCTCTTTCGTGGCGGTCGCGACGTCAATCGGGAAACTGATCGACACGATCATCTATCTGCCCAATATCTCGCTCGTGTTTCTGTTGGGCGTTCTCGGCTCGGCTGCAATCGGAGGCTATGTGTCAGCCCTGATCGCGGCGTCCCTGTCGACGCTCGCCTATAATTTCTTCTTCATCGACCCGCTCTATACCTTCACGATTGCTGCGCCGCATGAGGTATTCGCTCTCTTTGTCTTCCTAGCCGTTGCCATCATCTCCGGCGGATTTGCCTCCCGGATCCGCGAACAGGCCAAGGTCGCGGGAACCCGTGCGACCGCCCTGCAATCGCTCTATGATTTTTCACGCAAGCTTGCGGGGACAGACCAGCGCGATGATGCGATCTGGCTTGCCGTGTCGCAACTTCAGGCCAGCCTCAAGCGGCCGATCGTCTTTCTGACCTCGTCTGCCGGGGAACTGAGCGTCACGGCGGCTTGGCCGCCCGATACAGAACTGGACGTGACCGACATGGCTGCGGCGCGTTGGGCGGAAGCGAAACGAGAGGCCGCGGGTCATGCGACCGGCACATTGCCAAACAGCCGTTTTCAGTTTCGCCCGCTTCTTGGCCCTCATGGCATCGTGGGCGTGTGCGGCATCGCCAATGACAAGGATGATGTCGATCCGGCATCGGAGCGATCGCTGTCGGCGGTGCTGGATCAGACAGCTATTGCGCTCGACCGCGCCCGTCTTTCTGAGGAAACGATCCAGCAGGCAGCGCAGCTTGAAGGCGAGCGCTACAGGGAAGCTCTGCTATCGTCCATTTCTCACGACCTGCGCACGCCGCTTGCCACGATCACAGGATCAGCCAGCAGTCTGATCGAGCTGGGCGACAGAATGAATCCGGAATCGCGACGGGATCTGCTGCAATCAATAGAGGAGGAATCGCAGCGGATGAGCCGCTTCGTGGCAAACTTGCTCGACATGACCCGGATCGAGGCGGGAAGCCTGAAGCCGAAGCAGGACTGGGTGGATGTAGCCGACGTCGTGCACTCTACCGTGGAACGCACGCGCAAATATGCGCCCAACCGCCAGATCGAAACACGGATGGCGCCCAGCCTTTCGCTCATCCGGGGCGACAGTGTGCTTCTGGGGCAGGTTCTTTTCAACCTGCTCGACAACGCAATCAAATATGGTGGCAACGAACCTGTTACCGTCTATGTTCGCCAGGATGACGACGAGATCGTCATCTCGGTGACCGATCTCGGGCGCGGAATTCCCGCCGAAGAACTGGAGCGCGTCTTTGAAAAATTCTATCGCCGTGGCAAGGCCGATGGCAGGGCGCCCGGCACGGGTCTCGGTCTCTCGATTGCGCGGGGTTTCGTGCAAGCGATGAATGGCACGATCCATGCCGAGAGCCCGGCTATACGCAAGAGGGGAACGCGGGTCGTGATGCGGTTTCCTGTGGCGGGTAATGCAGATATGGTCGAGGCATGAACCTTTCGCGCATTCTTGTCGTCGACGACGAACCCCAAATCCAGCGCTTTCTGAGGCCTGCGCTGACAGCAGCCGGTTATGACGTTCTGGAGGCTGTCAACGGCGCCGAGGCGCTGAAGGCCGCAGCCACGCAGGCTCCCGATCTCATCATTCTCGATCTTGGTCTTCCCGATATGGACGGCAAGGATGTTGTGACGAGCCTTCGCGGCTGGAGCGACGTTCCGATCATCATCCTGTCGGCACGCGACAGGGAGAGCGAAAAGATTCTGGCGCTTGATCTCGGTGCCGACGATTATGTCGAGAAGCCCTTCCGCATCGGTGAACTGACGGCGCGTATTCGCACAGCGCTTCGCCACAGGAACAGGCCGGACGCAATTCCGGCCATTTTGGAGGCGGACGGACTGCGCATCGACCCTGTGCGGCGTCAGATCACGCGCGGAGAGGACATAATCCACCTGACCCCGAAGGAATATGACCTGTTGATCCTTCTGGTGCGCCACGCAGGTAAAGTTGTGACCCATCGAACGCTTCTGACGGCGGTATGGGGGCCGGCCCATGGTGACGATCTGCATTATCTGCGCGTCTTCATCGGTCAGTTGCGGCAAAAGATCGAACGTGATCCAGCCGAACCTCGCATCGTTCAGACGGAACCAGGCGTCGGCTACCGGTTGATCGCGGAAGGATAAGGCGCACGCATCATGGAAGACCAAAGCGTACGACTTTGAAAAATAACAACGCGATATCAGAGACATAAAACTTATAAAGAACGAATATGGGTGCATCGCTTGACTGAATGTTATCGATAACATAGTGTTTGAACATGAGCTTTGGGAGGAGCTGATGAACGACGAAACGCTGCTGGAATTCCGGAATGTTTCAAAGGTCTTCGGCGGGACCAAAGCGCTGACGGATGTCTCGCTGGACCTGCGCAAAGGCGAAATTCTGGCGCTTCTTGGCGAAAACGGCGCCGGCAAATCCACGCTGATCAAGACTCTGGCCGGGATTTTCAAGCCAGATGGCGGCGAGATCCTGTTTCGCGGCCAGCCCTATAGCCATCGCCCGCCCAAGCCGAACGAGCGCCAGCCTGTTGCCTTCATCCATCAGGATCTGGGTTTGATCGAATGGATGACTGTCGGCGAGAATGTGGGATTGGCGCAGGGTTTTTCGATGCGCCGAAAGCTCATCGATTGGCGCGCCACGGAGCGGCGTACCGCGGAAGCGCTGAAGCTGGTCGGCTGTGATTTCGATCCATCGACACGCGTCCAGAACCTGACCAGAACGGAAAAATCGCTCGTTGCCATTGCTCGTGCATTGGCTGTCGAGGCTGATATTCTCGTGCTCGATGAGCCGACGGCCAGCCTGCCTGCCGACGAAGTGGAGCGGCTTTTCAACGCCATCCGTCCGCTCAAGGAACGTGGCGTTGCCATGATCTATGTTTCTCATCGTCTGGATGAAATCTTCCGTATCGCGGATCGCGTTGCCGTGTTGAGAGATGGTCGCCTTGTCGGCCAGACGCCCGTTCAGCAAACCAATCCGGACGAGTTGATCCGCATGATCGTCGGTCGCAAGGCCGACCAGCTTTTTACGAAAGCGGAGCACAAGGCGGGCAAGACGCTTGTGTCTGTCCGCAACCTGATGTGCAGCGGTGCGGGACCAGTAAGCTTCGACCTTCGAGAGGGCGAATTGCTGGGTCTTGTCGGACTCCGCGGTGCGGGGCAGGAATTGATCGGACGCGCGCTTTTCGGATGTGAGGCCTATCGCGGCGATGTCCGTATTCATGGCGAGACGCCCGATCTCTCGAGTACGGTCACGGCGATCAAGTCCGGCATCGGGCTTATTGCCAGAGACCGAACGGAAGAGTCGGTCGCATTGTCGCTATCGCTGCGGGAAAACACCTACATCAATCCATCCGCCTCCGGACGGGGTCTCTTCACCTTTAAGACACCTGGCGACGAGGCCCGCGAGGCGGCGACGCTGGGAGACAAGGTTGGCCTGCGGCCCAACGATCAGAGCCTTGCGATCGAAGCGCTTTCCGGGGGCAATCAGCAGAAGGTTGTCGTCGGGCGCTGGCTGGCGACAAACCGCAAGCTGTTGATTGCTGAAGACCCGACAGCCGGCGTCGATGTGGGTGCCAAGGCCGACATCTATCGCCTGATCGCCTCCGCCGTCGAGTCCGGCCTGGCGGTTCTCGTCATCTCGACGGACTTCGAAGAAATCGCCCACATTTGCCACCGTGCTCTCATCTTCTCGCGTGGACAGATCGTCCGCGAGCTGTCTGGCACCGATCTCACAACATCCGCCGTCATTGCAGCGGCATCCGCATCCGAAGCGGCCTGAAAGGGGAGGAACCGCCTTGAACTCCATCCAGTCGACGGCGCTTGAGCCGACCAAAACAGAACTCGCCGGGTTGAACCGTCTCGAGAAAGCGCAGCGCCTTCTACCGGTTTATGGTCTGGTGATCCTGACCGCACTGCTGATCGTGCTCTTCTCGCTGCTGCTGCCGGATACGTTTCCGACGATCCTGAACCTTCGCTCTATCATAGCTGCCAAGACCATCATTGCCATTCTTTCGCTTGCGGCGATGATCCCTATGGCCTGCGGGCGCATCGATCTCACCATCGGTTATGGCATCGTGCTCTGGCACATTCTGGCGATCAGCCTGCAAACCATGTACGGTTTTCCATGGCCGGTCGCGGTGCTCGTCGTTCTCGCGCTCGGTGCATTCACCGGCCTTCTCAACGGTATTCTCGTTGAAGTGGCGAAGATTGACAGCTTCATCGCGACACTCGGCACAGGCACGGTGATCTACGCGCTGGCGTTGTGGCATACGGGTGGACGCCAGATGATCGGCGTGCTGCCAGAAGGCTTCTATGCTCTGAACAGCACGATGTTTCTCGGGCTGCCGATCACCGGTTTCTATGTGCTGGTGCTGGCCGTCGCCATGTGGATCATCCTCGAATATACGCCGGTTGGCCGCTATCTCTATGCGATTGGTGCCAACCCGAAAGCGGCGGCGCTGAACGGCATTCCGGTTCGCCGCTTCGTCATGGCCGCTTTCATTGCTTCTGGAACCTTGTCGGCAATCGCAGGTGTTCTCCTGGCATCCAAGCTGCGAATCGGTCAGGCGAGCGTGGGTCTGGAATATCTGCTGCCAGCACTCGTTGGTGCCTTCCTCGGGTCGACGACCATCAAGCCGGGCCGTGTCAATGTCTGGGGAACGATGATTGGCGTTATCATTCTGGCCGTCGGCATTGCCGGTATCCAGCAGTTTGGCGGATCGTTCTTCGTGGAGCCACTGTTCAATGGCGTCACGCTTCTCGTCGCCATCGGCATTGCAGGATATGCGCAGCGCAGGAAGGGCTTCGCCGCAAAGGCACCGCCAGCCGAGCCCGCAAAGACAACAGCATCCAATTGAATTCAACGCGTAAAGTTTCTCGTGGGAGGAGAACAACATGAAGCGCAGACATTTTCTTCAGCTGACGACTGCCCTTGGCATGGTTGTCATGGCCGGTCCCGCATTGGCCGATGCCATGGCAGATGCGAAAGCCATGGTCGCAAAATATGCCAGCAAGGTCGAGAAATGGGATGGCCCGACGACGGGGCCGAAGGCGCAAGCGTCCAAGAACATCGTCATTCTCGCAGCCGATATGAAGAACGGCGGTATTCTGGGCGTTACCAACGGCATCCAGGAAGCGGCCAAGGCAATCGGCTGGAAGGTAACTGTGCTTGACGGTGCAGGCTCGATCGACGGCCGTACCGCCGCTTTCGGTCAGGCCATGACGCTGAAGCCGGATGGCATCATCATCAATGGCTTCGATGCTGTGGAGCAGAAGCCAGCCATGGAAGCCGCCAAGAAGGCGAAGCTGCCCATGGTCTCCTGGCACGCGGCATCTGCTGTCGGGCCGGTTGATGAAGTCGGTGTATTTGCCAACGTTACCACTGACGCCATGGAAGTGTCGAAAGCGGCTGCCAACTGGGCCTTTGTCGATGCGGGCGGCAAGCCGGGCGTCGTCATCTTCACCGACTCCACCTATGCCATCGCGATTGCCAAGGCAGACCGCATGAAGCAGGAGCTTGAAAAGCTCGGCGGAACTGTTCTCGAATATGTCGATACGCCGATTGCCGAAACATCCCAGCGCATGCCGCAGCTGACGACGACGCTTCTGCAGAAATACGGGGCGAAGTGGACGCATTCGCTGGCGATCAACGATATCTACTTCGACTTCATGGGCCCATCGCTGGCAGCGGTCGGCATCAAGGGTGATGGTGCGCCGAAGGCGGTCGCCGCTGGCGATGGTTCCGAAGGCGCTTACCAGCGTATCCGTGCAAAGCAGTATCAGGCAGTGACCGTGGCCGAGCCGCTGAACCTCCAGGGCTGGCAGTTGGTGGACGAGCTGAACCGTGCACTGGCAGGCGAAAAATGGTCTGGTTACGTTTCGCCGCTGCATGTGGTGACGACGCAGAATGTCGAATTCGACGGCGGCCCGAAGAATACGTTCGACCCGGATAACGGCTATCGCGACGCCTACAAGAAGATCTGGGGCAAATAAGCAAAGCTTGCAGCCTTACCTCCTGCCTGGCGCGGTCCTTCAGGTGGATCGCGCCTTTTTTGATTTCCATAAGATTTTCTAGGCGGTAGTGACGATTTAGCTATTTGAGCCAGATGGCGATGGCTGCGAGTTTGACGAATCCCATGAAGTTGGCG
>NZ_JALJQZ010000070.1 GCF_022968395.1 Affinirhizobium lemnae
AAAAGCTGCGCTTTGCGATCCGCGAAGGTGGCCGTACCGTCGGCGCCGGCATCGTTGCCTCGATCATCGAGTAATCGATGATCCGGGGCAGCGATCCGAAAGCTGCCGACGCAAATAAAGATTGCAAAGTCGCGTAAGCGCGCATTGCAGGCGGCGTCGGTATCGTCGCTTCGATCATCGAGTAATCAGACACGGCGAGGGCACTCGGTTTCCTCGCTTGCAGGTTCGAAATAATCGTGCGCAAGCCCTCTTAGGGGCTTGCGTATGACATGAAAATGTTGCAAATGGCGCGCGAGCGCGATTTCCGACCTACGTCGTATTGGGTAGGTCCAATAATCCAAAAGGTGGGCCTTTGGGCCCGAAGAGTGGATGATGATCAGTTTGGTCATCCTCGATCTTTGACACCGGTGGTCCGCCTTTAGATAGAAACGCCCCATGCTGCTTGCCGGTATTGGGTCAAGTTAAAACAAGGATAACGTCGAATGAACGGCCAAAATATCCGCATTCGCCTGAAGGCATTCGATCATCGTATTCTCGACGCTTCCACGCGCGAGATCGTGTCGACGGCGAAGCGCACCGGTGCTAGCGTCCGGGGCCCCGTTCCGCTTCCGACTCGCATCGAGAAGTTTACGGTAAACCGGTCCCCTCACATTGATAAGAAGAGCCGCGAGCAGTTCGAAATGCGCACTCATAAGCGCTTGCTCGATATCGTGGATCCCACCCCGCAGACGGTAGACGCGCTGATGAAGCTCGATCTCGCCGCAGGCGTAGACGTGGAAATCAAGCTCTGAGGTCTGCCCTCGGGCTGAGTGAGAAGGATTGAACCGATGCGTTCAGGTGTAATTGCACAGAAGGTCGGAATGACCCGCGTCTACAATGACGCCGGCGAGCATGTTCCAGTCACGGTTCTGCGTGTCGAGAACTGCCAGGTCGTTGCCCACCGTACAGACGAAAAGAACGGCTACACGGCTGTTCAGCTTGGTGCAGGCCAGGCGAAGGTAAAGAATACAAGCAAGGCTCTTCGTGGCCATTTTGCTGTGGCTCAGGTTGAGCCTAAGCAGAAGGTTGTCGAATTTCGCGTTGATGCAGACAATCTCATCGACGTTGGTGCCACGGTTTCCCCTAGCCACTTCACCGCAGGTCAGCTGGTCGATGTGACCGGTACGACGATCGGTAAGGGTTTTGCCGGTGCTATGAAGCGTCACAACTTCGGTGGTTTGCGCGCGACTCACGGTGTTTCCGTATCGCACCGTTCGCACGGTTCGACCGGTAACAATCAGGATCCGGGTAAAGTCTGGAAGGGCAAGCGCATGGCTGGTCATATGGGCCAGACTCGCGTAACGACCCAGAACCTGGAAGTCGTGTCTACCGATGAAGATCGCGGTCTGATCCTGGTCAAGGGTGCCGTCCCCGGCTCCAAGGGCGCTTGGATTATCGTCCGCGACGCCATCAAGTCGGCTGCGAAGTAAGGGAGCCTAATAACATGGAATTCAACGTCAAGACCCTCGAGGGTACGGACGCTGGCAAGGTCTCCCTTTCTGACGAGATCTTTGGCCTCGATCCTCGCCAGGATATCCTGGCACGTATGGTGCGTTGGCAGCTTGCAAAGAAGCAGCAGGGCACTCACAAGTCCAAGGGCCGTTCCGAGGTAGCTCGCACCGGTTCTAAGATGTACAAGCAGAAGGGTACTGGCCGCGCCCGTCACCATTCCGCTCGTGCTCCGCAGTTCCGTGGCGGTGGTAAGGCTCATGGCCCGGTTGTTCGCAGCCATGAACATGACCTGCCCAAGAAGGTTCGTGCATTGGCCCTGCGTCACGCGCTCTCGGCGAAGCTGAAGGCAGAAGACCTGATCATCGTTGATCAGCTCGTTGCTTCTGAAGCTAAGACCAAGATCGTTGCCGGTACGCTGGCTTCGCTCGGCCTGACGAACGCTCTCGTTGTTGGCGGTGCTGAACTGGACAACAACTTCAAGCTCGCTGCTCAGAACATTCCGAACATCGACGTTCTGCCGGTTCAGGGCATCAACGTTTACGATATCCTGCGTCGTGGCAAGCTCGTGCTGTCCAAGGCTGCGGTTGAAGCTCTGGAGGAGCGGTTCAAATGACAGATCTTCGCCACTATGATGTGATCGTATCTCCGTCGATCACGGAAAAGTCGACGCTGCTCTCTGAACAGAACCAGGTCGTCTTCAACGTTGCCAAGGATGCGTCGAAGCCTGAAATCAAGGCTGCTGTCGAAGCTCTCTTTGGCGTCAAGGTTAAGGCCGTCAATACGCTCGTTCGCCTTGGCAAGACCAAGCGGTTCCGCGGCTTTATCGGTAAGCAGAAGGACGTCAAGAAGGCGATCGTCACGCTTGCCGACGGCCAGTCCATCGACGTTTCGACGGGCGTCTGAGGTAGGGAACAAGAACAATGGCATTGAAAAGCTTTAACCCGACGACTCCCAGCCAGCGTCAGCTGGTTATCGTCGACCGCTCTGGCCTCTGGAAGGGCAAGCCGGTCAAGGCGTTGACGGAAGGCCTCTCCAAGAGTGGCGGCCGTAACAACCTTGGTCGTATTACTGCTCGGTTCATCGGCGGCGGTCACAAGCGTACCTACCGTCTCGTTGACTTCAAGCGTCGCAAGTTCGACGTTGAAGGTACTGTCGAGCGTCTTGAGTACGACCCTAACCGCACCGCGTTCATTGCGCTGATCAGCTACGCCGACGGCGAGCAGGCCTACATCATTGCTCCGCAGCGTCTCGCTGTGGGCGATAAGGTCATTGCTTCCGATAAGGCTGTAGACGTGAAGCCTGGCAATACGATGCCGCTTCAGTATATCCCGGTTGGTTCCATTCTCCACAACGTTGAGATGAAGCCAGGCAAGGGCGGTCAGATCGCGCGTTCCGCTGGTACCTACGTCCAGCTCGTTGGTCGTGACCAGGGCATGGCGATCCTTCGCTTGAACTCCGGCGAGCAGCGCCTGGTGCATGGCACTTGCCTTGCGTCTGTTGGTGCGGTTTCCAACCCGGACCACGGCAACATCAACGACGGTAAGGCTGGTCGTACGCGTTGGCGCGGCAAGACCCCGCACAACCGCGGCGTTGTCATGAACCCTGTCGATCACCCGCACGGTGGTGGTGAAGGCCGTACCTCTGGTGGCCGTCATCCGGTTTCGCCTTGGGGCAAGCCGACGAAGGGCAAGCGCACTCGTTCGAACAAGTCCACGGACAAGTTCATCATGCGCTCGCGCCACTTGAAGAAGAAGTAAGAGAGGTAGTCAGGAATGGCTCGTTCAGTTTGGAAAGGCCCGTTTGTTGACGGCTATCTTCTCAAGAAGGCTGAGAAGGTTCGTGAAGGCGGCCGAAGTGAAGTAATCAAGATCTGGAGCCGCCGCTCCACGATTCTTCCTCAGTTCGTCGGTTTGACGTTCGGCGTCTACAACGGCAACAAGCATGTGCCGGTCAGTGTCAACGAGGACATGGTCGGTCACAAGTTTGGTGAATTCTCTCCGACCCGGACTTATTACGGTCACGGTGCGGACAAGAAGGCGAAGAGGAAGTAATCATGGCGAAGGCAAAGACCCAACGCCGGCTGAAGGACAACGAAGCACAGGCTGTCGCCCGTACGCTTCGCGTCAGCCCGCAGAAGCTCAACCTTGTTGCTGCCATGATCCGTGGTAAGAAGGTCGAACGCGCCTTGGCAGAACTCGAGTTCTCCCGCAAGCGCATCGCTGGCACCGTGAAGAAGACCCTCGAGTCTGCTATCGCGAACGCAGAAAACAACCACGACCTCGACGTCGACTCTCTCGTCGTTGCTGAGGCCTATGTTGGCAAGTCGATCGTTATGAAGCGTTTCCACGCTCGTGGTCGCGGTCGTGCTTCCCGCATTGAAAAGCCCTACGCGCACCTCACGATCGTCGTGCGCGAAGTCGAGGAAAAAGGGGAGGCCGCATAATGGGTCAGAAAATCAATCCAATCGGCTTCCGCCTCGGCATCAACCGTACCTGGGATAGCCGTTGGTTCGCCGACAATGCGGAATACGGCCAGCTTCTTCATGAAGACCTGAAGATCCGCGCCTACCTCATGTCAGAACTGAAGCAGGCCGGCATCGCAAAGGTGGTCATCGAGCGTCCGCACAAGAAGTGCCGCGTTACGATCCACTCTGCTCGTCCGGGTCTCATCATCGGCAAGAAGGGCGCTGACATCGAAAAGCTTCGCAAGAAGCTGTCCGACATGACATCGTCCGAAACGCACCTCAACATCGTTGAAGTTCGCAAGCCAGAAGTTGACGCAACGCTCGTTGCGCAGTCGATTGCTCAGCAGCTTGAACGCCGCGTTGCTTTCCGTCGTGCTATGAAGCGTGCCGTTCAGTCGGCTATGCGTCTGGGCGCAGAAGGCATCAAGATCACCTGTGCAGGTCGTCTTGGTGGCGCTGAAATCGCTCGTACCGAATGGTACCGTGAAGGCCGCGTTCCGCTTCATACGCTGCGCGCAGACATCGACTACGGTACGGCTGAAGCTGAAACCGCGTTCGGTATCTGCGGCATCAAGGTCTGGATCTTCAAGGGCGAAATCCTTGAGCACGATCCGATGGCTTCTGAACGCCGTGCTCTCGAGGGTGATGCTCAGGGTCCGGCTAGCCGTGACCGCGATCGTCGTCGCGAGAACGCTTGATTAGCGCTGGCGAAAGATAAGTTCGAGGAATAAGAAAATGTTGCAGCCAAAGCGTACCAAGTATCGCAAGCAGTTCAAGGGTCGCATCAAAGGCGTTGCCAAGGGCGGTTTCGACCTGGCATTCGGCGAATTCGGCCTTAAGGCTCAGGAGCCTAACCGCGTGAATGCGCGTGAGATCGAAGCGGCTCGCCGCGCGATCACCCGCTACATGAAGCGCGCAGGCCGTGTATGGATCCGCGTTTTCCCTGACACTCCGGTCACTGCAAAGCCGACCGAAGTTCGTATGGGTAAGGGTAAGGGTTCTGTCGAGTACTGGGCTTGCAAGGTCAAGCCTGGTCGAATGATGTTCGAAATCGATGGTGTATCCGAGGATATCGCACGCGAGGCACTTCGTCTCGGCGCTGCCAAGCTCTCGGTAAAGACGCGCTTCGTACAGCGCATCGCAGAGTAAGGGGTTAGGCACATGAAAGCCGAAGAAGTTCGCGGCCTCACGGCCGACCAGCTCAAGGATAAGCTCGCAGACCTGAAGAAGGAGCAGTTCAACCTGCGCTTTCAGAAGGCGACAGGCCAGCTTGAGAAGTCCTCGCGCATCAACGAAGTTCGTAAGGACATCGCTCGCGTAAAAACCATTGCCCGCCAGAAGGCGGCAGAAGCAAAGGCCTAAGGGAAGAATAATATGCCGAAGCGCATTCTGCAGGGCGTCGTGGTCAGCGACAAGAACGAAAAGACCGTTGTGGTCCGGGTTGAGCGTCGTTTCGCTCACCCGCTGCTTCAGAAGACAGTCCGCCGTTCGAAGAAGTACAAGGCCCACGACGAAAACAATCAGTACAAGGTCGGCGATGTCGTCTCCATTCAGGAGTGTGCACCGATTTCCAAGGATAAGTGCTGGACGGTTATTGCCGCCCAGGCTTAATTTGCAGGAAACTACGGCAGGCCCTTGCGTCTGCCGTAGAATTCTGTATGAAGCAGCGCATTGGCGCAGGACGCCCGTACTCGCGGGCGTTCTTTTGCTTTGAAGCGCAGGGAAGGTCCTGGTCAGGAAACCACCTTGGCAAGAACCCACCTCGCGCGAAAATTAAGTATGTCATTGAGCTGGAATAGGGGGCGCATGCCCAACCGTTCCAGTCATTACGAGAAGGCGACCTGACATGATTCAGATGCAAACAAACCTCGACGTTGCCGATAATTCCGGCGCGCGTCGTGTCATGTGCATCAAGGTGCTGGGCGGCTCAAAGCGTAAGTATGCTTCCGTAGGCGACATTATCGTCGTCTCCATCAAGGAAGCTATTCCGCGCGGCCGCGTGAAGAAGGGCGACGTTATGAAAGCCGTCGTTGTTCGCACCGCAAAGGACATCCGCCGCCCGGACGGCAGCGTGATTCGCTTCGATAACAACGCAGCGGTCCTCATCGACAACAAGAAAGAGCCCATCGGCACCCGTATCTTCGGACCGGTTCCGCGCGAACTTCGCGCCAAGAACCATATGAAGATCATCTCGCTGGCTCCGGAAGTACTCTAAGGGAGCGGATAGCCATGCAGAAGATTCGTAAAGGCGACAACGTTGTCGTTATTGCCGGTAAGGACAAGGGCCGTACCGGTGAAGTAGTCCAGGTGCTGCCGAAGGAAGACCGTGCTGTGGTCCGTGGGATCAATATGGTAAAGCGCCACCAGCGCCAGACCCAGACCCAGGAAGCTGGCATCATCAACAAGGAAGCTTCGATCCATCTGTCGAACATCGCGATCGTCGCGAAGGACGGAAAGCCTACACGTGTTGGCTTTAGCGTTGTCGATGGCAAGAAGGTCCGTGTAGCCAAGCGTACGGGAGATGTGATCGATGGCTGAGAACAAGTACGAGCCCCGTCTGAAGACGGAGTACGTTTCTCGTATCCGTAAGGCGCTTCTGGAGCAGTTCTCCTACGCCAACGAGATGCAGATTCCGAAGATCGACAAGATCGTCATCAACATGGGTGTTGGTGAAGCGACCGCCGATTCGAAGAAGCCCACGATCGCTGCTGCCGATCTGGCTGCGATCGCCGGTCAGAAGCCGGTCATCACGCGTGCCCGCAATTCGATTGCAGGCTTCAAGGTGCGTGAAAACATGCCGATTGGCGCCAAGGTAACTCTGCGCGGCGCTCGCATGTACGAATTCCTGGATCGTCTGGTCAACATCGCGCTTCCGCGCGTTCGCGACTTCCGCGGTCTGAATCCGAAGAGCTTTGACGGCCGTGGCAACTTCGCCATGGGCATCAAGGAGCACATCGTGTTCCCTGAGATCAACTACGATAAGGTTGATCAGATGTGGGGCATGGACATCATCGTTTGCACGACGGCAAACACGGACGACGAAGCACGGACTCTTCTGAAAGAGTTCAACTTCCCGTTCCGTCAGTAACCGTAACGACGAGCGTAGAAAAGGAACTCGATATGGCGAAGACAAGCGCAATCGAAAAGAACAAGCGCCGCCGCAAGACGGTCGCCAACCAGGCAGCAAAGCGAGCTGCTTTGAAGGCGATCATCATGAAACAGGACCTGCCGATTGAAGAGCGTTTCAAGGCTACCTTGAAGCTCGCTTCGTTGCCGCGCGATGGTTCCAAGACCCGCATCCGCAATCGCTGCGAAGTCACCGGTCGTCCGCGTGCCTTCTACCGGAAGCTCAAGATGTCCCGTATCGCCCTGCGCGAACTCGGCAATCTGGGCAAGGTTCCGGGCGTTGTGAAGTCCAGCTGGTAAGGAGACGGTTAACATGACCATGACTGATCCTCTGGGCGATATGCTCACACGTATCCGCAACGGCGCTGCCCGTCGCAAGTCTTCCGTTACGACGCCGGCTTCGAAGCTGCGCGTTCGCGTTCTCGATGTTCTGCAGGCTGAGGGTTATATCCGCGGCTACACGCAGGTCGATCACGGCGACGGCAAGTCCGAGATTGAAATCGAGCTGAAGTACTACGAAGGTGCTTCCGTAATTCGCGAAATTGGCCGCGTTTCCAAGCCTGGTCGCCGCGTTTACGTTTCGGTTAAGTCTATTCCGCAGGTCGCGAACGGCCTCGGCATCACCATCCTTTCGACTCCGAAGGGCGTGATGGCCGATCATCAGGCGCGCGAACAGAACGTAGGTGGTGAGGTTCTCTGCTCGGTCTTCTAAGGCCAGCAGGATCTCTAACGGACAGACAGGATTGAACTATGTCTCGTATCGGTAAAAAGCCCGTTCAGGTTCCCGCTGGTGTTACGGCCTCTGTCGAAGGACAGACGGTCACGGCAAAGGGTCCGAAGGGCGAGCTGTTCTTCGTAGCAAATGACGAAGTAAAGCTTTCTTTCGAAAATAACGCAGTGTCTGTTGCTCCGGTAACCGACACGAAGGATGCTCGCGCAAAGTGGGGCATGTCCCGCACGATGATCGAGAACATCTTCAAGGGTGTGAAGGACGGTTTTGAGCGTAAGCTCGAAATCAACGGCGTTGGTTACCGCGCCGCCATGCAGGGCAAGAACCTGCAGCTCTCGCTCGGCTTCAGCCACGATGTGGTCTATGAGCCGCCGCAGGGTATCACTATTGCCGTGCCGAAGCCGACGGAAATCGTCGTAACTGGCATCAATAAGCAGCAGGTCGGTCAGGTTGCAGCGGAAATCCGCGAATACCGCGGTCCGGAGCCCTACAAGGGCAAGGGCGTCAAGTACGCTGAAGAACGGATCGTCCGCAAGGAAGGCAAGAAGAAGTAAGGTTGACGCGAAATGGCTAGCAGGAAAGAAGTACTTGCAAAGCGCGCGAGCCGTGTTCGTCGCCAGATTAAGGCGGTCGCTAACGGTCGCCCGCGTCTGTCGGTTCATCGCTCGTCGAAGAACATCTATGCCCAGATCATTGACGATGTGGCTGGTCGCACACTTGCTGCGGCTTCCACACTCGATGGCGGCCTGCGTACGTCTCTGAAGACCGGCGCCGACACTGCTGCAGCTGCAGCAGTCGGTAAGCTCGTTGCCGAGCGTGCGGTTGCTGCGGGTGTCAAGGAAGTCGTATTCGATCGTGGTGCGTTCATTTACCACGGCCGTATCAAGGCTCTCGCGGACGCTGCTCGCGAAGGCGGTCTGGCGTTCTAATAAATACGGCGCCGGTCTTCACGGATCGGTCGTTTTGGCTTAAGAAGCCACTTACCACTGGCCGACCAGATTCCCTGACGGGCGTTTGGTCGGCTTTTCGAAGTCTGCCGTTTGTACCGGAAAAGAAAAAGGAACAGGAAAATGGCACAGGAAAAGAGAGGCTCGCGCGAAGAGCGTCAGAGCCGCGAAGAGCGCGACAGCGAGTTCGTTGATAAACTGGTAGCTATCAACCGTGTTGCCAAGGTTGTTAAGGGTGGCCGTCGTTTCGGCTTTGCCGCCCTGGTCGTGGTCGGTGATCAGAAGGGCCGCGTTGGCTTTGGTCACGGCAAGGCTCGCGAAGTGCCGGAAGCGATCCGCAAGGCAACGGAAGCTGCCAAGCGCGATCTGATTTTCGTCCCGCTGCGCGACGGCCGTACATTGCATCACGATGTGAATGGTCGCCATGGCGCTGGTAAGGTTCTGCTTCGTTCGGCCAAGGCCGGTACGGGAATCATCGCTGGGGGTCCAATGCGTGCCGTTTTCGAAACGCTGGGCGTTCATGACGTTGTTGCAAAGTCGACTGGTTCGTCGAACCCTTACAACATGGTTCGCGCTACGTTCGACGCCTTGAAGCACCAGGTGCATCCGAAGGACATCGCGGCACAGCGCGGCATCAAGTATGCTACGCTTCAGGCTCGCCGTGCCGCTTCCGGCAATGCAGCGGAAGAATAAGGAGCTGTTTGATGGCTAACGAAACCAAGAAGACGGTTACGGTCGAGCAGATCGGTAGCCCCATTCGCCGGCCTTCCGTTCAGCGTCAGACGCTGATCGGTCTCGGCCTTAACAAGATGCACCGGGTTCGGACTCTGGAAGACACTCCATCAGTTCGTGGCATGATCCGGTCTGTCCAGCATCTCGTTCGCGTCGTCGACGAGAAGTGAGACGGGAGTAGGAACCATGAAACTTAACGAAATCAAAGACAACGAAGGCTCCAGCAAAGACCGTATTCGCGTAGGTCGCGGTATTGGTTCGGGCAAGGGTAAGACTGGTGGACGCGGCGTCAAGGGTCAGAAGGCTCGTTCTGGCGTTGCTATCAACGGTTTTGAAGGCGGTCAGATGCCAATCTACCGTCGCCTTCCGAAGCGTGGCTTCAACAACATCTTCTCGTCTGACTTCGTGATTGTATCGCTTGGCCGAATTCAGGCAGCGATTGATGCGAAGAAGCTGGACGCGTCCGCAACGATCGACGCCGGTTCCTTGAAGGCCGCCGGTGTGATCCGTCGCGAAAAGGATGGTGTTCGTATTCTCGCAGACGGCGAACTGAAGGCGAAGGTTTCGATCGAGGCTGCAGGCGCTTCCAAGGCGGCTGTAGAGAAGATCGAAAAGGCTGGCGGTTCCATCAAGCTTCCAGAAGCTGCAGCTGCTGCTGAATAATGTGTCGATGAGTCGCCCGGGGTGCTTCACACCGGGCGATTTTGCTCCCATATGTGGGCCTCACGAACCCGGCGGGACGCGGCGTTTAGCCGGGGTGTAACGGAAAATGGGGTGGGGCGTCGAGATTGGTTTCTGCACCTTCCATCTCCCGATTTTCTGAAATTGGAAATGAGACTGCTTTCTGCCTGGAGCCTGTTTGGCCGGCGGAACTGGTCAGGCGGAGATAGGCATGGCATCTGCAGCTGAGCAACTGGCCTCGAATTTGAACTTTTCTACTTTCTCGAAGGCAACGGACCTGAAGAAGCGCCTGTGGTTTACGCTGGCTGCGCTTCTTGTCTATCGTCTTGGGACACATATTCCACTTCCGGGCCTTAATCCGGAAGCCTATGCACAGGCATTCAAAGGACAGGCCGGGGGTATTCTTGGTCTGTTCAATATGTTTGCAGGCGGCGCCGTTCAGCGTATGGCGATCTTTGCCCTGGGCATCATGCCGTACATTTCTGCCTCCATCATTGTACAGCTCATGACGTCGGTTGTTCCGTCGCTCGAGAACCTCAAGAAGGAAGGCGAGCAAGGCCGGAAGATCATCAACCAGTACACGCGCTACGGCACGGTTCTGCTCGGAACGCTTCAAGCCTACGGCATTGCCGTTGGTCTTGAAGGCGGAAACGGTATCGTTGTCGATCCAGGTTGGTTCTTCCGAATTTCGACTGTGCTGACGCTGCTCGGGGGCACCATGTTCCTGATGTGGCTTGGGGAACAGATCACATCCCGCGGGATCGGCAACGGCATTTCCCTGATCATCTTCGCCGGCATTGCTGCTGGTCTGCCGACTGCATTGGCGGGCACGCTTGAGCTGGGTCGGACAGGCGCGTTGTCCACAGCATTGATTCTCACTGTCGTGGTCGTCGCAATCGGTGTTATCGCTCTGATTGTGTTTGTGGAGCGTGCGCAGCGCCGCTTGCTTATCCAGTATCCAAAGCGTCAGGTCGGGAACCGGATGTTCCAGGGTGATACGTCGCACCTTCCCCTGAAGCTCAATACTTCTGGCGTCATTCCGGCAATTTTCGCATCGTCCCTGTTGCTCCTGCCTGCGACTGCGGCTGGCTTCGCTGGCAATACAAGTCTCCCGACTTGGGCAACGGCAATCATTGCGTCGCTCCAGCATGGTCAACCATTGTTCATGCTCTTCTATGGCTTGCTGATTGCCTTCTTTGCCTTCTTCTACACGGCAATCGTCTTCAATCCGAAAGACACGGCCGATAATCTCAAGAAGCATGGCGGCTTCATTCCTGGCATTCGTCCTGGCGAGCGGACCGCGGAATACATCGATTACGTCCTGACAAGAATCACGGTCGTCGGTGCGGTGTATCTCGTTTTCGTCTGCATCCTGCCTGAGACACTGATTGCACGGACCGGAATCCCATTAGCCCTTGGTGGTACTTCGCTTTTGATCGTTGTCAGTGTTACCCTTGATACGGTAGCACAGATTCAGGGTCACCTCATTGCTCAGCAATATGAGGGACTGATCAAGAAGTCCAAGTTGCGTGGAGGAAAGAGGGGACGATGAGACTGATCTTTTTGGGACCGCCGGGAGCGGGGAAGGGTACGCAGGCCAAGCGCCTGACGGACAAGTATGGCATCCCGCAGTTGTCCACAGGAGATATGCTTCGCGCAGCCGTTAAGGCTGAGTCGGACATTGGCAAGAAGGCGAAAGCGGTCATGGATGCGGGCGGGCTCGTATCAGATGACATCGTGAACCAGATCGTGTCCGAGCGTATCGAGGCTTCGGATTGCGCCAAGGGTTTCATCCTTGACGGCTATCCGCGGACCGTGCCTCAAGCGAAGGCCTTGGCGGAAAATCTTCGTGCGAAGAATATTCAGCTCGATGCTGTGATCGAGCTGAAGGTCGATGAAGAGGCTCTGGTTCGTCGAATCGAATCGCGCGTTGCCGAAACGGTCGCCGCAGGTGGGACGGTGCGTTCTGACGACAATCCCGAGTCATTCCGCAAGCGTCTCGCGGAGTATCGGGAAAAGACTGCCCCGCTATCCGAGTACTATGCAGGTCAAGGGCAGTTGGTGGTCCTGGACGGTATGGCGGATATGGATGTCGTGACCAAGTCTATTGAAGACGTCCTGGAAAAGTCAGCCGCTTGACTGATAGCAACGCTGTTTGTTGTTAAAAAATCTTGGCGGGGCCGGTTGCTTTTGGGTACCGATTCCGCTAAACACCGCGCCAACTCGCGACATTTGATAGCGATTGGCTCGGATTGCTATGTTGGTCCGGTCTTGTCTCTATGACTATATCGGATGAGATTTGAACTGGCGGCCTTCTGAGGCTGCTCTCATGGAAGAAGCACCACTTGCCGGATGGCAACTGGAACGCAAGGAGAATAGGCGTGGCACGTATCGCTGGCGTCAACATCCCGACTGCGAAGCGCGTTGTTATTGCGCTGACCTACATTCACGGGATCGGCCCGAAGTTTGCGCAGGAAATCGTCAAGAAGGTCGGCATTGCTGCTGACCGTCGCGTACATCAGTTGACGGATGCTGAAGTTCTTCAGATCCGTGAAACGATCGACCGTGATTACCAGGTTGAGGGCGATCTTCGCCGCGAAACCGCTATGAACATCAAGCGTCTAATGGACCTTGGCTGCTACCGCGGTCTTCGTCATCGTCGCGGCCTGCCAGTACGCGGTCAGCGTACCCATACCAATGCGCGCACGCGTAAGGGTCCGGCCAAGGCCATCGCTGGTAAGAAGAAGTAAGTTCGGTTAGATCCGGATTTTTGGAGGTTGGTGCCTTTGCATCGGCCTCCTTTTGGGGTTTCGGGTGAGTTTCACCCTGGTGGAGCCGCTGGTGTTACGGCGGTGACGAGATCAATGAAAGGAATACCATGGCCAAGGAAGCCACACGCGTACGCCGTCGCGAACGCAAAAACATCACGTCTGGCGTTGCGCACGTCAACTCTACCTTCAACAACACCATGATCACGATCACGGACGCACAGGGCAATGCAATTGCCTGGTCGTCTGCTGGTGCAAAGGGTTTCAAGGGTTCGCGTAAGTCTACGCCGTTCGCCGCTCAGATTGCTGCCGAAGATTGCGCCAAGAAGGCTCAGGAACACGGCATGAAGTCTTTGGAAGTGGAAGTTTGCGGTCCCGGTTCTGGTCGCGAGTCTGCTCTGCGTGCACTCCAGGCTGCTGGTTTCATGATTACGTCGATCCGCGACGTAACCCCGATCCCGCACAATGGTTGCCGTCCGCGCAAGAAGCGCCGCGTCTAATGCGTGAAGGGAGGTCTGCAATGGTGGGCCTTCGTTAAGTTTGAGTGATGCCGCCTGACTTCGATATGAGGTCTGGCGGCTTTGCCGTAACGCCGATGAGCTTGTTATCGGTGCTTCTCATGCTCGGTTGCCACGATTGGATAGTGGCAGCGAATGGAAGGTTTGAAACATATGATCCAGAAGAACTGGCAGGAACTGATCAAGCCGAACAAGGTGGAGTTTAGCTCCTCCGGCCGTACCAAGGTGACGCTGGTTGCGGAACCCTTGGAGCGGGGATTCGGTCTGACGCTCGGCAATGCGTTGCGTCGCGTGCTCTTGTCGTCGCTGCGCGGCGCTGCGGTCACCGCAGTCCAGATCGATGGTGTTCTGCACGAATTTTCGTCTATTCCGGGCGTCCGCGAAGATGTCACGGATATCGTTCTGAACATCAAGGAAATTGCCATCAAGATGGATGGCGATGATTCCAAGCGCATGGTAGTGCGCAAGCAGGGTCCAGGTGTTGTCAAGGCTGGTGATATCCAGACGGTTGGCGATATCGAAATCCTCAATCCGGATCACGTAATCTGCACCCTCGATGACGGTGCGGAGATCCGCATGGAATTCACGGTCAACAACGGTAAGGGCTATGTTCCTGCCGAGCGTAACCGTGCAGAAGACGCGCCGATCGGCCTCATCCCGGTCGACAGTCTCTACTCGCCGGTCAAGAAGGTGTCCTACAAGGTGGAAAACACCCGCGAAGGACAGGTTCTGGACTACGATAAGCTGACGATGACGATTGAGACGAACGGCTCAGTCACGGGTGAAGACGCTGTTGCGTTTGCTGCCCGCATTCTTCAGGACCAGCTTTCTGTCTTCGTCAACTTCGACGAGCCGCAGAAGGAAGCCGAAGAAGAAGCCGTCACCGAACTTGCGTTCAATCCGGCACTTCTCAAGAAGGTTGACGAATTGGAACTTTCCGTCCGTTCGGCAAACTGCTTGAAGAACGACAACATCGTCTACATCGGCGATCTCATCCAGAAGACCGAGGCGGAAATGCTGCGCACGCCGAACTTCGGTCGCAAGTCGCTGAACGAGATCAAGGAAGTACTGGCATCCATGGGTCTCCATCTTGGTATGGAAGTTCCTGCCTGGCCGCCGGAAAACATCGAAGATCTCGCAAAGCGCTACGAAGATCAGTACTAACCCGCACGCATTTACAGGTGGGGCCAATTGGGCGTCACCTGGTTCAATGGAATGCGAATTTAAACTGCAGGCAGATGCTTGCAAGTAAAGGAGACACGAGATGCGTCACCAGAATTCCGGCCGCAAGCTCAACCGCACCGCCAGCCACCGCAAGGCAATGTTTGCCAACATGGCTGCTTCGCTCATCACCCATGAGCAGATCGTAACGACCCTGCCGAAGGCAAAGGACCTTCGTCCGATCGTTGAAAAGCTGGTCACCCTCGGCAAGCGCGGCGACCTGCATGCACGTCGTCAGGCTATTTCGCAGATCAAGGATCAGGGCGCCGTTCGTAAGCTGTTCGATGCAATCGCAACCCGCTACGCTTCGCGCAATGGCGGTTACCTTCGCATCATGAAGGCTGGCTACCGTCAGGGCGACAATGCTCCGCTCGCAGTCATAGAATTCGTCGAGCGTGACGTTGATGCCAAGGGCGCGGCCGATAAGGCTCGCGTTGCCGCCGAAGCAGAAGCTGCTGAAGCCGCTTGATCTGATCCTCATCGATCAATCACTGACAAAAAACCGGTAGGGCAACCTGCCGGTTTTTTCTTTGTAATCAAAGTAAACCTCCACCTACGGTGGAGGACTGGACGAGTTCTACATCGTAGTGGAGAGACCTCCGGCTT
>NZ_JALJQZ010000071.1 GCF_022968395.1 Affinirhizobium lemnae
AACCTCCATCCTCGCTGCGTGATCACCATATGTTCTCAAATGTCGGACAGATTCACCACTTTCGTGTCGTGACGCCTGGAAGGCGTTGACGTCACCGCAGAGCTGTTGAATGTCTTCCGGCAGGTAGTAGCGGCTAATCTTGCAGACGATGCAATCCAACCGGACGAACTGCCCAATCTCGTGTGCTGTAGAGAGGCGAGGTATCTTATTGTCGCGGTAGGGATGCGAGCGGCCTGCGTAGTATCCGGCAGGCATCAGTCTCGCTCGAAGCTCGGGCTCCAGCCCCTTGTCATGCCCCGGCTCATCGCGCCTTCCGCCAGTAAGAGTTGCTGGCGGAGGTGCTTGAGATCTTCCAGAAGTGTCGCAATCGTCGCAACCGCATCACCATCATGATAGGCTAGTGCGAGGTCAACATCTGACCGTTCTGGCAGGTCCATTGTCTCAACTGCAGACATGACTTCTCCTTTGCGCCAAGGCGCTTTCCTCTGCAAATAATAGGGGCAAGCCACTCTCTTGCGGCATTTGTTCCTATTATGTTCTCATTGTATTAGGAGTCAATGAGGGAGGGAGATGGCTCTTGTCCTTCATCTTGAAGCCTTCGCGTCAAACTAAGTTGACGCACGCTGACGCGCATTAACTCGCGTCAGCGCAAGCGCGTTAATCCGCGTCAGCGTGAGCCGTTCAATTCAGCTTCAATTGCATTCATCATCGCAACCAGTGCCTCCTGCCCGTCCGAAGTACCGATGTTCTGGGCGAGCGTCCAAAACCGTTGGCGAACTTCCTCTGTCACAGCAATGTTGAGCTTCGCTGTCTTGGTCGATCGGCGCAGGCTGCGCGCGTCGAACGTCTGGGTCTGGCTAGGCGCAGATACCGGTGCGGATGGCATAGGCGCATGGCGAGCCGTAAAGCCCGAACGTTCCGCCGCTTCGCGCACCTCGGCTCTATCAACCGCTGGGGGCTTCGGCCTTGGCTGAAAGTCTGGAAGGTCGAGATCCAGTCCTGCTCTTTCCTTGCTCATGCTACTGCTGCCTCTGCTTCCTTTAATGTATTGGTGACCGCCAGTGCTAGTTCCTTGGCATTGTCGATCGCTGATTTTGGATTGGACACGTCTTCGTCTGTAAGATCAAAGATGGTGCCGCCGATCTGGAACATTGCGCTGAAGGCAGCCTTTTCCTTCAATGCTGCTGGAAGAATTGGGATGCCCTTTTGCTCTAGCGTTGCACGGATGTGCTTGAGTTCCTTTGTCACAAGTGCGGTCGCCATGGAGAAGACCACACGGTACTCGATGCGCCTCCGGAAGGCCTTGCTTTCACGCTCGATCAGCGCAACCACCCTGCCCGCCTGGTCCGCATCAAGCTGCTTCCCCCGCATCGGAATAAGAACGAGATCGGCGCGGCTGATCGCATAGCTCGCAGTCAGGTTCGCAGATCCTTCGAGATCCACGATCACGAAAGGATGCTGAGCTGCGGCCGTGTCGATCGCGTCGACAATGGTCTCCTCGTTGATCCCGCCCTGAACGTGGAGGTTCTCTGGGACATTGCCGGAAAACCTCTTCGCCCAGGTAGCAAGTGGCTGGTTGGGGTCAGCGTCTATTAGGGTCGTAGCCTTACCAGCTGCGCTAAAGACCTGCGCCAGGACGAGAGCTGTCGTTGATTTTCCTACGCCACCCTTGGTGGAGCACAAGACGATAACAGGCATTGTGGCCGCTTCCTTTTCGGTTCGAACCGCCTTCGAAGTGAGTTCTCTATCACTTCTATACAGGTGAGAAGTTACCACATTCTAACTTCGAACTCAGTTTAAACCGAGCTCCAACTGAGTTCGAACCGATTAGGAACCGAAATGGAACCGGGTTCTTACTAAGAACCGAAAAAGAACCCATTCTGATGACCGTCAACCTCCGAGGCGGGGAGGGGACTTAAACGCTTTCCAGAGGAGGTTGCTGACGTGCCCGTTTTCTTCCTCAGCGGAGGCAATCGCCAGGCTGATCTCATATAGAGCAATCAAAACCTCCGAGCGTTCCCAGCCGGTCTCAACCGCCTCGTCGATGACCGCCTGAAAGGCAGGCTCTAATGCCATTTGGCAATCTACCTCTCGATCAGGATAATTGCCTGGCGCGCGCGGTGTATCCATCGTTGCTCCTCCTTGGTGACGGAAACCAACGCGGATGCCGCTGACTAGTTCAATCTGCTGGCGACATGCCGGGAGCGCCTCAGGCCGTAAGTCATTGAAAGCGGGAGGCGGATTCTATCATGCGGACCGTAAAGCTGGCATTCAGTCCGTTCGCCAGATTGACAAGAAAGCGGCCCCTTAACTCCGATAAGTAACCCTTATCGGCGGTGAGAACTGTCGTATTCATAAAAGGACCGAAGCGGGTTGATTCAGGCTGAGTGTGAAATAACCCTGTAAGCAGTTGCTCACCATCAAACGCGTCACCAGTAGAATCAAGTGATGTTTCAAGGTCTCCGCGCACTTTTTAGACGCTGACCGGTTTCCAATGCGCGCGCCCTCAAATGTCTGCCTCTGAGCGCCTCAGCCTGGTGAAGTACATCGCGGTCGAGGTCTGAAATCGCGTCGACAATTAATCCGTGCAGTTCCGCGCAACGCTGTCTGTACAGCGCGATCGCGTTATTGCTGCTGATTAGCTGCTTAACGTCATTCTCTGCCCCATACTGCGCATAAACTTGAAAATTATCGGTATCCATTTGCTCAACGTAAGTCCCGAAATTCTCGGACAAGGTCGCAAGCCATCTCACCTGCCATATCGCATCTTCCCTCAATTTATTAATCGAGGTAGCCTCGCTACCTAGAAATTCTCCTATTGTACCAGCGATGTTAGTTAGGTCGACAGAACGGTGAAAATCAGCCTTTTCTTTGAGCTTGCGAACAGCAATGACATCAATTCTGTTGCCCAAGCTGCTTGCTAGTTGAACTAGATCGCGACTAACTTCTAATGCGACTTCAATATTTTCGAGCTCACGCCGAGTATCTGCTCGCAGTTGGACTAGACTACCACGGACTGCCGCGTCGGATTGGCGATTGGCTTCATATACCTGCAGTGCGGCATAGACTATAGCGACTACCGTGAAAAGAGCTGCTACGGGATTAATCCATTCACGAATACAAGCGATATTATCTGGGTCGTCTGCGCTACAAATCAACTGAGACCAGTTTAGCCCTGACACAACAAAAAAGAACAAAATACTTAAAAGGCAGATCGCAGCGCCAATAATAGCATATATCAACGGCCGCATGTCGCCTCCAACCATACTTAGACTCTGCGTCTCTAAAATCTGTAATTAAGGTGCAGAATGCACGTTATAGCAGACACAGTGATCCTGTTCTACAATGCATAAGCGGGGTCAGAGGCGCGCACCATGCAGAGAATTTTGTGATCGGTAGATCTTGGCGGATTGCTGTGCCGGTGCTCCCGAAACTTCTCGGCCCAATGGCAATAAGGTTCTTGGACAGATGCCAGAAGTGACTTCGCTCGCAGTTCGAAGCGTTGCCGACTGGCTACAGAAAAAATTGGCTAGATCCATATCGGGAGGCATGGGGAACTCTTGCTTCGCAAACGAAGTGAACTTCGCAAAGCGTGAGGTAATTTTCACAAAGCCACGCCAACAAAGGTCCCTTTTCTCGTATCTGCATTTTTTGAACGCCAACTGATCGCTTATTCAGAAGACAGCGGTCTGTCTGTTCGGTCAGACAATCTCCAGCGCTTTCAAAATCGGTAATTGTTGGGAGGCAAATTCGTGCGCCTGTCTCAGGAGCTCTGCGCGATTCTCATCCTCGGTTTCCAGGGTCTGACCATCTTTGACAATACGTTGCCCTTGGATACTCAAGGTCTCAATCACGAAAGCTACCCATTCCTGTGGTGTCTTTCGTCCTGCCTTCAGTGCCAAAGCAAAAAGCTGCGGGAACCGCCCAACTTGAATACCGCCGCCGGTAACCGGCGAAGCAAGGTACGCAATCTCATCTCTGCTACGAGCGCGCTCCATCAGATGCAGGTTTAATCGGTCAGCTTTCTTTTTTGACTTTGAGATTGCTGATTGGTCCAACGACGGCGCAACGGCTCCCATTCCCATTAGAATCAATACGGCTTGAACAATTTGGTTGAACATCACCTTGCCTTGCAAGGCTGCCTCAATGTCTCCAAGGGTACGGACCTTATAGTCTGACATGATATCAAGTATAGGAGTATAAACGGCTTCAGATAGGCTTGCGCTACCTAATGCACCGGTAATAGACATAGGGACACTGGAACGGCGCACAATGAGCAAGAAGCGTTGTTGTCTAAGGGTTTCAGACCGTTCTAACGGCGTGAGGCGACGCGCACCTTTGACCCAGAGATCGCGCCGGAACTGCTGGTTCATGCAGTAATCGCGCACGGTTTCCCGCAGGATCGGGTCCGGAATGTCTTTCAGCAGTGCCTGCTGTTCGGGCGTAAGGTTGATGGCATCTACACTGTCCGGCAGATGGGCGGAGGCAGCAAAACTCACCTTTGCGGAGCCAAGCCAGCGGGCCATGTCTGCCACATACATGGGGTGCCAGTCGCGATTAAAATATTCATGCGCTAGGTAGGAGCGGTTCTGCTTCTTTATGCCCTCGAAGCGCTCCTTCATACCCGGATTGGCTTTGAGATAGTTTGGATTTGTCGAAAGAATCTTGTCGACAAAGTCCAACGCGCCCTCAACCCGTGCGGTGCTGCCGCCAGCAGGCGAAATGAGGTTGGCGCCAATTTCCGTCATCAGATGGCGCAAGGGGGCCGCCGCTGCCCAGCCGGGCTGAGTGTTGTAGCTGATGTAGAGAATACCGCCGACCTTCAGCTTGCGACGCACGAAATCCACGATCACGGCGCGGTTTTCATCGGAAATCCAGCTCCAGATCCCGTGAAGACCGATGAAATCGAATTCTGGCAGTTCCTCCCGCCCGCAAAACTCGGCAAAGGCCTGATCGGACAAATCTGCATCCGCACCGGAGGCACGCGCAAGCCCCTGCGCATGCAAAGCCTGAGTGGGGTTGAAATCCGTTCCGGCCCAACGAACCTCCGTGGCCGCCGCATGCAAGGCAATGCTGACCCCCTGGCCAAAACCCAGCTCGCAGGCATTCATGATGTCCGGCGCAGCATAACCCGCCTGGATGAGAGCAAGCCGAGCCCGATGGGGGTTGAGCTCTTGGTAATAGCCGTGCGTGTAGGTCACGTCAGTGACGTAGCCGCTGTTCCACTCCCCGCTCATGGACGACCTCCACTAGTACCGCAATTCTGCCGATGAAGCATGCTCAAAAAAAAAGGAGGGGCAAGCCCCTCCTTCCATTCCAAAAGACCGAACCTTACGCCCCGAAGGTGAAATCGGAAGCATGAAGCGCACCAGTAGCACCAGTAACGCTGATGATCGTATCAGACGCTTGAATGGTGTTTGTGTCATCATTCAAGATAACGTAGCGGCCAGCAAGTGCTCCGGCAGAGACAGTAACATCATAAACCTGAGCGGTAGTCGCATTGGAAGCTACGCCAGCACTTGCTGCCTGAACAGCAGCTGTCAGAGCCGTGAAGTCTGCAGCAGTTGCTACGGTTACTGCAGTGACATTAGCAACCGTGTTAGTCGTGAACTGCAAGGCAGCACCGAAAGCGTTAGCACCAACACCGAACTGGATTGTATCGCCAGCCTGAGCACCGTTACCGACGAAGTCAGTGATCTTATCGATGTTGCTCGTTGTGGTGTTACCAGCAGCAAACCCACTCTGAGTGACAGCAAGCGTAGCGAACTTGAATGTATCGTTACCTGCACCACCCGTCAACGTGTCAGCACCTGCGCCACCCGTAATGGTGTCAGCGCCAGTACCACCCTTGATGACATCACCAAAATTCGAACCGGTTACAACCAGCTTTCCAGTAAACGCTGAAGCATCGACAGCAGATCCAACCGATGTACCGTTTGCAAGCGTAAACGTCAGGTCAGCTGCACCCTTGACAACGATGTTGGAGTTATCACCATTCACGAGCGAAGTGATCGTGTTGGTGTTGGCTGCAGTGCCGTTGTTCGCTGACGTCAGGTTGATGTTGGATGCACCAGTCAACGTCAAAGTGCCGACAGTGTGGTTTGCACCAGTCGTGTCGGAGTTCGTCAGAGTAATGTCAGCTGTAGTCTGACCAACAGCATTACCAACGTTTACCGCAGTAACGTTAGCCGATGTGTTGACTGCGTACGTGGTCGTGTTCGATGAGTTCTGGAACGTAGTAGTACCAGTGTTTTCGACAGCAAACTTCGTCAGAGCGGTGACCTGTGCAACGTCAACGGTTGCGCCCGTCGTGCCAAGTGCGAGAACTTCAAAGTTCTTGGCAGCGTTGATAGCCGTGTACACTGGCGCAGTGTCGTTTATCTGGAGGGTGTCAGTGCCTGCACCACCGTCAAGTACATCGCCAGACGTACCACCTGTCAAGAATGCCTGCTTGAAGATGATCTTGTCGTTGCCAGCACCACCGGTGAAGGTCAGCTGATTGTCAGTACCCAGACCAGACTGATCAATCGTTACGTTGCCAGTGGCAGCGGATGCGTTGATCGTCTTAAGTGATCCGATGCTTTCTGCGATGGACAGATTCTTATCGCCAGAAAGAGTCAGAGATGCCAAGGACGCGCCAGTGTTGGTCAATGCGATAGTGCTATTAGCGCCAGTCGCATTGATCTTCAGAGCCGAAGTCGCAGCTCCTGCAACGTTAACAGTAACGTCGGTAGAAACGCCGTTAACCGTCAAATCGGCAGTGCCGTTCAGGTTAACAGTAGAAGTTGCGTTGCCAGCAACACCTACAATTTTGGTCAGACCAACTGCCTGCGTAGCAGAAGTCTTAATTGTATACGCGTCACCGTCTGCCATTGCAGCAGGGCTATCCACGGAAACAGTCGTCAGAGTGGAATTTGTGCTGACGTCGAGGGTATTTCCGTTGGTCAGCTTGCCGCCAGAGTATGCGAGAACTTCAATGCTGTTGAGGGTCGGAAGCGTTGCAGCTTCAATAGAAGTTGCGGCAGGAACGAAGTATTTGAACGTGTCAATACCAGCACCACCGTTGATGCTGTCGCCAGCCGTAACAGTAGCATTTGCACCGGTGTTATCACCGACGAACGTGTCGTTTGCAGACGTACCGGTGAGAGAGTCAACGTTCTGTGTGAGCGCAACTGTGGAACCGGGTGCGGTCGTGACAGTGCTGACCATGCTAGCAACTGCAGAATCAACCGCAGCCTGTGTCGGAACAGTTGTTGTAACGCCCGAAATAAATGCGCGACCAGCGTCAGCTGCGCCAGTGCCCGAATACGCAACAACTTCAGCGCCTGTGTCGAGCGAAGCTGTGTACAGGTTAGCAGCAGCAATCTTGTTGTTAACGATTGCCAGGTCAGAACCCGTTGCACCGTCCAGGATGTTGATGGCGATCGTGTTGATCGTCTGACGGCCAGTTGCGAGCTGGTTTGCGAAGAAATTCAGGCCGGTGATGTCTGCATCACGACCGAACAACGACTGGTAGATCGAGTTGATGATCTGCAGGTTGTTCTGGCCGGTGAAGCGCGCCTGGTACTCAGCCGTACCGGAAAGGTTGCCGATCGCGCTGAGGTTAGCGCCGTTGTTCGTAACGGAGTTGAAATATGCGAGACCTGTCGGGTCAGCCGGACGGCCGAACAGCGCGACATATACGCCCTGGATGGTAGCCATTGTAGAATTCCTCTCGAGATTGGAACGACCAATGTTTCGGTCGGTGACGATAGCTATACAGTGTTTCGCTTTAGGTCAAGCGGGCACTGTATAGAAATTGGGACATTTTCAAATATGACGCGATGAGGAATGGATGTGCGCAACTTTGGAAGGCAGCAAAAACGCTGCTTTGCCTCAATTAAGAAGACCGAACCTAAAGATTGGGAAAAAGTTCCAGCCGAACAGAACATATAGCGCTTTACATCAGTACACTAATCGCTTTATAGAGTTGGTCCAGCCTCAATGCCCATGAATAGCGAATCGCGCAAGTGCGTAATAGGAGCCACACAATGACCTCGCTCAGCATTTCACCGAAGAGCCGTGATGACCTCGGCGCTCTCCGTCGTGAGTGCGGTCAGTGGCTTAAAGACAAGCGCGAAGCCGCAGGCCTTTCTCAGCGCGAGATTGCGGCCAAAGTAGGAATCGAATATTACACCTTTATTTCACAGATTGAAGCTGGACGCGGTCGCGTTCCGCCTGAGCGCTATGAAGCCTATGCACTGGGCTTGGGCGTAGATCCGCGTGAATTCACAAAGACGATGCTGCGCTATAATGAGCCGATCGTTTTCGATCTGCTCTTCAAGGGTGAACCTGCGCCTGTCCAGCCAGTCACAAAGGAAAGCTCGATCTCCGAGCTTGAGAAGCGCTTGGCACTTCTCGAATCTCGTTTGATGCAGGACTAAGTTGAGCAAGGCCCCTCCATCCATTGATTGGATGTCGGAGCTGACCGAGGCTGTCAGAAACGGCCTTAGCGTAGGCGAGCTAAGCAAAAAGCTTGGCGTTCAGACCTCCGCTGTCCACAAACATGAACATCGGACCGGAATCCGTCTTAAGCGGATCCGCAAGGCAGTGCCGCATAAAGGTAATGCCTCCGGGATAGATTGGCCGAAGGTGCTCCAGGAAGCTAAAGCTTCTGAAATGAGTACGACAGCGCTGGCCTGGTCGCTCGGTGTCACACTTGCAGCCGTACTGAGCGCCGAAGACCGGACTGGCATTTATCTCAAACGGCGGCACCCCAATAGAAAGCGTATCGGCGGCTTCAAAGAGCCAATCGCGGACTCTTAAATAGCTTTCATCTGCGGAGAGATCGATGGATCGTCGCAAACGCGACCTCGTGGAATGCAACCAGATCATCAAGCGGCTTCGTGACAACGACCTTAGTTATTTTCAGATAGGCCGCAAGATTGGGATCAGCAGCAGCCAAGTTGGCCCAGTCGGCCCGAAGCTGCGATTTTGGCCAACTCGAAGAACGTTGTGGGAACATAGCTTGCGGGATTGACCCGCGACGCGCCTGTTCGTGACATTGCGCTCCAAGTTGAGGAGCGTTTTAATGAGTAAGGGTATTTCGAGTTCGGATTTTGTCAGCCAGTGGAGCCTGAGCTTCGCCGATATTGATTTCATCAATTCTAAACCGGTCGCGATGAGGCTCGGCTTGGCTTCGCAGTTGAAGTTTTTCAGCGCACGCGGTTTTTTCGCTGACGATGGCGCATTGATCCCAAACGATGCTGTCGAATACCTGGCTGAGCAGATCGGCGTCCGAGCCGTCGAGCTGTCCAGCTATGATTTCGGCGGGAGAACAGCACGTCGGCATTGCGCAGAGATTTTGCAGTATCTCGGCTTTGGCCGCATGACGCGACGAGACCGCGAAGCGCTTTCTTACTGGATTATCGGCGAGCTTTGCCCGTCCGGACAATCCGTCAGCGCCATGCTTGAGGCGGTGTTCCTCTGGTGCCGGGATCGCAATATCTATGGTCCGTCTGCCAAGGAGCTTGAACGGCTCGTTCGTTCGCAACGGCAACAATATCTCGACGGCTGGCTTCGTGGGGTGAACGCCGCGCTTCCGCCTGAGACTGTAATGGCGATGGAAAGCTCACTGGCTGACGCGGAAGGGCCGACGGGCTTCAATGCGATGAAGGCCGATGCGGGGCGAGCAACCTTGGACAACATTCTCGAGGTGACCGCCCGGCTTGCGTTCATCCGGAGCCTGAAACTCCCACGGAATATGCTTTCAGCGATGAACCCGGCCTGGATCGAGCATGTTGCCCGCCGGGTTTCCGGCGAAAAGGCATCGGATATGCGCCGTCATACAGAGACACGCCAACTCGCGCTTTATGCGGTGTATCTGATGGCGCGGGAAACGGCGATGACCGATGCAATGGTCGAACTGCTTGTAGAAACGGTTCATAAGATCGGAACCCGGTCGAAACGGAAGGTGGTTGGCGACATCGCTAAGGATGTCGAACGGATCTATGGCAAGGAGCGGCTTCTTGTCGATATTGCCACCGCATCGATTGACGATCCGGACGGCCGCATCTGCGATGTCATCTTTCCGGTTGTGGGTAAGGAAAAGCTGGCGGCGATCATCAAGGAAAGCAGTGCCAAGGGTGCACTCGACCGCCGCATTTATGCAGTCATGCGCAATTCATGGGCCAATCATTATCGCCGGATGCTACCAAGCCTGCTTTCCGTGCTGGAGTTTCGGTCGAACAATGCGGTTTGGCGACCGGTTTTGTCCGCGCTGGACTGGATCAGGGCGAAGCTGGATGATGGGTGCCGGTTCGTGCCGCAGAAAGATGTGCCGATAGACGGAGTGATCCCGGCAAAGTGGCGCAGTTCGGTCATCGATGGAAATGGTCGCATCAACCGGATCAGCTATGAACTCTGCGTCCTGACCCAACTGCGGGAATGCATCCGCTCAAAGGAAATCTGGGTTGTCGGCGCTGACCGTTACCGCAATCCCGATGATGATCTGCCGAAGGATTTTGCGGCCCGACGCTCTTCTTATTATTCCAAGCTGAACCTGACGCAGAATGCTCGCGAATTTGTGGCAATGGTTCGCCAGGAGCTGGAACACGAGTTGCTGCTTCTAAACGAAACAATCCCGCGAAACGAGAAGGTGAGAATCCTCTGGCGCGGCGAAAACCGGCTATCGATCACGCCGTTCAAGCCAGCGCCGGAACCGAAAGGGCTGGCAGCCATCAAATCGGAGATTGGTCAGCGCTGGCCGATGACGGGCCTCCTCGATGTCCTGAAGGAAGCAGCCCTCGACACCGGATTTCTTGACGCATTCGAGACCTCGGCCTCCCGTGTCGCCCTGCCAAAGCCTGTTCTGGATCAACGACTGCTTCTTTGCCTCTATGGCCTCGGCACCAATGCCGGGCTGAAGCGGGTGGCCGGTGCCACCACCGATGCCAGCTATGAGGAGCTTTTGCATGTGCATCGCCGCTTCGTCCACGCGGGTGGTTTGCGGGAAGCCTGCGCTCGGGTCGCCAATGCCACGCTTGCAATTCGCAACGCAGCAGTCTGGGGTGACGCCGGGACGGCCTGCGCATCGGATTCCACGAAGTTCGGGACCTGGGATCGCAACCTGATGACGGAATGGCATGCCCGCTATGGCGGGCGTGGCGTCATGATCTACTGGCATGTCGAAAAGCGGGCCACGTGCGTCTATTCGCAGCTCAAGCGGTGCTCGTCGTCGGAAGTTGCATCGATGATCGAAGGTGTTCTTCGCCATTGCACCGATCTGGAAATCCAACGGCAATATGTCGATAGCCACGGCCAGAGCGCCGTTGGTTTTGCCTTCTGCCGCTTGCTCGGCTTTGAACTCGCCCCACGCCTGAAGGCGATTGCCCGGCAGAAGCTGGCATCGCCGGATGCGAGCTTCCGGGCAAGACTGCCGAACCTGCTTCCGATCCTTTCCAACCCGATCAACTGGGAGGAGATCGAGCAGCAATATGATGAAATGGTCAAGTATGCAGCTGCCATGCAGACGCGCACGGCCGATCCGGAGGCGATCCTGCGCCGCTTCGCGAGGGCGGAAGTGATGCATCCGACTTACAAGGCGCTCAGCGAGCTCGGCCGCACGGTCAAGACGATCTTCCTATGCCGCTACCTGCGGCAGGAGGCCTTCCGCCGAGAAATCCATGAAGGCCTCAACGTCGTTGAAAACTGGAATAGCGCCAACGGTTTTGTGTTCTTCGGCAAGGGTGGTGAAATGGCGACCAATCGCATTGACGAGCAGGAGGTTTCGGCATTGGCGCTACACCTTCTTCAGGCTTCGCTCGTCTATGTGAACACGCGCATGCTGCAAACGGTGCTCTCCGAACCAGTCTGGCAAGGCCGCATGACACCGGAAGATCATCGCGGCCTCACGCCACTGATCTACGCTCACGTCAACCCCTACGGCCGGTTTGACCTGGATCTGGACAGCCGGATAGATTTCAGCAAAATTGCAGCGTGAGCAACGGCGCGAAAATGCGCGATGCAAAACTCAGGCGCAAAATTCCAACTTTTGTTGGGACTTTTGCGGCATCTCTCCTAGATCGTCACCCTACGGTGTAATGACACCTTGACACTTTCGAGCATCCACGACGATGTGAAATGGCAACGGCGACGAAGCTATCCGTCATTCTCCCTACATGTACATGCTTTATCCTGAACGACATAGATGACCGCGAGGATCGTTGCCCTTGTCGAAACATCGTCGATCTCGCTGAAATCACGGATTTTGCAATGAATTTTGCTGGTTGGTCCAAGGGCCGATTGATTGTGTGCCTTGCAATAACTCAGTTGATCGGTTGGGGTGCCACATTCGATACAATCTCCGTGCTTGCTAATCCGATCTCCACCGACTTCGGAATTGATCGCGAACTTCTATATTTCGGCCCCACACTTTTTCTGATCGTCACGGCACTTGCGGGTCCGGCAGTCGGACGCCTTGTGAAACGCATCGGCGCGCGCCCGGTGCTCACGCTTGGAAACTTGGTCATGGCTGTCGGCTTGGTGGCGATGGCGCTTGCCGCAAACTGGTATGCCTACGTGTTGGGATGGGGCATTCTCGGTCTCGGCGGAAGCCTTGGGCTAGGCTCTCCGGCTTTTGCGGCGGTGGTGGAACGCGACTCTTCCAATCCGAAGCAGACAATTGGGGTCGTTCTGATATTTGCCGGCCTTTCGACGGCGGCCTCATGGCCTCTTTTCACGTTTCTCCAAGGCCAGATCGGCTGGCGAGCCAGTTTGCTTGCTGCGGCGCTGGTAGTCGCTGCAATTGCCGCTCCCCTGGTGTGGTTCGGGCTGACCTCGACGAAAGCCTCGAATGCAGACGTATCGAGGACGGATACACCCCCGGTGAATTTAATCGGAAGGGAGCGGGCGGTCGTTTTCGTTCTGCTGGCGACAGCCTCCACACTTTTCAGTGTCGTCAGTTTCGGCATGTCGCCGTCACTCATCGACATCATCGGTGCTTCCGGCGCGACGTCCGCAATGGCACTCGGTCTTGCGTCGTTTCGCTCCGTCTTAGGCATCGGGGCGCGGATTGCTGATGTCACTTTGGGTCGGCGCGGCGATGCGCTCCTTACCTCGCTCGTGGCCGTGCTGTCTATTCTGACTGGCGTCATGATTTTGGGTGTGCTATCGCCGCACCCGGCGGCGTCAGTCCTTTTCGTGATCTTCTATGGCATCGGATCAGGAATAGCGACGTTGGCGCGCGCGGTTCTTCCTCTCAATTTCTTTTCCGCAAGCGAATTTGCGGTCATGGCAGGAAAGATACAGCTTCCCCAGAATATCGGGACCGCATTCGCGCCGTTGATTTTCAACGCAATACTTACCAATTTTGGCTTCCAGTCCCTAGTTGCATTTACATCGGCCCTTCTCATATTGCTGCTTTGTGCGGTATTGATGCTGTACCATTTCCAGAGACGGTCTTTTGCGCGCGCGGCTGCGACTGTTTAAGCAGGAAGCAGGCAGGGATTGGCCCTCGCCGGATGACCCTCTGGCTTTTGCGCGCGCGGCAATGCAGGAGTTTCGCGATAGGCAGCCCCGCGCAACTCGTGTCCAGGGAGAGACGACTGACCGCCTCGCAAGCGCTCGCCCAACTCCGCCTCCCGCCCCGGTAATCAGCATCGTCTTCTTCATACCAAAGGCCCCTATCCGTGTCGCAAATGTCGGTCGTAAAAGTCCGCATAAAGAAGGTGATTTTTTGCGACGTCATTTTGCCCAATAATATAACACTTTTAGGTACACCCTTAAGGGACAATCAAATATGACGCGCATCGACTGTAACAAAAGGGTGGATTTTCGATAAAAGTGACGTTACACAATCGAAACCACCCTAATGTGACAGAATTGCCATGGCTCGCATCGGATACGCCCGCGTCAGCACCACAGATCAGGACCTGGATATTCAAACCGAGCGGCTGAAGGCTGCCGGTTGCGAAATCATCCGCTCAGAAACCGGATCAGGAGCGTCCCGAAAGGGCCGCTCCGAGCTGGAAACCATCATGCAGTTTCTGCATACGGGCGACGAGCTGGTGGTTTTGCGGCTCGATCGGCTCGGTCGCTCTACCCGCGACGTTCTAAATCTCGTTCACGAGCTTGACGAAAAGGGGGCGTCGCTCCGCGTCCTCGAACCTGAAGTGACGACGGCCGGGAGCATGGGCATAATGGTCATAACGATCCTCGGCATGGTCGCCGACATGGAACTGAAGTTCATCAAGGACAGGCAACGAGCGGGCATCGACGCGGCAAAAGCTGACGGTGTCTACAAGGGGCGCAAGAAGAACGTCGATGACGCCGAAATTCTCAGCCGGATCGCTGCTGGCGCAACCAAAGCCGCCGTTGCCCGCGAACTGAATGTTTCCAGGATGACCGTCTACCGCGCTCTGGAAGCCGAAAACAGGCAGTCAGATTCTATCTGATCATCCGTTCACCGTACGTTCTTCGAGTTGGCCGAAATCGCAGCTTCGGGCCGACTGGGCCAACATCGAGCGGATCAAGGCAAATTGGAACGATATCCTCCGCCTCGTCACGACGATCCGTTCCGGCCAGGTCCGGC
>NZ_JALJQZ010000072.1 GCF_022968395.1 Affinirhizobium lemnae
GCTCCGCAACTTTCGGAGCGCCAAATTCCATGCCTATGGTCAACATACGGTTAAGCCTGAAAATTTGCGACAAGCCCCGCGCAACTCTTTCAGATAGTTGCGGGTATTGGTCTCAAGCTCTTCAGGCTCCTGTTCCGGCATGGGTCGTCTACGGAACAGCTGCCAGCGCGACTTCTTGACTCGAGCGTGCAGCCACGGATAGGGCTGGTCCGGGCATTTGAGGCCCAGAAACGCGCAAAGCGGATCCCATCCGTCGGCCGGATTCAGGACAAGCAGGCGATCTGCGGGAACCTCATCGATGACCGATTGATTCCAACGACGAAAGTAGTCCGTCATAAATGCCCGGTCACCTATGCGATCGCCAAAATCTTTCCGCAAAAAATCGCTCAACCCAAGGCCATCGCGGCCGAGCAAAGTACCCTTTCTGACAACGGGAAAGATCGTCTCAGTAACGGATTCGAACCAAGCGTCAGGATCTCGGAGGGTCAAGATAACTTTGGCCTCTGGATAATGCACCAGCAGTTCGCGCCAGAACAAGCAGCCCGGATAATCGACGCTCGCATTGTATCCTTCGAAGATGCGGTCCCAATCAGCGAAACCAGCGATTGCATCGTTCCAGAGTGGCAGAGACCTGCGCACCGTCGCCGCGATCTCCATGATATGATAGCAGGGATCCAGTCCCAGGTGCTCCAATGCCAGCTTTAAGGACAGCGTGCCGGTTCGCCCAAGCCCGGCGCCGATTACAGAAAGGCTCACATCGTCTCTCCCATGGTGCGGTACTTTGCGATTAGGCTCTACGATATTCAGAAATCACCAGTCGACTTGTCGAACCGAAGGATTCACGCTGCCAGTTACTCCAACGCGCGTGAAGAGAGAGACCCGCAGAGCGAGCAAGCAGGTCAAGTTCATTTGGCCATACAAACCGGATCTTGTGACGAAAGACCTGCGGCTTCTCGCCTAGCACCATGATGCGCTGATCCAGAATCTGGGCAACAGGATCACCCTTCACACCCATAAGCATGACAGAGGCCATCTCGTCTTCACCTGAAGGCAGATCAGACATGCGATTGAGGCGGAAGTCATTGCTGAAAATCGCCTCGTTTGGAATGATCGTCTGGATGACGATTGAGCCGCCCGTGGCCAAACGTTTCTCAACATTGGCGAAAAAGCGCAATTGATCGTCCTGGGTCACGAGATATTCGAACGAAGCAACACAATAAATTAGTCCAAACGGCCCCTCGAATGGCACATCCGCCATATTGCCCAATTTGATTGAAAGCTTATCGGCTCCCGGTTTACGCCTGAGCCGGGCCAGCATAGCCTCGGAAAGATCGACACCCGAAACCTCGATACCACGCTGGGAAAGCGGCAGCGCAATCCGCCCTGTTCCCACGGCAAGTTCAAGCGTCGGCCGACCAGCGGCTATGTCCGCAAGCATATTGACGCAAGGCGTCATGACACTTTCAGGCCAAGAGTCCTGCCAGCTGTCATAAAATTCCGCGTAACTCTCATAATTATTGACTGAACGGGCGTTCATCTGCGCTTTCTCTCTAGTTACCCGCCGTCGAACGCGGGGATACTTCTATCTTCACACCCAGAGGCCGCAGAACGAGTGCCGGATACGGTCTGGCCTTCGAATTCGACATCGGCTTCAGATAAAATCGTCTCAGAATGCTGACGAGTATGAGGCCAATGTGGATGAGGCTGAAATGCTCGCCAATACAGCGCCTTATGCCGCCGCCGAAAGGGAAGAAAGCATAGCGCGGCAATCGTTGCTGCGTTGATTTATCTAGCCAACGCTCTGGTTTGAAGCGTTGGGGTTCGTCAAAAAACCTTGCGCTATGGTGGTTGATCCAGGGACTGATCATAAGCGCGCTTCCGGCTGCGAGAAAAAAGTCGCCAAGCATCGTATCTCGGGCAACAATTCGCCCGGTTAGCCAGGCAGGTGGAAACAGTCTCAATGCCTCCATCAGCGAAGCGCGGGTTTCAGGGAACGCATCCAGGTTCACAACCCCTTCGCCTGCTGACCATTCGTTGCACCTCGCAGTATCCACTTCCGCGGTGACCCGCTCCAAAACATCCGGATGCGATGTCAGCAGGTGCACGGTCCAGGTTAGCCCGGCGGACATGGGCTCCAGCCCCGACAGGACCAGCGCGCAAAATTCGTCACACAACCATTCAGCACTCTCGGAGGAGGTATGCGTGACAAATGATCCAGACCACTCAGTGTTTGCGGCCACGTCAGGTTGCTGCGTCGCCTTGGCAAGTGCCTTGCGCGCTACGGCCTTCGCTTTCTCACGGGTGATTGCCAAACGGTAGCTGGTCCGGTCAAGGCGACCGAGTGGAAAACGCAAAGAATCGCGTGTCTTCAGGATGATTGCATCGGAAAGCGCCATGAACGCCGCCTTCCCCTCTTCGTCAAGCGTGGCGTTCAGAAAAAACTGACACCCCACATCCAGGCACAGCTCCTGCAGAAGCGTCCTGATGTCGAGCGAAGCAGGCCCCGCAGGCCATCGTGCGAGATGGGCTTCGGTAATCGCAAGCGTCTTCCGCCCATCGGAGGTAACTCTCCTCAGGCTGAAATCCGGCTGCATCACCCTGCGTTTGGCCTTCCAGTCATCGCCTGAGCTATTCATCAGCGAGAATGGAAAGCTCACCATATCCTTCGCGTCAGAAGAACCAGATTTCTGAAACCTGTCTCCACGATCATGCAGGATAGTCTCGATGAATTCCGGCTCCGTGACGATATAAATTCCATCATCAAGCGCGATTAGCGGGCTCTCAATCGCATGACACGAAGACAACAAAGCAAGGGGATCCCATCGAAATCGAAGACTATTGCCTAACGACATTCTTCTGCAAAGGTAGGGTATCTTTTGTCTGTTAGTGTCGATGGATTCCATAATAAAAAAGCGGCTTCTAAATTTTTAGAACTGAGCCTCTTGGCCTCCTGTTCAGCCGAAAACGACATCCCCGGAAATATTAAAGCATATTTCCGGGGGTAGAAATTTTTAGTATGTGTAAATGTAGCGTGGTTTGCTACCCTTAAGATTGCGAACATTCATGATTTTTGCGAGCAGCTTTTTCATGTCACACTCCTATATTAGATAATCTAATTGTAATTAACTGTTTCATCGTATTAACTTAATAAATTTTGTCAATAAACTGGAGATTGTTTCAATATTATTATCAAACACGATATTTTTTATTTACATTTTTAGCATGTATAACAAATAGATGTTCATCTATATTATTTTTTCTTCATTTATTTATTGAAAAGTTGACATTCTATTTTGAATATAGGATTCAATTGATCACCAGACAGAAATCTTTTGAAGTTTTGGCATGGCACCAATCGACTATCCCCTGCTCCGCTCGGACAACACGGTCTGGCAGCACCTCATTGTGGACCGGAAAACGCGCGCTGAACTCAAGTCTCAGCGTCCTCGAATCTTGTGGTTCACAGGTTTGTCGGGTGCAGGAAAGACGACAATCGCCAACCATGTGGATAAATTGCTGCAAGCAGCAGGCAAGCACGCCTTCGTCCTTGATGGTGACAATCTTCGACACGGCTTAAATCAGGATTTGGCTTTCTCGGTTGCAGATCGAATCGAAAACATCAGGCGCACAGCACATGTTGCCAAGCTAATGTCCGATGCAGGACTGATCGTCCTCGTGTGTTTGATCTCTCCTTATCTCCAAGAGCGTCTCATGGCGCGGGATCTGATGGAGCCGGGGGAGTTCGTGGAGATCTTTGTGGATACTCCTCTCGACATCTGCGCCAAACGCGACCCGAAAGGCTTGTACAAGAAGGCCTATGCTGGAGAGATCCGCAACTTCACAGGCGTAGACGACATCTACGAGCCCCCAACCTCGCCAGAAATTCATCTGCGAACACCTGGGACGAACCCGGTTGATCTGGCGCAGCAAATCGTTGCGCACCTGGAATTGCTGTGACTAGGCGATTTAGCGATCGCTTAGGTGATACCAAGTTCGCTTAAGACCTTTGGCAAGAATGGATCAATCTCAGCGGGAGCAATATCCAGATTCTTGCAAGGGGCTTGTCGCAAAGATTTTCAAGGGCCGCGATTATCCCATAAACGGTGCGTGTTTCATATTTTGTTAACCTTTTTCAGTCCGAAGAGGCGCGCAAGCAGCTCGTTCTGGTCGTTGACGGACCAGCCGCCGGAAAAGCCGAAGCCTTTCCTCAACCACAGCATCGCCTCGAAACCCGCGATGGTTCGCCGTGCAGTGTTGAATGACTGGAACCCGCCGATCTTGGGCATGTTTTTCTTCAGCCGGAAGTGGTCGCTTTCGATGCCTTGTTGGAGATGCTTGGTGGCATAATGCACAGGATCTGGATGCAACAGCCCGCTATCGACCGATGTTTTGATCGCCGACGGAAATGTATTGGCACCATCCGTGCTGATCTTATTCGGCGACAACAAGGGCTCGTCCTTCAGCATCTTACGGAAGAACCGCTTGGCGGCATCAAGATCGCGCTTTGCCGTCAGCAGGAAGTCGACGGGATTTCCGTGCTTGTCGATTGCGCGATACACGTATCGCCACTTGCCGCGGATCTTGACGTAGGTCTCATCGACGCGAACCGAGCCGCAATGTGGCCGACGAAACTGACGTAACCGCTTCTCGATCATCGCCGCGTAGGCCAGAACCCAACGGTTGATCGTGCTATGGTCGACCTCGAAACCGCGCTCCCGGAACATTTCCTCCAAATCGCGATAGCTGAGCGGATAATGCAAATACCAGGCAACCGCCTGCACGATCAGCCACGCCTCAAAATGCCGTCCCTTGAAATCGTCTTTCGATTGGCGTTTCAGCTTCTCGGTAATGGCATTCAGAATCATCCGTACGCTCCACAACACTTGGAGCAGAAATTCTCTTGCGATGGTCAACATACCGTTAACCGAAAAAATTTGCGACAGGCCCGACAAGACCGTTGGCGGCGAGGTCTGGCGAGTCTACACCATTGTCGATCATGTTAAGGGCGTGCGCGTCGCCGTGGGCGACCGGATCGGACTGCGCGACCGGCTGGTGCGCGATATTCTCGCCAGACTGATCGGCCCTGCGCTTTTCATCGCTCCCCTCCTCGGCATTTTGATCTGGCTGGCGCTGGCGCGCGGGCTTGCCCCGTTGAAGGCGGTCACCGACGAAATCGCCCAGCGCGACGGCGAAGATATGCGTCCGCTATCCGATATCGATCCACCGGCAGAGATCAAGCCGCTGACCTCCGCGCTCAACAACCTCTTTTTCAAGGTCGAAGCGGCCCGGCGCCACGAGCGGGAGATTACAGCTTTTGCGGCCCACGAGCTGCGTACACCATTGGCGGGACTCAAAACCCAAGCACAGGTAGCGCTTGCCTTGCCTGACGGTCCGAGCCGCGAGCGTGCCCTTCGTCACATCGTTGCATCCGTCGATCGCACCAGCAGGATGGTTCGCCAGCTTCTCGCTCTGACCGCGCTTGAGGCTGCGATGCCAGCCACCGCCACGAACCAACTGTCTGTGGGCGATGTTCTACGCGAAATTATTTCTTCGACCCCGACGCCGGATTCCATATGCGTTTTGATCGACAGTGCGATCGACGGGCTCACGTTGCGAGGTAATCTCGACGACCTGAAACTGGTTCTACGCAATCTGCATGAGAATGCCGTCGTGCATATGCAGAGCGGGGGTCAGGTGCGTTGGGATCGGGTGGGCAATAGCGAAGGGCTTGTCGTGACCGACGAAGGGCCCGGCGTGGACGAAGTAGACCTTCCCCGTATCAGCGAGCGATTCTTTCGCGGCCGTAAAAATGGCGTGGCCGGGACCGGGCTCGGCCTCACCATCGCCACGATCGCTGCGGCGCGGCTGAGCGCGAAAATTTCCTTTCATAATCGATCGGATCGTAGCGGGTTTGTCGCCACCGTTCGGTGGAGCAACGATACAAGTAGCTCAGCGCCATTTGCAGCTGTTTAAACCCAATAAGGTGTAGGCGGGGCAAAAGCGAATGACAGCAGTCAAAATTATGACAACACCGACGGCCGGCACAACGAATTGCCAGTTGCCCCAGGACGCCAGCCATGGGGTCACGAACGGCAGAGCCACCAGGCACAGACCTAGAATGAAACGGATCGCGCGATCCACCGAACCGACATTTTTCATTTTATCCTCCCTAACAGGTTTCCGAGTTTGATGACATCATTCGATTGACACGTCTGCGATTCAACGTCCCTAGCGAGGCTGGCGCGAGTTCACGCCTCAATCGGCCTTTTCCAGCCGTGCCCAACGCGCCATCTCGCCGACGAAGCCTTCCGGGGCGGCCGGCCTTTGTCCCGCAGGCGAATTCCGAGCCTCGATTCGGGGAGAAGTCTGGTTGTCCCCGACATTGCAAAACACCCGCATCAGCATCTCCATGACGGCTGCAACGCGATCATCAGCGATCGAATAGTAAATTTGCCGCGATTCACGCCGCGTTTGCACGACACCGGCCTGGCGCAGTTCACCAAGCTGCTGCGACAGCGCCGGTTGTTTGAAGTCCAAGGCCTCCTGAATCTCGCCAACAGACCGCTCCTTCTGAGCGATATGGCACAGCAGCATCAGGCGGCTGGGCGTACTGAACAAGCGCATGAAGTCTGCAGCCTCGGCCGCCTTTTCCTGCATTGTTTCAAGTGAGAATTGGGCGCCAATCATGCGCGGCGCTCCCGGTAATACCACGACTGACCTTCAGTCATCTGTTCTGCATCCTGCATCGAAGAAGCCGCAGGCTCGACGAGCGCGTCGCCGGGATGCCAGCCTTCCGGCGTCAGGGCACATTCACGTTGAGATGTCTGCAGCGCTTCTACCAGCCGCAAAAGCTCTTCGACCGACCTCCCCACGTTCATCGGATACCAGACGATCGCTCGGATAATACCTTCAGGGTCGATCACGTAAGTGGCACGAACCGTGCCGCTGTTTTCAGAGGAAGCATCCAGCATCCCGTAAGCCTTGGCGATGACCATCGCTGAATCCTCGATCAATGGAAAGCCGACCTTGATGCCGAAGCTGCGCTCGATATCGCGCAGCCAGGCGACGTGAGAGTAGAGGCTGTCGACCGATAGGCCGAGCAGATCACAGTTCAGCTTCGCGAATTGAGGGTGGGCCTTGGCCAGTGCGATGAACTCGCTCGTGCAGACTGACGTGAAGTCGGCGGGATGCGAGAAGAACATCACCCAACGGCCGCGATAATCGGACAGAGATACCTCTCCGCTTGTCGAGCGCGCCGAGAAGCCAGGCGCCTTGTCATTCAGGCGGAGCGCAATGGCTGCCTTAGCGGTGTCTACAGTCGTCATATCCATCGTTGATCCTCATCGTCCTCAGAACACACTGCCTATACCGGGACCTCAGCTTCATCGCCATGGAAAATACACAGTTGCATTGTTAGTGTAAATATGTATTTTACGATTACTGACAGGAGGCAACTATGGCTCACACCAATCTCGATCCCCATCTTTCACACGCGGCAGACATCGTCCGCAGCGCATTAGAGAACGTAGCGCTACGCCCGGTTATACGGTCGTTCTTCGACCCTGCCACCTTTACGATCAGCCACGTTGTAAGGGATCCGTCATCTAGCGCCTGCGCAATTATCGACAGTGTCCTCGACTACGATCCGGCCTCCGGCAGGACGATGAATGCTTCAGCACAAGCGCTTATTGATTACATAAAATCCGAAAGTCTCGAAGTGCAGTGGCTTCTCGAGACCCATGCGCATGCTGATCATCTTTCGGCGGCACCCTTTCTGCAGAGGGAAATCGGTGGTCAGCTCGCCATTGGGCGCGAGATCATCCGCGTTCAGGAAGTGTTCGGCAAAATTTTCAACGCCGGCACGGAATTCCAGCGTGACGGCAGTCAGTTTGACCAACTCTTCCAGGACGGCGATCGTTTCAAGATCGGCAATCTCGACGCCACGGTCCTGCATGTGCCAGGTCATACACCGGCATGTCTTGCCTATGTCGTTGGTGACGCCGTTTTTCCGGGTGACACGATGTTCATGCCGGACTACGGCACGGCGCGCTGCGACTTCCCGGGCGGTGATGCCCGCATGCTTTACAGATCCATCAAGCGCCTGACCCAGCTGCCGGACGAGGCGCGGATGTTCATGTGCCACGACTACAAGGCACCAGGCCGTGATAATTACGCCTGGGAAACAACAGTCGGCGCCGAGCGCACAAGCAATGTCCATGTCCATGACGGCGTCAGCGAAGACGAGTTCGTCGCGATGCGCAATGCGCGCGATGCGACGCTGTCCATGCCGAAACTAATCCTGCCATCGGTGCAGGTGAACATGCGTGGTGGACAGATGCCACCCGCCGAGGACAACGGCGTCCAGTACCTGAAGATCCCTGTGAACGCGCTCTAGGAAATTGGCCCTGCCATGTCGGACCTCAACTTTGTCTGGCCGCTTTCGGGCGGCCTCCTGATCGGTGTTTCGGCGGCGCTGTACTTGCTGCTGAACGGCCGAATCGCCGGGATATCGGGACTGACAGCCTCTGCCTTCGGTTTGACAGGCGCTGGAATAAACCCCCTTGGCCTTGGCTTTCTTGTCGGCATACTGTCAGGGGCCGCTGTCGCATTTGCGTGGATACGCCACGCGGATTTTTCCATCACAGAGTCTTCCGTCCTTCTGATCATCGGAGGACTGCTCGTCGGCTTCGGGACCCGCCTTGGATCGGGATGTACCAGCGGCCATGGCGTCTGCGGTCTGGCACGGCTGTCGCCGCGCTCCATCGTCGCGACAGCCACGTTCATGATCGTCGCGGCGACAACCGTCCTCGCTCTTCGCCAGATTGTCGGAGGGCTGTGATGGCATATCGGGTTTTCGCTTCAGTCCTTTGCGGTCTGCTCTTCGGTGTCGGACTGGTCATCTCCGACATGGTCAATCCTGCGCGTGTCCTCGCTTTCTTGGACGTCACCGGCGCATGGGACCCGTCGCTTGCCTTTGTCATGGGCGGGGCACTCATCCCGTCGTCCATTGCCTACGCATTCAAGCACCGGCGCAGCCGCCCTGTCCTGGAGAGCCAGTTTCACGTTCCCGAAAATCGAACAATCGATGGACCCCTTGTGGGTGGGGCCGCCCTGTTCGGTCTCGGCTGGGGGCTTGTCGGCCTCTGCCCCGGCCCTGCCATCGCATCCCTCGTAACAGGCCGCTGGGAGGCGGTCCTATTCGCAGCAGCCATGCTCGTCGGCATGTTTGCCTATCGCATCGTCACTTCACCGCGCAATGCCCCGCGCGCTGCTTACTGAGGAGGAGCTTTCTCATGGATATCCGCAAGATCAACGACAGCATCAGCGTTTCGCCCCAGATCAAGCTTGAGGACGCCCATGAGCTGGCGCGGCTTGGCTTCAAGTCCATCATATCGAACCGGCCCGATGGCGAGGAGAATGGCCAGCCAACCGCGGACCTGATCTGCATGGCCGCCGAAGCTGCCGGTCTTGAGTTTCGCCACATCCCGGTCGTCGCGTCCGACATCGGTGATCGCGACATCGCACTTTTTGACGAAGCCATGAAGGACCTGCCCAAGCCCATCCTCGCTTTTTGTCGATCCGGCACCCGCGCTGCGACGCTCTGGGCGCTCTCACAGGCGCCTTCTCTTGGCGAAGACGCCGCCCTTTCGGCCACAAAGGCTGCCGGCTACGACCTGTCGCAGCTTCGGACCCGTCTATCTTCGACGTCCAGTGCCGAGAGTACGAGCGCGACAGACGCGAAGTCTTCGACAGCCTGTGACGTTCTGATCGTCGGCGCTGGTGCTGCAGGTATCGCGACAGCGGCCAGCCTCCTGAAGCGTCGAAAGTGCCTTAGCATCGTCCTCGTCGATCCCTCTGAGCGTCATGCCTACCAGCCCGGCTGGACCATGGTCGGAGGCGGGATTTTCAAACCCGAAGATACAGTCAGACCAATGCGCGATCTCATTCCGGATGGTGCCAAGTGGGAAAAGGCTTCGGTCGCCGCATTCGAACCGGATCATGATCGCGTTGTTCTGTCCGACGGTCGCCGCATCAGCTACCGCATGCTGGTTGCCGCTCCTGGGATCAAACTGAATTGGTCAGCCATAGAGGGCCTAGAAGAAACGCTCGGCCGAAATGGCGTGACCTCCAACTATCGCTACGATACTGCCCCCTATACCTGGTCTCTGGTCCAGAACCTTAAAGGCGGTCGCGCCCTCTTCACCCAACCGCCCATGCCGATCAAATGCGCCGGAGCTCCGCAAAAAGCGATGTATCTGTCGGGCGATCACTGGTTTCGACAGGGCCGGATCAACGATATCTCGATCCATTTCCACAATGCCGGACCGGTTCTGTTCGGTGTGAAGGATTATGTGCCGGCGCTGATGGAGTATGTAAAAAAATATCGCGCCAATCTCAACTTCGCATCGAAGCTGCTTGCGGTTGATGGGACGCGTAAGCAAGCTCGGTTTGCCAACACGGCCGCCGACGGCTCTGTCACCGAAGAGACGGTCGGTTTCGACATGATCCATGTCTGCCCACCGCAGATCGCTCCCGACTTTGTCCGCGACAGTCCGCTCGCCAACCAGGCCGGCTGGATCGAGGTCGACGAGGCAAGCCTGCAGCACAAGCGTTATCCGAATGTGTTTTCGCTTGGAGACGCGGCCGGCACATCGAATGCCAAAACGGCAGCAGCTGCCCGCAAGCAGGCGCCGATCGTTGCGGAAAATGTCCTGGCCGTCCTCGATGGCAAGGCGATGCCCGCCGCCTACGACGGATATGGATCATGCCCACTGACGGTCGAGCGTGGCAAGATCGTGCTCGCCGAATTTGGCTACGGCGGCAAACTGCTGCCGACGTTCCCAACCTGGATTATCGACGGCACCAAGCCATCGAGCCTTGCCTGGTATTTGAAAGCCGAAGCGCTGCCGCCGATCTACTGGCACGGCATGCTGAAAGGTCGCGAGTGGCTTGTCAGCCCGGACCTCAAGAAGACAGCCGCCTGAGGACCCTGGACAATGAACATGATGCTCGATCCGCTGCAATACGGTCTTGGCGCGATCTCCGGGGGACTCGTCGGCTTCACGCTCGGCCTGTTTGGCGGTGGCGGCTCGATCCTGGCTGTGCCGTTGATGGTCTACGTTGTTGGCGTCCCGAGCGCCCATATGGCAATCGGCACGAGTGCCTTTGCCGTCGCCGCGAACGCCTTCACCAACCTTCTCGGCCATGCCCGTCTCGGCAACGTGAAATGGCGCTGCGCCGGTATCTACAGCGTGACGGGTATCATCGGGGCTTTCATCGGCTCGACTTTTGGTAAAATGGTTGATGGCCAGAAACTGTTGATTCTGTTTGCCTTGCTGATGCTGGTCGTCGGCGTCCTGATGTTTCGCAAGCGCGGCGCACAAGGCAATCCAGGTGCCCAGTGCTCGCGCGAGAACGTCCACAAGGTCGCCGGCTTCGGCGGCTTGACGGGCATCTTCTCAGGATTTTTTGGCATTGGCGGCGGCTTTCTGATCGTGCCTGGGCTGATTGCCTCGACGAATATGCCGATCCTCTATGCGATCGGCTCGTCGCTTGTTGCAGTCACTGCCTTCGGTCTGACGACCGCGCTGAACTACGCGTTTTCGGGCTATGTCGACTGGCTGCTGGCAGCAATCTTTATCACCGGCGGCATCTTCGGAGGTTTTGCCGGTTCATACCTTGCAGAACGCCTCTCGGCGAAAAAAGGGACGCTCAACAGCCTCTTTGCCACACTGATTTTTGTCGTTGCGGCCTATATGCTTTATAAGAGCATTGGCCCGGCGATGCACGCCTGACGCTCATAATCTGGAGTTTCCATGTTCGAGCATTTCGACGCGGTCGTCCTCGCCCGCATGCAGTTCGCCTTTACGGTCTCGGCGCATATCATCTTTCCGGCCTTCTCGATCGGAACGGCGAGCTACCTGTTCGTGCTGGAAGCTCTGTATTTGAAGACAAGGCGCGAGGTCTATCTCGAGCTTTTCAATTTCTGGAAAACGATCTTTGCGGTCGCCTTCGGCATGGGCGTCGTCTCCGGCATTGTCATGTCTTACCAGTTTGGTACCAACTGGGCTGTGTTTTCCGACAAGGCAGGCCCGGTCATCGGTCCGCTGATGGGCTACGAGGTCCTGACGGCTTTCTTTCTGGAGGCAGGTTTTCTCGGCGTCATGCTGTTCGGGCGGGAGCGGGTCGGGCCCGGCTTGCATTTTTTTGCGACCGGCATGGTCGCCCTCGGCACGCTGATTTCCGCGACCTGGATTCTCGCCGTGAATTCCTGGATGCAGACGCCGGCCGGGTTCGGCATGAACGACAAGGGGCAGTTCATTCCGGTCGATTGGTGGGCGGTGATCTTCAATCCCTCTTTCCCGTATCGCCTCGTCCACATGGTTCTCGCCGCATACCTCACCACGGCGTTCGTGGTGGGCGCGGTTGGTGCATGGCACCTGCTACAGCGCACCGCGCCTCTGCGCGCCTATGCGATGTTCTCAATGGCCATGTGGATGGCCGCCATCGTCGCACCGATCCAGATCCTTGCTGGAGATGCACACGGGCTCAACACGCTCGAGCATCAACCTGCCAAAGTCATGGCAATGGAAGGTCATTTCGACAGCCATCCAGATGGTGCTCCCCTCATTCTGTTCGGCTTGCCAAATCAGGCGGAAAAGCGCGTCGATTATGCAATCGAGATTCCAAAGCTATCCAGCCTCATTCTCAAGCACGGTCTGAATGAGCCGCTTGCCGGGCTCGATACGATCCCTGACGATAAGGAACCGCCTGTCGCGATCGTTTTCTGGTCCTTCCGCATTATGGTCGCGATTGGCTTCGCGATGCTGGGCATCGGCGTCTGGTCGTTGTTCTGTCGCTACCGCGGGACATTGAACTCGAATATCTGGCTACAGAGGGCGGCGGTCGCCATGGGCCCCGCAGGCTTCGCCGCTGTCCTGGCAGGTTGGGTCACCACGGAAGTCGGCCGGCAGCCATATACGATCTATGGCCATCTGCTGACGTCTCAGTCTCACTCGCCGATTGCCGCCCCCGCCATTGCAACGTCACTCATCGCCTTCGTCATCGTCTATTTCTTCGTGTTCGGAGCAGGGACCTTCTATATCCTTCGACTGATGGCGCGCTTGCCGCGCGACCCCACACCGGAACTGCAGGAAGGGCCGATCCGAACACAAGGGATTACACCAGGTCCGACACAGGGAGGCTCCCATGCCCATTGATCTCGCTTTTGTCTGGGCTGCAATCATTGCCTTCGCCGTTCTCGCCTAGGGCTTGTCGCAAACATATTCGGAGCTCGCGCTTATCCCCTAAGCATCCTCATTTTCATGCTTTGTTAAACTTTTTG
>NZ_JALJQZ010000073.1 GCF_022968395.1 Affinirhizobium lemnae
ATCTCCAAAATCAGCTTTGAATCCGATTTGCGCTCTTTTGGGAATCCCAATCCTTAAATCATCACCACGACCTAGGACACCGATCTTATTCCGTCAGATTGAATTGCACACTCCAAGACAGGATAAGCAAGGCCGCATTTGCCTTCTTCAAGGACTGAATATTGTGAGCAATGCATTACGAAACAGCTTGCCAAGCGGCTTCAGTCTCAAAAATTAGTTTTTCCTTAACGGTTGATTCGTTTCGTAAATTTTGATCAAGGGCTGATATGTCTGTTTCAATCCTGCCAAAGACTGATTCACGCCTCGGCGGCTAGAACCGCTCTTCATCGATCAATCGGTGCCGCCTCAAAATTGTTGCGCATTTGCTACAATTCTGAACTTAAGAACATAAACGATTATCAGATTTTAAAATCCTGCATTGCCTAAAAGCCTGAGCATCTGTCATGTAATTCGCAGCGCAAAGCATCGGTGGCAGGGACAACACGCTTTCAGATTTTGCGCGGCACCAAAGAAATCATGACTGGAGGTCATTATGAACATCAAGAGCCTTCTTCTCGGCTCCGCTGCTGCGCTTGCAGCAGTATCCGGCGCCCAGGCCGCCGACGCTATCGTTGCTGCTCAGCCAGAGCCGATGGAATACGTTCGCGTTTGCGACGCATTCGGCGCTGGCTTCTTCTACATCCCGGGTTCTGAGACCTGCCTGAAGATCGGTGGCTACGTTCGTTTCCAGACAGGCTTCGGCCGTGATCTGTCGGGTACGTCTGACTGGGATAGCTTCACCCGTGCACAGATCGAAATCGACGCCCGTTCGGACTCCGAACTCGGTACGATCCGTGGCTTCATCGGCCTGCGCGGCGATGCTGACAATTCGTCCAACCGCGGCGTGAATGTGGACCAGGCCTTCATCGAAATTGGTGGCCTCAAAGTTGGTTACTTCTACAACTGGTGGGATGACGGTCTCTCTGGCGAAACCGACGTGCTGGCTAACAACTCCCTCTTCAACTCTATTCGTTACACCTTCACAGCTGGCGCTTTCTATGCTGGTCTCTCGGTTGACGAACTCGAAAGCCTGAACACCACGATTACCAACAACAACGTCGGCATTTCCGGCGTCATCGGCGGTGCATTTGGTCCTGCCAAGGTTGCTCTCGTTGGCGGTTACGACACCGACCGCGAAGAAGGTGCAGCACGTGTTATCGCAACGGCTGAACTCGGTCCGGGCACGCTCGGCCTTGCAGCTGTCTGGGCTTCCGGCGCAAACGCCTATTACAACACCTCCGAGTGGGCTGTAGCAGCTGAATACGCTGTGAAGGTTACCGATCGCTTCAAGATCACCCCCGGCGCACAGTACTTCTGGACACTTGACCAGAACCGCTTCGGCGACTTCACCGGCAACCGTGACGGCTGGAAGGCTGGTCTGACGTTCGACTACCAGCTCGCAACCAACCTCTCTACGAAGGTTGCTGTGAACTACCAGGACTTCGACAACCAGCAGGAACAGTGGACCGGTTTCGTCCGCCTCCAGCGCGCATTCTGATCTGACGAGAAGTCGGAAAATGGAGACTCGGCCTCGCGCCGGGTCTCTGGTATGCAGATATCGGTGGCGAACTACTGATCGCCATTACCGCCACAAAATATGATTGATGATTACTTTTTTTAGAGACACATCAAATATATTTTGCTAACGTGAATTATGGGTTCGAAATCGCTCTGATCCACCCCGGTTCATGTCGGGAGAGCCTCGACTCCAGTCAAGTTCTTCTGCTCTCCATGCAGAAGCAGGATCTCCCCGGCCCGCCCGAGGAGATCTTTTTTATCTAGTCTGCTGCCAGCGTCAGAAGATCATAGCCGTGATCTGCTCCCTGGTTCCAAAACCCAACTCAACCGCCGTATCAACAACATTCTGCTCCTTGCTGAGTGCGGTCTTTGCAACCTTGGCAGCCTTGCTGTAACCGATGTACGGAACAAGCATCGTTGCAAGCACGAGACTGTTTTCCAGAGCCCCCTCACACTGGCTTACGTTGGCTTCGATACCTTTGATGCAGCGCTCTGACAGTGTATCCATTGCCTGCATGAGAATTCGCATCGACTGAAGAACGTTGAGGATAATGATCGGTTCCATCGCGTTCAGTTGCAACTGCCCGGCTTCTGCAGCCATGGTAACCGTCAGATCATTACCAATGACTTGGAATGCCACCTGATTGACGACCTCCGGAATGACGGGGTTGATCTTACCCGGCATGATGGAGGATCCTGCCTGGACCGGGGGCAGACGAATCTCGTTGAAGCCGGAGCGAGGGCCGGACGAAAGGAGGCGCAAGTCGTTACACATCTTCGACAACTTGACGGCAATGCGCTTCAGGACACCAGAAAAGGTGACATAAGCGCCTGCATCGGATGAGGCCTCAATAAGGTTTCCTGAAAGCTTGACCTCGAAGCCGGACACCCGCGAGAGCTCGGGAATAACCATTTCCGCATAGCCTGGCGGCGTGTTCACGCCGGTTCCGATGGCAGTGCCGCCAAGATTGACCTCGAGAAGGAGCTGTGACAGGCGACCGATTATTTCAATATCCTCATCGATCGTTGCAGCGAAACCCGCGAACTCCTGTCCAAGTGTCATGGGTACAGCATCCTGCAACTGCGTGCGGCCGATCTTGCGGACACTGGCAAAGGCATCCGCCCGTTCGTTGAGAGCCTCCGAGAGCCGCCGTTGCGACTCTTGAAAGGGCAGGCACTGGCTGACGATCGCAAGTCGCATTGCGGTCGGATAGACATCATTGGTGGACTGCGACCGGTTGACATCATCGTTAGGGTGAAGATGTGCATATTCGCCTGGTGCATGCCCCATGAGGATAAGACCAAGATTGGCGATAACTTCATTCGCATTCATGTTTGTGGACGTCCCGGCGCCACCTTGGATCATGTCCACCCGGAACTGGGAATGGTGAGCACCGCCGATGATCTCATCGCAAACCGAAGCGATCACCTTCGCCTTGTGTTCCGGAAGTACACCAAGATTAAGATTTGCTGCCGCAGCAGCCTTCTTGACCAAAGCCAGCGAGCGAACGAACTCTGGAAAATGCGAGAGAGGGATGCCGGAAATCGGGAAATTGTCGATGGCGCGCTGCGTGTGAACGCCCCAAAGGCAGTTTTTGGGCAGATCGATCACGCCAAGGCTATCTTCTTCCGCGCGTAGCTCGAATATTTCTGACACTGACTTTACTCCAAACAATTGATCAGCTTAAGGCTGAAGATAAATTCAAAGTCGTATGCTGTTGCTAAAGCGTATCGCAGTTATTCGGATTCGCGCCTGTCGCTTTAACTCTTTGTTTTTCCGCATGTCGCTATCGAAAAACCGCGGTACACCTTTGGCTACGACATGCTCTAATCGGAGAGGGCGGGATTGTGAAAATCGACGCTTCAAGGCTGCGCCCGTTTCAATCTTGCTCGGCCGACAACTCCAGCCAAAGGCGCGCGAGAGCTGCCTCCGGCGTTTCAAGGCCACCATTTTCTACGCCGGCCCGCCAGAGAGCGGCACCTGCGGCATAGGTGCCTGGCTCCACACCCCCCGTCTCGCACTGGCTGACGGCGCGGATTCTGCAACCTCGCCGGACGGCCTCAGCGATCACTGCTTCCAGATTTGGATCGGACGGCATTGTTCCCGAGCCGAAGACACGCAATACAGCACCGTCCAGTTCGCTCAACATCGCGGCAATCGCCTTAGCTGAAAGAAAAGGTGTGAGGGTGAGGATAGCGAGGTCCAGATCGGCAAAATGCCGCGGTCCCGAGCGCGGCGGCAACGGAATCTGCGGCACAGAGCGAAACGCATCAGCCTCCTTTGAATTGTGCTTCACGAGCCCGGCGGCAGGAAGCAGACGGCCGTCAAAAGCAAGCCATACTCCCTTCAGATATCGACTGACGGCATCGAGAGCCAGAGATAGGTTCGCCTCTGCATCACCGCCCGTTCCGAGGGGCTTCATCGACCCACACAATATAACCGGCAAATCCAATCCCGCCAACGCGTGTGATAGGGCTGCACCAGTGAATGCCATCGTATCCGTGCCATGGGTGATGATCACTCCATCTCCCCTAAAGCCCAGTACCAGATCGATCATTCGGTTCCAATCGGCAGGACCGATTTCCGCACTGTCGACGATAGGCTCGAAGGCATGAACCCTGACCGTCATCGGACCTTGCGCCAGTTCCGCAACGGCCTGTTCTAGGACACCATAACCTGGCTGCAGACCTTCTGGACCCGGCACCATGCCGATCGTTCCGCCTGTGTTCAAAATCAGCACGTCACGCGCAGCTTCGATTGCGGGCAAGCCCGGCTTTTCGGCCATCTTCTCCGCCCGCAAATCGACATTTAAACCGTTCAATGTCGAGACTGCCCGCGTGTTGTTACTCATACGATCACTCCCTAGCGATCTCGTAGGGCTTACTGCCCTTTGTCGTCGACCGGATCCCTGTTGTTTTCAGCGATGTCTCAGATCGTATCGAAGCATGCAAGTGCTTGTTTTTACGTATTGCAGTCGAAAAATAGGGAATTTGCACGCGATGCGGTTATTTTTTCACTAGGCGACTCAGCCCGACACAGCAGTACGTTATTGTCATAGCTTTTGTGTGGATTTTTAGTTCACGTCGGCAGACAAGCGGGTCCGTTGGGCTCTTTGAGCCAGATTTCGGCCTCAGTTGGAGGAAAGAAGAGGCCTCCATGAATTGTGCAGTGCAGCATGTATTGTAATATTATACGCTTTACAGGAAGTGCGGCGTTTATTATCTTTCGTTGACGTCGTGGAGGCGACGTTTTTGGGAGGACATCAATGAACATTTTTCGCACACTTGCGCTCAGCGCAAGCATGATGGTACTTGGCTGCTCTACGGCTCTTGCTGCGAACCTTACTATCGGTTTCTCGCAGATCGGTTCGGAATCGGGGTGGCGCGCCGCGGAGACTTCGGTCACCAAGGCCGAAGCTGAGAAACGCGGCATCAAATTGAAATTTGCGGATGCCCAGCAGAAGCAGGAAAACCAGATCAAGGCTATCCGCGGCTTCATTGCTCAGGGCGTCGATGCAATTCTCGTGGCTCCTGTCGTGGCGACTGGCTGGGAGAACGTTTTGACGGAAGCCAAGGAAGCCAAGATTCCTGTCATCCTTCTGGATCGAGGGATCGATGCGCCGAAAGATCTCTATCTGACATCGGTTGCGTCCGATCAGGTAAAAGAGGGCCGTGTCGCCGGGGAGTGGCTGGTGAAGACAGTGGGCAGCAAGCCCTGCAAGGTTGTCGAACTTCAGGGCACTGTCGGCTCGACGCCGGCTATCAATCGCAAGAAGGGTTTTGAAGAAGCAATCGCCGGCCAGAAGAACATTTCCATCGTTCGCAGCCAAACCGGCGACTTTACCCGAGCGAAGGGCAAGGAAGTCATGGAAGGCTTCCTGAAGGCGGAAAACGGCGGCAAGGACATCTGCGCCATGTACGCTCATAACGACGATATGGCGGTGGGTGGTATCCAGGCAATCAAGGATGCAGGTCTGAAGCCGGGCAAGGACATCCTTGTCGTCTCGATCGACGCGGTACCGGATATCTTCCAGGCCATGGCTGCCGGTGAAGCAAATGCGACGGTTGAGCTGACGCCCAATATGGCAGGCCCGGCACTTGATGCGCTTGCTGCCTTCCTGAAGGATAAGAAGCAGCCCGAAAAGTTCATCATCACCGAGTCGAAGCTCTATACGCCTGCGGATGATCCGAAGGGTGAATATGAGCGCCGCAAGGGCTTGGGATACTGATCAGGCATATGGTGGGGAAGTTTCGCACTGATCGAACCTTCCCCTCCGAATACGTGTCTCAAGTTCAGCGTTTATCCCGGCTTACCCGGCATCCGAATCGTGATGGCAGCTTGATCCAGGATAATCGCGCTCGGACCTTGTCTTCTTGTCCTGTTTGTCGGCTGAAGAGCTATGCGAAACAGCTGCAGATTTGGCGCGAACATGCTCTAATCCAGATGCGGCGGGAAGACGCGCCGATGTCTCTTTCAGGTGGGCTCATGCCAACAGACTTCAGGCCAGCAGATCCCGGCAGTGTTGGAAATCGACCGCCGGAAACCAGCGGCGCAGACGCCAATGTGGTTCTTGTGGCCAAGGGTATAGTCAAGACCTTTGGCAACCATACCGCACTCAACAACGTGGACCTTGCCTTGCATGCAGGCGAGGTGCATGCGCTGCTAGGGGAAAACGGTGCAGGCAAATCGACGCTGATAAAGATCATCACCGGGGCCTACACGCCGGATCACGGTGAAATTTCGGTCGATGGTGTCCAGGTACAGTTTACGACGCCACAACAGGCACAATCAGCAGGTATTGGAACGGTCTATCAGGAAGTCAATCTTCTGCCGAACATGACGGTGATCGACAACCTGTTCATCGGGCGCCAACCGCGACGCTATGGTCTTGTCGATCGAAAGAAAATGGCGCGGGAGGCGCATCGTATTCTTTCCCAGTACGGTCTGGACATCGACGTCCATGCTGAACTTTCGACCTTCTCTGTCGCCGTCCAGCAGATTATTGCGATCGCCCGTGCCGTGGAGCTATCCGGCAAGGTTCTTATTCTGGATGAGCCCACGGCCAGCCTTGATCGAACCGAAGTCGAAAAGCTGTTCGAAATTGTCCGCCGGCTGAAGGCGCGCGGGCTTGCCATCGTATTCATCACGCACTTTCTCGATCAGGTGTTTGAGCTGAGTGATCGCATCACAGTACTGCGCAACGGTCGCCTGGTGGGAAGCGAAACAATCGGCGATCTCGACAGAACAAGTCTGGTGCGCATGATGCTGGGCAAGGATCTGGCGTTTGTCCATGCAGAAATGGCGGCCGACGACACAGAACCCTCTTCGCCGCTGATGCATTTCAGGGATTTCGGTCGTTCCGGATCGGTGAATCCCTTTGATCTTACTATTCATCGTGGCGAGGTCATTGGTGTTGCCGGTCTGCTGGGTTCCGGACGAACGGAAATGGCGCGATTGATGTTCGGCATCGATACGGCCGATCAGGGTGCTTTGGATATAGATGGCCAGAAAATCTGTTTGCGCGCACCGCAGGATGCAGTCTCGCAGGGATTTGGCTTCTGTCCAGAGGATCGAAAGGTTGACGGGATTTTCGGCGATCTTTCCGTTCGGGAAAACATCATCATTGCAATGCAGGCAAAGCTGGGATGGCTGCAGGCGCTCAATCGCGACGAACAGATGGAGATCGCAGAGCATTTCATCGAGGCGCTCGACATTCGTACGGCTTCCGATGATCTTCCTGTCAAGCTTCTCTCCGGTGGGAACCAGCAAAAGGTCATTCTTGCGCGCTGGCTGGCAACGGATCCTCGTTTCCTCATTCTCGACGAACCGACACGAGGCATCGACGTGGGCGCCCATGCCGAGATCGTACGTATGATCAGCCGCCTGCGAGAGGACGGTCTGGCCCTCATCGTCATTTCGTCGGAACTGGACGAGATCGTCAGCTATTCCTCGCGTGTGGTCGTCATGCGGGATCGTTCATTGGTAGCCGAACTTCGCGGAGCCGAGATCAATCCATCGTCTATTGTACGCGCCATTGCAGCGCAGGATGCAGAGGCAGCCGAATGAGAACACCGTCCGTCAAACGCCTGCTATCTCCGCAGCTTGTCGCACTGCTCGGTGTACTTCTTTTCAACTGGATCGTCTTTCCAGGATTTTTCGACGTCGCGTGGAGGGATGGCAGACTTTTCGGCAGCCTCATCGACGTCATCAATCGAGGTGCACCGGTCGCCATCCTTTCGATCGGCATGACAGCCATCATTGCGACACGCGGAGTCGATCTCTCGGTCGGCGCGGTGATGGCCGTTGCGGGTGCCGTTGCCGCCACCTGTGCGGTAACCGGGCAACCAGTCATCATCATGCTTCTTGCGCCTTTGGCCGTCGGCATGCTCTGCGGCCTCTGGAACGGCTTCCTGGTTTCTATCCTGAGCATCCAGCCGTTTGTCGCAACTCTCGTACTCATGGTTGCGGGCAGAGGTGTTGCCCAATTGATTACCGAGGGTTCGATCGTAACCTTCAACGACCCCGTGCTCATTTTCATCGGGACTGGCTCGTTCCTTGGCCTTCCCATGCCAGCAGTGATTGCGATTGCGTTGATGGTGGGCGCTCATCTTCTTGTGCGACGCACAGCCATTGGCCTTTTCATCGAAGCCATCGGCGTCAACCGTTCTGCTGCCAACTTCACGGCTCTCCGCAGCCGCTCTCTCGTGCTGGCGATTTATGCATTTGGCGGTGTTTGTGCAGCAATTGCGGGCACCATCGCAGCTGGCGATATTCGCGGGGCCGACGCCAACAATACGGGTCTGTGGTTAGAGCTCGATGCGATTCTCGCGGTCGTAATCGGCGGAACCTCGCTGATGGGCGGTCGCTTTTCCATTCCACTTTCCGTGGTCGGCGCCCTCATAATTCAAGCCATGAATACCGGTATTCTGGTCTCAGGCTTTCCGCCAGAGTTCAATCTCATCGTAAAAGCTGGCCTCATCATCATCATTCTCGTGCTGCAAAGCGCAAAGCTGGCTCCCGCTCTGCATCGCATCTTCAAACAGCGCCCCGTCAAGCCCTCCATTCAGACATCGGAAAAGACAGGATGAACCCGCGTTACCGGCCGCTGGCTGCCACCACTCTCATATTCGTCATCGCTTATGGGCTATGCATTCTGCAATATCCCGGCATGTGGTCCACTCGCATTCTTGGAAACTTTCTTACGGATAACGCCTTTCTCGGCATTGCCGCTGTCGGAGCAACCTTCGTCATCATCTCGGGCGGCATAGACCTGTCGATAGGTGCCGTCATTGGTCTGGCCGGTGTCGTTGTGGCAGTCCTCGTATCCCACCTCGGCCTGCATCCCATCGCTGCTTTTGGAATTGTTCTGACGATGTCCGCCTTGTTCGGCGCGGCGATGGGAGCCGTCATCCATTTTCTGCAGGTTCCGCCTTTCATTGTCACACTGGCCGGAATGTTCCTCGCTCGGGGTCTGGCCTCCATCCTTAGCCAGGATTCGATCCCGATCAGTCATCCCTTCTACAAGACCATCATGGATCTATATTATCGACTGCCGGGTGGAGGTCGTCTGAGCGCTATCGGGCTGCTGATGCTACTCGTGTTTCTCATCGGCGGTCTCATTGCACACCGGACGCGGTTCGGTTCCTACGTTTATGCACTTGGCGGCAATCCGACCTCTGCGGCCTTGATGGGCGTACCGACCGGTCCGGTGACCATCGGCATCTACGCACTCTCATCTCTTCTGGGTGGGCTGGCTGGCATCGTCTATTCGCTTTATACGTCCGCGGGTTACCCGCTCGCGGCCGTCGGGATCGAACTTGACTCGATTGCGGCCGTGGTGATAGGCGGAACCCTGTTGACTGGCGGCTACGGCTTCGTATTCGGGACACTGATCGGCGTGATGCTGCAAGGACTGGTACAAACCTACATCGTTTTCGATGGCACTCTCTCCAGTTGGTGGACCAAAATCGCCATTGGTGTGCTGCTCTTCCTCTTCATCCTCTTGCAACAGCTCGTCTTCAGTGCTCACAAAGCTGGTACGCGTCTGAAAAAGGCAGCCGCATGAGCGAACCGGGAAGCCTCCTCCGCTCGCTTGCCGGGCGGATGACGGCACGGAATTTCCACTCGCATGTCATACAGGAACTAGGAACAGGGGTAATCTCGGGTCGTTTTCCCGCGGGCTCGGTCCTTCCCAGCGACGCTGAACTGATGGATAGGTTCCAGGTATCACGCACTGTCCTGCGAGAAGCAATCAAGACACTTGAGGCGAAAGGACTTGTGGAGGCGCGACCGAAGGTCGGGACCAAAGTAGCAAAGCGGACACGGTGGAACCTCTTTGATCCCCAGGTTCTGAGCTGGCATTTGACATCACCACCCGATGAGACATTCATCTCCGGGCTTCATGATGTACGACTACAGCTTGAGCCCTTGGCTGCGCAGGACATGGCCCGGCATCGAACCGGCGAACAGATCCGGTTGATGCATTACTGGCTTCGTCAGATGGAATTGTCTGCTTCCGATGTGACGTCTTTCAGTCTTGCCGACTTCGAATTGCATCGCATCATATCCGATTCGAGCCGGAACCCCTTCATGGCCGCCCTTTATGGGGTCATCGAGTTATCGCACGCCTTCACCTATGGTCCCCTGATGCAATGTCCGGACGCTTCTCAACTTCTTGGCTTTGTAGAGCCGCACCGGGTTCTGATCCGGCAGATTGAGGCTCGAGATGAGGAGAACTCGTATTCTGCAATGCAGGCCTTGATATTATATGAGCGCGTTCATTCTATTGAGTGATAGCTTCGTGATGCCGTGATCCGCGAGGCTGAATGCTGATGCTGCAAACCGATCGCGCGCGGGCCAGCGAGTAGCAGCGCAGAGAGACTGGGCATACACGTGAGTTATCGCCCTTACGTGGCAGGTCTTTCACCAGCAAGGCATTTATCTATTGCTGTTATCATTAAAACATTCATAAATTGAAAACTAACAAAGCGGTCCGATGGTTTGCGATCATCTAGGTGTGAGCTTTCAGGAGGTTGTCCATTAGGAGCAGATTTTAGGAGACTGGAGTACCACACCTCAGTATTCCGAGATCGCTTCGAATGAACATTCACAAGAATGCCCGACTGACGCCATTGCGTCGAGCGGAAATGGCCATCGCCGTTCTTGCTGGCAGCCTCACGAAGACGCAAGCTGCCAGCGTCTATGCTGTCTCCGTCAAGATCGTGTCGCGCTGGGTCGAGCGATTTGAGCAGGGCGGACGCGCTGCGATGGTCGATCGCTCGTCGCCATGGAAACGGGCGTGTCACCCCCACCGTCAACCGCTTTTTCAAACGCACCGGTCTATCGCGCATGAAGACCCAGTCGGCCCGAAGCTGCGATTTTGGCCAACTCGAAGAACGTTGTGGGAACATAGGCTGCAGGATTGACCTGAGAAGTGCCGGGTCGTGACATTGCGCTCCAATTGAGAGCGTTTCGATAAGTACGGGTATTTAGAGTTCGGATTTTGTCGGCCACTGGAGCCTGAGCTTTGCCGACATTGATTTCATAAATTCGAAACCGACTGCGACGAGGCTCGGCTTGGCCTCACAGTTGAAGTTTTTCAGCGCTCGCGGTTTTTTCGCCGGTGACAGCGCTGCAATTCCAAATGATGCGGCCGACTATTTGGCCGAACAGCTTGGCGTCCATTCCGATGAGCTGTCCGGTTACGATTTCGGTGGGCGAACGGCCAGGCTGCATTGCGCCGAGATTTTGCAGTATCTCGGCTTTCGCCGCATGAAGCGAGCTGACCGTGAAGCCTTGTCTCGCTGGATTATAGACGAACTTTGCCCGTCCGGACAATCCGTCAGCGCCGTGCTTGAGGCGGTGTTCCTCTGGTGCCGGGATCGCAATATCTATGGTCCGTCCGCCAAGGAGCTTGAACGGCTCGTTCGTTCGCAACGGCAACAATATCTCGACGGCTGGCTTCATGAGGCAACCGCCGCATTTATGCCGTTATGCGCAATTCATGGGCCAATCATCATCGGCGGATGCTACCAAGCCTGCTTTCCGTGCTGGAGTTCCGGTCGAACAATGCGGTCTGGCGGCCGGTCTTGTCCGCCCTCGACTGGATCAGGGCAAGGCTGGAGGACGGGTGCCGGTTCGTGCCGCAGAAGGATGTGCCGATAGACGGTGTGATCCTGGAAAAGTGGCGCAGTTTGGTCATCGATGGAAATGATCGCGTCAACCGGATCAGCTATGAACTCTGCGTCCTGACCCAATTGCGGGACTGCATCCGGTCCAAGGAAATCTGGGTTGTCGGGGCTGACCGCTACCGTAATCCGGACGATGACCTGCCGAAGGATTTTGCGGCTCGACGCTCCTCTTATTATTCCAAGCTGAACCTGACACAGGACGCATGCGAATTTGTGGCAATGGTTCGCAAGGAGCTGGAACACGAGTTGCTGCTTCTGAACGAAACAATCCCGCGGAACGAGAAGGTGAGAATCCTCTGGCGCGGCGAAAACCGGATATCGATCACGCCGTTCAAGCCGGCGCCGGAACCGAAAGGGCTGGCAGCCATCGAATCGGAGATTGGTCAACGCTGGCCGATGACGGGCCTCCTCGACGTCCTGAAGGAAGCAGCCGTTGACACCGGGCTTCTCGACGGGTTCGAGAACTCGGCCTCCCGGGTCGCGCTGCCCAAGGCTGTTCTGGATCAACGGCTGCTTCTTTGTCTCTATGGCCTCGACACCAATGCCGGGCTGAAGCGGGTGGCCGGTGCCACCTCCGATGTCATCTATGAGGAGCTTCTTCATGTGCATCGCCGCTTCATCTACGCGGGCGCTTTGCGGGAAGCCTGCGCTCGGGTTGCCAATGCTACGCTTGCAATTCGCAACGCAGCAGTCTGGGGTGACGCAGGGACGGCCTGCGCATCGGATTCCACGAAGTTCGGGGGCTGGGATCGCAACCTGATGACGGAGTGGCACGCCCGCTATGGTGGGCGCGGCGTGATGATCTACTGGCATGTCGAACGGCGGACCAGCTGCGTCTATTCCCAGCTCAAGCGGTGCTGGTCGTCGGAAGTTGAATCGATGATCGAAGGTGTTCTTCGCCATTGCACCGAGCTGGAAATCCAACGGCAATATGTCGATGGCCACGGCCAGAGCGCCGTTGGTTTCGCCTTCTGTCGGCTGCTCGGTTTTGAACTCGCCGCACGCCTGAAGGCGATTGTCCGGCAGAAGCTGGCGTTACCGGATGCGAACTTCCGGGCAAGATCGCCGAACTTACTTCCGACCCTTTCCAACCCGATCAACTGGAACGAGATCGAGCAACAATATGACGAAATGGTCACGTATGCCGCAGCCATGCAGACGCGCACAGCCGATCCGGAGGCGATCCTGCGCCGCTTCGCGCGGGCAGAAGTCATGCATCCGACCTACAAGGCGCTCAGTGAACTCGGACGTGCGGTCAAGACGATCTTTCTATGCCGTTACCTGCGCCAAGAACCGTTCCGCCAGGAAATCCATGAAGGGCTCAACGTTGTCGAAAACTGGAATAGTGCCAACGGCTTCGTCTTCTTCGGCAAGGGTGGTGAAATGGCGACCAACCGCATTGACGAGCAGGAGGTTTCGGCATTGGCGCTACACCTTCTTCAGGCTTCGCTCGTCTATGTGAACACGCGCAT
>NZ_JALJQZ010000074.1:0-7153 GCF_022968395.1 Affinirhizobium lemnae
CCAAAACTCGCCATAACCGCCATCATGCGAAAGCTCATCGTGCTCGCTAACGCACTGCTACGGAAAAACAGAAAATGGACCCCAAAACCAGCTTGATCAAAACGGATACTCTAGACTCTCGCATCTTTCTCTTCCGGATTTTCTTCAGATAGTTGCTCGATGACGGCCTCGGTCTTTATAACCATTTTTTGGCTGGAGTTGTAAACTTCTCTTAAAACTGTGGCGTTCAAGGTTGCTTGCTTTCTCTGTTCACTCTTTACGAAGACATCGGATACGGCGTCTTGGAGGAGAGCTTTTGCCTCTCGCGCGGCCATTGCTGCGTCTTTCAACTGCCTACCAGAGATTTGGCTGCTGTGGGCAGCAAAGCGTCCGGAGTCGATGTTGCGGACGCGCTTTCTTGCCTCATTCTTTAGAGCCGTGGCCTCGTCATACGCGATGACAGCCTGCACGCGCTGATCTTCGGCAATCGCCATATTTCGCTCCGCTCGATCCGCGCGGATCGAGCGAATCTTGAGGATCAGTTCAAAGTCCTTCTTGGATTTTGACACGCCAAAGCTCCTCGACAGTGCAGATCGACCAAACTTAGATCATTTCCGGCGAAAACGGGATCACCTGCAGTGCTCTATTTCTTTGTTTTTACGCAGTCCGGACGTAAAATCGCTGACGCACTTTTACTGGACGTGCTCTAGAACACAGCTCTTGATCAGACCGGTGCTCTAACTGAAGCATAATCTTTTCAATCCTCGTTTACTCCGGCTGAACTCCGCTCTAACGCATCGATTTCGGTGAAATTTCTTGTAATGCACCACCACGTATGACTTTTATCGTCGAATTCTGAGGTTTGGTTAACACTGCTGCAATGGTATCATTGAACAACTGCGGCCCCCGAATTGTCAGCATGCCTGTAGCTTTATCGAAGCGAAGGGTTCTTTCCGGAACGATCGGATATAATGTCTTGACTATGTTCTGAGCTGCTATCCAGTCATAACTTCCGAGCGGCAGAAAGGTTGTCTTTACCTCGCTTGACGCAGCAATAATTGCCTTTGTTCCGTCATACGCGAAAAAGAGGTTCGCATCTTGAGCCAGTTTCTGGAAAACAGCGATGCCTTCGCCATGCGCGCTCCATTTTTCCAGTCTTCCAGGCACTTCTCCGAGTTTCTGAACAGGGATGCCAGCTAAATCGGCTACTATGTCGATGACTTGCGAAAGCTCTTGACTTTTGACTTCAAAGCGTAGGGTCCGGGCCTCCGCTCCGACCAGAGGATACAATGCCAAGCAAGCTGACAGACACAGTGTTATCACCCGGCTTTGCATCAGTTCTAATATCCCGCAGATGAATAATTTTAATATTCGAAACTGCACAGCAGGTTCAGACAAACTATACCATCAACTCGTCGATAATCCATTAATGTTGTTGTCTCGCTGTATAGAGGATTATTGGCGGGAGTAGGTGAGACTGGCTACCCCCGCCAAACAAATCACTGATCAGAATGATGTCTTTTCGTCACGATAACGGACTTTGGTTGCTACCCCCTGAACATCCATGTTACCGACAAATTTCACCTCGGAGGTCTTGCTGTCCGTGCGGAACAATGTTTTGCCGTTGCTGAATTGACCGCCTTCGATCGTGACATTCGATGTAATTGGTTGGCCCCCATTGGTGCGGACGAAGGTCAGGAAACGGTCGGCCTTGAAATCCTTGATGTAGATATTTGAGTTGGCATTGACTTGGAAAATCTTGTCAGCGGCCTGATAAGCGGAGCCGCCAATGACGTTAAGATCACCAGGTGATTTGACGGTCAATGCATCTTCCCCTACATCTTTCCAGTGGACGTTCTTCAATGTTGCTCCGCCATATACATGGACTCCATCTGCCCCGTTATCGCCAATGGTGACGTTTTTCAGTGTTGCGCCATTCTTTAGTATGAAGATTGGCTTCTGTCCTTCGCCTTGACTTCCGTCCCCGAGCTTTGATGATGCCGTAAAAGTTGCACCCTTTCCGTCGAACTCGGTTCCATCGACAACGATCGGCTTGTCAACAACATTTACTTTGCCTTTGTCGGTCGTGTTTTCGGGCTCATTGTTGCGTGTGGATCCACTCGATCCGCCAGCCTTGCTACTGCGGTGTCCGCTATCAGCCTTGCTGCTCGAGTGTTCGCCGCCAGCCTTGCTACTGCGGTGTTCGCCGCCAGCCTTGCTACTGCGGTGTCCGCCATCAGCCTTGCTGCTCGAGTGTTCGCCGCCAGCCTTGCTGCTGGTATGCCCGCCATCAGCCTTGCTGCTGGAGTGTTCGCCGCCAGCCTTGCTGCTGGTATGCCCGCCATCAGCCTTGCTGCTGGAGTGTCCGCCATCAGCCTTGCTGCTGGAGTGTCCGCCGCCAGCCTTGCTGCTGGAGTGTCCGCCGCCGAACATAGAAGACAGCATCGAAATCAGTTTGGAGAGGACTTCGATCAATTGGTGCAGCACACCGGTGATTTCACTCGCCATCGAGTTTGCACCGCCGTCTGCCAACTGACTGTTGCTAAAAGGGGAGTATTGCCTGGTTTCTGTGCCCCCTCCGCCGCCACAAGCTCCAGCGGAGGAGCCGGATTCGCGACTGCTGCTCCCTCGATAATCCGAAGCACTTATATTTCGTCCAGAATGCCCATTAACGCCATACATGAATTGACCTCCGTTCACAGCTCTCAGATTAAATATTTACCGGCCTGTATGTGCTTTTGATTTCGAGCACGTTGTTAAAGCCGTTTTTGATTAGATAAATTCAGAACACCCAACCGTTGGACACCACATATAAATTGGTATTCCATCAATCGTGTCCAATAAAAACCCAGAACATAACTAACTTTAAAGGTTAATTATAAATATAAAATTTGAAATAAATTTATGAATAAATATATTTAGTGCGAATAACGTGTTTTTGATTGCGGTACCTAACCGAGCGTAGATTTATTTGCGTTGCCGAATGAATTGCAGCGCGAGACGGACGATCCGGTTTAGCCCTATTCGCTGTGCCCGGTGATGTTTCCAGATTTGCCCATCGGCGGCAGCACTTTTTGATCAAGAAGGCATTCAAAGACAGATCTACCAAGCAGCATGTCGTTGAAATGCGCTCCCGCAGGTTGTGTGCATGCGGCATTTATTTCGTAATAACAGAGAGTTATGGCTGAAGCAGTACCAATGAGGATTTTAGCCATTGTTAGTGTAGATATTCCAGTCGACTTATCGACATCGGTTTATTTCGAAAATTGCTTATATTAAGATTTACTTAACAATATTCTTTTTAAGCCACTATATGAAACGATTGTCCAATTAACGAATTATACATGGCTTTACTTTTAGATCATTCTATCTCAGTGTTGTGGTCATCAAAGTTGTCCAAAAGGAGAAATCGATATGGCTTCTAGTGGTGGACCTTCCTCATCGAGCAGCAGTGGTGGCGGTAGCGGTGAAGTTGATGGCGCAATTAACAAATATAGGGCTGCTCAAAAGCAGTCGGCCGAAGAAAGCTTGAAGACTGCAACCAAGGTCACAGAGATCAACGGAATTTATAACGCAATAAAAAAGATTAGCCCTGCATAACGACACCGACAATTCAATATACTTAATTCGTTTTTCTCCAGTTCTGGTGATACATCGAAATGCGTTTCATTGAACCATTACGCCCGCACATAGAGCGCTTACGTGCTTTATCCCTCCCGCTAAACAAGACTTTGGCGGCGAGGGAGGGTGGAGGCTCAAGAAAAGCGCCAGCGTTGCAGATTACGAGAAACGGCCGTGTTGGTGAGGTAGAGCTTCAAAATGGCTCACAAACGGTCGGCGGCGACGTTTCGTCGGACATCGTCGTTTTGGGCCTTGAGGCTAGACCTTGTCTTCGGCTTGAATTGCAAGACGATGGCGGAGAGGTTTCCGCTAGCGTAGAAGCTCTGGTTGATGGTGTGCAGGTTGGTTCGAGGCGACTTCAACGCGGCGATTTTGTCGCGGTGCGGGCAGGTGACCAGTTCACGATCAGCGATGTTCAACTATCGCTGAATGGACTATCCTCACCTGACAGGCGGACAACCGCCAAACGAAGGATGACGGCTGCAGTCCTTCTTTCCGCAGCCTTCGCATTAATACTCTTCGCAATGACCGGCATTCCGGCTCAACAGCAACTCAGAGAGGGTCAGCAGTTCGCGTCTACGATGGTCCCGATCAACGTAACGATTAAGGAACTGCGTGATGCGTTTCGTATGTCTGGACTAAAACTGGACGTACAGCTCGATCAATCTGCGGGAGAACTGATTATCGGAAACGAGCAGACCGAACTGAACATCGGCGACAAGGAAAAGCTTGCAAGCATCATTTCGGTCTTTTCCAAGAGAAACGTACTACCCCTTGTTGACCGTACGAAGCTGACCTCAGGCCTCGAAAGCATGATTGCCTCGTCCGCACTCGAGCCTGTTAAGTTTGTCGTCGGAACTGACGGCAAGCGTTATCAGGAGGGAGATGTATTTGCGCAGAAGTGGAAGATCGATGCCATCGAGCCGGGCAGTATCAGGCTGTCCCGAGACGGCAAACAAGATGTAATTTCGATGGGTCCCGTCTCTGCCCCTGTCGTCTTGCGTTTGGCAGATCGTAACCGGGGCACAGTGAGCAAGCCATGAATCTTGCAGCGATCACCCAGGCTCTGATGAAACGAACCGAGATATTGTTCTCGGTGTTTTTCCTCGTGGTCGTGGCTATGATGGTCTTGCCGCTGCCCACGTTCCTGATCGATCTGATGATAGGGTTCAACCTTTCATTCGCATTCATCATTCTCATAACAACGATTTACCTTCGTACAGCTCTGGATATCTCGACATTTCCGGCCTTGATACTGATCGGAACCGTGTTTCGTTTGGCCATTACGATTTCCACGACCCGCCTGATCCTTGCTGAAGGTTATGCAGGCGAAATCATCACTGCGTTTGGGAATTTCGTCGTTTCGGGCAACGTGGTTGTTGGCCTGGTTGTCTTCCTGATTGTCGCACTGGTTCAGTTTATTGTGGTAACGAAAGGCGCCGAACGTATCGCAGAAGTCAGTGCTCGCTTCACCCTAGACGCGATGCCCGGTAAGCAGCTCGCAATCGACAGCGATCTTCGTAATGGACACATAACGCCGCAGAAGGCGCTAAAGCGCCGTGAGCAGCTTGAACTGGAGAGCCAGTTTTTCGGTTCGATGGACGGTGCTCTCCGCTTTGTTAAGGGGGATGCGATTGCATCGCTGGTCGTGGTGGCAGTCAACCTGATCGGTGGCCTTTCGATTGGTATGTTCCAACGTGGCATGTCGTTCTCTGAGTCTGCACATCACTACTCCTTGCTGACAATCGGCGAAGGTCTGGTGTCGCAAATTCCCTCAATGCTCATGGCGATCGCTGCTGGCACGGTTGTAACCCGTGTCTCTTCCGAAGATGCAGTCAGTTTGGGCTCGGATATTGGTAGGCAACTGTCTCAGGACGCGCGCGCCTTGGGTGTGGCCGGTGCCATGACATTCTCTATGGGATTTGTCCCAGGGTTTCCGGCGCTCGTGCTGTGGCCGCTCGGCCTCCTACTTGGAGCGGGCGCCTACTTGGTGGCGCGGCCGAAAAAAGTCGGCGCGCCAAGGACAGAGCCACGCGTCACGGCTTCGGAACACAAGGAACTCGATCGCGCACGTTTCGGTGACCCAATTGTTGTCACGGTCTCGGAGGCGACTCTGCAGCTGTTGGATAGAGCCAATTTCGCTTCCATCCTCGAGGCACGGATCTCGTCCATGGCACATATCGTTGGCGTTGCGGTGACGGTTCCGACATTCAATCCGGATCCTCGTATATCCGACCATATTGTTCACATTCAGGTAGAAAATGTACCTGTTGGCGTGCTGACTGTTGAGCCAGATGCAGATCTCGATCTTTTGGCTTTTTCTTTATGCCGAATCGTGCGTCGACATGTCGGCCCGACCTTCAGCGTTGAAGATGTGATGCAGTGGTTGACTAGCGTGGAGCAGCGCTTGGGTCGGCTTGCTGTGGAAGTGCGGGAAAAAGTTCCGCAGATCGTACTTGTCAAGGTAGCCAGGCAACTCCTGACGTCGGGTGTGACGCTGTCCCAGCCTCGTGCTGTCCTGGAGGTCATCCTCGAGCGTACAGACTTGTATTCGAATCCCGAACAGCTGGCAGAAGCGGCCCGCGATGCCATCGGCAGCCAAGTCGCCTATGGCATGCTCGACTATCGCGGAGTCCTTCCGCTAATCCCTTTCGATTCGCAATGGATTGAAGCACTTGATCGATATTTTGCTTCCTATTCGTCCCAATCGAAGTTCGAGGCGGAGGCAGAACTTGAAGCCATGTGCAGATCTCTGCCGGACCGACTTTTGAAGCTAAATGAAAACGGAACAGAGCCAGTTGGCCTGATTCCCCGCGAACATAGATCGGCTACGCAGTTTTATCTGTCTCGCCATCGTATCCTTCTACCTTTGATATCCGAGGATGAAATACCGACTGATATATCCTGCGAGATGCTCGAACCGGTAAGAAGTGCTCGCACCGAAAATGCGGAAAAGGAATGGGCATAAGTAATAACTGAAATATAAATTCTGCAAACGACAAAAATTAATAACAGAACTATAATATTGTTGAAATTATCTGAAAATTTGATAAGGTTAATTATAGTATAATTCTGAATTCCAGTTGTGCAGAAATTGAATTTTGCGTTAACCTGAGAGGGAACTGATATGAGCACCGCACCCGTATCCAGCAGAGGTTTCGACCCTTCGTCATTCAGTGCACCAAGTGGTGCTGGTGGCGGCGAGGCCTCGCCACTGTCTTCAAATCGCATGAGCCCGTATGGCAGCAGCAGCGGCTTATCGAGTCTAGATTCAAAGTATATGAGCTCAACTGCAGGCGCAGGAAGCGGGCAAGGCATGAGCGGCATCCTCGGCGCTCTTAAAGAGCTCGTGGCTATGCTCGGCAAACTGATCGAGGCTCTGGAGCAGAAACTTGGTGGTGGGGCTCAAGGCGGCGGACAAGGTGGCGGCAAGGCTGAGGGCGGACAAGGTGGCGGCAAGGCTGAAGGTGGCCAGGGTGGCGGCAAGGCTGAAGGTGGCCAGGGTGGCGGCAAGGCTGAAGGTGGCCAGGGTGGCGGCAAGGCTGAAGGTGGC
>NZ_JALJQZ010000074.1:7250-12448 GCF_022968395.1 Affinirhizobium lemnae
GGCCAGGGCGAAGTTGCTCAGCTGACGAGCCAGATCAAGGAGTTGATGCAGAAGCTCGAAGGTTTGGTGGCCAAGTTGGGCGGCGGCGAAGGCGCGGGTAAGCCAGGAGAAGGCGCCGACGGCAAGGGCGGAGCCGAAGGAGGCAAGGGTGAACTTGCTCAACTGACGAGCCAGATCAAAGAGCTGATGCAGAAGATCGAAGGTTTGACGTCCAAGATTGGCGGCGGCGAAGGTGCTGGCAAGCCAGGCGAAGGTGCTGGCAAGCCAGGCGAAGGTGCTGGCAAGCCAGGCGAAGGTGCTGGCAAGCCAGGAGAAAGCTCTGGCGGCGGACAGGACCAAGTCATGTCCCAGATCGCATCGGTACTGACGCAGCTTACAAGTATAGTTCAGAAACTAAATGATTTCATTCAGAAGATGGGCGGCTCGAACGGACCATCGTCTGGCAACTAAATCTGAGTCAACAAAAGTGTCTCACGAAAATAAGGAGAAGGGGGCCTAAGTCCCCTTCAGACTGCTGACAAACCCCTGGTCACAGCCAGGGGTTTATGACTCACTGGGACATGTTGAAGAAACCCAGCCCCGAACAGACGGCTCTCGGGATGGTAACACTCGACAGCATAGTGCCGAAGGATCATCTGCTTCGGAAGATTGAACCGCAGTTCATCTCTTCCAAGTCCCGATAGCTGAGTGGGTAGCGCAGGTACCAGGCAACCGCCTGTACAATCAGCCAGGCCTCGAAATGCCTGCCTTTGAAATCATCCTTCGACCGGAGCTTCAGCTTCTCGGCAATAGCATTCAAAATCATCGGCTCGCTCCGCAACTTTCGGAGCGCCAAATTCCATGCCTATGGTCAACATACGGTTAAGCTGACCTGCCCCTGAAAATTTGCGACAAGCCCGATTGCCAAATCAAGTTCAAAAAATTCAATCTTCGATTGAGGCAGTAAGCAGCCGCTGAAGATGGCCTGAACTGCGCTTTAAGGCGACAGTCTGTTCGTGGAACCCGCTCCGACCCTGCCTCGGGCATCTCAGACCCAGGACACCCGCTAGGGCGCATGACGATTGACGGCTGCGATGTCAGCGGTCTCGATGCCTGTTCTGCTCAGGTCGGATGCCGATCTATTCAAACGTGATCCACGGCACGCCCTGCACCAGCGAGCCGCCATGCGCGCAGGGATCACCCAGCCGCGCCACAGCCTTGCCCTCGATATTGGCAATGGCAGAGCCACCGGTGATGCGGTCCGATGTCGTGGGAACGCCGGTACACAGCAGGCGATCGCCCACCGTCGCAATCGGCACACCTTCAACGGTCACAAAACTCTGCAGCGTCGAGACCACCGGTCCGCCCACATGCGGCTTCGGCCCCGGATCGACCATCGGGCAGACGTGCATATGGCCTTTGAGGGTGACGGGGTTGGACATTTCGTATGCCTCGTACGTTTGCGCTGTAGCTGCTATTCTGAAGGAAGCTGCAGACACATGTTACTGGTTGATCAACAGAGCTTGTGCTAATCGCGGGGAAGTGCGCTGAGTGCAACTGGATGATAAAACTGTGAAATATTCCTGATAAATTCGGAACTCAGCAGGTTTAGGAAACGTAGCTGGCTAGCGGTGTTTGGTGCAACTAGGCGAACGGCACTGCCACCAAGTTCTTCAGCGAAGTCTACCAACTCCACACCCTGTGAGGGAAAAATTAGAGAGTTGTCAATTATCATAGGTTGAGCTTAGGAAACAACCAACCAACGGATAAGGTGCTGAGGAGGCACGCCATAGACTGGAAAACCTTCCAACTCAAGCTGATTACAACGACTGTCGGTTCGAATGGCGGAAAGCAGCCCAGACCGGAATTCTAGAATGGGTGAATCCTGTCGTCGGTACTCTATAACGACGTCACTTTCACGGGCTTCCACCTGCCGCAAAGTAGAGATGGCTTGCTGAGTGTCGTTCTCCGAAAAGAATTCTGCGAGTGCAGTCTCGGCACCTACAGCGTAGTGCGAACGATCATCTATTTTTTCAGGGGCACCGAAGGTGGAGTTAAATGATTGTACCTCATCTCTTGACATTCCTAATTTGAGCTGGCCTAGCATACCGGGAAGTCGAAGGCTCCAATGCTGTTTTTTGTCCATTTCATCCCCTCTCAGTGAATGATACCGTTTTGTTTCAGGCATCGTGCATATTGCAACATCTGTCGAATTGCGTCGTCATATTTGGAAGGATCGCCTGATTTCGCAGCTATCCGACGGATATCTGCAATATCCATCGCGATCGCGCCCATAAAGTTGTCGCCATCTACCAACCGCTTTTGACCTGCCATGTATGGTGTAGTACGCCCCCCGCCATAAGATGAGGTCTGGCGGTGATCCTTTGGGTCCATCTGGATTGCAGTGCTGACTTCCCTATGAATGTTAGAGTTGGCTGCTGCTGGAGTATGATGGCTATCGAGTTTATCTCCTTTTGTGTCTGTAGTGCCTGTCATGCACCCATGAGCACCGCCACGATATTTGCTTCCGGGTGCGCCGCAGGCAAGTGCGGCGCATGGATTTTGCGTGCATGTCACGCAGGCATCGGCGGCGGAACTTGCTCCAGCATTATCCGCCGCTTCGTCAGCCTGCGCCATCTGATTGGCAAGGTATTCGCCGCCCTTATACGCTCCGTAGCCAGCTGCGGTTACGCCAATAGCTGTCGCCACCCATCCAGCGGCTTCAGCAAGGGGTCGGAACAAGATTTGTTCCCTCAGACACGCTAAGGTCGAACGGACCGTGAACCTTCGTCGCGAACCCGCATAATGGTCTGCCGGCTGGTCGCGAACTTCCGTGCGATCGCCGAAACGCTCATCCCCGTTGCGAGATCGTCGCGCACATCCTGCTTCTGTTTGTCGCTGAGCGTCGAGGGGCGACCGAGGGCCTTTCCTTCCGACTTGGCGCGCCTGAGGCCGGACTGCGTCCGCTCGATCAGCAGATCCCGCTCGAACTGTGCGACTGCATTGAGCACGTTCATGGTCATCGTGCCGGCCGAACTGGTGAGATCGGCGCCACCGAGCGCGAGGCAATAGACCCGCACGCCTAGTTCGGCCAACGCCCTGACGGTGGTACTGACGTCGATCGCATCACGGCCGAGGCGGTCGAGCTTTGTCACGATCAGAATGTCCCCATGCTCCAGCTTGTCCATTAGCCGTGAGAAGCCACGGCGCTGTGCAATGGCAGTGCTGCCGGAAACGGTTTCGGTGACGATCCGTCGCGGTTCGACGTGAAAACCGGCGGCCTCGATTTCCTGAACCTGGTTTTCGGTGGTCTGCCCGATCGTGGAGACGCGGACATAGGCAAAGGTGCGTGGCATGAGGTCAATTTCGTCCGAATAGGTTGTCCGAAATATCTTATCTGTTCAAAATAATGTCAAGATAATTTGTGGACAGGATGTTTTACCCCTGTACGCAATCGCTCGTTTTTGGACAGGAACCCCCACCCTGTTCATGGGGCGCCGGATGTAAAAGGAGTAGGCAAGTGGGGCGAAGGAAGCTGATCAGCGCGGCAGAGGCGCAAAATCTTCTCGGTTTGGCAGCGGACGAGGATGGTTTGATCCGACACTATACGATTGATGCCGCTGATCGCCTTGAATGCGAGTTGCGGCGACGCCCTCATAACAAGCTGGGCTTTGCCGTCCAGCTTTGCGTCATCCGGCAAACCGGCCGATTCCTGGGTGAGGATGAGCAACCGCCTTTAGCCATCGTTGAGTATGTTGCCGATCAGCTCGGCGTCGATCCCCGCTCTTACTCCATCTATGCTCACCGTGCGCAAACCTGGTTCGAGCATAGCCGATATCTGACGAATTACCTTGGCCTGCACACAGCGGATCGCGACGATCGTCGTGCAGCTTTGTTGGCCGCGACTGAGGCGGCCGCTTCCGGGGACAAGGGGCTGCCGATCGCCACGGCGGTCGTCGCTGCCTTTCGTGAGCGGAAGGCGCTGCTACCTTCTCAACATTCCATCGAGAAGATCGGCATTACGATGCGCCAACTCGCCTGGGCGCACGATTGGCATATTCGTGAGGAAGGTTACACGGCCGCGCACGCCATTCTCGTCAACGCCCAGAGGCAATTGCCTCTGGCAAGCTTGTAGGGCGATGGAACAACGTCATCCTCAGATGGCCAATATTTTCCGGCGGGCGGACACGCCGAGGCGATCGGCGACCTCAACGCCCGATATGGTCCCAACCCCGGCGCCAAGTTCTACCGGTTCACCTCTGACCAGTACGGCGCTTTCTACATCATCGCCATGAATGCCAATGCGAGCGAAGCCATCTATGTCCTCGACGGGTTGCTCTATCATGGCAGCGATCTCGCCATCGAAACCCACTATGTCGATACCGGCGGGGTAAGCGATATGAGCTTCGCCCTTTGCCATCTCGTTGGTTTCCAGATTGTACCCCGGCTGCGCGGTCTCAAGGATCGCAAGCTCTATCTCTTCCCGGGCGACACGCCTCCCGAAAACCTTGCATCGCTCGTTAGCGAGCCCATCAACGTTGAGCGGATCAAGGCAAACTGGAACGACATCCTGCGGCTGGTCACGACGATCCGGTCTGGGCAGGTTCGGCCTTCGACCCTGTTGGTAAAGCTGTCCGCATTCCCACGCCAGAACGGACTGACATTGGCGCTACGCGATCTCGGTCGCGTCAATCGGTCCATCTTTCTGCCCCAGTGGTGGCAGAGCCCCGAAATGCGCAGGAACGCGACGGCTGGCCTCAACAAGAGCGAATCCCAGAACACCTTGGCCCGTGCGCTGTTCTTCAACCGTCTCGGAGAACTGCGAGACAGGACCTTCGAGAGTCAATTCTACCGGGCGTCCGGGCTGAACCTGCTGATCAATGCCATCGTCTACTGGAACACTCTCTATCTCGAACCGGCCTTCGCCGAACTCAACCGGGAGGGTATCGCAACGCCGCCCGACCTAGTCAAACACATCACCCCGCTCGGATGGCAGCACATCAGTCTCACTGGCGATTACATCTGGACCTCGACGGAAAGCCTCGACCTCAGGCCGCTACGGCGCGAAACATCCATCCTCGCAGCGTGATCACTATACGTTCTCAAAAGTCGGACAGATTCAACACTTTCGTGTCGTGACGCCTTTATGGCTGGCAGGACAGACTGCTGTCTTGCAAAAGGCCAACAGCTTCCGCGACAAGTTCGAGCGCCACATCGCC
>NZ_JALJQZ010000075.1 GCF_022968395.1 Affinirhizobium lemnae
CGTCCGCGCTAACGGTCCAAGCCGGAGGTCTCTCCACTACGATGTAGAACTCGTCCAGTCCTCCACCGTAGGTGGAGATTTACTTTGATTACAAGAAAAAAGCGCCCCTTTGGAAGGGACGCTTTCCAATCAGGATCAAGGGCGTATCAGCCGTCGATCTGAGCGCCGATATAGGCGATAGCCTGCTGATACACTGTCGCTGCATTCCAGCCCTGGATAGCCTTGAAGTTCGGCTGTCCCTGCTGATAACCAGCACCACGCTGCCATCCGTGACCGACAAGGAAATTCGCTGTCGATGCCAAGGCGTCTGCGCGCGAACGAACCATGTCGACATGACCGTCACCGTCGCCATCCGCACCATAGCGAATGACGTTCAGCGGCAGGAACTGCGTCTGCCCGATCTCGCCATGGGCAGCACCCTTCGCCGTGGTGGAAAGATCACCGCGGGCAACAAGCTGGAGAGCTGCATAAAGCTGTTCCGTGAAGTAGTCCGAGCGACGGCAATCATAAGCCAGCGTGGCTACGGCAGAAAGCGTATGCTGATCGCCCAGGAAGGAACCAAAGCCGGTTTCCATACCCCAGATTGCAAGCAAGGGACCTGCCGGAACGCCGTAGCGGCGTTCAATATTGGCAAACAGCGCAGCATTTGCAGACTTCATGCTTTTGCCGCGTGAGATGATCGCCTGTCCGCCGCGCTTCTTCATGAACTCGTCGAACGAAAGCTTGAAGCTTTTCTGGCCGCGGTCAGCCCGGATGGTCGGCCGATTATATTGCACATTCGCAAAAGCCGTCTCGAGCACGGAAGGGGAAATACCCTTGGATGGCGCAACCCGCTTGAAATTATCGACCCAGGCATTGAAACCCGAGGCATCGTTTCCGCAAGATGCAGCCTGAGCCGCACTGACGCTGAGGAGCATTGCGAGGGCGGCAACACCGCCAGCGATCGATTTCAACATTCGTTGATCCCATCCGTTGCAGAACCGCGGCTCTTCGCACCACCAGGGTTCCTGTTTCTGTCGAGGTTATGGCGAGAGGCTTCGTCGCGCACAACTCAACCACTTATGAAATGATCGTGAACTGTCCAGAGAAAAGCCCCGCTCGTGAGAGCGAGGCTTACCGAAACATGGTTACGAAACAGTAAGTTTATGCCGCGTTGCTGCGCGGCTTGATGAGACCGCGGTTGACGAGAAGCTCTGCGATCTGAACGGCATTCAGTGCAGCACCCTTGCGCAGGTTATCGGAAACGACCCACAGGTTGAGACCGTTTTCGACCGTTGCATCTTCGCGGATGCGAGAGATGTAGGTGGCATCTTCACCCGCGCATTCGACAGGCGTGACGTAACCGCCGTTCTCGTGCTTGTCGATGACAAGGCAACCGGGAGCTTCGCGCAGAATATCACGTGCCTGATCGGCAGTGATTTCGTTCTCGAATTCGATATTGACGGATTCCGAGTGACCGATGAAGACCGGCACGCGAACTGCCGTGCAGGTAACCTTGATCTTCGGATCCAGCATTTTCTTGGTTTCGGCCAGAACCTTCCACTCTTCCTTCGTGTAGCCGTCTTCCATGAACACGTCGATATGCGGAATGACGTTGAAGGCGATGCGCTTGGTGAACTTCTTGGATTCAACCGGGTCTGCGACGAAGACAGCACGCGTCTGTGTAAAGAGTTCGTCCATGCCTTCCTTGCCCGCGCCGGAGACGGACTGATAGGTCGAAACGACGACACGCTTGATCTTCGCGACATCATGCAAGGGCTTCAGGGCGACGACAAGCTGCGCCGTCGAGCAGTTGGGATTCGCAATGATGTTCTTCTTGGTGAAGCCGGCAATCGCATCCGGGTTAACTTCCGGCACGATCAGCGGAACTTCCGAATCATAACGCCAGGCTGATGAGTTATCGATGACGACGCAGCCCTGCGCGCCGATCTTCGGCGACCACTTCTGCGAGATCGTGCCGCCGGCAGACATCAGGCAGATGTCCGTGTCGGAAAAATCGTAATTGTCGAGATTGGAAACCTTCAGCGTCTTGTCGCCGAAGGAAACTTCCGTGCCCTGACTGCGAGCGGAAGCCAGCGCGACAACTTCTGATGCTGGAAAACCGCGTTCGGAGAGGATGTTCAACATCTCCCGTCCGACATTGCCGGTCGCGCCGACGATTGCAATCTTGAAACCCATGTTACTGCTCTCTTTCTCTTCTCTCCTCGGATGTCGGAGGGGGGAACCACGGAAACGCGCCGTGTATCCCTTATCCCCGGCCAGACCGGGGAGAGAGCGGTGGGCCAGAGACGTCAGACGGTTTTCGTCGTCGTTTTGGCCGTGGTTTTTTCGGATGCGGATGCAACGGGAAGCAATCCGGCCGAGTGAGCCGGTTGGCAGAAGGCAGCGATGTGACTGTCGCAGCGATACATTCTTGCTTCCTTTCGGCTGAACTCATTAGAAGATTTCGTGATGAAGTCAAGACCTCCCTGGGCCGTTGCCGATCTTCGACTGGACAAGACAGGGCACGCCTTCTAGAGCAGGCGGCATCAGGAGAGAACACTGCATGCTGGCCAACATTGCCATTCTTATCGGCTGCTTCGCCGTCAGCGTATTTTGCGTCTATGTGATGATCCGCAACGCAGCGGCGCTGGGCCTCATCCAGATCCCTCTTGGAAGATCGTCTCACGTGAAACCAACCCCGGCAGGCGGCGGCGTTGGCATCGTTATCGCTGCCTGCATGGCCGGTTTTCTTCTTCCGGGAACGACACTCAGCGATCTAGCCTTGCTTGTTCTTTCGCTCATCATCGCTGTCGTTGGTTTCATCGATGACCGCAATCCGCTTCCGGCGCGATTGAGAATGGCTGTCCAGACAGTATCCGTCATCTGTGTATTGCTCATCACTCAACCGGTCGCAATGCTCAGCGGCGGGACCAACCTCATCCTGATGCCTTTGCTTGCTCTCCTTCTCCTCATCAGCGGGGTCTGGTGGATCAATCTTTTCAATTTCATGGACGGGATCGATGGAATTGCAGGGCAGCAAACCGTGACGATGATGGTGTCTGCGATGACACTTTCCCTCCTTCAGGTTCCTGAGGCCCTCGATCAATGGCCCTGGTGGATGATGGCAATCGTCGCGGTTGCCACCCTTGGGTTCCTTGTATTCAACTGGCCTCCTGCAAAGATCTTCATGGGTGATGCAGGCAGTACTTTTCTGGGCTTCATCATCGTGGCATTGGCGTTTCAGACCTTGGTGCAGGGCTGGATGACGCTGCCACAATGGCTGTTGCTCGCCCTTCTGTTTGCGACCGACGCCACAACGACACTGATTGTCCGCTTTCTGGGTGCCGACAGGCTGTCACAGGCTCATCGTGCACATGCCTATCAGCGCCTGTCTCGCCGCTTCGGAGGCGCGCGGCCCGTCTCCACAGCATCGTTTTTCATCAATCTTCTGATCCTTCTGCCGCTCGCGATGATGGTGCCGCAGGGGTTCGCCGGATGGTGCATCGTCCTCGTCGCCTACGGCCTCGCGATTTTGGCTGTGCTGGCGGCGGGCGCCGGACTGCCTGACGACGTTTCAGCCTCTCCAGGGGCCTACCGCGCTCGATGTGTTCGGCTGAATGGCAGGAAGCCGACATGATCCTTGTTACTGGAGCCAATGGATTCGTGGGTCGCCATCTGTGCGATGAACTGAAACACCGGAATATTCCGTTCCGGCCAGTCACGCGCAATGGCGCAAACGCGACGACCGCGATTGGCGATATCAGCCGCACCACCAACTGGTCGATGGCTTTGCAAGGAATCGAGACGGTCGTCCATCTTGCAGCCCGGGTGCATGTCATGTCCGAAACGGAAGCGGACCCACTGGCTGCCTTCCGCGCGTTGAACGTGGAAGCCACGGTCAATCTGGCACGGCAGGCACAGGCTGCAGAGGTCCGTCGCTTCGTTTTCGTCAGCTCCGTCAAGGTGAATGGCGAAAGAACAAGTCCGGGAAGGGCGTTCAAGGCAAGCGATCGTCCGGCACCAGAGGATGCCTATGGTCAATCGAAGGCTGAAGCAGAAGGACAATTGCTGAAACTTGCCGACGAAACGAGGCTTGAGGTCATCATCTTAAGACCGCCACTGGTTTACGGGCCGGGCGTGGGCGCCAATTTCAAGCTGCTAATGCGATGGGCAGCAAGCGGCCTCCCCTCCCTCTTCGGCCTCTGCCACAACAAGCGCTCGCTGATCTATGTCGGAAATCTGGTCGATCTCCTCATCAGGGCGGCAAAAGCAGAGATGCCGAACGAAAGAGTGTTTATGGCAAGTGACAAAGAGGATTTGTCTACGGGAGACCTCTTCTCCAGGCTGGCACGCCTACAAGGTCGAAACGGGTTGAATCTTCCGGTACCCCCAGCCCTTTTGCACGCGATGGCTGTCGCGCTGGGGAAACGTTCCTATAGCGACCGCTTGCTTAGCAATCTCCAGGTCGATATAGGCAAGACGGTCGAAAGCCTTCGATGGTCACCACCATTCGAGGTCGATGACGCCTTGAAGAAGACCGTTCTGGGATTACCCTCGCGAGAATGAAATTTCGTTGATGCGGAGTTTGCGCCGCTTGATATGCCCACAATAACAGGGTTCCCGCCGGATAGACGATGCTTCACTTTTTGCGCCACATCATCGAAAGCATGCCACGCTTCTGGAAGCGTCTAATCCTTATCGGTTATGATTGTGCGGCGCTGATCACGGCGATCTGGGCCAGTTATGCGCTGCGCTATGCTGTCTGGGATCCGGTGTTGACAGACGAGCGCATCTTTCTCGCACTGGCAGCACCCATCATCGCCATACCGATCTTCATACGGCTGGGCCTCTACCGCGCCGTGCTGCGCTATTTGCCCGATACGGCCATCTGGACAATCCTCCAGGCCATGGCGGCAGCCACCATGCTCTGGATCCTTGTCGTCTTCATGCTTGAAATGTCCGGACGCGGGGTCGTTCCCCGCTCGGTCCCGTTCTTCTATTTTGCGATCGGCACGACGCTCGTCGGCGGCTTCCGGTTTGCCGTGAAGGTTATCCTGAACCAGGGCACCGGCATGCGCCGGGACGAGCATCCGATTTTCATCTACGGTGCAAGCGCGTCCTCGGTACAGCTCGCAACCGCGCTGCGCGGCAACGGCAATCGATATGTCGTCGGATTGCTGGATGAGGATCCGAACCATCATGGTCGCGATCTTGGTGGGTATCGCGTCTACAATCCGGCCAACTTGCCAAAGCTGATCGATCAATATGGCGTCGAGGAAATCATCCTCTCGCTGTCGTCGCTTTCGGCAGATCGGCGCAAGAGCGTAATCAGCAGCATCAGCGGTCTCGGCGTGAAGATCCGGACAGTGCCAGACATTACCGACCTCGTGGATGGACGCTATCTCGCCAACCAGATCCGTGAGATCGAGATCGACGAATTGCTTGGTCGCTCCTTCGTGCCGCCGGATCCGAAATTGCTCGGCAAGATCCTTGAAGATCGTACGGTGATGGTGACGGGGGCGGGCGGATCGATCGGATCGGAGCTCTGCCGCCTCATCGTGCAATGGAAGCCCAAGGCCCTCATTCTTTTCGAAGCCAATGAGTATGCGCTTTACATGATCGACCAGGAACTGCAGGCGACAGGGCGCTGCCCCGTCATTCCGGTTCTGGGGTCCATCACCCATGAAGCGCGTGTGCGCGATGCCATTTGCCAGCACAAGGTGGATATTCTTTACCACGCGGCAGCGCACAAGCATGTGCCACTGGTCGAAGCCAATGCCATCGAGGGTATAGAAAACAACATCTTCGGAACGGCAACGGTTGCAAAGGTTGCCTTCGAGGAAAACATCGCAGACTTCGTTCTCATTTCGTCCGATAAGGCGGTTCGCCCAACCAATGTCATGGGCGCTACCAAGCGCTGGGCCGAACTCATCGTGCGCCAGATGGCGCTCAAGGCGCGGGAATTGGGTCGCGAGCAGAATTTCTGTGCGGTTCGTTTCGGGAACGTTCTGGGCTCGAATGGCTCCGTGGTTCCGCTGTTCAAGAAGCAGATCGCCAATGGTGGGCCCGTAACGGTGACCAACCCGGACATGCGTCGTTATTTCATGTCGATCCAGGAAGCAGCCGAACTCATCGTCCAGGCAAGCGCGCTATCACAGGGCGGCGATATCTTCTTGCTGGAAATGGGCGAACCGGTCCGCATCGGCGATCTGGCGGAGAACATGATCCGGCTGGCCGGGTTTGCAGTCAGGGACGCCAGGAACCCGGTGGGCGGAATTGAGGTCAAGGTGACAGGCAGTCGCCCCGGTGAAAAGCTTTTCGAAGAGCTGTTCTACGATATGGCAAACGCCATGAAGACCGAGCATCCCAAGATCCTGCGTGCGGATTCCAGCGCCATTGCCAAACTGCCGCTCAAGGAAGCGCTGGACGACCTTTGCGACGCAGCCAGACATCGGGACGAAGACAAGGCCCGTGACATCCTGTTTTCGTTTATCGGCATGGATCCGGACAACGACCCGGCAAAGGCCTGATCCGCCTCATTCGATCATTTTATCGCAATCGAGCCTGCTCCACCGGTCGGGCGCAAGCCGCTGCGCGGGCGAGGGAAAGTTTGCTCCATCTTCCTGAACAACAATCCGTATCGCGCAAAAACGCTGGCAAACAAAAGGGCAAACCAGGCGCCAAGAGCCAAGCCGGCAATGACATCGCTTGGATAATGCGCCCCGACCATGACGCGGGAAAAGCCAAGCCAAAGCGCGAGAATCAGGGTTGGGAGGCGCATGACCGGAGCCAGAAGATAGATGCTCATCATGATGGCGCCGATGGTCGTGGCATGACCGGACGGGAAACTTGCATAAAGATGGCCGCCCTCGAAAGGCGCAAATGTAAACGTGCTTTCGAGCGCCGGTCGCGTTCGCCCAATCAACCATTTCAAAAGATTGGCAGTCAGGCCTGAGATGGCGACCGTCAGAATGACGTAGCTTGCCGCCTGCATGATGAGTGAGGCATTATAGCGAACGCTACGGCAATCGGCGGCTCGCAGATGTTTCAACGCCTGCAGAAGCAGGACGCCCGCCACGGCAAAGATCCATCCCGAATTGCCGACTTCGGTAATGACTGTTCCGAAGGATTTGAGCTCCGAGTGCGTAGAGCGAAAAAAGCGGGCGACAGGCTCGTCGAAAACAAAAGCGGACAGAAGCGCGATATTTCCGCCCAGGATCAGCCACTCAGGATGATAATCGACTGGACTATGACGATGTCTGTTAGAACGCCGGACGATGGACTTGAGCATGGGGCCACCTCATCGCTGAAAATGGCCTTGGGTACACGAGCTACGTAACAGCAGTTTGATGCCCTTCTCCCTATGTTAAAATGCAAACGCCCTGCATCTGCAGGGCGTCGTAATCGTCATAGATGAGAGTTGGCTCAGGCCGCGAGCGACTTGAACTCGGCCAGAATGGCATCGCCCATTTCGGCGGTGCCGACGCGCGTTGCGCCTTCAGCCATGATATCACCGGTACGGATACCCTTGTCGAGGACGTTGGCGATAGCCTTTTCGAGGTGATCGGCTTCCGCAACCATGTTGAACGAATAGCGCAGGCACATGGCGAAGGAAGCAATCATGGCGATAGGGTTTGCAACGCCCTGACCTGCAATATCCGGTGCCGAGCCATGTACAGGCTCATAAAGCGCCTTCCGCTTGCCGGTCTTGGCGTCCGGCGCGCCCAGCGAAGCAGACGGCAACATGCCGAGAGAGCCGGTCAGCATGGCTGCTACGTCGGACAACATATCGCCAAAGAGGTTGTCGGTTACGATCACGTCGAACTGCTTCGGTGCACGAACGAGCTGCATACCGCCGGCATCCGCCAGCATATGGTCCAGCTTCACATCAGAGAACTTCGCCTTGTGGGTCTCGGTCACAACCTGGTTCCACAAAACGCCAGACTTCATGACGTTGCGCTTTTCCATGGAGCAGACGGCGTTCTTACGCGTGCGGGCGAGTTCGAATGCAACCGACGAAATACGCTCGATCTCATAGGTATCGTAAACCTGCGTATCGATTGCGCGCTTCTGGCCATTGCCCAGATCGATGATCGTCTTTGGTTCGCCGAAGTAAACACCACCCGTCAACTCGCGAACGATCAGGATATCGAGTCCTTCAACCAGCTCAGGCTTCAGGGAGGACGCATTGGCAAGTGCCGGGTAGCAGATGGCCGGGCGCAGGTTTGCGAACAGTTCGAGATCCTTGCGCAGGCGGAGCAGACCGGCTTCCGGACGCACTTCGTAAGGCACCGCATCCCACTTCGGACCACCAACGGCACCGAAGAGAACGGCATCCGCTGCCATGGCCTTTGCCATGTCGTCCTCGGAAATGGCCGAGCCATGCGCATCATAGGCACAACCGCCGACCAGGCCTTCTTCAGTTTCGAAGCCTGTATTCATGGCCTCGTTCATATAGGCGATGATCTTGCGAACTTCGGCCATGGCTTCCGGGCCGATACCGTCACCGGGAAGAAGGAAAAGCTTGTGAGACATCAATCATATCCTTGGCAAAAGCAGGCTCACCTCTGCGCTGCCGTCAGCCAGCGCTCCTCTCCTCACCTCGTCCGAGCCTGCCGCAGAACGAGAGCAAAAGAAAACCCGGTTCCTTGAGGAGCCGGGTTCATGTTCGATCAGTTTCAGAGCCAGGGGCGCTCGGCCTGTACCTTGCTCTCGAAGCTCGCGATTGCGGAATCGCTCTTCAGCGTGGTGGCGATATCATCGAGGCCTTCCAGCATGATGTGCTTGCGCGCCGGGTCGATGTCGAAGGTGATCTTGCCGCCATCCGGACCGGAGATTTCCTGTGCTTCCAGATCAACCGTCAAGACTGCGTTGGAGCCACGCGAGGCATCATCCATCAGCTTGTCGAGATCATCCTGCGAAACAACAATCGGCAGAATGCCGTTCTTGAAACAGTTATTGTAGAAAATGTCGGCGAAGGACGTGGAGATGACGCAGCGGATGCCGAAATCCAGCAGCGCCCATGGCGCATGCTCACGGGAAGAGCCACAGCCGAAGTTATCACCAGCCACCAGGATCTTGGCATTTTCATACTGAGGCTTGTTGAGAACGAAGTCAGGGTTGAGCGAACCATCATCCTTGTAGCGGGCTTCTGCAAAGAGACCCTTGCCGAGACCGGTGCGCTTGATCGTCTTCAGGTAATCCTTCGGAATGATCATGTCCGTGTCGATGTTGACAACGGGAAGCGGCGCAGCAACGCCGGTGAGCTTGACGAATTTTTCCATGATCTGCCTCCGCGAGACTTGTAATTCGGAAGCTGCCATAGACCAAATTGCAGGGAATTTGAAGACCGGATTAACGTCAAACGGTACTAAAGCGAGGCCGATCAGGCATATCGCGTGGAAGTAAGAGGCAGTTTCACTCTACTCCAGACCCGTGGGGATACGTGCTCTCGAGAGGCACTCCACTCAAGCGCCTCATCAACAAGCTGCTTAGATTTCAGAGATCGATGATCGTGCCTCGGCCATCGTTCCAAACACGCATTTCGGACTGGGTAGATTTTGCCTTGGCGCGCACAGGTGCGGGTTTGAGGCGAGGCGTCATGGCTTTCACCACGGTAAAGACGGCCAACATTCCGGCAAAGGCGAGCGTTAGGGACGCTGTCAGCACAACAAGTGTACCGATCGCAGCAATACCGACCAGACCATAGAGGAGTGCACGAATGTTCTGCATGATATTCAAAGCCTTTCTTCTGTGGGAAATGTGGGCCTTAATCTTGAGTCTTGCAAGGGCTTTTGCATTTCTGCGCTATTGCATCGCATCACAAAGATTGTCACAAAGTTGCGATGACTGAACGTGCATCTTCTCTTCCCGTTCTGCACCGATCTCTCCTCAGCGTTCCTGCCTCGAATCAGCGAGCGCTGGAAAAGATTCGCATGCTCGAATGCGATGGTGTGATCCTCGATCTGGAGGATTCCGTGGCAGTCGAACAAAAAGCAGCTGCCCGCGACAATCTGCGTCAGTTCTTTTCGGCAGGACGGATTGCTGATTGCCTCACCATCATTCGCGTCAATCCGCTAGCTTCCGAGTTTGGAGCGGAAGATATCGCCCTCGTGCGAGAATTGGTGCCGGATGCGGTTCTCATTCCCAAGCTGGAAACCCTCGCAGAGCTCGAGACCTGTGAGACGCAACTTGCCGCTACGTCGCCCTCAATGGCAATATGGGGCATGATGGAGACGCCGAAGGGCATCCTGAATGCCGGGATGCTGGCTGCTGCCCGCCGTGAAATTGCGCCAAGACTTCAAGGCTTCGTGGTGGGGCTGAATGATCTGCGCAAGGAAACCCGCGTTCTGCCAAAGCCCGGCCGGGCCTACCTCGTTCCTTGGCTCATGCAGGTGGTGCTGGCCGCCCGCGCCCACGGCCTCACCGTCATCGACAGCGTATTCAACGATTTTCGTGATGGCGAAAACTTCGAGAACGAGTGCCTGCAAGGCCGTGAAATGGGATTCGATGGCAAGATGCTGATCCATCCTGCCCAGATCGAACCGGCAAACCGGCATTTCGGTCCTTCTGAACAGGAACTCATCGAGGCGCGCATGATTCTGGACGCCTTTGCAAAGCCGGAAGCGTCTCAATTCAATGTCATCAACCTCGATGGCCGAATGATCGAGCGGCTGCATCTTGAACAGGCAGAGCGATTGATCACTCAAATGCAAATCATTGAACGAAGAAAGACAATAATATGAAAGTTTACCGCTTCCTGACCGGACCAGACGATTCCAGCTTTTGTCATCGTGTGACGGATGCTCTCAACAAGGGCTGGGAACTGTATGGATCGCCATCCCATACGTTCAACGCCGCAGAGAACAAGCTTTATTGCGGTCAGGCAGTTGTAAAAACGGTAGAAGGTAAGGAATACGATCCAAGCATGAAGCTGGGCGAGCAGTAATTTTATAGCAGGGATTGCGAATGCCTGATATTTTAACTCTATCTACATTCGCAATCCTTGCGCTGGGCATGGTGCTGACGCCCGGACCGAATATGGTTTACCTGATTTCGCGCTCGATTTGCCAAGGGCCGAAGGCAGGACTCATTTCTCTCGGCGGCGTGGCGCTCGGCTTCATATTTTACATGCTGTGCGCGGCCTTCGGCATAACGGCCATCGTCATGGCTGTTCCTTATGCCTATGATGCGCTGCGGATTGGCGGAGCGGTTTACCTGCTTTATCTGGCATGGCAGGCGGTAAAACCGGGCGGCAGATCGCCGTTTCAGGTGAAGGATCTGCCAAAGGATAGCCCAGGCAAATTGTTCGCCATGGGTTTCGTGACCAATCTTCTCAATCCGAAGATCGCCGTCATGTATCTTTCGCTATTGCCGCAGTTCGTTAAGCCGGAACATGGCAGCGTTCTCATACAATCGCTGGCGCTTGGCACGACACAAATCATGATAAGCATTACAGTGAATGCTATGATTGCACTCGCAGCTGGATCCATCGCAGGCTTTCTATCCAGCCGGCCAAGCTGGCTGGTTGTTCAACGCTGGCTGATGGGAACAGTCCTGGCAGGCCTTGCCATTCGCATGGCGACGGAAGCCCGTCGATAGATTGGGGCAGACGGATCAGCCCGTACGATCCGCTGCCTCGTCTGCGCTTTCCTCGATGCGCTCCATGTCATCGTCACTCAAGCCGAAATGGTGGCCGATTTCGTGGATGAGAACATGGGTGATGATATCGCCCAGCGTCTCGTCATTTTCAGCCCAGTAGTCAAGGATAGGACGTCGATAGAGGCGGATGCGGTTGGGAAGCTCACCCGTTTCCATGGTGAAGCGTTCTGAAATTCCACGTCCTTCAAAGAGGCCCAGAAGATCGAAAGGCGTTTCCAGCGCCATATCCTCAAACACTTCGTCATCGGGAAAATCTTCGATCTCGATGATCAGGTTCGTTGTCAGCGCACGAAATTCTTCCGGAAGATTGCCATAGGCCTCGATTGCCAGCGACTCGAAAGTGCTGATGGTTGGGGCGTGGCGATCCCGCCAATCATCTGTCTGGTCAACACGGGCCATAACTGCTCCTTTTCTCGACCCCATATAAGGTTTTCTCAAAAAATTTTCGAGTGCGGATTCAATCACCACCTGCATGAGTCGGTGAAACTGGTTACCAGCCCCGTTGACTCTTGCTGCGACCTCTGGAATCCATGAGAACATAACATGAACATATGATCTCTTCAGGCGTTATACCGGGGAGATCCAAGCGATGGAGCTGACGTCATGGCGAAAAACGGGCTTGTCGCAAACATATTCGGAGCTCGCGCTTATCCCCTAAGCATCCTCATTTTCATGCTTTGTTAAACTTTTTG
>NZ_JALJQZ010000076.1 GCF_022968395.1 Affinirhizobium lemnae
AAAGTTTAACAAAGCATGAAAATGAGGATGCTTAGGGGATAAGCGCGAGCTCCGAATATGTTTGCGACAAGCCCGTTGCGCGCGTCCGCATTTGGTTGACCTTCTGTTTTGAGGCATATCTTGGATACCAACGACCTGCCCTTCAAGAAGCGGAATTTTGCCAACCGCTTCTTCGACGCCACCGTCTGGGACGATTTCATCTATCGCAATGACGATATTGTCGTTGCTAGCTATGCCAAAGCAGGAACAACGCTTGTCCAACAGATCGTTGCGCAGTTAATTTTCAATAGTCGTGACGATGTTGATGTTGCAAGCATTTCCCCGTGGATTGATTCCGTCTATCCAGACAAGAGGTCCAAGCTGAATTTGCTCGAGGCGCAGACTCATCGACGCTTCTTCAAGACACATCTTCCCGTCGATGCGCTGACATTTTCTGACAGGGCCAAATACATATATATCGGACGTGATGGCCGCGACATTGCTTTAAGCCTGTTCGATCACCAGAATGCGGCCCGTCAGGATGCGCCGCTATCGGCCGACAAGACGCCGCCGTCCGCTAGTGGGTTGAAGGTACTTGCGCCGACCCAAACCTCCGCTTGTGACTATTTCGACACTTGGCTGGAGCGGGACGGACACCCATTTTGGCCCTTCTGGGAAAATCTGCGCTCCTGGTGGCAGGTGCGGATGCTACCGAACGTATTGTTTGTCCACTATACAGATCTCGTTGCCGATACGGGAAAGCAGATTGAAAGAATCGCCGCCTTCCTTGAACTTCCATTGTCTGAGGGCAGGTTGCCGACCATCCTCGCCAACTGTAGCCTGGTTTCCATGCGGGCCAATGCGCGCCTTTATGTTCCTCATGGTGCTGGCTTGTGGAAGGATGATGGACGGTCCTTTTTCAATAAGGGGCAAAACAGCCGATGGATTGATGTCCTTCCGCCAGAGATGAGCATAAAATTCGAGAAAAAGGCCGTCATGGAACTCGGGATCGATTGCGCTCGATGGATGATGTTGGCTGGCCCTGTCGCAAACGCTTCGGTTGGTTGAGACTAGCCCATGGGGCTTGCCTCTTTATGCTTTGTTGACTTTTTGAAGTCCGAAGAAGCGCGCGAGCAGATCGTTCTGATCGTTGACGGTCCAGTCGGCGGAAAAGCCAAAGCCTTTTCTCAACCACAGCATCGCCTCGAAACCCGCCATGGTTCGTCGCGCGGTTTTGAAGGATTGGAAGCCGCCGATTTTCGGCATGCTCGTTTTCACAATGAAATGGTCGCCCTCAATGCCCTGTTGAAAGATGCTCGGTGACATAATGAACGGGATTCAGATGCAGGTGCCCATCATCGACTGACGTTCTGATTACCGACGGAAATATATTGGCACCGTCCGTGCCGATCTTTTCGGGCGAGAGTAACAGCTCAACCTTGAGCATTTCGCGGAAGAACCGCTTGGTGGCATCGAAGTCGCGCTTTGCAGTCAGCAGGAAGGCGACCGGGTTTCCTTGGCCCTCGATGGCGCGATACAAATAGCGTCACGTGCCTCGGATCTTGACGTAGGTCTCGTCAACCCGAACCGATCCGCAATGCGGTCGGCGAAACTGGCGCAGCCGCTTCTCAATGACAGGCGCATAAGCAAGGACCCAGCGGTTGATCGTGCTGTGTCCACTTCGAAGCCGCGTTCGCGGAACATTTCCTCCAGATCTCTGTAGCCGAGCGGATAGCGCAGGTATCAGGTCACCGCCTGTATGACCAGCCATGCCTCAAAATGCCGTCCCTTGAACCGGAGGTCCGCGAAGCGAAATCGTCGTTCGATTGGCGCTTCAGCTTTCGGCAATGGTATTCAGAAGCACGGCTACGCTCCGCTACATCGGGAGCGAAATTTCGGGCGTGTCGCAAAGCTGGCGATGGGACGTGTTGAGCCGACAATCACCCAGCGTTTACTCCTTGTTAACCTTTTGAAGTCCGAAGAGGCACGCGAGCAGATCGTTTTGATCGTTGACGGTCCAGTCGCCGGAAAAGCCGAAGCCCTTGCGCAGCCACAGCATCGCTTCGAACCCGGCGATCGTCCGGCGCGCCGTCTTGAAGGACTGGAAACCGCCGATCTTGGGCATGTTCTTCTTCACTCGGAAGTGGTCGCTCTCGAGGCCTTGCTGAAGATGCTTGGTGACATAATGCACCGGGTCTGGATGCAAAATTCCACTATCAACGGCCGTTTTGATCGCAGAAGGAAATGTATTGGCGCCATCGGTGCCGATCTTCCCCGGCGATAGCAGCGGCTCGTCCTTGAGCATCTTACGGAAGAAGCGCTTGGCGGCGTCGAGATCGCGCTTCGCGGTGAGCAAAAAGTCGATCGGGTTTCCGTGCTTGTCGATGGCTCGATACAGGTATCGCCACTTGCCCCGGATCTTGACGTAGGTCTCGTCAATCCTGACTGAGCCACAATGCGGTCGGCGAAACTGGCGTAAGCGCTTCTCAATGACAGGCGCATAGGCGAGGACCCAACGGTTGATTGTACTATGGTCGACCTCGAAGCCGCGCTCGAGGAACATCTCCTCGAGATCTCTGTAGCTGAGCGGGTATCGCAGATACCATGTCAGCGCCTGAACAATGAGCCATGCCTCGAAATGCCGCCCCTTGAAATCATCCTTCGACTGGCGCTTCAGCTTCTCGACAATGGCATTCAGAATCATGGCTACGCTCCGCTACATCGGGAGCGGAATTTCCACCGTCATGGTCAACAGCTAGTTAACCAGATGAATTTGCGACACGCCCATCCGAAGCCTTTGTCCTGGGCGAAAAACTTTACGGTACCAGTTGCCATTTTGTCCTCTTTAGATTGGAAGCGTTGAACAGCATTAGCCATTGTGCAGGCGAGCGACAAGGCAAGTTCGGTCCGAAGCTTTGCCGATATACGCCGAGTGAGAGCCTCTGCGCCGCCATTGCTGTCACGACCAATTTCATGACTAAGACGATAGTCCTGATCGCATCAAGGCGTTGGGACGCGCCCTGACATCCTTGCTAGGTCGCGAACCCGGAAGCGACCGAGACCCCTGGAGTGCCGCCAATCGGGCTCCATCTGGCTACCGCCCGTCTTTGTCACACATGCAATGGGCCCTGTTAGCTGCGCGCGAATTCCAGAAGCGGAGCGATGTCATGATTGTCCGCCGCGCGTAGTGCTGCGACGTAGCGTCCTCGCAATTCGCCAACATTGGCCAGACTGCCGCCGCCCCAGGTAAAAGGATCACCGCCAAGCCGCTCGATCAGTAGGTCGGCTGCGAGACGTGCCTGCCGTCCATTTCCGTTCGGGAACGGGTGGATGGCGACGAGGCGATGATGGAATCTGATTGCTATCTCATCCGGTGGAAAGGTCTTGTGTTCAATCCAGTAACGGATGTCACTCAATAAGCTCGCGAGCTCCATTCCAATACGATATGCCTGAACGCCGATGTTGCGCTCCGTCGCCCGGAACGTGCCGGCCCATTGCCAGACGTCACCGAACATTCGCTTGTGTAGTGTCCGCATGAAGTCTTCGCTGAGCATCCGTTCGAGTGGCAAGCGCCTCCGGCCACGCGCCCAAGCCGCACCCTCGACGATGTTTTCCTCTTCCGCTTCGTTGAGGTCGCGGCGGTGAGTGATCCAGGTCTGGAGCAAACCCTCTCGTTCCTGCGGCTCAAGCGGCGTCGCGTCTTCAGGTTCCTGGAAAAGATCCGTCATGCTTCGTTCCAGAGATCGCGCTCAGACAGCCTGTCGCGAATGTATGCCTGGATGCGAGATTCGAAATCCGCATTTTCCGTGCCCTGGGCTTCCAAACGCATCGTGTGCGCGACGCGCTGGAGTTCGCGTGTTGCGATCTTGCGCGCCCGCGCCTCGACAACGGCGTCAAGCGAGCTGTTTGGAACGAGGGCATAGACCAGCGTGCAATCCAGTGCCTCGGCGGCGCGGCGGAGGGTATTGAGTTGGATTGTCCCGGCCGCTTCCGACTTTTCGATTGATTCAACTGTTTGCGGCCGGACTCCAATGCGCGTGCCCAGCTGCGCACCCGTCATGCCGAGGGCATCGCGTAGCGCTCGTACCCATCCCTTCGGCGGTGCCCTAAACCGATCAATTGGTTGGAGCGCCTGAAGTCTTTCGTCAAGCCGTCCCCGTGCTCTTTTGCGAGTGTCACTTTTCATCGTTCAGCCTATAAACTGATATTCGGTTTGTTTTATCAGCTTATGGTCTGATCATCAATTGCATTTTATCAGGCTGTAGCCTGAGTAGAATTTTATCTATAGCAGTCTGTAGTCTGATTTATATCCCATTGGTATCAGTCCTTAGCCTGATCTGTGATCTGGAGAAAGCCGGGTGTGGGCGCTCCACGACTTTAGCTCCAGCGCGCATTTTGTTTTGTTCGGGCCGAACAGCCGACGGGGTTGTGGCGGAAGGAAGCAGGGTGGAGCTGCAGCTGTGGCTCAGGTGAAAGACCTGTGCCGAAAGACCTCTCGGCCCTCCGAAGCGAACCAATCCCGCTCTTCATCGATGGCGTCCTGGACCAGGTCCGGATCTCCGCCGATCAACCCGTTGAGGGTCCGCTAGCAAGCTGCGGCCGCTTGAGCATTCGCCTCAAGCGGTGATCGCGACCGTCCCTGGCCCTTTGAGGAGCCATCGAGCGGGATCGGCCCGCTCCGGACGGAGGTTTCTCACATGGCACAGGATCTTGCACTCGCTCAACGCCACGCATTCGCACTTGCCCGCACCCTCATGGTCCCGGTCACGCTTTTCAGGTCCGGAAACGAGTTCGGCGTTCTCCCGAGCGACGAACTCGCTGACGGCGAGGTCGAGACCATTGCCGAATTCGATCCCTTCGAATACGGGCCGGCTCATTAAGCCGGCTTCCCTTTTCAGGTGCCGCTTGCGAGCGGCAGGCGGCAAGGGAAGCTTCGCCGCGGCTGCATGGCCGCAGGTGCCGAGGTGCAGATCTGCAGGTTGCCCGCCGCGCCCTTGCCTCCTTTGCTCTTCGCGGACCGCCGGAAACGGTCCCGCAAACTGCGGGAAATGAAGAAACGGACAAGAAGAGCGGACGCGAGGGCGCCGGCAGGATAATGGAGAAAAACGAACTTGAAGAAATGCGGGACCGTGTTCCTTGCACTGTCGTGCTTGAGCAGGCCGGCTTTGCGGTCGACGTAAACGAAAGCACCCGCAAAGCGGTCAAGTATCGACGCGGAGCCGAGATCGTCATCGTCATCCATGAGGGGAGGGGATGGTTCGATCCCCTGTCCGACGCGAAAGGCGACGTCTTCAGGCTCGTCGAGCACCTCGACGGCGTACTCTTCGTCGAAGCGCTGGACCGCATCGCTTCATTGGTCGGCTTCGTCCCGAAAGAGCCGGTCTGGACCCGTCCCGCTCGCAAGTCCGCATCGCGCAGTTCCATTCCGGAGCGATGGGAACAGCGCCGCAAACCGTGGCGCGGATCGATGACGTGGCGCTATCTGCGCGACGGACGCTGCCTGCCTGAGACCATCGTTCGAGCCGCCCTCGAAAGCGACGCCCTGCGGGAAGGTCCCTACGGAAGCATGTGGGCGGCGCATGTCGATGCCGATGGCGGTGTCACCGGCTGGGAGGAGCGCGGCCCCGACTGGCGTGGCTTCTCGACCGAAGGGTCGAAGGTGCTCTTCCGTCTCGGTTCTCTTGATTCCTCACGTCTCTGCGTCACCGAGGCGGCGATTGACGCCATGAGCCTGGCTGCGTTCGAAGGGTTGCGTGAGGGAAGCCTCTATCTCAGCACGGGCGGAGGATGGTCGCCGGCCACGGAAGCTGCGGTACGTAGGCTCGCTGCATGTCCCGGCGCCGAGCTCGTCGCCGCCACCGATGCCAACAGCCAGGGCGAGACCTTCGCCGCCCGCATGCGCGACATCGCCGAAGATGCCGGCTGCAACTGGTTTCGCCTGACGCCGCCGGCCGAGGACTGGAATGAAGCATTGCAGGAGAGAAAAGGGCAAGAAAAGGAAAAAAGGGAGAGCAGGAGAGACCTGCCGCATACCCGCCGGTCGCGTCAAGGGTGAAGCTTCGCCCGGCTTTGCCGGCCCTTGACCCGTCTGGGCGGAGAGGCGGCTGCAGGGGAGGGGTCAGGAAGGGCTGAAGAGAAGATGGCGATCATGGGGATCGGCCGCGTCCCTCCCGACGAAGGCCAGAAGGAGCCCGCTCATGACCCTCTCTCCCATCCGCAAGGTATTCCAGGGTGTCGCCGACCGGCACCAGATGTTCCGCATGTTCGACCGCCATGCCCAACGCCCGAACCGGTGGGAGAATGATGACAGTGGTGCGCTCTATCGCGGCGAATGGTTCGAGATCTGCGAGGCATCCAACGATTACATGTTCGAGATCCTGCCGCCACTCTGGATGCGCGGCGACATGTTCGCCATGCGCGAATTCCTGACTGGCTCGATCACCAGTATCTTTTTCACGCTGAGGATCGACGGGCGCGCCCGGCACTTCCACGGCTATTGCGACCTCGCAGACAAGGGTTCGCCCGAGCGCATGCGCACCGCAATTATCGAGCGTGAATCCCGTCCTGTCCGGGCGATGACGCGCGAGGAGAGGCTGGAGCATATCTGGAGCAGCACGGCGGACGATTATCGCGGCTATGCCGGCGAGCGTTGGCCAGAGGCCGATCATGGCAAGCGCACGGTGATGTTCTTCACTAGGGCAGGCGGCACCACATGCAAGCTGCTGGAAGATCTCACCGACGCGGAGATCGCGGCGAAGCTGCCGGTGCACCTGCGCTACCTGCCCGAGCAACAAGCTGCGTGAGGGGAGCGACATGTTCACTTTTTCCCTCACGGACATTCGCGCTGTGCTGGCCCGTGGTCATGCCGACGCGGCCGCAAACGGTGGCTTTCGCATGCCGTATCAGGCAATAGCCCCTGAAGTGGTGACCAGAGCCGGCCTTTGGCTGGTCGGTGACGAGGGCGTCTACATGATGTCCAGCGGAAAACTTGCCGAGGAACAGCGTCCGCTCGTCACCCATGCCGAGGAGTGCGATCCGAAAACCAATCCGGATTACTGGCACTACAAGAGACGATATTTCGGGGGCGATGACGGGGTCAAATTCATCGACGCCGTCGAACTTGAAAAGCTCATCGCGGCTCAGTTCGAGGCGACGCACCTTCAGATCGTTATGGATGGCACGTCCATGTCCATCAGTGCGATCCGCCGCTGACAGCGGTGATTGCAGCCACCCTTCCAACATCTCGGCGACCGCCATGCCCTGAGGTTCATCTCCAGGGCAACGATGGCGCTCGCCCCTTTTCCAAGGAGAGCATTTTCATGTCCATTGATCCTTTTTTGCTTGATCCGTCTGGCACCCTCGACATGTTCGGGAATACAGCGCTGTCCTCGGGCTTAAGTCTCGGCGTGACGACATCAGATGGTTTTGCGTCTGAGGGGGCCCTCAAACCTGCAAATGACGACGATCCCGATCCGACGCCGCCTGCGCCCACACCGGCGCGGCCGATCGCGCCGTCCCGGAGGTCAGCGTCAAACCGGCAGGGAGAGCACACGAACTTCCATCTCGATGACGGCGAAGCTCGCGGCCTCGCCGCCTCGTGGAAAGAGCGGGCCAAAGCCAACGTCGCTGCCATCCTGCTTGCCGCCGAAATCGAAAAAGAGGAGAGATCCGCCACAAGAGGCGAGCAAGCGAAGCTTGTCCGTTTCACCGGCTTCGGTGCCTCCGCGCTGGCGAACTGCATGTTCCGCCCCCCGGGCGAGGTCGATTTCCGCGAGGGCTGGCATGATCTCGGCACGTCGCTCGAGAGTGCGGTGTCCGAGAGCGATTATTCCAGCCTGTCCCGTTGCACGCAGTATGCGCGTTTCACGCCGGAGTTTATCATCCGGGCGATCTGGGCGGGTTTGCAGCGTATGGGTTGGCGCGGCGGTCGCGTGCTGGAGCCGGGCATCGGCACGGGCCTGTTTCCGGCGCTGATGCCGGAAACGTTTCGAGACATTTCCCATGTGACCGGGATCGAACTTGATCCTATCACGACACGGATTGTCCGGCTTCTCCAGCCAAAGGCCCGGATCATTGAGGGCGATTTCGCCCGCACCGACCTGTCGGCGATCTATGATCTCGCGATCGGCAATCCACCCTTCTCCGATCGCACCGTGCGCTCCGACCGGCAATATCGCTCGCTTGGTCTCAGGCTGCACGACTACTTCATCGCAAGGTCCATCGATCTGCTGAAGCCCGGCGCCCTCGCGGCCTTCGTCACCAGTTCCGGGACGATGGACAAGGCTGATATCACCGCTCGCGAGCACATCGCCAAATCCGCCGACCTGATCGCGGCAATCCGGCTGCCTGAAGGCAGTTTTCGGCGGGATGCCGGCACAGACGTCGTGGTCGACATCCTGTTCTTCCGCAAACGCAAGATTGGCGAGTCGGAGGGCGACCAGACCTGGCTTGATGTGGACGAGGTTCGCCCCGCCACTGAGGATGAGGGCGCGATCCGGGTCAATCGCTGGTTCGCCCGTCATCCAGGTTTCGTGCTTGGCGACCATGCCCTGACCTCGGGTCCCTTCGGCGAGACCTATACATGCCGACCGCGGGCCGGTGTCGATCTCGAAACAGCCCTGAAGGCCGCCATCTCGCTCCTTCCGGAAGGCCTTTATGATGGCGAGCCGACCGCGATCGATATCGACCTGGAGGATGATCTCGGCGAGATCGTCGACCTTCGACGGGGAAAGACACAAGTCCGCGAAGGCAGTTTCTTCATCGATGTCAGGCGCGGCCTCATGCAGATGGTCGATGGCGCACCGGTCGCGATCCAGGTGCGCAAGGGCCGAACGGGCGACGGAGTGCCGGAAAAACACGTCCGGATTGTTACCAAGCTCATTCCAGTCCGCGATGCTGTGCGGGAGGTGCTGAAGGCACAAGAGCACGACCGGCCATGGCGTGACAGCCAAGTACGGCTGCGCATCGCCTGGTCGTCGTTCGTGCGCGACTTCGGCCCGATCAATCACACCACGGTTTCGATCTCGGAGGACGCCGAGACTGGCGAGGTGCGCGAAACCCATCGCCAGCCAAACCTTCAGCCATTTCGCGACGATCCAGATTGCTGGCTGGTCGCTTCCATCGAGGATTACGACCTCGAAACCGATACCGCCCGTCCCGGTCCGATCTTTTCCGAACGGGTGATATCGCCGCCTGCGCTGCCTGATATCACCAGCGCCGCCGATGCGCTCGCCGTCGTGCTCAACGAGCGCGGCCGCGTCGACGTCGAGCATATCGCCGAACTCCTGCATCGTGACGCGCAAGCGGTTATTGCCGAACTGGGTGATGCGATCTTTCGCGATCCCTCTGACGGGTCGTGGCAGACCTCCGACGCCTATCTCTCTGGCCTGGTCCGCACCAAGCTTGCGGAGGCTGAAGCCGCCGCTGCGCTTGATCCGGCTTTCGGGCGCAATGTCGCGGCACTCAGGCAAGTCCAGCCCGCCGATCTGCGTCCCTCGGATATTACCGCTCGCCTGGGCGCACCGTGGATTCCGGCGTCCGATGTCGTCGCCTTCGTCAAGGAGATGATGGGGGCGGAGATACGCATCCATCATATGCCAGAGCTCGGGAGCTGGACCGTAGAGGCTCGGCAACTTGGTTACAGCGCCGCCGGCACATCGGAATGGGGCACCAGCCGCCGCCATGCCGGCGAACTGCTCGCCGATGCGCTGAATTCCCGGGTGCCGCAGATCTTCGACACGATCAAGGATACAGGCGGCGAGCGCCGGGTGCTGAATGTCGTCGATACAGAAGCGGCCCGCGACAAGCTCCAGCGGATGAGGCAAGCCTTCCAGACCTGGGTCTGGTCAGATCCGGATCGCACCGACCGGCTGGCTCGGGTCTACAATGACCGCTTCAACAACATCGCGCCGCGCAAATTCGACGGCTCCCATCTGAAACTTCCTGGCGCCTCAGGCGCCTTCACTCTTTATGGGCATCAGAAACGCGGTATCTGGAGGATCATCTCCTCCGGCTCCACCTATCTTGCCCATGCTGTTGGCGCCGGCAAGACGATGACGATGGCAGCAGCCATCATGGAGCAGAAGCGGCTCGGCCTGATCGCCAAGGCGATGCTGGTCGTTCCTGGTCATTGCCTGGCGCAGGCGGCGCGTGAGTTTTTAGGCCTCTATCCCGCGGCCAACATTCTCGTCGCTGACGAGACCAACTTCACCAAAGACAAGCGCCAGCGTTTCCTGTCGCGGGCGGCGACGGCGGTCTGGGATGCGATCATCATCACGCACTCTGCTTTCAGGTTTATCGGCGTGCCCTCGGCCTTCGAGCAACAGATGATCCACGACGAGCTGGAGCTCTATGAGGATCTGCTGACCAGGGTCGATGATGAGGACCGGGTTTCGCGCAAGCGGCTCGAACGCCTGAAGGAAGGTTTGGCTGAGCGGCTGGAAGCGCTTTCCACAGCTAAGGACGATCTGCTGACCATCTCCGAAATCGGCGTCGACCAGATCGTCGTCGACGAGGCGCAGGAGTTCCGGAAGCTCTCCTTCGCCACCAACATGTCGACGCTGAAGGGCATCGATCCAAACGGTTCGCAGAAGGCCTGGGACCTCTATGTGAAATCTCGCTACATCGAGACGAAGAATCCAGGTCGCACCCTGGTTCTCGCCTCCGGCACGCCGATCACCAACACGCTCGGCGAAATGTTCTCCATCCAACGCCTGCTCGGCTTTGAGGCCTTGCGCGAGCGCGGCCTGCACGAGTTCGACGCTTGGGCGAGCAACTTCGGCGACGAGCGCACCGAACTGGAGCTCCAGCCATCCGGCAAATACAAGCCGGTCAGCCGCTTCGCTTCATTCGTCAACGTGCCGGAACTGATCGCCATGTTCCGCGCCTTCGCCGATGTGGTGATGCCGCAGGATTTGCGCCAATACGTCAAGGTGCCGGAGATCGCGACCGGCAAGCGGCAGATCCTGACCGCGGCACCTACCCCTGCCTTCAAGGCCTACCAGCAGATCCTCGAAACGCGCATCAAGGCGATCGAGCAGCGCGAGGGGCCGGCGCAACCCGGCGACGACATTCTCCTCTCCGTCATCACCGACGGACGCCATGCGGCGATCGATCTCAGGCTCGTGATGCCGGCCATGGATGACGAACCGGACAACAAGCTCAATCTCCTGATCCGTAACGCCTACCGGATCTGGCGGGAGACGCAGGATAAGAGTTACATCCGTCCGGACGGCAAGCCATACGAGCTTCCCGGCGCGGCACAGATGATCTTTTCCGATCTCGGTACCCTCAATGTCGAGAAATCGCGGGGCTTCTCTGCCTATCGCTGGATTCGCGACGAGTTGATCCGGCTCGGCGTGCCGGCCTCGGAAATCGCCTTCATGCAGGACTTCAAGAAGACCGAAGCCAAACAGCGCCTGTTCGGCGATGTTCGTGCTGGAAAGGTGCGCTTCCTGATCGGTTCGTCCGAGACGATGGGCACCGGCGTGAATGCGCAGCTGAGGCTGAAGACCCTCCACCATCTCGACGTGCCGTGGCTGCCGTCACAGATCGAACAGCGCGAGGGTCGCATTGTCCGCCAGGGCAACCAGCACGATGAGGTCGACATCTTCGCCTATGCTACGCAGGGATCTCTCGATGCTACGATGTGGCAGAACAACGAGCGCAAGGCCCGGTTCATTGCTGCCGCGCTCAGCGGTGACACATCGATCCGCAGGCTCGAAGACCTCAACGAAGGCGCCGCCAACCAGTTCGCGATGGCAAAGGCCATCGCCTCCGGAGACGAGCGGCTGATGCAGAAGGCCGGGCTGGAGGCCGACATTGCGCGCTTGGAGCGTCTGCGCGCCGCCCATGACGACGATCGGGCTTGTCGCAAATTTTCAGGTTTAACCGTATATTGACCATAGGCATGGAATTTGGCGCTCCGAAAGTTGCGGAGCGAGCCGATGATTTTGAATGCTATTGCCGAGAATCTGAAGCTCCGGTCGAAGGATGATTTCAAAGGCAGGCATTTCGAGGCCTGGCTGATTGTACAGGCGGTTGCCTGGTA
>NZ_JALJQZ010000077.1 GCF_022968395.1 Affinirhizobium lemnae
ATGCTGGTTCGAATGCCAGAACATCGCCTGATTTGCCCGATCAGCAAAAATAGCTCACCGGACGCTCACGCTTCATCGAACCCGACGTTGGTGCGCGTTGAAAGCTTGGGGCCTTCGGCTGGCCAAACGTAACGGCATGAAGAAGGCTCAGGTCGCGGTCGCTCGCAAACTGGCCGTCATCCTGCACTGCATCTGGATCGATGGCACCACCTTCCAATGGGGCAAGGAGCCGGTCTGATCCTCTCTAACTCCACCTGAGATCGCAGGGCTGCCTTGGGCCTGCGATGTCCCGCCGGGACGGTGGTTGCGATGACCTCGCTCAATCGGCTGCGGCTCAAATAACCGCGCTCCGCACGTTGAGGCATCCGACCCGAACATCATCATGAGGCCATGACCTCGAAAAGGACCATGACCCCGGCACGGACAAAAAAGGCTTGACTAACTCCCGCAATTAAAGGGCCGAATGACATGCAGAAGGGCGTCGGAACGTAGCCGTTGGCATCGACGGCGCGCCATAGCCAGTACTTCCTTCCCCTGATCGTCACCACCATTTCATCGAACTGCCATTTGTCGGCAAAGTGACCGCGTGAGCGTCGCCGGAGCTGATGGGCAAATTTCAAGCCGAATTTCGCCGCCCATTCGGAGACGGTCTGAAACGAGACGTTGATGCCGCGTTCAGCCAACAGATCCTCAACACCGCGGAGACTGAGCGGAAACCGATAATAGAGCCACAATAATCTCTTGGAGCTGATGGAGTCCTCACTCTGGAGTTTCATCCGATTGGACTCAAAAGATGGGACAGATCTGAGGCACAAACAGGCGATTAGAGCGCGATCTGACTCACTTAGATCGATTTCGCACTAACTCACATCCGCTATTATTCTCTTTAAATAATGTCCATACGAGCTTTTCCCGAGCTTGTACGCAGCCTCTTCTAAAGTTGAGATTCCAATGAAACCTTTTCGAAAGGCTATTTCTTCGAGGCATGCAATCTTAAACCCCTGGCGCTTCTCAAGTGTACGCACAAATTCTGCCGCCTCGACGAGGCTGTCCGGAGTACCGGTATCCAACCAAGCGTATCCTCGCCCCATGATCTCTACAGACAGACTGCCTCGCTCGAGATACACCTTGTTCACATCGGTTATCTCCAGTTCGCTACGCGCTGAGGGCTTGAGGTCGGCTGCGATATCCACGACATCGGCATCGTAAAAATAGAGACCTGTAACGGCCCAGTTTGATTTTGGTGCCGAGGGCTTTTCCTCGATCGAGAGAGCCTTCATCTGCGTGTCAAAGTCAACGACGCCATAACGCTCTGGATCGGTCACATGATATGCAAATACAGTTGCGCCTTCGGGGCGTTGCTGCGCACTGGTGAGCAACTCGGGGAGACCGTGCCCGTAGAAAATGTTGTCACCCAGGATCAAGCAAGAAGGTCCACCTTTTACGAAATCGCCGCCGATTGTATAGGCTTGTGCCAGCCCTCCTGGATTTGGCTGAACGCGATAAACGAACTCCATACCCCATTGGGATCCATCACCCAGCAAGCGCTGGAAATTCGGCAGATCACTTGGAGTGGAGATGATCAGCACCTCACGGATGCCGGCCAGCATAAGGACCGATAATGGATAGTATATCATCGGTTTATCGTAGACGGGCATGAGCTGCTTGGACGTCACCAAGGTCATTGGATGCAGACGCGTACCCGCACCACCGGCCAGAATAATACCCTTCATGTTGTTACCGTCCTTTGTTAATTGGAACTTTGTCGCATCAATCGGCGGACTACGAGCTCTGTCGAAGAGCGCCAGTCAGGCAACCGCACGCCATGAACCTGCTCAAGTTTCCCGCAGTCCAGACGCGAATTCGCCGGACGCTTCGCAGGCGTCGGATATTGCGAGCTCGGAATATGCTCAACCTGGGCAGTGGGACCGCCCAGTCTCTCGGAAGCTTGGAAAATTTGCTCAGCAAACTCCGCCCAGGTTGCTTCGCCGGTTCCGCTCATATGAAAGGTACCCCGTAGCCCTGGGTCCTTGTCCGTCAGCAGATTTCCGGCGATTACCAGCAGTGCTTCAGCAATATCGATTGCTGATGTCGGGTTTCCACGTTGGTCGGAGACTACGCGTAGATGATCCCGGGTTTCCGCGAGAGAAAGCATTGTCTTGAGGAAGTTTTTCCCGAAAGGCGAGTAGACCCAAGCTGTTCGGAGAATGATGTGATTTTGAAGTCTAGCGGCAAGCACCTGCTCACCCGCAAGCTTGCTGCGGCCATAAGCACTGGTCGGATTGGGCTTATCTGTCTCCAGATATGGCGATGGCTTCGTCCCGTCGAAAACATAATCGGTCGACAAATGAATGACAGGAATGGAGAGCCGCGCTGCGCCCTCCGCAATTTCTCCCACCGCGACTGCATTGATTGATGTCGCTGTGCTTTCATCGCTCTCGGCGTTATCAACCGCCGTATAAGCTGCGACCGAGAGAATAACATGCGGGGCGGCAGCGACTATCTTGTCCGTTATGTTTTCTGTGTCTGAGAGATCGAAATCTGGCCGACCGAGCCAAATGAGTTCGACATCAGGTCTGTCGGTCGCGGCTTCGCGTAGTGCCGTCACAACCTGACCATTCACGCCCGTAACGAGGATACGGCTCTTCATGGCGCTGTAGGCTCCGTAGCAAGAACCCCAAGCCGCTCACCAGTGTACACCTTGTCTCGAAGTGGTCGCCACCAACTCTCGTTATCAAGGTACCAGCGCACTGTCTTTTCGATTCCTGTCTCGAAGTTTTCATGCGCGCGCCAGCCAAGTTCACTTTCCAACTTTGTGGCGTCTATTGCATAGCGTGCGTCGTGGCCTGGACGATCTGTGACGTAGGTTATCAGATCAGCATGTGGATGGGACTTGGGCGCTAAACGGTCCAAAATCTCGCAAACTGCCTTAACCACATCAATATTCCGGCGCTCATTTCGACCGCCGACGTTGTACGTCTCTCCCAGGCGTCCTTCGGACGCAATCAAATGAAGCGCCTTTGCGTGATCTTCAACGTAGAGCCAATCTCGGATGTTAGACCCATCACCGTAGACCGGCAGCGATTTTCCGTGGAGGGCGTTTAGAATGATAAGCGGAATCAGCTTTTCTGGAAAATGATAGGGTCCGTAATTGTTTGAGCAATTCGATACCAGTGTCGGGAGCCAGTAGGTCCTGTGCCACGCGACCGCGAGGTGATCCGACGCTGCCTTTGAGGCCGAATACGGCGAAGACGGATCGTAAGGTGTTGTCTCGGAAAACAGCCCTTCTGCCCCCAATGAGCCGTACACTTCATCGGTTGAAACATGCAGAAAACGGAAACTGTCTTTGCTCGAGCCGTCAAGATCGTTCCAGTAGCGGCGCGCTGCTTCCAAAAGGGTAAAGGTCCCAATCACATTGGTCTCGACGAAATCCTTTGCGCCCGTGATGGAGCGATCCACGTGGCTTTCAGCGGCAAGGTGATAAATCCGCGTGGGTTCAAAGGTTTTGAACACTTCGGAGACTGCTGCTGCATCACAGATATCCGCCTGAACAAAACGATGGGCGGGATTGTCAATCACGGGATCGAGATTAGCCAGGTTCCCTGCATAGGTTAGTTTATCGAGCGTCAACACCTCCGCGCCAACGTCCTTCACAAGATACCGAACTACGGCGGATCCAATGAATCCAGCGCCGCCCGTCACAACAATCCGCATACCTGCCTCCAAAACATTTTAAGCTGATCGACCAATGCCAACAGCGCAACCCAAATCTAGGAAAATACAGGTCCCAGCTCGGACAACGCCGGCTGTCGCAAGTCTTTGTCAGATAGAACAGCATCGGTCTCTGCCACTGGCCAAGCGATACCGAGCCCAGGATCATTCCATTTGAGGCCTCGATCATGCTGGGGGCTGTAGTAGTTCGTCACCATGTAAGCGAGTTCGCAATCTTCTTCGAGCGTACAGAAGCCATGGGCAAACCCAGCAGGAATCCAAAGCTGGTGTCCATTATCTGCAGAAAGTTCAACTGCAACGTGCTGTCCGTATGTTCCAGAGGACGTGCGAAGATCCACGGCCACGTCGAGGACACGGCCGCGTGGACACCGAACAAGCTTCCCTTGCGCGAATGGATCAGTTTGGAAATGGAGCCCTCGGATTGTGCCTTTCGGCTTGGAGTAGGACTGATTATGCTGAACGAACGCAACGCTGCCGGCTTCACGTTGAAACGCGTCCTCACGAAAGATCTCAGAAAACCAACCCCTGTCGTCTCCGTGACGCTTTGGCTTAATCAGCAAAAGATCCGCAATATCGAGACGTTCGAATATCATAAGCTCACCCCTTCGCACTCTACTCATGGCAACTGCGTGCTTTTAAAGGCACACAAATGGAAGATAATCGGATCTCAAACTAAGCTTCTCTCAGTGGCGGGGAGTAACGGTGCGCCTGGCTAGTTCGGATCCCGCGGAAAAAACAAACTTGGCCAAAGCCCCACCAATCAGCACAGTCGCGACTATCCCTGTGGTTTAGTCGCATGACAAACTTCACACTGAACACCTCACGCGATCAATGACGTCCAGATATGAGTTATGAATGTTTTCGAACTGATACGCCTGCTCGTGCTTTAGCCGGCTAGCGGATCGCAACTCGTTACGCAGATCAGCGTCATCAGAGATCCGCTTCATTTGCTCCGTGCACTCGTCGATGGTTATGAAGAACAGCTGCTGTTCCCCGGCCGTCCATCTGTTGAAACCATTACCATGTGCGATGACCGGGGAACCGGCACCGAGCGCTTCGGCTAGCGACGGATTTGTTCCACCGACTTAATGCCCGTGTATATATATGCCAGGCAATGTACACGCAGAGCCTGCACAACGCTCTGGTCGTAAATAGCACCAGGGAAGATTACATCTTCGTCTGCTGCTTGGAGAACGCTGGCGTGGTAGGTGTTCGCTTCTGGCAGAAGTTTCCCGAGTATCACGAATTTGCGTCCGGTCTTTGCAGCGACGAACCCGCGCACCATCTCAAGAATGCTATTTTCGGGCTCCATGCGCGCTATGGATACAAAATAGCCTTCCGGTTCCACGGTCAAGGTGTCGAGTGCCTCTGTTGGGGCTCCCGGAATGTTCTCTGAACCATATTGAATAACAACCGATCCAGTACGACCACGCTTCGACAAGTGTTCTGCAATCTTTGGGTGATCAGCGATCGCGACCGTCACGAACTTCAAGCCAATCCATTCATTGAGCCAAAACCAAGCTTTTGCGGCCTTGCCCCACTTTTGCCGCCTCCACTCGATACCGTCCATGTTGATAATCACGCGTCTGCCGGAAGCGCGTTGGAGCAGGGTAAGTATCGCCGTATTATGGCCGAGAACAAGATCGACGCCGGGCTGCTTCAGGACATGAAGAGTGGCTCGAAGATCGAATTCTATCGTCGCCAAGGCGCTCTTGGTCCTGGTTTCGAAGTGAACGCGCTTGGGCACTGTAAACTTAATGGGCTCCGGCCAAAGATCTGGCCCTGCGCTTTCGCCTATGCTGTTTGGAGGCGTGCGATCTCGCTCCACATCTGCATGGCGGCAGCTCGGAGTTCGCGGTGATTGTCGGATGGAATATCGTGACGCGGAGTGTGAAAGAGGTTGGCAACCGGGTCATGAATGGAAACGAAGCGTTGGAGCTGTCGGGTTGACCTGAAGCCCTTCATGATCCGCTCTCGGCGTCGTGTCGGTTGATGAGAGTTCTCAGCCCGATTGTTCAGGCCTTTGTGGGAGCGGTGCTCGATGTCGGGCATGATGTGGCGCCTTGGAGCACCATAGGATCGCAGCTTGTCGGTGATCATGACGCGTGGTGAATGCCCCTGTCCTTTCAGAAGCTTTCGCATCAGACGTTTCGCTGCCTTGGTATTGCGGCGGCTCTTGCACCAGAACGTCGAGGACGAAGCCATCCTGATCAACAGCCCGCCACAGCCAGTGCTTCTTGCCGCCAATGGAAACGACAACCTCATCGAGGTGCCATTTGTCGCCGAGCTTCCCGACTGAGCGCCGGCGGATTTCATTGGCAAAGTACCGACCGAATTTCTCCGCCCAAAGGCGCATTGTTTGATGCGAGACGATGATCCCACGCGCCGCCAGCAGGTCTTCGACCATGCGCAGACTGAGCGGAAACCGGAAGTACAGCCAAACGGCGTGAGCAATCACCTCATCTGGAAATCGGTGGCGACGATAAAGGGGATCACGAATAGAGCTGGTCATACCGCCAGATCCCATGTTTCGATGGGCCGCCGGTTAACTTTACGGTGCCCAATTTGATGCGATTCAGGGCGGCCGGATCAGCGCAACGAGTCGGCCCCCCCAGCGCCCCCTGCGCCTAGGCTTTGCGACGGGCAGCATTTGCGGGCTTGCTCCGCGTGGCCGCTGATATCGGCGCGGCGGGCCTCTGATACCTCATGCGCTTATGATTACGCGTGAATGCCCATTAGAGCTGGCTGGGTTTGTCTGAACAGTTTCGGGCGTTTTGCTAAGTGGATTTCCGCCTCGATTATGCCGCCACCATCATGGGTGCCAGCGCGTTGAAGTAGGCCTTATCCGGCGTCTGCCGGTCAAGGGATGAATGTGGGCGTCGGCTATTGTAAAAGGTCAGATATCGGCCAATGCCGACGCGGGCCTCAGACACCGTCTTGTAGGCGTGGAGGTAGACCTCCTCGTATTTGATCGACCGCCAGAGCCGCTCGACGAAGACGTTGTCGCGCCATGCACCCTTGCCATCCATCGAGATGGCGATCTCAGCTTTCTTCAGCACCGCCGTGAAGTCCACCGAGGTAAACTGCGAGCCCTGATCCGTGTTGAAGATTTCCGGCTTGCCATAGCGGGCGAGCGCCTCCTCGACCGCTTCGATGCAGAAGGCCGCTTCCATGGTGATCGACAGCCGCCACGATAGAACCCTCCGGCTGAACCGGTCCACGACGGCGCAGAGATATACGAAGCCGCGGGCCATTGGGATATAGGTCAGGTTCATCGCCCAGACCTGGTTGGGTCTGGTGACCGCCAGCTTGCGCAGGAGGTAGGGATAAATCTTGTGCCCTGGCGCTGGTTTGGAGGTGTTCGGGCGGCGGTAGATCGCCTCGATGCCCATCTTCTTCATCAGCGTGGCGACGTGCAATCGCCCGACCTCCAACCCTTCTCCCCTCAAGAGCCCTTGCAACATCCGACTTCCGGCAAAGGGGTAGTCGAGATGCAGTTCGTCGATCCGCCGCATCAAGACCAGATCGCCATCGGACACTGGACGCGGTAGATAATAGACGCTTCCACGGCTGAAGCCGAGAAGCTTCGCCTGGCGCACGACGGATAGCTTGTGCTCGCGGTCCATCATTTCTTGTCCCCCAGCAATCCCGCCTTGCCGAGCGCACCGGACAAAAAATCGTTCTCCAGTGTCAGTTCGCCGATCTTGGCGTGTAGCGTTTTGACATCGACGGTCGGAACCGTTGGCTCCGCCTTCGTTTCATCGCCGAACACACCCGTCGCACCCTCAAGGAGCTGGTCTTTCCACTGTTTGATCTGGTTGGCGTGTACGTCAAACTGCTGGGATAATTCCACCAGCGTCTGTTCACCTCGGATGGCGGCAAGTGCCACCTTCGCCTTGAAAGCCGGGCTATGGCGCCTAGCGCGGTCGTCTTGTCATGGTTTCTCCTGTTCCCGGCATCTAAACCGAAGTCAGGCGGAAACTCCACTTATCCCCGCTGTTCAGATTTCCCGAGCCAGCTCTATTAGCGCACCTCTTAGAATCACGCCGCCCGCGTTATGAGCCAACAAAAGATCGAAAATCGGGTTGCGGAATTTCAACTACTCTGCGACGTCCTCACTCGTGATCTGCGGTGGAACCAAACGTGCTCCCTCCCGACCGTCGCTTAAGCCTTACTCATTAACGGTAAGGAAGTGATAGCTGTCGAACGACATCATCTCCGCAAGCTGGCAATCCAGCAGCTCCTACGTCCAGTAAATGCGCTTGACGCAACGACTCCCGCGGTTTGAGTGGTCACGGCTTTGGCATCCGAAAGGTAAACAACTTTCGTTTTTGTCATAGTCTCGCCCATTCTCATTCCGCGAAGCGTTCTGCTCATGCGGTCGTCGCAGGAGCCCTTGCTTCTACTGCGGTGCTCCCTGGAGCAGCAAGGGAAGGTGGTAAGGTAAGAGTAACGGCGGGGTTCCCTCGCATAAAGGCAAGGTCGGCGCGTCAAGGCCGACCCCTTCACGGAAGGGAGGTCGTCGGCCAACGTCCTGCCGATTTGTACCGTCGGCGCATACGGAGACTTGGCTGGGTGTCTCGCAGAATCTACAACCGGGAACACACACACAACACAAAATAGATTTTCTTTGCAGAAAGCACGCTGTCGTGTACGATCGACTGGTAATCCAAGATTGGTTCAGTGCGGACCGAGACTGTCCATAAAGATGGTACGCCCGGTCTCCCGAGTTGTCGTAACGCCGAATCTGCTGCTCATAAGGCTGACGAAGGAATGTCTTGCCTACCCAAGTCTTACCTCGTCACGCGAAGTTTTACGAGAGAGACCATGACACCTTTTGAAGAGTTTGCTCGTGTTATTGAAAATCTCGCGCTAGGTGAGTTCAAAGCCGCGGAACGAGAACTTCTCAATGTTGTGAGGCGCCGCCTGCATCGACCTGACCTTCCGTCTCTGTTTCGAGCTGCCCGAATGGAGTCGGATCAAGATTGGGAAGCGTCTCTCGCCTCGGTCAAAGATAGCATCATGGAGCTAAATAGCCCCGCGCTAACAGAACTATGGGAAACAATAGTTTCTCAGTGGTCTGGACCAACAGAGTACATGCTACATGCTGACCAAGCGGAGGCCCGGAAAAAATTACCATTGTTCCGCCACACGTCGGACAAAATGCTTTACGTCACAATAATTATTCCCATCAAAGTTTGCAACTATAGATGCTCATATTGCTTTCTCGAGCATGAGAAGAAGCCAGAGGTTTCCCAACTAGAGCTCGTTCCACTTATGATTGAACGACTTGGTCAGATCCCAAGGCCGCTCTTCGTAGAGATGTCTCCGTTAGGAGACATCATCGCAATTCCCGTCATGTGGCCCTTGTTCGCAAAACTCAATGCCCTACCGAACGTAAAAACTGTTGAAGTTTGGTCTAATCTGTCAAGGGATCTGGATGGGATCTTCCAGTTCATCAATCCCACGAAGGTAGCGATTGTTGCCACCTACCACCCGACAGAATTTCGAAAATTCAATGAAGACAAAGATAAATTCTTCAGGCGAGTGGAAATACTACGTGATCTAGTTCAAGATATTACGGTTAACTTTGTGGCCTCCACAGCTAACATGCCGCATTATGATGAGTTGAAGGCGAGACTGGATAATATTGGCGTTCATCTTTCGGTAAATGCCCTTCTGGGAGCAAGGAACGGTGACGGAAAGCTTTATCCGGAAGGATACAATGTCACCGAGCGGGAGACAATTCAGACATGGATGGATAACGATTTTGTAGCGACGTTCATGCTTAATGCCAGGAGAGAAAACGTAAGATGTTCTGCCGGCAAGGACCATATTCAGATTGACCAGCAGGGAAACATCACGCGCTGTGAGTTCGTTCACGAAAGATATGGAAACATACTAGATGACGATCCATATATCGATACCGTAGAGAGATTCTGCCCTACCGGAGGCTGCTCCTGTAAGATATATACTGGTTTCATAGAACCGTGCTCCGCAGAATACGCTCGGGTCGGAACAAAAAATCACTATTTATGTCACTCAAGATTTGGAACGTCCGATCAACGGTCCTAGATGGAGGTTGCGTCCGCGAATAAGGGCTAGGTAGGTGGTAGTCTGGGTATGTCGACCGATAGTGAATTGAAGCGGAGCATCCGAATTCTCCGGACGTGGCCGGCTCGCCTGGGCGCTCGATTCCACTGTAATTCATTGCCGGGAAAATCGCCTCTCCATCGAGAGCTGCCGAAACATCTTGGAACGGCTACGATGTGGATGGGGTTCGGACATATAGTGCGAACTGCCGCCAGCGTCGCGCAGATCTTGGTCCTCTCACGGATATTGCAGCCGGCGGACTTTGGCATAGTGGCAGTGTGTGCGCCCATTGTTGCCTTCATTGCGCTTTTTCAAGATCCGGGTTTAGGACAAGCAGCAATCCAAAAGGAACATCTAACCTCTGGTGAGGCTAGCCTTCTGTTCTGGATTGATATCGGTATAGGTTTAGTTTTGGGGGTGATCCTCATGGGAGCAGCGCCAGCGGTAGGTGCCTTTTACGAGGACAAGCGGATAACTAGTTATCTTATGGCAACGTGTATTACGTTTGTTGTCGCGGGAGGTGGAGTACAACACGAGGCGCTCCTCGCCCGAGAGATGCGATTTGATATTTTAGCAGTCAATACGGCAATCTCCGGCATTCTGGGTCTAGTCGCGGCTGTCGTGGCGGGACTATATGACTTTAGTTACTGGTCGTTGTACATCGGATCGTTTGTTACGACATTTTTTTACGTTGTCGGCCTCTGGTCTTTCTCGAAATGGCGCCCTGGATGGCCAAAGAAGACCACGAGTGCTAATTGGTTCATGTCTTTCGGGATGAACTTGACCGGTTTCAACGTAGTCAATTTTTTTGCTCGGAATCTTGATGGGCTTTTGGTCGGACGGTATTGGGGTCTTATCGAACTTGGCCACTACGATCGAGCCAATCGGCTTCTACTTGCACCTTTGACTCAGGTGATGGCGCCGTTATACAAAGTTATGATCCCCGTTCTCTCTCGCTTGAATTCTCAACCTGATCGATACCGAGACGTCTACATTCGAACGCTAGCTGCTGCCCTAATACTCATTTTGCCGGGAATTGCTTTTGCGACTGCGACCTCAGATGTTTTGATAGCAGCGGTTCTCGGTCCCCGTTGGGATTATGCTGCTCAGATCTTCAGCGTTCTTGGAATTGCAGGATTGTTGCAGGCGATGAACAACCCAGCAGGCTGGCTGTTTATCACTCAAGGCAGAACAAAGGAATTTTTCCGATGGGGCCTCGTCTCGTCGCTGCTAGTTGTAGCAGCGTTTTTCGTCGGCCTGCGCTACGGCGGAATTGGCGTAGCCGTAGCCTACGTTGTTGCAGAATATATTAAGACGCCTTTACTGTGGATGTATGTTGGGAGGCGGGGACCAGTGCGTACTCTTGATATTGCTTCAGCAGTAGGTCCCCTTCAGCTTGCTGCACATCTTTCTCTGGCGGCGACTTGGCTCGTTCATTTTTGTTTGCCATCCGTAGCCGCGCTCTTGTTCAGTCTCGTAACGTGCGTCGTAACGTTTTTCGCGATAGTTATAGCTTTTCCGCGCACCCGCCGTCTCACTGCGGATATTATCTTTAACTCGTGGTCCGATAGACCGAGGGTAATCCACTGGTGAGGCCACTGATCGTTGACATACTGACCTGGCTTGCCCATCACCGTGCTAGTGTCGCGACAAGGTCCGGCTCGCCGAGGCCGCGGCCCAAATCCCGCCCGCTTTATACTCGGGGTCATATCCGCACGATTTGAGTAACCGCTGTCCCACTCCCACATTGTCCTTCGCCGCCTGATTTGTGATCGACGTCCCATGGATCATGAACGGGAGT